>CBDCEW010000083.1:0-78874 GCA_965215885.1 Candidatus Moanibacter sp.
TTGATTTCCTCTCTTGTTTCTTCTCCTTAGGTTAACGCAAATGCGCTCAGCGGGATCAGAAAGTGGCCGATTCGAAAATCAGGAAGAGCTGGATACTATGAATACAGTAAGCTGGGGAATCATCGGCTGCGGCGACGTCACCGAAAAGAAGAGCGGCCCCGGACTTTATAAGGCGGAACACTCACGCCTCACCGCAGTCATGCGACGGAATGGAGAAGCCGCGAAAGACTACGCAGAGCGCCACAACGTGCCGAAATGGTACGACAACGGTCAGGCGCTCATTGACGACGCCGAGGTCGATGTCGTCTACGTAGCCACCCCACCCTCCACGCATCTCGAATACGCCCTCGCTTCCGCCGCGGCGGGAAAACCCTGCCTTGTCGAAAAACCGATGGCGATGAACGCCAATGAGTGCGAGCAGATGGTACAGGCCTTCAAGGAGAAGAGTCTACCGCTCTGGGTCGCCTTCTATCGCAGGGCCCTTCCCCGTTTTCTGAAGTTGCGCGACCTGCTGAACGGAGAAACGATCGGAAAATTGACCTCGGTCGAATTCATTGAATATTCAAAATTAGCCGCAGGAGAGGAGGCCAGCCGGTGGCGTTATGACCCCGCCATTGCGGGAGCGGGAAATTTCGTCGATCTCGGTTCACACGGTTTCGATATTCTCGACTATCTCGTCGGTCCGATCAGCGAAATATCCGGCTATTCGATCAACTCAGGAGGCACCTACCAAGCCGAGGACGTGACCGTCGCATGTTTTCGATTCGAAAACGAAGTTCTAGGGACGGGGACCTTCAATTTCAACTCGAGCCGAACAGACGACTGGATCACGTTCACCGGTTCTCTCGGGAAAATTCGTATCCAGGTTTACAAAGATTCTGACATAGAAATAACGATGGCAAACGGGGAACAAACGTTCGTATCGGCGCCCTACCCTGACCACGTATGCCAGCCCCTTCAGGAGACGATCATAAACGAACTGCGCGGCCACGGAAAGTGCGAATCAACCGGTGAAAGCGGTCTCCGCACACAACGGGTCCTCGACGCCTGCGTGAGGAATTACTACGGTCGGTCGAACTCAACTTGAGCGGTATCGGATTCGGATAGAGATCATGTCGTGTACCGCTTCTTATCGAAATATTCCGAGGCATTCTGTTCTATTCATTGGCTAGTTTCGTCGTTTATCCTATCTGTAATCCAATACTGAACTCTATTCCGATCCTCCTGATTGTCTTGATGTTCGCAACGACGCCCTTTCGGCTGGCACTGTAAGTGACTATGCTTTAACAGATTATGTGCTTCACTCGTGATAAATCAAGAATGAGGTTATTTATTGTGAACACATGTTCACTTTATCATTGACTAATAACCGATAAGGAAATTAGAAATCACCTTTCAAACGCAGTCGCTCATTACTGGGCGACAAGAGAATCCCAAAGGAAAAAGCAGGTTTCAGGAAAAACGGCAGATCATGGAGCAAGAAGTGCCGTCACGGGGGGTGCCCAGATGGATGGCTTTATTGCCTTTTTCGAAAAGGTTATCCTGGAAGCTGGAATATCAAAAAGATATATTTTTCCTAAGAGCTCTTTGGAACTACCAGGATTTTTCCGGCCAACTAAAGAATGGGATTTACTTGTCGTGAAGGATAATAAGCTGGCTGTCGCCATTGAGGCCAAATCACAAGTTGGGCCATCGTTCGGAAATAACTTCAATAATCGTACTGAGGAGGCTATGGGAAGTGCTCTAGATCTCTGGACCGCTTTTCGTGAAGGAAAATTTAACTCAAGTGAACAGCCATTTCTAGGATACTTCTTTATGTTGGAAGATTGCCCCAAATCCAATTCACCAGTAAAGGTAAAGGAGCCACATTTTTCAGTTTTTCCTGAGTTTAAGGGCGCATCTTACAAGAAAAGATATGAGTTGTTTTGCCGAAAGTTGGCTTTAGAACGCCATTATTCAGCAAGTTGTTTTATTACATCTACAAGAGATGGCGGACTATCTGGATCCTTTTCTGCGCCAGCCAAAGATATTTCAATTCAGACTTTCGTGAAGAAACTAACAGCTATTGTTCAATCATTTATTTAAAATGAGTTTTACTACCCACCGCTTGGTTAATGGAGATGCGAGGAGAATGTCATTTCTAAATGATGAGTCGATTCATCTAGTTGTTACCTCTCCACCCTATTGGAATTTGAAAAAATACAATGATGATCCAAATCAAATGGGTCATATAAATGATTACGAAAAATTCCTTTCAGAGTTGGAGAAGGTATGGAAAGAGGTATTTCGAGTATTAGTGCCCGGAGGTCGTTTAGTTTGTGTTGTTGGAGACGTATGCGTTTCACGAAAGCAATTTGGTCGCCATCTTGTTTTTCCACTACATTCAGACATAAGCGTAATTTGCAGAAAAATAGGATTTGATAATCTGAATCCGATAATTTGGCATAAAATATCAAATGCTTCATACGAAGTTTCAAATGGTTCAAAGTTCCTAGGAAAACCCTATGAACCAAATGCAATTATCAAAAATGACATGGAATTCATTCTCATGCAAAGAAAGCCAGGTGGTTACAGAAAACCAACCGAAAGACAAAGAGATTTAAGTAGAATAGAAAAAAGAGATTTCGATAAATGGTTCCAGCAAATTTGGAATATCACTGGTGAATCAACCAAGAACCATCCTGCTCCTTACCCATACCAATTAGCGCAGAGATTAGTTAGGATGTTTTCGTTCGTTGATGACGTGGTTTTAGATCCATTTTGTGGGACAGGAACAACAATGGTTGCCGCCATGAAGCATCACAGGCATTCTATTGGAATAGAAGTTGATAGACAATACTGTAAAAAAGCCGCTCAACGGCTTAAGACAGAATCATCGGATCTTTTTATCACAGCAGATCTCATTTTCGAGAAGACTGAGTTCGAAGTGAAGAAGGAGCTAGTGGTTAAAGAAGATTCAGATCTTTACAAAGTTAGATCTAGGCGGAAGAAAAGTGTCCAACAATTCGATGGAAGTAACGCTACTCGTCGATCCGCCTGTTGAACAGGCTCTCCCGAAAAGTACAACGATGGATGAAAGACTCGACGATTCCACCGATTTCAGCTAGATTTCGATTATGCCCAAGTCCATACATTATATTACGTATGATCAGGGCAAGAGAACGTCCGTGATTCTTCCTATTGGCGAAATCGAGCAGCTCAGGGAGGATCTCGAAGATCTTGCCTGTGTAGCTGAACGTCATGACGATGAGTCCGTATCGTTCGAAGAAGCCCTGAAGAGACTGAAGGAGGACGGGCTTGTATCGGATCACGACTAAGAAGTCGGCGGAGCGAGAGCTTCGCTGCATCGACAGATCAAGGATTCCTCAGATCGTGGCAGCGATTCTGGCACTCGTTGAAGAACCCCAACCGGCGCCGCCGTCTCTGCGCGTAGAGGTTCGGCAATAGGCATTATTGACAAAAAGATATGTCTCACATGCACACAATAAAAGAGGTGAGATAAATCCAAGAAGGTCACATTGAGACTTGATGAGGCAGTGTACAGTAAGCTCCGCAGTTGGGCCAAACGAGACAAGCGGCCTCTTTCAAAATCCATTGAGACAGCAGCGCTTCGATTCATCGAAAAACAGGAAGTCGTCGATGAATTCGAATTGCATGAGGTTGAAGGAAACGAACCACTAAACCTGAGTGACAAACGGGGTCTGAAAGTTGTGAATGCCGGGAGGGAACGTTTTGTCACGTCATTTTGACCATCGATGATCGAAAAGAAGCATACCGATAGATTCGGATTCGATGCACCCAAAGACCTCCCTATTGAGGAATCCATCTCGTGGGGAGCAACTAACGGTTTTCGCTACCTGGACTTCAATGCGGATATGCCGCCGAATGCCATCGCCTCGTTTGATGATGCGCGGGCATTGAGAGTCCGGAAACTGCTCGAGGATACCGACATGCAGATCGGTCTTCATCCCATTTCCGCGATCAACAATGCCGAGTACGTTCCCATCATGTCCGAAGCCGTCGATGCCTATCTTCAGGCGAACGTCCGGCTCGCGCAACAAATCGGTTGCGGCTGGATCGTGGGCCATGGTGGTTATCAATTCGGGGACACCGATCGTCGCCGTCGGGCAGCGGTGGACCGCATCAAACGTCTTGTCGAAATGGCGGATCGGGCAGGAATCATGGTCTACTTCGAAAACCACAACAAGGAGCCCGACCTGGCGGAGATTCACTACATTCCCCACAATGTTGAAGAGACGCGATGGTTTCTCGAAGAGATCGAAGCCCCACATTTCAAATGGGCCTTTAACGTCGCTCACGGCCATCTCGTTCCGGAAGGTTGGCTGGGTTTCCTGGATGCGTTTGGGGTCGACAAAATTGGGCAGGTTCGGGTCAACGACAATACGGGCGAGTACGAGGTTCACCTCGTTCCCGGTGAGGGAACGATCGATTTCGAGTCCCTCTTTGCGGAACTGAAGGATAGAGGCTACAAGGGATGGTTCAATCTCGGATTCGGGAATCAGGAGGATAAGATCCGGGTCAGAGAGCGGTTTGAGAGGTTGGTCTGAGTCCGCTTTTCTCACAAATTTCCGAGAACACGATAGCGACAAAAGGTTATCCTCGACAAGCAGTCACCCGCAGGCCAGAAAAGCGGACTATAAAGCGAATCTGAGAATCTGCGGGAATTACAGGTTAGTGTCGTCGAAGGGTTGAGGGACAGTATTCCGTTTCCTGATTCCGCTGAATAAGCACCACGTTCTTGCGAACGCGGCTACGAAGCTTCGTAAGTCGTTGAAATTTGTAGCCGCGTTCGCAAGAAGATGGTCGCGAATTCCGAAACGGTGACCTTTTCACCGGAATCTTTCTTACAACTGGATTCGAGAACGATTGCTTTTCCAGTTCGTACTTCGACAAAGTTCGGGAGCCCGCTCAGCGGGATTCGCGACGAGGTTTAATCTGGTCGACGACAATCCACTCTATAAGGTCTTTTTCTATCTGCGATCAATGTTGCCTATCTCGCGGTCCCTCGACAGGATATACCGATGCCCACGCAGCCATACTCAAACATCAAATTGGCACGAGAAATTCGCTGGGACGCAAGCGACGATGACCTTCTCTTTTTGAAGCAACTGGGACTTCACTGGGTCCGGCTGGAACTGGGTTCTGATGAGCTGGATGCCGACCGACTCATCGCGGTTAAGAGAAGATTCGCCGAGTACGGCCTCCAGATATTCTCAGTTCGACAGACGCTCTACCGATCACTCCGCATTCAACTCGGACAGGAGGGCCGGGACGAAGATATTGAATCGTATCGCCGCATGATCCGGGTCTTTGGAAAAGCTGAGATCCCAATCACGCTCTACGACTTTCATCCGGGCAACACCTACACTACCAATCACGTGGAACGACGAGGCTACACGGCACGAGAATTTGACCTCGACACCTTTCGCAATGAAATTGAGAAGCAGCGGTTCGATCGAATTTATACGGCCGACGACATTTGGGCGAATTACACCTATTTCGTAGATGCGGTTCTGCCGGTAGCAGAAGAGGCCGGTGTGGTTATCGCCCTTCATCCAGACGACCCGCCTCTCGAGATGATGAACGGTGTGGCGAAACTGTTTACTCATTACAATGGCTACCGGAGAGCCGAGGAGATCTCCCGCGGAAGCGATTACTGGGGAATCCGTTTCTGCGTTGGCACCTGGTCAGAGGGGGGTGACCAGATGGGTTTAAATGTGTTCGAAATGATCAGGGAATTCGGCGGCAGGCAAAAGATCTACGAAGTTGATTTTCGAAACGTGAGTTCTCCCTTGCCGCGATTCGAGGAGACTTTTCAGGACGACGGGTACATGGACATGTTCAAGGTAATGCAAGCGTTACAAGAGGTGAATTTTACCGGAACGGTCGTTCCAGACCATATTCCCCAATTGGTGGGAGACGACGGAATTCGCCGAGCGGGCACTGCCTACACTATCGCCTATATGAAAGCCCTGATCCAACGGGCGGAGGATGTGTATTCGGATACATCCGTTTAGTACCTTCGATCACTTTTCTTTCAATTGGAACCTTCCAATTGATTCTGCTCCCGGACTCGCCTGTCATTGCGAGCGTAGCGCGGCAATCCACGGATTTGACGGCCCGAAAACCTGGATTGCTTCGTCATTCTTCCTCGCAATGACAGGGTTCGTATCTTTCAGCAACGGATTACGCCGACGTCGTCATTTTTTCATGGCAAGTCCGATTTGCACCTGGTCCGGAAGCCCAAAGATCTGGGGCTCCAGCGAAACCCCGGCACGCCGCGGTTTCGCTTCGTGGCCCGAAGATTTGTAAAATCTCCGGACTAACGGACCCCCGAGCGCTGGATCTCCTCGGGTTTACGAAGGGAATACTCGAACGCATCGGCTTCTTTAAGCGGGTGCTTCGCGGCCACCACTTCGTCGATATCCACGCCCAAACCGGGAGTATCGGGCACCGGTAAGGCACCGTCCCGCTGTGGCATTGAACCAGGCGCAACTTCATGCCGCCACGGCACATCGATAGCGGTGTGCTCCATAAAGATGCAATTGGGGATGCTCGCCATTACATGGATATTCGCCATCTGAACGACGGGCCCTACCGATCCCGCATGAGGCGCCACTTTGACCGCATGGGCCTCCGCCATGGCCGAGAGCTTCTTTAATTCCGTAATACCCCCGAGGCGGGTCGTTTCCGGTTGGACGATGTCAACGAGATTACGCGCGAAAACTTCCGCGAAAGCCCATTTCGTCGCGAACCGTTCACCCACTGCCAGGGGGATCGCCACTTTCTCCGCGACCTTCGCCAGGGCCTCCAGATTTTCGGGAACGACCGGATCTTCAAAGAAAATGGGCCGATACGGTTCACAAGCGCGACCGAGTTGAATCGCCGCCGCGGGCGTAAATTCTGCATGACAATGGACGCCGATTTCGACTTCGTAGCCAACCGCATCGCGCAGCTTCTTCAGGATACCCACTTCAGGAGGACATTTAAAAGCCTTGTAACCCCTGGCCATCAGGTCCTCCGCAGTAGCCGGCGTGCTGGCATGCCCGTAGACCGGGATCCGGTCACGAATCTTACCCCCCAGCAATTCGTATACCGGCACCCCCAACGCTTTTCCCTTGATATCCCAAAGGGCCATATCGATGGCGCTGATCGCACCTCCCCTTACCGCTCCGGTTACGCCATGTCCATGGAGCACGTCGAACAGTTTCAACCAGAGCCGCTCAATTTCGAACGGGTTCTCACCGATCAGGAAGTGCGTCAGTTCATGGATCGCCTTTTCGACAACAACCGGCCACCCACTCCCCTCACCGACTCCCGTAATCCCTTCGTCGGTAAACACCTTCACAAAGAGCCAGTTCCTGCCCCGTGGACGTTGGACAATCTCGCCCTTTTGCGCGCTGACAAGATAAGTTTTGACCCTGGTTATCTTCATGGAGACAGACTAACCCGAAGATTTCACAGATCTTCGAGTTATAAAGCGAAACCGCACTGTTAGTTTTCTGAGAATAAGAAGGCTAAAAGGGAAGAACAAACTTCCTCTTCCCGTTTTAAAAATCTACACCGTGACGAATTTCGATCTCTAGGAATCGTAAATCTGTCCAATCTAACTCTCTGTAATACATAGCTTTTTGGAGGCGGTTTCGCCGGAGTCGGGAAATCTGTGAGATTTCCCGATTAAGCCCGTCGCTGGTCGGATGACGAGGACTGATACAGGGGTATCCCTTGCTTTTTTCGTGACGAGTCCCTAAGGTTTGGTTGGATTGATTCCGCACATGCACGGGAAGCCCCAGCTCATCATCGACGGCCATCTGGATATGGCGTTCAACGCGCTGTTTTACCGTCGCGACCTCACACAGCCGATCTTGGTTCTGCGGGAACGTGAAGGGATCATTTCTGAAGAAGGAACGCGCCATCCCGATTCCCTGCACGGCCGCAAGGGTCCGGAACAACTTTACTACACGCCGACAGTCGCTCTACCGGACATGCGGCGAGGTCGTATCGGGATCATGCTCTCAACGATCATGGCACGCGTGCAGAATCCGAGCGTTGAAACCCACAATTCCGTCCGAACCCAAGCCGTCGCCTATGCTCGCGGACGCTCCCACCTGGCCTACTACGAGGCCTTGGAAAGGGCCGGCGAGATCACCTATGTCAGGAACCGTGCCGATCTCGATGTGTGCGTCCGAACCTGGGAGACTGCTCAGGACGATACCCCTGTCGGTTTGGTGCTTACGATGGAAAGCGCGGACCCAATCCTCGGCCCAGACAACCTTGAAGAGTGGTGGAAGGGTGGCGTGCGTTCGGTTGGTCTTACTCACTTCGGAGCCAACACCTACGGTCACGGTACGGGAACAGAAGGTGGCTTATTTCCACCCGCCTACCCTCTCATGGACGCAATGCGGGAAACCGATATAGCCATCGACCTGACTCATGCGGCCGATCTCACATTCTGGCAAATACTCGACTACTGGGATGGGCCGGTGCACGCCAGCCACTGCAACTGCCGAGCGCTGGTCCCCGGACAGAGACACCTCAGCGACGATATGATTGCGGCCATTACAGAGCGCGGCGGCGTCATCGGGTTGGTCTTCGCCGAGCAAATGTTGAGTCGCGAGTGGAATTTCAATGATCCCGAGACTCATTATGCGAATGCAACCCAACCAATGAAAGCAGTCCTCGAACATATCGAACACATCTCCAAAGTGGCTGGAAACACTGACTGCGTCGCTTTCGGGACCGATCTGGACGGCGGATTCGGCCTCGAACTCTCTCCCACCGATTACAACACCATCGATGATCTCCAAAAGTTCCTCGATATCATGCGGGACGAAGGATACAGCGAGGAAGAGGTGGCCCGTTTTGCCCACGGCAACCTGCTCAGATTCTTCCGCAACATCTGGAGGTAGGGGAAAAGCAAATTTTGAGGATTTCACTTCCACAATAAGCGCAGATTGAACCACGGATGACACGGATCAACACGGATGACAGGTTAGTTGGGAAGTACTCAATACGCAGAATGTGTAATGTGTAAAAGAGGTTGGTATTCAATAAATTGCAGTCGACAAGGTTCGCGACGAGGTTACCCAAAGGAAGTAGAAGTTTCTTTCTGCATTCGCGTCCATCTGCGTGCATTTGCGGTTCTCTTCTTCTTTTTGGTTGCGGCTTGGCTGCGCTAGGTAATCCGTGGTTATAACTCCGTATGCCTGAATCCCCGCCCTACCTGATCGTTGACGGCCATCTGGACCTGGGCTTTAGCGCCATCCAGATGAACCGGGATCTGACCACTCCGGCGGCTACCGTTCGGGTCCATGACAGGGACGCCGTGAGGGAGAAGTTTGGCAGCTGCACAGTCACTTTTCCCGAATTGCGCCGAGGGTGCGTGGGCATCGTATTCGGAACCGTGATGTCACGCATCGATCCGATGGATCGTTGGACAGGAACCGGCATGTATCACCAGTCTCAATGCTACAGCGTAGGGACCGGTCATTACGCCTTCTACAAGGCCATGGAAAGGGAGGGCGTGCTGCGGCTTATCTCCTCTTCCGAGGACCTCGATGCCACCATCGAGGCTTGGCAGCAGCCAGCTGCCGACACCCCGATCGGGCTTGTGCTGACTATGGAGAGCGCCGATCCAATACTCGATCC
Source organism: Candidatus Moanibacter sp. (assembly GCA_965215885.1). GTDB lineage: Bacteria > Verrucomicrobiota > Verrucomicrobiia > Opitutales > UBA2987 > CBDCEW01. The sequence goes on from CBDCEW010000083.1 coordinate 9,670, forward strand.
GGATCATGTGCCTCTCTGGTATGAGCGTGGCCTGCGCATGGTCAGCCTCTCCCACTACGGGGTGAGCTCCTATTGCCACGGAACCGGGACGGAGGGCGGACTTCTCCCCCGTGGGCGGGATTTGCTGCCAGCTCTACAAGAGGCGGGTATCATCGTCGATCTGACCCACACCACCGACCAGGCCTTCTGGGAGATCATGGAGGCTTACGACGGTCCGGTCGCCGCCTCTCACCACAATTGCCGCGCGCTCACGCCCGGACAGCGTCAGTTGACCGACGACATGATCAGGGGAATCATCGAGCGGGACGGAGTGATCGGCGCCGCCTTTGACGCCTGGATGCTGGACCCAAATTGGAATCGCAAGATTCCGGCAAATCGCCAGGCAACCGAGGCGACATTGGCGACCGTGGTCGATCACATCGAGCATGTCTGTGAGCTCGCCGGTAACACCCGGCATTCCGGTATCGGCACCGACCTGGACGGGGGTTACGGTCAGGAGCAGTCACCCAGAGATTTAAACACAATTGCTGACCTGCAAAACCTGGTTACCGAAATGCAAAGCCGCGGGTTCAAGGATCTCGAAATTCGTGACATCCTTTCTGGAAACTGGATAAGATTCCTTAAGGAGACGTGGGAGTCCTCGCCTGATTAGCCCGTATATTGCAGGGTATCGACAGTATCTGTTTAGTGTCTTTGAGGCTGCCCCGGTCTTGTGCCGGGGTGGCGCACGGTATTCAGCTACAGGTCCCGACTGGGACAGCAACCCCCCACCCTGGCCTTCTCCCCCTGCCGCAACGTGCGGCAGGGGGAGAAGGCCAGGGTGGGGTCGGTAGTGGGCCGCATTTTCCAGCACGGAACCAGCACCACCCCGGCGCGAGGCCGGGGGAGCCAGCAGCGGAAAGGACTCTAAAACTTACCTGCGCTCACGACATCTTGCGAAATGCTGACTATTTCTTTGCCCTAACCCAGTTATTTTCCAAAGATCAAGGGTTAAGGAGCGAATCTGCTCCAACAAGGGCAAACGCAAGAAAAGACCAGGCTAATGAAAAGAATCTCAATCGGAACATGGGCCTACTCGATCGGCCCTTACGAAGATAAACCGGTGCCCTGGGCTGAGGTTCTCTCGGAATTACAGCGCATGCAGTTCGATGGCGTAGAACTCGGTGGATTCTCAATTCACCCGAATCCGGATAATATGCCGGAGAAGGAACAGCGTCAGGAATGCAAGAAACAACTGGCAGATCATGGACTTGCCTGGTCCGGGCTGGCGGCAAATTTATGGGACCAGCAATTAATCAACACTTCGGACACCGGCCCCTACGTCGAATGTTTTCGCAAGAATCTGGAGTTCTGCGTAGATCTCGAAATTCCGGCGCTGCGTGTAGACACAGTACAGCCGCCAACAATTTTTTCCGAGATTGATGAGGATACCGCGCGGGAGCGCGTGGTTTCGACGTGGAACCGATGCACGCGCGAAGCCGCCGATAGTGGCGTCTACGTCACATGGGAATTTGAGCCGGGCTTCGCCTTCAACAAGCCTACCGATGTCATTCGCATCTGCGAAGAGGTCGACGACGACAACTTCGGAGTGCAATTCGACACCTGCCACGCATATATGGTCGCGACGGTTGGTGCGCGCCAGCCGGGCGAAGTTGAGACACTGCCGGGTGGCGCCCTGGAACTCGCACAGAAATTGCGCGGAAAGATCAACCACATTCATCTTATCGATTCGGACGGAACGCTACACCACGATGAGACAAGCACTCACGCGCCCATCGGCGAGGGTTTGATCGATTTCGACGCGATGCTGCCGGCTCTGAATGATCAACCCGGCGTCAAACACGACTGGTGGACGATCGATCTTTGCTTCTGGTCTGATGCCTGGGAGGTGACCGAACGGTGTAAGAAAGCAGTCGACGAATTGAACGCTAAGCACGGGGGCTAACGGCCTTTGTTGTTCGTTCACAGGCTGCTAGAAACATGACAAAAAGAAGCTTGAACGTCGGATTGATCGGATACGGTTTTATGGGCCGGGCTCACTCGAACGCATATTGCAAGGTGAATCACTTCTTCGATTTGGAGACTCGCCCTGTTCTCAAAGCGGCCTGCGCGCGCAAACCCGATCAACTGGCGTCATTTGCCGCGCGCTGGGGTTGGGAATCCACCGAAAGCGATTGGCGCGCACTGGTCGAGCGCGACGACATCGATGTGATCGACATCTGCTCGCCCAACAATACGCACCACGACATTGTTCTGGCAGCTGCGGAGGCAGGAAAGATGATCCTCTGTGAAAAGCCCCTGGCAATGAATGCCGAAGAGGGCGCCGAGATGGTAGCTGCCGTGAAAAAAGCCGGGGTACCGAACATGGTATGGTTCAACTACCGGCGCGTGCCGGCCGTCGCCTTTGCCAGGCAACTGGTCGAAGAAGAACGCATCGGCCGTTCCTTCCACTATCGCGCAAAATATCTCCAGGACTGGACCATCGATCCGGACCTACCCCAGGGCGGCGCCACGCTCTGGCGCTTGGACGCCGAAGTCGCCGGTTCGGGGGTGACCGGTGACCTTCTGGCACATTCCATCGATACAGCGACCTGGTTGAACGGACCCATTGAATCAGTCAGCGCTACGACCGAGACCTTCATCAAAGAACGGGCGCTGCAAGATGAACCGGAGACCACCAAACCCGTGACCATCGATGACGCTTGCCTTTTTCTCGCGCGTTTCGCCAATGGTTCGCTGGCCACTTTCGAATCGACACGCTACGCCCGCGGCCGAAAGAATCAGAACAGCTTCGAATTGAACGGCGATAGAGGCTCGCTCTTCTTCGACCTCGAAGATGCGCACCAGCTGAAATACTACGACCACGCCGGCGACGGCCACGTCAACGGTTGGCGCACAATTCTCGTCACCGACTCCGACCATCCCTACATGGACAAATGGTGGGTACCCGGCTGCGTGCTCGGCTACGAACACACCTTCATAAACGCCCTTGCCGACTTTCTCACCGGTCTCCAAACCGGCGTCCCGGCTCAACCCGACATCGCCTCCGCTCAAGCCACCCAGCAAGTCTGCGACACCGTTCTCAAATCCGCTAAAACCGGCGCCTGGGAAAGGGTTTGAGTTTGGGTCTTATCCAGTCACTTTGATAACTTCAGAACTCGCTATCATGCGGGTTGGCGGGCAGGGGGCAATCGCAGATACAATTCCCGGCTTTTAAGAGCTAAAGAAAACGGTAGGCTTCATCTTCGAACCATCAAATTCGAAGAAAAATGGAGAAACCTACCGTCAAAGAAGAGACCTTCTTACAGTGCATCCTTGGAGTGGACAAGGGTAATCCCTCGATCACGGTCTATCGGGATCTGAGGGAAGGCAAACTGCACGTCTATTACGGGCATGAGCTTTTTGAAGTCGTAGAGGACGATCGGGAGCAAGTTGAATTCAAGCTATTGGAGGGGCGCCTCTACAATGCGGGGTTGAAGAAAGGGCGCTTAGAGAAGCAATTTGAGGTTGACCCCAAAACGATGAAGCGGTGGGGGGAGGCGCTTCAAAGCGGAGATGCCGAGACCTTAGCGCGAGTGCTGGCGGGACGCAGCGCTCATCGCAAATTGACGAGGGAAATCCGGAGTTTTGTGCGGGTGCGCTTCGGGCAGATCTATGGGGAGAGTCGGTATGGCTACAGCAAGAAGATACGGGGGGAGATCGAGGAGGTGTTCGGAGTTAACCTCAGTGGGGAAACTTTGCGCCCTGTCTTTAAGGAGCTTAAAGAGGCCCGGGCAAAGGAGGCCGAAGCCGAGAGGGCGCAAAATCGGGAGACTCCCTGGGATTGCCCGGAGGACTCGGGGAGGGACGAACAGGAGCAAGAAGCAGAAAATAGCCCCGAAAGCGAAGGGGACAATCGCAAGGGGTCTCCCGATTTTTCGAGGGAGAGCTCCGAAGCGGTGCAATGGTATCGGCACCTGGGAGTACTTCTGTTCAGTGCCGCGCTCAGAGAAGTCGCTCAGATTGATCGCGAAGAGGGCTGGCTTTTGAAACAATGGGTGGCTTGCGGGTTGTTGGCCGCGGTCAATATCGAGCAGAGCAAACTGCTCGATCTCGAAGACCTGCAAAAACTCATCGGGCGAGTCCTGTATACCCCCTATCTGCAACGCCAAAGCCTTAGCGCCCTGGCCGATGAAGGGCTTTTAAGAGAGATCCTCAGAGTGAACGCGAGGGGCCTGAATGCTTCGGATGAAGAGAGCTTTTATTATGATCCGCACACCAAACATTACACCGGAATGAGCAAGGTGCTGGCGGGATGGTGTCCGGGTATCCGTCTGGCCGACAAAGCGCTCCACAGCGATTTTATTCATACCCTCAAGGGCTATCCGATCTATTTTGCGAGCACTGACAACTATGAGGATATAAGGGAACGGTTTATCCCCAACTGCGAAGCGATGCTCGAGCTGGTGCAGTTGCCGGCTGATAAGAAGGTGAGCATTTACGTGGACCGGGCGATCGCCGCGGAGTGGTTTTACGAAGCCATCGTGGAGCACCCTCAACTCGAAATCATTACCTGGGAAAAAGGTTACAAGGCCAGCGCCCAGCCCCTCCAACGGATCGACGGGCAGTTGCGCCTGCAGCGCGCGCGCAACCATGCCGAAGATCTCCAGGAGTATCATCTTCGCTATCAGCGGGGCCCCTGGAAGAAAAATCCTCAACTGGTGCAGTGGATCGTGGAGGCGACCAATCCAAAAAATCGAACCATTACCGTGAGCATCCTGGCGACCGATCAGCAGGCCCGAAATGAAGAGGTAATCAAAGGGATGTTCAGTCGCTGGATTCAGGAGAATGACTTCAAATACCTCGATAAGCACTTTGGGATTAATCAGATCACCTCTTATCGCACCGTCCACTACAAGCGATTAGCCCAACACCTTGAGGACAAGCAGGAGAAAAGCGGTGCCGCCAAAGCCCTCCTGAAGCAAAAACAGCAATGCACCGAAGAATTGAAAAGACTGCTCCTGGCCGAGCATGCCCACCCGGGCAAAAGCGCCTCAAGGGGCGAAAAGATCCGTCGACTCGATCAGGCCCTCAAAGCCCTCCAACTCGAACTGGAGCAAATCGACACCGAATGCTCGAGGCTGCAGCGCCTCATTGATGAAAACTATGTCCGCCTGGACACCGCTAACAAGTCCCTCATGGATGCCTTGAAAATCTTCGCCCGTAACAGCTTCTACAAGCAGCTCGAACCCTTTAAAGCTCGCTACAACAACTATCGTGACGACCACGATCTGTTTCGCAATTTGACTCACAGTGACGGCGTTCTTATAGAGAGGGGCTGTGCGGTCGAAGCGCATTTATTCCCCACCGCAACTTATCCCCCTCGGGTGCAGGCGGTGGTGCTTGAGTATCTGCAAACTCTCAATCAGAAGCCCTTACTGATGCCCGACGGTTCAGGCCGAAGAATCATCTTCCGACTGGGCAAAAAATCGGGATTTAAACTTGCGATTGCATAGTGCCTTTAGAGGGGCAATATAGTGAGGTCTGAACCTCTGTAAATGACTTTGTAGCGAGTATTTAAATCACAGCGAATTCAGCGACACAGAGCATCACAGAGAAGCACCGAGCATCACGGAGGATGTTACTTAAAAAGGGATCGAATTGGTAGGAGTCGATTTCGCCTGCTCTGACGTTCGGCAGAGTGGGAAACGGTAAGAGAAGCATTTACGAGAGCATTTTCTTTCAATTCGATCTCAGATAACGCTCTCGTAAATGCTTCTCTAACCGTTACAATCGCGCTCCGCGCGAGGCGAAGTCGACTCCTACCTCGATCTATTGTACGTTCATTTTCCTGCTTTCCTGCTTTCCTTATTCAATCTCAGTGTGCCTCAGTGGTTCTCTGTGCCGCTCTGTGACCCCTCTTTTGAAGTCGGACCATTAATATGTTGTATCGAAAAGTACCCCAAAGGAGTATTAATCAATGAAAACCGGAATGAACCTGCTGCTCTGGACCCCAGTGGTCACGGAAGAGCATCTTGGGCTGATCGAAGACATCAAGGATTGGGGTTTCGAAGGAGTGGAGTTTCCCATGTTCGATCCCGACGCCTCCCCATGGGCGAAGCTGGCGGAGAATTTAGATGGGTTGGGTTTGGGCCGCACAGCATGCACCATCATGCCAGAAGGCGCTAACCTGATCGGTGAAAGCGTCGAGGAGCGTGAAGCCGGCGTGAGGCACTTGAAGCGCTGTATCGACAGCCTGGCGACGTTGGGCGGGGAGATTCTCCTTGGCCCATTGCACAGCCCTTGCGGGCGCCTCGTAGGTCGCGGCTCCAACGACGACGAATGGAAATGGTGCGTTGAGGGTCTGCGAGCCGCCGGTGAACACGCTCAAGGCTCCGGAATTATCCTGGCCCTCGAAGGTCTAAACCGTTTCGAGACCTATATGATCAATTGCCAGGCTGATCTGTCGCGCATGACCGATGAAATCGGTTTGGACAACGTAGGGCAAATGTATGACACCTTCCATGCCAACATCGAAGAGAAGGATATCGCGGAAGCCATTCGCACCGGCGGATCGCGCATCCGAACCGTGCACATCTCCGCTAACGACCGCGCCACGCCTGGTGAGGATCACATCGACTGGTCGACGACTTTCGCGACACTCAAGGAAATCGGTTACGACGGATGGCTGACGATCGAATCGTTTGGCAAAGCTCTGCCCGAAGTGGCCGCGGCAACTTGCATCTGGCGTTCAATGGCGCCGAGCGAGGAGCATGTCTCCCGCGAAGGATTGAAGATGATTCAATCGTTGTGGAATGATTGACCGTGGTGCCGCCTCGCCGGATTCTGATGAAAAGTTGAAGCGAGGTCAGAGGTGCTGAACGGAAAACGGTCCAGCTACTAAAATTTCGCATGTCGATGATAGGGGTAGCCGGACCCCGGCAAGCCGGGGTTCGGTCTCGTGCGAAGGCTTCGTAGAGGAACGCGGGGGCGTTTCTAAGTATCGGCAGCTCAAGAATCCCACAGATTCCTCGGCATAAAAAATTCTCGTTCTTTGGCGTCCGCATAACCATCCATCGAAACTGCTACGACACCGGGACTGTTGAGTGCCGCTTGCACGATTTCGCGGTTGAATGAATGCACGTACTCGGACTCGAGATACTCCCTAACCGGCATCCAGAGGCATTCCTCAATCTCCTGAACTTGAATCGTAATGTCGCGGTTCCGTGGTTTCAGTCGACAGACGAAGTAAATATCGGACTTCGAATAACGATACCCGTGCCAGTGACGAAAGCAGACAATCGCGTCGAAGATCGTGTCGATACCAGTCTCTTCGCGAACTTCTCGAATGACACAATCGGCCAGGTGCTCCTGCGGATGAAGCGCGCCTCCCGGCAGCTTGTATGAGGGTTTCTTACTGCGCCGGTGACGCTCACACACAACGAGTATCTCGTTGCTGTCCGTCAGAACGACGCCGCCGGCTCCAATGTAGTGGGTCGCGAAACCTGGAATGAAAGCATCCTCCGCCAGGCGAAGAGTCATCATCAGGTACTTTTCGCCGGTGTGATGAAAGTCAAAACCGGCATCTACGCCCACTGGGACTAACTCGGATCGGTTTATCGGCACTTCCAGCCACACGAGAAGGATACCGTCTGCCCTCCACTGCTTGAGAGAATGATCCAACCGCCGCCGAAATACATCCGGATCAGCCGGCAGTCGATCCCGTTCGATTACGACTCCGTTGAACGGATTCACTGAGTGCTCGAGCAGCATGCTGTGGCAACTATCCCGAAATAATCCGCGGAGAGCTGGTCGAGCGTTGGACATTTCTCCCCGTCACCGTGTCTCGCTCCCTCTTTCCTTTCAACGCTACCCCCGGTACTCCACCGCCTCGATCTCATTCACCAGCCGAACGGATTTGATGACATCGCGAATGTCCGTAATCGGAAAGCCGCCATTGTGGATACAGTCGACGAGGTCTCGGTGCATGCGAAGCTCACCGCCATAGGCCAATTTATCCTCCGGGTCATCTCCATCAATCTCCCAAGCCGGAATCGTCCGCGTCTCGTCGTTCTCCGCGATCACTATCTTATCCGGCAATTGGAGGTAGCACCCCACCCCGACACCGTGCACATCGGCTTCGAGAACCCGCGCACCCGACGCGCGATTGGCGACAATCACGCCCGTCGCGTCATTGTCGAACCGCACCAGGGCGACGTAGCTGTTGTAGTGGTCGGAACCGAATTTGTCCCGGTAAGCCGTAACCGCAGCCAGTTCGCCTCCAGACATGTAGCGCACCAGGTCAACGATGTGACACGCATCGTTCCAAAGCGTGCTGGTGCTCTCAAACGCCTTGTCGCCGAGCAGGCGCTTGTTAAAAGTCGCGCAAATCTGGGAAACCGCTCCGCTTGCGTTGACAACTCGCATCGCTTCGCGCGTCACTGCCGCATACCTCCGCTGGTGCCCCACAAGGCAACACACCTCGTTCGCCACCGCGGCGTCGTGGATCTGCTGCGCTTCAGTGAGGGTTTTCCCCACCGGCTTCTCGATCAGCAGATGCGCACCGGCATTCAGGCAATCCAATGCCGGCTGCAGCAGCCACTTCTCGTTCATCACGCAGTAGACGACATCCGGCTCCACCTCCCGAAACATCTGCATATGGTCCGTGTAGCTACGGGGAATCCCGTATTCATCCACCACAACCTGCATGAATGCTTCGTTCAACTCGCACACCGCCGCCACCTCGATGTCCTCCTTGAGCCGATGGACAATCGGGTAATGCGTCCTACGGCTGCGGCTCCCGGCTCCGATAAATGCTGCTTTTAACATAATTTCGAAATCTGAATGTTCCTCGATTGCCCAGCGTTAACGTACTGGGAAGATCTGAGAAAGAACACTAACGACGGCCGTGAACTTCGTGCAACTCAATTTCGGAGGCAACTGAGCATATGGCTCAAAGATTCTGTGAAATAGTCCGGTCACCTGACTATTGCCATTTCGAGACCAGCGTAGCTGAGCGTGGCAATCAAGAGAAGGGTAGGTGGGGCCTTCCCTATTCCTGGATCGCCGCGCCTCCCTTCGGTCGGCTCGCGATGACAGCGCCTCTTGTGTAGCTCTGCGCGAGTGACATCCGTATTGAGTTCCCCTCCTGGGAGGGGCAGGGGTGGGTTTTTCTCAAGTCTGTTTCTGCCTCCAATAGGGGCTATATTACCGCCCTCGATCGCTGTCTGCCGTGGACATAGTCGAAGGACATGCACTTAAACATCAAATCAGACCAACCGGGTGCGATATCAAAACAGGCATATAGATGCTGATTCAAATCTTATTGAATCTCCGTCAAACCTCATATTCTCTGCGCACTAAACTGCAAAATAGCTTAAGGCACAAAAATGAGTCTGAAATTCGAATACACTGTTTTCACAAAGCCCTGGCGGGATAAATCTCTCGGCGACTTGGGCAGATTCGTAAAAGACCTCGGCTTCAGTGGGGTTGAATTGCCCGTCCGACCCGGTTTTCAAGTAGAGCCGGAGAACGTCGATCGCGACCTGCCTGAAGCGGCCAGGATACTGCGCGAGGAAGGCGTTAAGATCGGCACTCTCGCTGGACCGACCGATGAGAAGACGATCGCGGCCTGCGAAGCAGCCGGGGTCCCAATCATCCGAATCTGTGTAAAACTCGACGCCCAACTTGGATACTTGAAGGAGGAAGCGCGTGTGCAAGAGCTGTTCGACGCTGCTCTACCGACGCTCGACCGGCACAGGGTCGCGATTGGAGTACAGAATCACTGCGATTTTCAGGTGAACAATGCCATGGGTATTCTCCATATGATCGAAAAATATGATCCGAAGCATATCTGTGCTGTTCTCGACCAGGCGCACTGCGGATTGAACGGTGAGCCGCCCGAATACGCCATCGACATCGTCTGGAAATATCTGCGGGTAATGAATCTCAAGAGCGCCTACTGGTTGCGAACCAACGGAACCGAGGCAGAATCCGCAACCTGGAAGAACTACTGGACAACCGGAAGGCACGGACTGGCCTACTGGCCACGAGTGGCAGCGGAATTGAAGAAGCGTAATTTCTCGGGGGATCTCTGTCTGACCGCGGAATACTCAGACCAGGACTCCGTCGACCGGCTCATCGCAGAAGACATCGCCTTCGCGCGCTCACTCTTCGACGAGTAGAAATCATGAAACTGTCCCTATCGATACGGGTGGCCGAAGCATTCGGGAATAAGCGAGTCCTGACAGTCCCGGTTGCGGAACTCGCCGCCATCGCAACCCAAGCATGAAGATGAACTGAGCACTCCGCGGGAAAAGCGTGGAGGACGAAATCACAATTAATCCTGACTGTGTGTAAGTAGGCGATGGTGCGTTGGGGGCTCAAACGGCGCGATATGAGCGGGATTGAGGCGATCGGAGTCGATGAGGTGCAGTATCATCGAGGCCATCACTATCTCACCGTGGTCTACCAGCTTGACGAGGGGCGGCGGCGGCTATTGGGCGTATTCAATAAGCGCAACGTAAAATCGCTCTTGCGTTTTTTCTGGGAATTGGGAGCGCAAAAGAGCAGCCAGATCCTCTACGTCTGCTCGGATCTGTGGAAGCCTTACCTCAAAGTGATCAAGAAAAAGGCACCCCAGGCGCTGCACATCCTCGATCGCTTCCACTTGGTAGCCAACCTGAACAAGGCCCTCAATGAGATTCGTGCTGCGGAAGCCAGGCGATTGCAACGGGACGGCTAATCAACGTGCTGGTCAAAAGCAAATACTGTTTCTTCAAAAATCCGCAAAATCTCACCCCCACCCAACAGATCCGCCTCAAGGAGGTGCTCCAATACGATCTGAAGAGCGTGCGGGCCTATCTACTAAAGGAGAGCTTTCAGCTCTTGTGGCATTATAAAAGTCCCTACTGGGCCCAATGGTATCAATGGTGCAGACCCGAATTGCACCAAAATAGGACAAAAATCGCTCGCAAGCGAGCTTCCTACAAATTGCGTAAGTTTTGTAGGAAGGCCGCTTGCGGCCGAATCGGGAACGTCGGTGATCAACGTAACGATTCCCTGAGCTAATGCCATCCGGCATAGACTCCTATAACCCTGCCGGAACAAGACTGAGTTCGGGAACCCGAGCGCGAGGGTGAAGGTTAGCCACAAAGAGGCAGGCCTCTGCCACATCCTCGGGCTGCAGCGCCTTGGCCAATACCTCCGGTGGCGTGGGTGTGGGCCGTTTCAGGACGAGCGGTGTGTCGCAAAGACCGGGAAAGATAACGGTTGCCCGGATTCCATTTTCACACTCTTCAAGGAATGTTCCGTGGGCCAGACCCGATAGTCCGCTCTTGCTCGCCTGGTAGGAGACACCGGATACATCCGGCGACAGAACCGCTTTGGTCGAAAGATAGATGATCAGGCCACTCTTTTGCTTTCGCATAGCCGGCAGGACCGCTTTTGTACAATAAAATGCGCCGCTCAGGTTCGTAGACATCATCATTTCCCACGTTTCGACCGACAAAACCTCAAGGCTCCTATCGGGGATATTTGTCCCCGCGGCGTAGACCATGATATCGACCCGCCCCAGTTTCTCGAGGGTCCTGGCGAGCAGCCGCTCGACCGATTCGGGGTCGGTCACGTCTGTCGGGCAAACTATCGCGCCATTTCCAATTTCTGTCGCAGCTTCTTCCAGCTTAGCTTCGCTGCGCGCCGCCAGAACTACCCGCATTCCATTCCGCGCGAAAGCAACTGCTGTCGCACGCCCCATTCCGCTGCTGCTTCCAACAATGACAGCTACACGATTGTTTTTCGGTTTCATGTCCACTTCTCTAACCCGCAACGAATCTGCTTCAATTCAATTCGACAGGAGACTCATTACTCGAGTTCGTAAACACGATAATCACACCGAGAGGGATGGGAGTGCAATTGGGGGTCGCAACTAATACTTCCTCCGAAAAAGTGGTTTACCACGTAGCTTACGACAAGGTTCGGGACAAGGTTTGCGACGAGGTTTGAACAGAGGTGATTCCAACTCCTCCTCTGAGGTTTCTCTTCCCGTTACATGGAACCATCCGAAAGGGAAACCTCATCCCGAACCTTGGCGCGAACCTTGTCGAACTCACTTCGATTTTAGATCACGATTACGATCACGACAAAAGATCTAACAGACTTCGCACTCTTATCGTGAATCTCAACCCTGTAGCCGGACGCCTTTGCGTTCGGTCTTAAGCAACTCCAGCCCGCCCAAGGGCGGTCCTACAGCTCTGACACACGGGTGGGTAGGACCGCCCTTGGGCGGGATGAACCAGCACAGTGATTCAATCTAACAACATCCCGCGCAAAGCGGCCCGGCAGATCTGATCAGCGAGGCTTGGGAAGTTGCTTCCAGGTAGGACGGAGAACTCCTATTCTTATTGACGAAGAAACCGAAAGTGCATCGAAGATAGCAATTAGGAACCACGTAAATTCGATAACAGTAGGATTACCAAGAAATGGAAGAACCAAAACTTCGCCTCCTCCTGAAGAGTTCCCTCCGCAAAAAAATCCTCCCTTCCGAAGCGCTCGACAATCTCAAGAGCTTTGCGGAGGTAGAGGTCAACCCGCATGACCGCGACCTCACCGAAGATGAAGCCGTCGCATCCTTCTCTACGATCCCTTCGTAACGGAAGAGAGTGCGAGGGACGCATACGGCGCGGAATTGGTTGACCTTGAAACCATGGCCCGCGAATCCGAAGTAGTCTCCTGCCACGCCCCCAAGCTCGACGCCACGAAGCAGATGTGGAACGCCACCCATTTCCGGCTCATGCAAGACGACGCCGTATTTATCAACAATTCCCGCGGCGCAAATATTGATGAGGACGCGCCCATCGCTGAACTGCAGACCGGCCGCATCTTCGCCTGCATCGACGTCACAGAACCGGAACCGTGCGCACTGGACAGCCCCTTGCGCAGCCTCCCCAACGTCATCCTCACCCCCCACATCGCGGGCGCGCAGACCTACCGTGTTGGGGAAATGGCCGCGGAAGAGCTGCGCCGTTACTTCGCCGGCGAGGAACAGCTCTTTCAGGTCAAAAAGGAGATGCTCTTTCGGATGGGTTGATAATCACTCGCTTGATTTACCATTACCACCAACCGAAGATATGCCTTTTTCAATCGCAACTACATGAAGACCAGCAACCGTAACACTGGAATCGTCATCGAACCACACAACTGCTCGAGTGCCTCTCGGATTCAACCCAGCGTGGTCAGAAGTGGGAACGGGGTATCGCCCCCCACTACTTGTAACTATGGTAAATGCCTCGAAGGGGCTGGCTTCCAAATGCTGGCGAATATCTCCAATCACAACAATCAATAGTGCCTACTTTATCCTGGATTTGCAAACTCAAATCCAGGATCCGGTCTTGCCACACTACACTAATCTTGATCCCGTCGAGCGGGGCGAGGAAGAATGACGAAACAATTCAAACGAACTGGAGCGAAACCAAATCCTCACTAGAGGCTGATCGAAAAGGGTAATTCATGCACCCTAGTCTCCACTCGACCCCTGTCCCCCAAGAGCACCCAGGTCCGGTTAGTGCCTGGATAGCCAAGACAGTATTGCTCCAAACAATGAAATGATGAGTGGAGCGACATGATATACTACCAGCGGTAGGTGAAATAGAAAGATACCTGACGCCTTGCGGCCGGAGTTGCAGGGATTTCTTCGAAACTGCTATTGAACAAATTATCGACCGCCATACTCAGTTCCAGTCCTTCGAACTCAGGGACAAACACAACCAGGCCGAGTGACGTAAGGGCTGCATTATCCGAGCTGCGCCTCAGTGGATTTTCCTTCTGGGAACGGAATTCGTTATCGATGCGCAATTCGAACCGTTCAAGGAAGCGATAAACAAATGCCGCGGTAAAGCGGTGCCGAGGAAAGTTCAGAGCATAAAAACTGGCATCAACTTGAGCGCTCCCGTAGTCCTCGCTCTTCCTGACGTAAGTATAACCGAGCATCAAACTTAGATTCTTCCAGCTCTTAATGAAGGTTACTTCGCTACCAAACGTATCGATATCCACATTATTAGCGCTGCGCGCGGAGGTGCTCTCAAAATTGAAGGTCCAATCCAACAACCCACGGTCGAGCCTGTAAAAGAGAGCGACATGGCTCTGCCAATTCGGGCGAAAATAATCAACCCCTACCTCAAAATTCCTGCTGCGCTCACGAGCCGCATCGGGCTTGCCACGAAAGAGCCCCGCATTGGGGTTGGCGCCAATTGCAGTGTAACCCGACACCTGGCTGCTATCCGCATATTCGAAATACACGCGCCGCCCGCTGCCGTCTTTGGCTCTCTTAGAAAAGGATAGCGAAGCCATCGGAGACACTCTCGAATCGTCCCGGTTTGTGTCATCGTAGCTCGCGCCGATTCGCAGAACGAATTCAGCCCCTTCAGCAATTGAACGGCGCCACTCCGGGACCATAGCGATTTTGTAGTAACTGCGAGAGCGGAACGGCCCGAATACCAGATTGCTGGACGTGATTTCGTCAGAAACAAACTGTCCGCTGTAATTTAGAGCGAAACCCTCGAACGCCTGCCTCCCCTGGAAACCAGCAGACCAAACCACAGTTTCATGTTTAAAGGGATTAAACTGTCCCGGAACATAACGGTTGAATTCGTAATCATCCTTGTGCCGCCGGTAGTAGACCGTAATTTCCAAGTAACTCTCATCAGGGAAATTCGTTCGGTGGTTGACCATATACAGGTTCGTCTGCAAATTCTCCGTCTCGGCTACATTGAAAGGCGTATACATGTTTGGCCATCCAAAGAACTTCGACTGATACCCGGCGAAGAAGTCAGTCTGTGAATGCTCCCTGAGTAGCTGAATCCTCCCACCAAACCGATCGAATTCATAGTCGCCATCAGGACGCGTACCGTCGGACTCCGAACGCGCAAAAGAAAGATCGATTCCTACTGTTTTCCCCTTGTTAAACTCGACAACTTCGCCGACATAAACGCGCTGCAGATTTAAGGCGTTGTCCCCGATTCCTACCGCGGCTTCACCACTGCTGTCGATCGCGTTCCATGCGTAATTTATGGAACCCACCGTCGAATTAAATCCCGCATGCGCATTCTCAATCCCGGTAATGATCCTCGGCACCGAAAGCATCTTTGGATCGATAGGGATCTCGGCAAAATAGTGCCCCGTCTGCGGATCAAAAAGAGTGGCCGCCCCTACCCTGAATCCGGTGTTCTCAAAAATACCTCCGCGTATACTCACATCGCCCTGTGCCTCAGCCAGATTCCGGGACTGTATATCGATAAGAGGCTCGTAGCGGAGTTCCGTAACCGCTGTGGCATACGTGCCCGCCGAATCGGGATTAGCTACCCTCGACACCGTTACTGTTAGCTCCGGTAAAGTCGCGAAAGCCTCCGCATTCAGACCAGGACTCTGTGCAAATCCCGTGACTGGCAAACAGGCTAGTATCAAGAGGTTCCTCTTCATGTTTTTACTAGACCTTATCCGAAAAGCTACTGATTGGCCGCAAAGAGGCGCAAAAGGCGCAAGAAAAACTTGAGAAAAATCATTTTTGGCTTGATAAAAAGTGTCGCAACATGCTAGTGTTTAACAACTTAAGATTAAGAAAGGAGTTAAACATGCCAACATGTGCGACAGAGGAGAACAAAAGCGATAAGACGCCCCTTAGCAACCTCATTCTGCCGGTTCCAGACACGGATTTCCGTGATTTTCTGGATGAAGTTGAAGAATTGGCCGGGTTCGCGGCGCAAATCATCGAGGCGATCGA
This sequence comes from Candidatus Moanibacter sp., assembly GCA_965215885.1. GTDB lineage: Bacteria > Verrucomicrobiota > Verrucomicrobiia > Opitutales > UBA2987 > CBDCEW01. The sequence continues at coordinate 25,424 of CBDCEW010000083.1, forward strand.
GAAGGATCTGGACGCCCATGCGCGTGAGAAGAAGAAACTTCGATTGGAAGATCGCAGGTTCTTTGAAGGGCGCACAGCGGAGCTGCCGGAGCTGGACATCGAGGAGGAGAATATTCTGGCTGCTGAATTGAATCTTGGGGCAGGCCGGCCGCGGATGCCGGCTTATGCGGTATACGTGTTCGTGATGATTCGAGGGTTTCTGGGTTCGTTGACCACGAAACCGGCACGGCGGTTTGTGCGCGAGTCGATGAGCTTGTACGGATTTTTGCAGAGCGGGGGACTGAGAATGCCGGCGGTGACGACGATTCTGGAGAACGTGAACCTGGTCAGCCATACGACCCGCGAGTTGATCTTTGATAAACAGATTGGGTTTATCCTCCAGGAGCAATGGGACGATTTCGGGAAGCTGACGATCGACAGCACCTCGGTGAAAGCAAACAGCTGCTGGCCCACCGATGGGAAGATTCTGAGCGGTCTTTTGATGCGGGCCAATCGTTTGGGTCAGAAGTTGCATGTCTTCGGGCTGGAGGATTTTCGCAAGGGATGGGTTGGGCGTTGGCTGGAGGAAATGGACAAGCTGGAGTTTCAGATTTGTCTGGCCGCGGGCAAACCGAAGTCGAAGGGCAAGCTGAAGAAACACTACCGGCGGTTGCTCAAGCGGGGCCGCAAGGCGGCCGACTCACTAACGGGGGAACTGAGCCATCTTGAAGAGGGCCTGTCGATGGATTCACTGCCTCCCACTCGCCGGGAGCTTCTGGAGCGGGCATTGAGCCAGATCAGGGGTGATATTGCCGACGCCAAGCGGGTTGTTGAGTATGCTCATGATCGGGTGTTTCACGAAAAGAAGCTACCGTCCACACAGAAGGTCCTGAGCCTCTCGGACGGATCGGCGGCCTACATCAAGAAGGGCAGCCGCAATCCAGTGATCGGGTACAAGCCACAACTGGTTCGCAGCGAAAACGGTTTTGTCACCAGCCTGATCGTACCGCAAGGCAACGCGGCAGACTCCATTGAGCTGGCGCCGGCCATCGGCGATTCGATCAAGCGCACCGGTGTCATTGCTGAACTGGTCAGCACCGATGACGGATATGCTTCGGCGAAGGGACGCAAGGAGGTGCTGAGCATGGGGGTAAAGCAGATCAGTATCAGTGGGGCGAAGGGCAAGAAGTTGACCACCCCCGAGGACTGGGAGAGCGAGGCGTATCGCGAGGCACGCCGCGATCGCTCCGCAGTGGAGTCGCTGATGTTCACGATTAAAGATGGATTTGCCTTTGGCGAACTCGGCCGCCGCGGCATCGATGCGGTAGGCGATGAACTGCTCGAGAAGGTTCTGGCCTACAACTTCTGCCGCATCATACTGATGAAGAAACGCCGAGGGGAGGAACTGGAACAGGCAGCCTGAATCTGACCGCTTTGAAGCTCAGAGAAAAAAGCACCACGGGATGAGTATGCCTCCAGACAGCGGCAAATATACGTATTGTGCAGCAAGCCACGCCGATGGCCGCTCAATACCTGCTCATCGGCAGCGCCGGCAGCCTAAAACCCGAAACCTGCCAGCCATAGGCTGGTCCGCCCGTGGCGGAGAACCTTAAACCGCCCGCTCGAAAGGCTTTTCGAATGGGGTCTATCTAGAGGCTGTTCGGAGGCTTACCCATTCAAGTCCGCCCGGTTCCTGGGCGGATGCGCCCGAATCGCATCCTCGTTCAGGTCCGTTCCCCACCCGGGACCGGAAGGTAAACTCAATTGCCCGTCCTCAATTTCCGGCACCGTTGTCACGATATCATCTTTCCAGGGCACATCGTCGATATCGATCTCCATGATCCGAAAATTCGGCACCGCAGCGCAAAAATGGGCGCTCATGAGTGTGCTGAGGTGCCCATAGAAATTATGAGGCGCTACATTGACCTCGTAGGCCTCAGCCATGGCGGCGATTTTTAGCGCCTGCCAGATTCCATTCCAGGGCACATCGATTATAGCCACGTCCATCGCGTACTCTTCAAAATACGGTTTGAAGCCTCGCAATCCGTATAATGACTCGCACGACGCCAATGGTGTGCGGACCGCATTCCGAATCAGCCTTAATGACGCAGGATCGAAGATGTCGATCTCAAACCATGCAAGACCGAGATCGTCGAGCGCCCGGACCACTTTGAGAAAGCCCTCCGTCTTGAAATTGAAATTCAGGTCGAGGTGTATCCCTATATCTGGCCCTGTCCCTTCCCGGAATGCGACGAGTTGCGCCCGCAGCGCATCGACGACTGCCTTATCCGCGTTCAGCTCCGGCCAACCCGGCGTCTTCGCAAAGCCGGGCACATGAAACCTGGACTCGCCTTCGAACACCAAAATGTTCGTTTTCCGCGCCTTAAACCCACGCTCCCCTACTTCTTGCCCCAAAGCCATGATGTCTTCCAAACCCCGAAGCTGCGGCCGCCCGATGATTGCAGCCTTGTCCTCAGCCATGCTATAGGTGCCACAGTGTGACCAATAAAGTGGCAGGCGATCCCGGATGGCCCCGCCAAGCAGGTCGCATACTCGTACATCCAACGACCGAGCCTTGATGTCCACCAGAGCATTTTCGATTGCGGCAATCGCCTGCTGCGTCATGCCTCCGGGCGCCTGCCGGGTTACCGCATACAATTGCAGGCTCAGCCGCTCATGCGCACATGGGTCGCACCCGATGATACGCTCGGCCAGGCGTTCGATCACACCGGAGAGTCCCGGGCTTCCATAGCACTCGTTGTATTCGGCGATGCCGGTCAGGCCCTCGTCAGTCGTCAGTTTCAGAAACGAAAATACCCGCCATCCCGCATCGCAATGCAACGTCTCATAACCGGTAAGCTTCATACCTGATTTCGCGACTGGCTAACGACTCATGTCAAACTGCAAGAAGGACTTCCAGAGAAAAGCCCGACACGTCAAAGTCACAGTTCCAACAATAAACTGCAAGGGCGAAGGGGTTTGCCCTATCCCGCCCCGAGGAATTACACCTCCTATTTCAGGGGACCGTAAGATGACACCCCAAAACCCGTAGCCGGACGACTTCGTCGTTCGGTCCATCCCTATTTGACTCCCGGTCGCTACTGGAGAGAGGCGCAACAATTTCAATCAGACGTTCCTCAACATGGCCACCTTTCAATTCTAGAACACGATGATGATCGCGACAGAATGTCGAACCGATTTCCCCTCTTGAAAGAATCCGCGGTGTTCTCTGTTTCCTTCTGTTCAATTCTTTTCTCTTTGTAAGAGCTTTCCAGTTCGGTTACGAATAAAGGATTGAGCACCGAAGCGCTCAAAAAAGATCGACAATTCCCCTTCTTCACCTCTCGAATCGCAACATGAAAATCCGTCTGGTCACAATCCGATCTGCCTTTTATTCGCCTGTAATCGTTACCGCGAGGTTGTTTCTAGATCCTGAAAATCTCGAAAGTGAACTGGTCTTTCGCGACGAGGAGCAGTCAAAACCGCCGCCGACTGATGACACCATCGTAATCGAGCAGATGGCGCCTTCCGCAAGCATGGTTCAATTGTCGAAAGGGAACTCGTCCGTGCCCATCCATATTGCCTCCATCAATACACGCGACGGCTTCTACCTCGTGACCCGTGAGCCGAGCGAATCTTTCGACTTGAAAGATCTCGAAGGCAGCACATTCGTGCCCGCCAGCTTTGCCGTTCAGCCTGAGGCTTGCCTGCGTTTCTGTCTGCATCTGCACGGCGTCGATGCCTCAAAGATTACCTTCGTTCGCGGTCTCGACGGCATGGATGCCGCTCAACAGGCGTTTCGAACCGGACAGGGCGAATATGTCCACTTGCAGGATCCTTTGGCCGAAGAGCTGGTGCACGAAGGGCTCGGCCACAAGGTCGCTTCCGTCGGCCGCCTCTTGGGTCCGATCTCCTTCAGTACGCTGCAAGTACAGCCTCAGACGATTTCCGATCACGGCGAGTTTCTGGTCACATTTCTGCAGGCCTATCGGAACGCCCTCTCGTGGATGTCCGACCAGAGTCCCTCGGAGATTGCTTCCTTCCTGGCCGAACATTTTCCGAATTCCAGCGAATCGGTCGTAGAGGTTGCCATCCAGGGTTACAAAAGCATCGAAACCTGGCCGCGTTCCCCGATCATTGAACGCTCCCACTATCAGCGAGCCGCGCAGATGTTTACGCAGCAGTCTGATTTAACCGGCGTAACCGAATCTTATCCCTACGAAACCTGCTGCAACGATGAATTGGCTCTGCAGGTCTTGTAGACTTGAGTCTGTGGTTATTTTCAACGGTGGGAGTCCGTCGAACCTACCGCGGATCAAACTGAAGGACACCCTTAATAGCGTTCTCCTCGTCCCGCTCAGCGAGACTACCGGGAAACTACGGCTCTTTGCCCTGGCGAATGTTGTGTCGTCCTAGGAAGTGATTTTTGGTACACTGTCCCGAAGCCCCGACTTGCTCAATGTCTCCTTCGCGAATCGTAATCCTCAATGAAATTCGACCGGTTCGAGCGAATTCACTCGAAACTTCCACTGCGCCCGGCTCGTATCGGCCCCTCCCGCAGTCGCCGGGTACCCAGAAATCGGCGACCGTCTCTCACTCAAATCGGTCTCTCAGCAAACAGCTCACTCCCCCTCGAATTCGCGAATCAACTGTTTTAGGTCGTCCGCCGAGATTTCTCGACTCCAGCCTTCCAGCTTTGCCCGTGTTCCTATTTCATCCATAAGATAAAGCGCTCGCAGCCATTTCTCAGAAACTTCGTTGGTCGCTTCCACTACAGCCTCCAAAGCGTCACTCCCGTAGGTCACGCCATGATACGCTGAATAACGATCGCGGATGGAGAGAATTCCCTTCAATATTCCAGCTGGTTCTAGAGGACCTACACGCACTTCGCGAAAGCAATGGATAAGATCGACACAAACCTGTCTGCAGTAGGACATCGCCGCTGGGGTTGCACCCGTGATGACTTGGAGGTCACCATTTTCGAGAGCCGGCACAACCAGCGAACCCCTTGTCTGCGCCTCAATATCGGCTAGATCGGCCAAACTCGGCAAAAATAAGAAAATACCGCCTCTTTGCTGAATCTCCCGTATGAGGGTATCTACTCTTTCCTCCAACTGACCCCGATATTTTACGCCAGCAAGAATGCTCGGCCTTCCATATCCAAGCCCCCACGCGCGTTTTCCCGGCATTGACCCTGGCATGCGACTCAGTTCGCAGACCAGTCCCTCGAGAACCCGTTTGATCTCGCTTCCATTTGAATGGGACAACACGACACTATTCCGGCTCATCCGGGCCGTTGCCTGGAATATCGCTTCAAAATCCCGATCACGTTCCGGTGCCTGGTCCAGTTGACCCTCCCTCGCGAGAAGAGTCAAATCCCTGCAGAAATGCTCGACTAAAGCTCCCTTTCCTCGCGGATATTCCTCCACGGGGGCTGCAGCAGTCCCACCATCTCTGTCAACTGCTATCGCCTCTCTTTCAACGCCCGGCATTAGGCTCCCACGATCGGCCGTTGCCAGTTCAACCAATTCGTCCCCGATTTCTCTAGAACGACCGGGATCAAGGTACTGCGCCCAACGCAAGATCACCCGATCGTCGGGAGGATTCCGCTTCCCCCGCTCAATATCCGATAGATAGGCCGACGATATCCCACAGGTCGCAGCAAAACGACTCTGCAATACCTGGCCCTCTTTTCTCAATTCACGAAGCCGACTTCCAAACGTTCCTGCCATATCTCTCCTCCCGAGAATATTTTCAAATTGCCTCCATCAATATTAGCAAATAAGCTTATATCTTAGTAAAAGTTAAAGGAACTTTTTTCATTATGTCGCATTTAACCCCAAAAATAGTAAGCTTAATAGCTATCTAATAGTAGGACAATCCCCAAAAAACAGGGACAGGCAATCTATTTGCTTCAGGGATTTCCGCGTTCGCAAGAACGTGGTCGCGGAACCCGAATCGACGAGATTTTTGGCAGAATCCTATATTTTCTCCCTTTGAAGTATCTCGTTCATTTATGAGATTGATCACTTTCCCTCCCCAAGCATCAAGATCCTCCCGCATCTGTCGGAATTATCTGCACTTCTTCCCAATGAAGGTGCTGCCAGGCTCTCCGATTCCCTCAGCTTCTCACCGATCAATTGAACGCTCCTCTTTCGCAGTGCGTGAACCATCATCCAGTGATACACAGCACTACGTCCATTAATTCTACATTCGATGTTAATACAAAACAGAATTAAGTATCATTCCTGGCAAAATAGGATAATAAGCCCTAATTCTTATCGTTTTCGTTTTCGAAAGGAAGATACGACAATGCCTGTTTTTACTGATAATCTTGCAACCCTGCGGGATGTGGTGTCCTCTGAGGAACAAAATGAGAAAGCGGGTAAACCGAGCGGTCGAGCTGTTGGAACAGGATCAGCCTATCTATTACATTGGGTCCCATAGCGGTCATGTGCTGACTCGCGAGCAAGGCAAGGAGGACGCCTCGACCTGGGCGGACTACATCAACGTCGGGATGGAGCATGGGTCTTTCAATATGGGCGGACTGGACGAGTATATGGCAGGATTGATCGAAGGAGGACCCACACGCAGTGGGCATCGTACTCCGGCGATCATCGTGGAAGCGCCGGTGGAGGGTAGGACAAAGGAGATGATTCAATTCAACGCCTGGCAGTTTCGTCAGATTCTGGCCCGGGGCGTCCACGGAATTCTGCTCTGCCAGGCGGAGTCGCCGGCGGCGGTTCGCACCTTCGTGCAATCCTGCCGCTACCCCATCAACCGCCTCGGAGTGGGAAAGCGATTGGGAATCGGAACCCGTGGAGTCGGATCCGAGGGCTCGGCGGCGCCTGTCTGGGGATTGGACCGGGATGAGTACCTCGCTCGGGCGGATCCGTGGCCGCTCAATTCGGATGGAGAGTTGCTGTTGGGCCTCAAGATCGAATCGGCTGCTGCGATACCTCATATTGAAGATATTCTGGCCGTGCCTGGAATCGGCTTTGCGGAAATGGGGCCGGGTGATATGAGTCTTTCATTGGGCTATCGGCAGGTTCCACGACCTCTGCCAGAGGAGATGCTCAAAGCTCGCAGCCGGGTATTGGCGGCCTGCAAGGCGAATGGGGTCGCATTTCTTGAGGGTTCAGATCCAAAGAAGGTCAAGGAGCTTATAAAAGAAGGAGCAATGGTGATCGCCGGTGCGAAGGAAGAAACCGCAATTATCGGGCGAGAATTTACATCGCGGCAGATGCCGGTTTGAGCAGTAATTCGGAATCTCAATCGCTAATCGAACTGCCAATAGTTTACGAAATCGGGATCAATAAAATCCTTAATGCGGCTTCTTAACAAGATCCTTAGATCTGATCAATTTTCTCCCGCCAATATTCTGTCCCCACCAACGGTGGGCATCCGAAACAGTAACTCGATTACTGCCCAACGTTTCGGTTCAAGCTCATCGAGATACTCGTCTACCGAATCAGCTTTGCTCTGTACCATCTGCGTTTCAAAAATGGTTAGGACCCAGATTACTTCCGCCAATCACGTTGAGGCGGTGAATTGATCGTTCAAGGAAAAGACTACGGTTGCGAGCACGTTTTCCTAATGCGGCCATCGGGAAGAAGACCCGTGCGCATCAATGGCGTTTCAGGCAGACCGAGGGATACACTTAAATAATAGGCCTGACCCTGTCTCAACAGATTCGCCTCGACATGCAGCATCCAATCTACGAACCTCAGAGGAACCCCATGGCGGACGAAAGGAATGAGATAGGCGGACCGATCGACGGCACGCCTCGAGACAAACGCGGGTTCTGAAATGAGTTCACCCAACAAGGTCGCAATCGTTACAGGAGCCGGATCCGGCATTGGCAAGCGGACATCGCTTGCTCTTCTGCGGGAGGGGTATTCCGTTGTTCTGGCCGGTCGTCGCGTAGAGGCTTTGGAAATGACAGCTGAGGAGGCGTCAGCCGACTCGCGAGCGCTGGTGGTACCCACGGACGTTACGGATGTTGCCTCCGTTCGAGCCCTGTTCGCCAAAACAAAGGAGACCTTTGGTCGGCTCGACTTACTCTTTAATAATGCGGGAACCGGGGCGCCGCGAATACTTCTGGAAGACCTGACCTACGAGCAATGGAAAGAGGTAGTTGAAACCAACCTGACCGGCACGTTCCTGTGCACCCAAGAAGCGTTCAAGATTATGAAAGATCAGCAACCCAGGGGCGGGCGTATCATCAACAACGGCTCAGTATCGGCGCACGTGCCACGCGTAAACTCCTCGCCTTATGTGGCCACTAAGCATGCCATAACGGGTCTGACGAAATCGACCTCTCTTGATGGACGCAAGTACAATATTGCGTGCGGGCAGATCGATATTGGCAACACGGCGACCGAAATGACCGAACGAATGAAGAAGGGGGTTCCGCAGGCCAATGGATCTGTAACGGTTGAGCCAAGAATGGATACCGATGATGTGGCACGTGCTGTCATCTATATGGCAAGTCTTCCCCTGGGTGCGAATGTGCAGTTTATGACCGTCATGGCGACGAAGATGCCCTACATCGGACGAGGTTGACCACAACACCGGCTTTTGCATTCGCGTGTGAGACCGGCCCTTCGGCAAGTTCGAAGCTAGGAAGATGCAGATTACGGTCGGAAGGGATCTCGCCGTTACCCAGAATTATGAGAAGGGAGAGAATACCGATGAGGAAGGAAAAATCCGGAAAGTTTCAATTCGTGCGACCAACGTATATCGGAAAGAGGACGGAGAGTGGAAAATGATCGGGCATCACACCGATTTGTTGCCGTTTTAGGGAACTAAAGCCTCGAGCATCCGCTTGAGGGCTAGCATACCGGGATCATCGCGGCCGATTGTCTTCTCCCCGAAAATCCGGGCCCGGCCCACTTTGCAGGGCTGATCTCGAAATTGGTCCAGGGCTTGATCAACCGCCTTATTGGCCTGTTCGATCATGGCGCCGGGATCGGAGTGTCCGGTTATCGCCTTACCGACCGAATCCAGAGCATCGAGGATTGTCTTGTCACCCAGTCGGGCCTGACTTCGCTTCGACATGCCCGCCACCGCCTCGACTACCAGGTCACCCGTTTCACTCCATGCCACCTCCGTCCGCCCTCTGGTCTTCCTGGCCGCGGCCATAAGACCAGTTGCCAGCAACGTCCCTAGGGTGGATCCGGACACTCGCGTAAAAGCCTGGGCACATTTCATGAAGGCCATACCCAAATCCTCCGGAAGGTTCGGTAAATCGTCCTTTAATGATCGCGTGCCCCGAACCATCGTTACCCCGAGGTCGCCATCGCCAATAGCGCCGTCTGCCCGGTTGAGCTCATCGGCCACCGTCTCAATGTGCTCGATGATCTTCCCAAAACCAGTACGCAAGCTCGCCGTAGTAAGCCCTTTGCTCATCACACGACTCTCCAGTGCGGACAATCGCAAGGTGCCTTCAAAAGTTCCTCCAACTCATCGTCCAGCACAATCAGCGAAATCGAGTGGCCCGTCATCTCCATCGATGTGCAGTAACGGCCGACCAGCGGTTCGACAATCGAAACCCCCCGATCTCTCAGCTGGGCGGCGACATACCGGTAGACGATATAAAGTTCCTCGAGCGGAGTCGCACCAAGGCTATTACAGAGGACCGACACACGGTCTCCTCCACTCAAAGCGATGTCGCTCAGGATCATATCGAGCATCTCAGCCGAGATCTCATCGGCCGAACGCAGCGCGCCCCGGCGGACACCCGGCTCACCGTGTATGCCCATGCCGATTTCCATTTCGTCTTCACCGAGTTCGAAGGTCGGTTTCCCCGCCGCCGGAACGATACAAGGGGTGAGGGCGACGCCGGCCGTTCTCATCGAGTCGACTGCCTTCCGTGCGACTTCCGCCACTTCATCGAGCGATCCTCCCGCCTTGGCCTTGGCCCCGGCAACCTTATAGGCGTAGATGATACCGGCGATTCCCCGCCGCTTGTCCCGTTCGTCGGGTCCGCCACTGGCGACATCATCACACCCGCGCACGGTGCGGGTTTCGATATCCTCCATTTCGAGCATTTCGGCGGCCATATCGAAATTCATATTGTCGCCACTGTAATTGCCGTAGAGGAGCAAGACACCCTTGCCCCCGTTGGCTCGCCGGGTAGCCTCCGCCATTTGTTCCACATTAGGTGACGAGAACACGTCCCCGATGGCGCAGGCATCGAGCAACCCATCTCCCACATAACCGGTGAAGACCGGTAGGTGCCCCGAGCCCCCTCCGGAGACGAGACCCACCTTTCCTTCCACGGGTGAACCCGGACGCACAATTACGCGATTCTCGGGGCCACAGCGCTCATAATGGGCAGGATGCGCATCACACATCCCTTCGAGCATTTCATCTACATAAGCCAGCGGTTCGTTCAGGATCTTTTTCATACTGTTTTGACAAGGTTTGAAATTATCTCGTTATGTATCGAACTTACGTCAGCGACCGGAAAATGGAAAGTAAATTCGAGGCTGCGTGCGAGGCGTGCCACAGGGCCAACATCTCATCGAATCTCCTGTTTCGTTCTCTGCGACCCACCCATAACCCCTCCCAGGGATCTGTTCGTTTAGAGGCTCGTTTACCGAATTCCCCTCCTGGTACGTGTTTAGCGTGCTTTTGATTGCTGGCTGCCCCAGGTCTTGTGCCCATCGTTCTGAATTTCGGTTGGCACGCAAATTGCGTGGAGTTCTCTGGTTAGAGCATGAAGAAAATGGGGAGCAGAGGGAGGGCACTGGAGTCGTTGTCAGGAGGCAATCCGATGGGGTTGCGGGTTTAAGGATTGATCCTGGCGATTACAGACTTCGAAGAGTTCCTCAAGGAAGTTTTCTTTTCGCAGGAGCTTTTTGGGCAATCGACCCACGGCGAGGGTTTTTCTGTTCGCCCGCCAGTGACTGAAGGGGGGTGCTTTCTGTGCAGCCTGGGCAAGCTTTTGGGGCAGATTATCGATACTGCCTAAAACCAGCTCCACATAGCGGGGATTGTGTAAGTTGGCCAGGAGCATGTATTCTTCGGGGAGCGCTTCAAAGTCGCGCGTCAGATTTTTGCGCCCGTGGGTTTGACGGCGTTTGCGCTTGGAGGTGCGCCAGGTGCCTTCCAGCTCATTGGTCGTGCGTACGCTGTCTGGATGGGCCGGTGGGGGAAGCAGCCGCTGCCAGTATTTGTCCAGATGAGTGACCACGGTGCGGTAGAGTTTGGCTTTCGAGGGGTTGGTCAGGGAGGCGCCTTTTTGGCGATATTGGGCACGCAGCAACTGGAGAGCCTCGGTGAGCTCAGCGGCTTGTCCTGCTTGCAACAGATAAGGGTCGCTTAAAGGGCAGGGGCCGCTGGCGCTGAGCCAAAGGGCATCGCGCAAAGCGCTGAAAATGCAAAAAGCGTTTTCATAGATAGTAGCGGCTTCGATGACGAGGGCATCAGCCAGATACTGCTTCAACCCGGTCGAAAGATGAAAGAAGCTTCGCAGAACAGAGCAACTGGCAGGAGCGCGGGCAAGCCACTGCTCCAGGGCGGCATGGGCGCGCACGACCCGCCGATGCCAATAAAGCAGGTAAGGATCGAAGGGAAAGCCCTTGGCGGTGACCGTCGCAGGGATAATCCAAAATCCACAATTGCAGGGCCATGAGCAGTTCCCGTGCAAGGGTGGGATCGAAGGGCACTGCGAGCGCTTTGGCGGTGAGCAAATCGGCCAGGACGAGGGCGTGTTTTTCACGGAGGGCGTCACGGAGCTTTGCGGTGATGTGTTTGCGTTGCTCGCGCATGCGCTCCATGAGCTTCAATTGCCGCAAGCGCCCGTTGAGCATCTGCTGGGGTTTTCGATAAAGCTGTTCGCCCACATTGCGGGCGAAATGATAATGGCAGACGCCATGGGGGGCCTGGAAGGTTTCGCTCTCGCAGGCCTTGCTGATCTGAGCGCTTAAATCATGATAGACATGGTGGGGTTGGCCAAAAGCCCGGGCCGCCCGGGCAAAACAGCCACTGATCGTTTCGCTCTGTTCGGAAGGCATTTTCCAGCTGCCCAAAAGGATCCCTTCGTCGGCTTCCTGAACAGCGAAGAAAACCGGCGTCTGCGGTTCCACGGTCCCATCCACCAGCCAGCGCAGGCAAGGGCGAGCGCTCAGGTAATCTTTAAGCACCGGAGCGGCCGCGGCGTGCAGCCGACCCAGATAAAAAAGAAACTTCTGCTGCATCTCATAGAGGCTGCTTTGAGCAATCTGCAGCTGCCCCGGGCCCTCGCGCAGTTCCCTGTGCACCTCTTTGAGGGTGGCGCTTTCGCACAAACATCGCTTGCCCACATAGGCAATCAGATCGTAAGCGTAGCGACTATGCGAGGGCACGATCTGTTCCAGGCGAGCAGAACGGTAGCTGTTGCGGTGGCTCCCTTGCCCCTGCTCGCGCACAACTTCCACCGCCTGGAAGCATCCATAGGAGAAACTGACCACCTTGCGGCGCAGGGTCTTGCGCACCTCTGAAGGACCCTCTTCGTCCTCCCGGGCATCGAAGCGATAACTCGTTTGCGCAGGCACAGCCCCCACCGTTTGCAGGGCCCGTTCAGCCTCTGCCCGCAAATCATGTAACAGCTCCGCTACCGCGATCGTTCCGGTTTTTTTTGAGCGAGTAAAACGCCATCACCCGCTCAATTTGCTCCCCGCTCAGCTCTACTCCCTGCTCTTGCATAAGCTCGACAAGCTCCTTGACCCCGGCCTCGGGATGGCCGATACAGGCGACCAGCAAAGCGATCACGACCATCGTTTCGAGCCCTTCGGGAGCTGCCTGCAAAGCGCCCCCGGGGTCCCCTGCCTGAACTTGTGCCGCTGTTCTTCGCCCTTGCCGCCGCTTTTTCTGTTCGGCCCCGCCCTGTTCCCCGGCCGAGACATACACGCAGTGACGCCCTTCATAGTATCGACTCAACCGCTTCTTTCTACAAAGCACGCTTATGGGGTTGTGCACCCGTACCCCAAGGAGGGTCTCCAACTCAGCCACCGTGTAGCCGCAAAGCGAAGCTCCCACCACCGCCTCCACGGTCTCCTCCAAGGTGCCGTGGCGCGAAAAGCGCCCCTTGCGAAAACGCCACAAACCGGCCCCGTCAAAGCGCGGAATGTCTTTCAAGCTCAGGTAGCCACAATTGGCATTGTAACTGGAGTAATGGCCATATTTTTGCAAAGCCCGATAGACCGTTCGCCGCGACACCCTCTGCTCCTTCATCAGCCTCCACACCGTGCTTACCCGATCCCGCCGTACCGCTTCGACCACCTCCCTCTCTTTACGCGAAAGCTCTTCTTGCATGCACCGGCACAGTATGGAAAGGAGGCAAAACTGCAAACTTTACTTTACATACAATGCCAATACCAACTTTCTCCAGCTCCCTTCGCTTCTACTCAATTGCCACCAGAAATCAACTCCCCGTTCAAAGCGCTTTTGTAACTGATTAATACTCAACAAGTTTCTAACTGAAAACAAACCTGCAGGAAAAGCTCTCTACCTCTAACGAACCCACACACAACAATCGTTGAAACTCCATTCTGGCATACTATGTAATCAATAGAATCTTGCAAGTGCCTGAATAACATTTACTTTGGGTTCTCCAACCCAATTTCGTAATTATGGGTCTTGTGCCGGGGTGGAGCGCGTTTCTTGCTACACACCGGGTACCTCTACCTCGCTAAGATTCGGACGAGGCGTGGCAACCTTCTCTTGACCTGTCTACTTTGCGTAGATTGTTTCCAGTGTGAAAGTCTCAATGGACGCGGTTCTTTATAAAATTCCCGGCGTGGAATGGCAACGGCTAGGCGGTATGTCCTTGCTGGAGCGCAACCTCAGACTTCTCGACGCGGCCGGCGTAAAGAGAGCGCTTGTCCTGGTCCCTCCAGGTGACCGGGCACCGTCACTTTCGATACCACGGCCATTACATCTCGATCGGCATACCTTCAACATCGCCGCGGATGAGAAGGATCTTCTATCTCTCCTACTCGATCTCGGCCGGCACGACCTCGGCACTTTCCTATTTTACAATGCGAATTTGCTCATCGATCCACGATTGATCGAAACTCTCCGAAACCGCAACGCACCCTGTTTATTGGTTGAAGGTCAGGCGGAAAGGTCCAATCCAGTATGGCAGGTCGGGCTGTTCGATCCTCAACACCTGGTAGCGTCCGAAGACTTACTCAACATAGCTGATAGGATGGGAACTGATGAAGTATCGCATTACGACCCCGAAGTCAGGGGTGATGTTGTGCCCTATTGCGAGAAGATTGACAGTGCGGCTTCGGCCAGGCTCGGCTGGCGCCTTCTCATCAAACGCGCCCAGAAAAGGCCCGGCGATTTTATCGAGAAATACGTCCATCCCGAAATTCAGAACTGGACGGTGAAAAGCATATGCAACACGCCCATCACTCCAAACCAAATCAGCTTTCTAGTGGTTGTAAGTGCGTCTGCCGCAGCAGTTTTCTTCTACATCGGTTCTTTCTTCCTGGCCTGGTTTGCCGCCTTTGTTGCTACCGTTCTGGACGGAGTCGACGGCAAACTCGCGCGAGTGAAGCTGATGACCTCAAAGGTCGGAAAACTTGAACACGTCTTCGACTATTTCTATGAAAATGCATGGTACCTATGTCTGGCGGCACATTTAGCGCAGTGGCACGGATTTTTCGCCTGGAAAGTGGGTTTGGCTGTGACGGCATGCGACACGGCAAACAAAATAATCGGTGGTCTTTTCGGGAAGTATACCGGCAAGACACTCGATGAGATGTCTCAATTTGACCGTGATTTTCGTCTCATCGGAGGGAGACGGAGCATCTACATCTTCATCCTCCTTATCGGCTTCCTCTTCCAAGCGCCCTTTCCGGCATTTCAGGTGGTTCTCCTCTGGGCTGCATTTACCGTCACCGTACAAGCGTGCCGCGCCGTATACCACGCCCTTGAAACGAACTCGCCGGCAGCCTGACGGGCTTCGCTTCCCAGAGATTTCATGCCAACCAACTGGGCGGCATCCCCAATCACCTGGGTGTCATTGCGAGGAGGAACGACGAAGCAATCCACGATTCCGATGTGCCTAAAAACGCTCCTCGGGAAATCGCGAGAAAACGATCACGATTAAGGCGCAGTGATCGATTCGGCTGAAAATGGCCCACATTCTTTCCCTGCGGTGATCGATCGTTGAAACACGAATTCTCGACCGAACCTCTACTCGATCAGCAGGCACGACTCACTGACAAGCACAGTGGGATGGGGCGGAGCCCACAGTGGGAGAAATCCTAAGATTATTCGAAGGCCGAATGCCTGGATTGCTTCGTCATTCTTCCTCGCAATGATATGTTTTGCGTAGTGCAGCGAGCGGATGAATCATGACTTGGATTTGATCTAAATTAGGTCCGACGGATTTCCGGACTAGAGTCGTGCCGAACCGACGATCTACCTAACGGAATTGTCTTGCCCCAAGACCATTAGGCTGGAAATTCGTGTCATTGCGAGAAGGAACGACGAAGCAATCCGCGATTCCGATCAGCCGAAATGCTTCTCGGAAAATCGCGAGAAAACGATCATGATTAAGGAGCAGTGATCGATTCGGCTGAATATGGCCCATGTCCTTTCCTTGCGGTGCGCGATCGTTGAAACACGAATTCTCGACCGAACCTCTATTCGATCAGCAGGCACGACTCACTGACAAGCACAGTGGGATGGGGCGGAGCCCACAGTGGGAGAAATCTTAAGGCTATTCGTAGGCCGAATGCCTGGATTGCTTCGTCATTCTTCCTCGCAATGACAAGCTTCGTAGAGTGTGGCGAGTGGATGAATCATGACTTGAATTTGATCCGCCGTAAGTCCGACAGATTCCCAACCCGGACATTTCACACACATCGTAGGGAGGCCGCGTAGATTGCTGCGGATCAAGGCCTTTTCGCAGTCCGGCGGGCGACAGCGTGTTGGAACCCCCTGAGGTCGCCGGACAAGGGAAGGCTTTGAGGCGCAGTGAGATCCGCGGTCGCAGCAGATGGTTTGTGAAATGTTCGGGCTAGAGGCTGCCGTGCATATTTTCCAGCAGGACGTTTTCCGCCTTTCGAATTGCATCGGGATCATCCACGTCTACCCAAAACCGACCACGAAACTCGGCAGCGTTAGCCCGACCCTCTTCCGCTAGAACGCGCACTCCGCCGCTCAGACTGAAATCGCCTCGCTCGATGATACTCTTATCAAGAGCCTCAAAAATGGCCGGACTGCACATGAAGATACCGGTATCGAATCCGTTGAAGTCGTCCAACCCTTTACCTATACTCCGTATCTTTCCCCCCTGCACCTTTACCCGGGTGACATCATCCATATCGACGGTAGAGTTCCGCGTATCCCGATCCACCGCCAGATTGATTTCATCCAAACGCAGAGGCACTTCGATCAACTCTCTCAAAGTACTGGAATCGAAAATGTGATCGGCCATAAGGAGTAAAAATGGTTCGTCAATATAGGCCTTCGCCTTCAAAACCGAGAGGCCGTTCTCCTTCTCCCACTCTTCGTTGTATATTGGGGTGATGGGGACCTCAAGGCGCGCCGAAAGGTCTTCGAGAAACGCCGTTACGAGATCCTTGTTAAATCCTACGACGACGAAAAATTCGCCTACTCCGGCATCCATCGCAGAACGGATTACTCGTTCGATGAGAGGAACGCCAAAGACCGGAATAAGGGGTTTGCTGTTACCCCGTAACTGTAATCGACTCCCTTTTCCGGCCGCTATGATCAGACACTTCATTCTTCGAACGACCCTCTTCCATTTCGATGATGAATCGCTCCATCATATGAAATGCCTCGTCATCGGTGAATTGCCGAGGCGGATGTTTGCAGAAATACGCTGAAGGCGCGTAGAGAATGCCACCCTTACCGCAATCCAATGCCAGCTTCGCGCATCGGATGGCGTCAATTGCCACTCCCGCGGAGTTGGGGGAATCTTCCACGGAGAGTCGCACCTCGAGATTCATCGGCACATTGCCGAAAAGAAGCCCTTCCATCCGGATAAACGCTACCTTGTTATCCTTCTGCCAGGGGACGTAGTCGCTCGGCCCGATATGGATGCTGTCTTCATCCATTCGACACGCTGTAACAGACTGCACGGCTTCTGTCTTGGAGATCTTTTTCGATGCTAACCGGCTTCTGCTGAGCATATTTAGAAAATCCGTGTTACCACCCGTGTTAAGCTGATAAGTACGCTCCAGCTTAACGCCCCGTTTTTTGAACAGGTCCGTCAACGTGCGATGCGCGATGGTTGCGCCCAACTGCGCTTTAATATCGTCGCCAATGATCGGAAGCCCCTTCTCTTCAAAGCGTTTCGCCCACTCCGGATCACTCGCAATAAAGACCGGCATGTTGTTGATGAAGGCCACATTCGCCTCTAACGCGCACCTGGCATAAAATCGGGTCGCCTCCTCCGATCCGACGGGTAGATAGTTCAATAGGATCTCCACTCCAGACTCTATGATCGCCTCGACAATCTCATCCTCCGTCAGCTCCGCTTCGCTTGACAGAACGAATGTCTGCCTCTCCTTGAAATCCTTCATGTGCTCGGCGAACCCGTCTATCAGCTTACCCATCTTTACCTGCACACCGGCTTTCGGTAAATCACCGCAGAATACAGTGGTGCAATTCGGCGCCTCAAAGATTGCTTCATTGACGTCTTTGCCGACTTTTCGAGCGTCGATGTCGAACGCAGCCACCACTTCGATATCACTCGGCTTGTAGTCGCCGAGTTCCGGATGCATCAAGCCGATCGCATTCTCGAGGTTTTCCTCATTATAATAGTGGATTCCTTGAATCAGCGAACTCGCACAATTTCCGACTCCGACAATCGCAATTTTTATTTTGCTCATACCTAAATCTTTCCCTTAGCGGCTTTTATGTCAAGAGTTCAACGCTTCTTCCGCAGGAGGTAAAACGCCGGCAGCAAGAGCAGAGTAGTCGCCATCGTGAGGAGAACTCCGAGTGTTAGCAGCTTCCCCATACTTGCCGTTCCCTGATGGCTCAGGAAAATGAGAGTGCCGAAACTGAAAACCGTAGTAAGAGCGCTGAAAAGGACACCTCTCGCAGTGCTGGTCTTGAGGAAATCAGAATCCGAGTCAGCCAATTTTCGCATCCTGTGCACCATATGTATTCCATTGTCGACCCCGAGCCCAAGGAGGAGCGGCAACGCGATAATATTAGCGAAGTTGAATGGTATCTGTAAGAATACGGTAGAGGCTCCCGTGAATAGTCCAGCAACCAACAGGGGAAAGAGAACATAGAGAGAGTCCACAAAGTTTCGCAGGACAATAAAGAGCAAAATCGAGATGAGAATTACCGCGCTGACAAAGGCCTGTTTAAACGAGCCGACCACGGCCCGGCCGGATTCGTAGGTAAAAATCGGACCGGAAGTAGCATCCGGCTCTACCGTTCTAACGTCCCACACAAATTTCTCGAGAGCGTCGTTATCTGAAATATCTTCTTCAGCAAAAACCTGAATACGAATCCCGCCATCTTCGCTCACCCACCGTTCGAACAGATCGCGCGGCAGATCTTTACGATTGAACGGCTCAGCCAAAAAAGCTTTCTTGAGCGTTCCCAAAGCAAACTGCAAGGTGCCCGTCAAACTTTTCTCAAGACTTTCCAGCCTCGGCTCACGCATTTCCACATTATTCGATTCGACGGCAGCGATAAAATCCTTCAACTGAACCGCCATCCGGGAAAGCTGCGCCCGCGCCGCAACTTCAGGGTATTCACTCAGTTTAGCCAGAAAATCTTCGATCTGCTCTATCTGTTCGTCCGAACTGGGCTTCGTCGTCTCGGGTAAATCGAGCAGAGAGGTTCCGATGATTAAATCCAGATCATCGATCAGGAGCATCTTTTCATCCTGATCCGTCGGCATGAAATCATGGATCGATACCACCTTGTCGACCGTTTCCAGTTTCTCCAGGCGTTCGACAGTTTTTCGTGAATTCTCCTCATCATTTGCCAGCACAACTATGGTGGAGGGATGCTTTCCGCTGTCCCGGATTATGTCCATTATAGCCTCGATCGATTCCGTCTTCTGATCACGCAATTTAATTGGATCGAATTCAAACTTTGCCAGCGGAAGCGAAACTAGAGAACCAAAGACCAGCACGACGGCACACCATCGAATGAGGCGCGCGTGACGGTAGACGATTGATTTATTCTCAATTGAGGCACCCGCACCCTCGGCAGCCCCCGATTTCCTGCCTTTTTCGATTTGGAAGAGTCGAATTAACGCCGGTAGAACCGTCAGGCTTATTGCGAGACTGATGAACATACCCGTCCCGGAAATGAGCCCGAGTTCAGATACACCAGCGTAGGCGGTCGGAATAAATGAGTAAAAACCGATCGCGGTGGAGACCGTACACATCAAAAGCGATGGACCGATATCCAGGATACTCTCTCGTATCGCCTCTTCTTGGGAAATACCCTCTGCCACCAGCTCCTTGTAGCGCAGACAGAGGTGTATGGCATAATCGACGCCCATACCGATATAGAGCACCGCAAAAGCGATGGAGATCAGGTTCAGGTGTCCAACCGCAAGAGTGGCGAATCCCGCCGTCAAAATGATACCCATGATGAGGGATAAGAGAGTCGCAAACACCATGGGAAGGGAGCGAAGTCCCGTAAACAGACAGAGGCACACCAATACCAGCGATGCGACACCGGCTCGGGTCGAACCCTCCATCAAACCAACCATCTCTTCGTGTCCCACTGCAGCGCCGCCCGTGGTGCGTACCCGAATACCCCATTTTCGCTCCAATTCCAGTTCATCTCCTATCGCCCCAATCACATCGAGGGCTTCCCCCGCGGGAAATAGTCTGCTATAATCAAACCGAGGACGCACGATCACTAGCGTTCGACGATCAATGATATCCGATTCGCTGTCGCCCATGACATCCTGCCACGACAACGCAAAGGGCTCTCCATTGAGATTGGCTGTAAGCGCCCGATTGATATTTCCAAATAGCGAATTCAGGTCTATATCGGGATCGTCATCGAGTAGCTCTACGGCCGTCTCGAGCATTTCAAAAAGCCCGCGTAGAGTCGGATCCTGGTACAGCGAAACCATGGCCGGCTGGGCCCGCGCCAGATCGTTAGTCAGGTCTTCAAGTTCCTCGATATCCAGGAAAAGCAACCCGTTTTGCTCCAGAAAATCTCCTCCCCTCGGCAGATAGGTATCGATAAAAATCTCCTCTTTCTCACCCAACCGGTCCGCCAGAATGCGGGCCGCCTCTTTTGAGTATTCGGGTGTGTCCGCCTCCACCACGACGATGAGCAAACCGATATGCCTGGGAAAGGCTGCCTTATACTCAGCGTAGATCCGCCTGAATGGCAGATCGGTCGATATCATTTCGTTGGCGTCGGTATTGAAACCTAGATTTCGAACCACGTAAACCGCGGTTGCAGCAGTGAACAAAAGGCCGGCGATGACAACCCAAAGGGCATAATGATAGACCCCCTTACCGATCCAGGTCAGTGTTCGTGTTATTATCCCCATTGTTTCATATACCTAAAAAGAAACTGTCCGACTCCCGCAAATGGTTCGCGACCCGCTTCAAAGTTTTCTCGGCCTCGCCAAACTGCCGGGCGAGTTTCATCAATGCCGGTAATTCGTAAGGACGAAACATCAATCGCAAAAACACTTTCAGTCTTCTCGCCGTCCCATGAGTTTTATCCATAGAGCTTTGAACGCATTGCGGTATTCCTGAATCATATCCATCAGCAACCGCGCAGACGGCAAGAAACGGCTTCTTTCTCCTCTTCGCAACAGCGGCTGCCGGGGCGCTTTCCATGTCCACGATATCCGCACCCCACCGCTCCCGCAGCAATCGTTTTCCCGCGGGTTGGGCGACTAGATTATCGCTGTGGATAAGGCACCCTCCATTCGGGGTAACCGATCCCGATAACCGATCGTAGAGCCGATTCCTCCATTCGGCATCGACCGTGAGCTCGTCCTGACCGTCTCTCATCAACCGCTCGGGCAACACAAGATCGCCCGCCTTCAACCGGGGATTGAGGGACGCTGCACATCCCCATTTCATGAGCCCATCGGCTCCTGATTCCACCAGTGCCTCACTCGCCTTGTGCGCATTTTCGGGCCCCATTCCGGAACAGAGACATATAATACCGGATTCGATCTCAATCAATTTTCCAGTGCGGCCATTCTCAGGCGTTAAACTTCCCAGCTCTTCAGGAAGGGCGACAACGATACCAAGCACAGTCTTCACGCATTCCCATCCCGCTTTTCAATTGTTTGCAACCGTCGATACCGGCTCAAAGCCCACAACGGGAAGAATTTATCGTACCCGTGATATTTCAGATAGAACACCCTGGGGAAACCCGGAGCCGTAAATCCTTCGTCCTCCCAAAGGCCACCGGCCGACTGTCTTTCCAGGAGAAAGCGAATTCCCCTTTCTACAGCCGAGGAGTTTACCTCTCCGCCCGCCAACAAACCGAGAACAGCCCAGGCAGTCTGAAAGGAATTACTCTGCTCGGCCCTTCCCCGTGCTTCCACCATGGTGTATGAGTCATTGCTTTCTCCCCACCCCCCATCTACGCGTTGCCTCTCTTTAAGCCAATCGATCGCCTTGCGAATTACGGGATCGTTCTTTCCGATTCCAGCCAGTTCAAATGCAATCAATACCGACCACGTGCCGTAGATATAGTTCGTGCCCCAGCGCCCGAACCAGGAACCATCCTCTTCCTGCTCCTCTCTCAGAAATTTGAGACAGGAATGTAGCACCGGCCGATAGGTTTCCCTTCCACCTTTCATGGCCGACAGAAACATCAGGCACCGCGCGCTCACGTCACTCGTAGGTGGATCAAGCAAAGCTCCGTGATCCGCAAATGGAATCTCGTTGAGATAGTAATAGCAGTTGTCAGCATCAAACGCCGCAAAACCTCCGTTCTTCGATTGCATTCCGGCCAACCATTCCGCCGCCCTCTTCACCGGCTCCTCAAAATGATCCTCCTCGCTTCTCACCATGGCCAAAGCGGCCACCGCCGTGTCATCGAGATCCGGATAATGCGAGTTCCGAAATTGGAAGGGCCATCCTCCCCCGCGAAGGTTCGGCCGGTATTCGCTCCAGTCACCCGGTTGATCGAGAAGCTGCAAACCGACAAGCCATTCCAGGGCACGGTTGACCGAGAGCATCATTTCCGGCTCTCGCCCTTCCAGAAGGGTGAGGCTCGCCAGCGCCGTATCCCACACCGGAGAAACACACGGCTGGCAGTAGGCTCTCTCCTCCTCGACCACAAGCAGTTTTCTAATCGCCAACCGTGCTGTCACACAGTAGGGGTGGTCCGCCGCATAGCCGAGGCAGCGGAGCGCTTCGTAGGCATTGACCATGGCGGGAAATATTGCGCCCAACCCACTATCTCCATTCAGGCGTTCGACAAACCACTCTTCCGCCTTTTTTAAAGCGTGCCGCCGCAGAGAGCGTGGAATGACAGGTTCAAGAGTGCGCCCTAATTTATCAAAGCCGAGAAAAAGATAATTGAGGCACGAGCGAACCGGAAAATAGTCCCTCTCTTCTTCAGGCGCCATAGTAAAAAGCTCACGGATGGATATGTTCCTGGGATTTTTTGCTCTTGGCTTAAGGGTGCAGAGAATAATGAGAGGCACCATAACCGTTCGGGACCAATACGATATTTTGAGAAGGTGAAAGGGAAACCACCGGGGAAGAAGCACGATTTCCACTGGGATAAACGGCACCCCTCTCCATGGAATCTGTTCAAATAATGCGAGCGCGATTCGCGTGAAAACGTTGCACCGGGCGGCGCCCCCCATCGCCAGAACCCTCTCACGCGCAATCGCCATGTGCGGCGCCTCCGGAAAGTCACCGATGAGCTTCAGGGCGAAATAAGCCTTTACGGTGCAGCTCACATTCGCTTCCCCGCCCGTATATAGTGGCCAACCTCCATCTTCCATCTGACGTTCCCTGATATAAACCCCAATCTTTGCCTCCAAATCTTCATCGATCTCATCCAGATAGTGCATCATTAGCACATACTCTGCCGGGATGGTACAGTCGGCCTCCAATTCAAAACACCAGTACCCATCCGGATGTTGCAGCTCCAGCAAAGCGCGCTGGGCCCTCTCTATCGCCTCACCGATGAGCCCCAGCTGAGGCTCATCTCCCGCTAGTCCCGGCAAGCCGGGATCGGACTTTATGCTTCTTTCGAAGGATTTATTCGGTTTCATTCCGATCCCGGCCTGCCGGGACTAGCAATAAGAAAATGAATCCGCCATCGCCAAGTTCGATTTCAGTTGTCTCTACGAGCCTGTCGGCAAAGTCCGACTGGCTCCTAGCTAGGAATCAGCATGCGGTAACCGCATCCCGGCAAGGTAGAAAAGTGACTTAAGCAAGGTGTCGCTTGTGACCGTAATTTGGGTAGCAAGAATCGTTGCCTTCACGCTCCTGCGTGAGATCTTTACCTCGTTGCCGTGCGCAAATGCTCGATTCGTATTAATGTTTCGCAAGGTCAGCACAGCCATACCGATATTCCAAAGGCAGAATTTCCTGATGCCGGTCTCTCTTTTTGGGACAAGCAAAGTGTAGGTGAGCGCCTTGTTCAGATGCCCATGGGCGACTCCTATGAGACATTCCAACCCTCTTGAGAAACCTTCACTTCTATGCACGCTCGCCAGATCCCTCAATTCGATACCCTCCCTGGAAAACACATCCCGTGGTAACCAGCATGCGGATCGTTTCTTATCATCCCAAATGTCCTTTAGTATATTGGTCATCTGTAAACCTTGTCCAAATGACACAGCCAGCTTCATCATTACATCACGATTTTTCGCTGTCTCCTCTGAGTAATGGCAGAACAATCTCGTCAGCAATTCCCCGACCACCCCTGCCACGAAATAGCAGTACCGATCCATTTCCGATAGATCCTGGAGCCCATCTTCGCACCCTTCGCTTTGAAAGTGGGCCATTCCGTTTGCCATTATGCGGATGCAGTTCTCTAGAATTTCTCGCACTTCTCTATCAAATTCACAGCTGATGCGGATCACCCGGGGAGTCACCTGGATCAGCTCTCGCTCCTCGGGAATAGTCTCTTCCGAAAGGAGCGGAAACAGGTCATCGGCAAACGCTTCAGCGCCATCGTTCCCGGCTACTACTCTGACAAATCGCTCACAATAATCCTGCTTTTCTTTCGCTTTTAAGGCCGGTTCGTCTTCGATCGTATCGACGATGCGGCATAAGAGATAGGCGTTCGACACGACAAAGCGAAGCTCAGAGGGAAGCTGTGGAATCGTCAGGGCAAAGGTCCGCGATACACCCTCTAAGAGATGGGCCTGGAATTCCTCATCATTCAAATTGGCCAAGCCGGTCGGGGAAGCTGGGTCTTCAGAAAAGCAAATTCCTCTATCTGCTACCGGGCCAATCATATCAGGTAACTCCAAGGCGACGAGTAATTAAAAACGAGACCATTCACGAATACTGATGTCAAGCCAGGAATCTGTCCGCCCGCATTCGATTTTCGACTACGCTTATGATTACGATTGCGGATTGATCGGATATCCACTCGAATGTCGTCGTAATCGTAGTCGATCGTCGATTTCAGTCCTCCGAATTTCGTCTACGATTATGACCTACGACAAAAGATCGAACACATTCCTCCTTCTCCCATCGTGACTCTCAATCGTGATCTGATGTCGAAGGGCTCTTCCTCATTTTGACATTGACCGCTGGAGTGAGACGACCAATCATCAGAGGCACCGTATAAGCAGAATTAAAAAGGAATGCTATGGATGTTGTTTTAGCACAACCACGTGGATTTTGCGCCGGAGTCGTCCGTGCCATCGAGATTGTTGAATCCGCCTTGGACATTTACGGACCCCCGGTGTATGTCCATCATGAGATTGTCCACAATCAACGTGTTGTTGAGGATCTCCGGTCTCGAGGAGCCATTTTTACAGATGAACTGGAGGACGTTCCACCGGGAGCGCCCCTGATTTTCAGCGCCCATGGTGTGGCCACAGCAAAGGTCGAAGAGGCAAAGAGTCGTGGCCTCAATACTATCGATGCGACCTGTCCCCTTGTTACGAAGGTCCACCTCCAGGTCGTTCGCCACGCCCGACAGGCACGCGAAGTCATTCTCATCGGTCACGAACGGCATGTTGAGGTAAACGGCACTATCGGCCATTACGACAAGAGTTTTGGCGGCGATATCTATCTCGTCGAAACTGTCGATGATGTTGCCAAACTCAATGTCAAGAATCCGGAGGACCTCGCTTACGTTACGCAGACCACACTCTCCGTCGACGACACCAAGGATATTATCGCGGCTCTCCGGGAGCGCTTTCCCGAAATCGTCGGTCCTCGCAAGGATGATATTTGCTACGCCACCCAGAATCGACAGTTGGCAGTTAAAGAAATGTCCGATGAGGTTGACACGCTTATCGTGGTCGGCGCACGCAATAGCTCAAATTCCAATCGCTTGCGCGAGGTCGGTGAACACAAGGGCTTGCGAGCCTATCTCGTACAGGACGCTGAAGATATGGAAGAATCGTGGTTCCAGGACGGTTCCCGCATAGGCGTCACGGCGGGCGCATCGGCCCCAGAGGTATTAGTCCAGGAGGTCCTTCAAAAACTTCAAGCATTGGGTCACACTGACATCAAACAGATGGAAGCCGAACCTGAGGGAGTCACCTTTCCACTTCCCTCTTCCTTGAGAGGAAAACTCTCCGAAACCGCGAACGCCTGAGTCGTTTTTCCTGAAACCGTCGATAGATTTAACTTGGTACTTTCCTGTCCCGGTATGCCAGGACAGCGCCGCTAGCTTTCTTTAGCATCATATACTTTACAGTTCACCTCCGCGGTGCGTGTTTAGGGGTATCGGAAATCCCCCGGCCTCGCGCCGGGGATCATTAGGATTTCGTGCTAAATGGGGAGATATATATGCCGTTTCCCTGTGCCCCCTGACAGACGCTCGCGTCCGCGAGCGTCTGTCAGGGGGCACAGGAGTACGCACAGTGCTTGTAGCAACAGAAACCAGCGTCACCCCGGCGCGAGGCCCGGGGGAGCATCAAAACGCTAAACAGATACCCTCCTCCGGAGGTGCTATGGGTGGATATTCGGTCCTCACAAGATCAATCGACCAGACCCTGCTACATTCCGCAGAACCGTGTTTGGCAGCGGATTGCCCAAATTATAGGTAGAATTCAACTAATTCCCGACCATGGAAACGATAAGCCTGCTCCTTGCGGGAAGCGCCTTCATAATTTGGCTGGTCGTTCTCTGCCTGCCTTGGCAAGCGTGGCGAACCAACGAGGTCTTCTCGGTCGAAGGCGATCACAAGGCACGGAATATCGAGGATGTAACCGTACTCATTCCCGCCCGCAACGAGGAAGCGGTTATTGCGCAGACTATTGATTCGGTTATCAGTCAAGGCGACGGAATTCATGTCATCCTGATTGATGATCAATCAGACGACCGAACTGCCGGCCTCGCTGAATCTCGTGCCGGGAAGCACCTGACCATCATTGACGGAGCTAACCTGCCCGATGGATGGATCGGCAAACTCTGGGCGCTGCAGCAAGCCTATATGCAGGTAAATACACCGTTTACGCTTCTTCTTGATGCCGACATCGAACTCGGCGCCGACGTTATTGGCAAGCTGCGCGAGAAGATGAACCACGAAAATCTTCATTTTGTCTCTCTCATGGCCGCTCCCCCCATGCAAAGCTTTTGGGAGCAACTTCTGATGCCCGCCTTTGTCTTCTTCTTTAAGCTCCTCTATCCATTCAGTTTGGTGAATTCCAAGACTTCGAGAGTTGCCGCGGCAGCGGGCGGCTGCGTTCTCGTGAAAACAGAAGTGCTCAAGGATATTGGCGGTTTCGCGTCCATCAGATCCGAACTCATCGACGATTGCGCCCTTGCTCGGCGCGCCAAATCTATGGGTTATACCATCTGGCTGGGACTCACAAGATCGGTGAGAAGTGCTCGACCCTATCCAAATCTCGGGGAAATCTGGAACATGGTAGCGCGCACCGCCTATACTCAGCTACATTATTCTCCTGCCCTGCTGTTGCTCTGCACCGCCCTGATGACGGTCGCTTTTATCGTTCCGCTCATCATGCTCGCTAACTCCTCCGGGTTCGTTCAACTCCTCGGAGGTGCCGCATTCCTCGGAATGATCGTGTCAAATCTACCGACCCTCAGGTTCTACAGGCGCTCTCCCCTATGGTCGCTTCTTATGCCCTTGACCGCTTCACTTTATCTCGCCATGACCTGGACTTCGGCCTTACGTTTCTGGGGTGGCAATCGCTCCATCTGGAAGGGTAGAATCTACCAGAGAGTTGATAGTCAAAATGCAGACCGATCTATCCGGGAGATTTCGTGAGATTTACCGATTGAACTAAGCGAATATTTTGTGTGTTTAGCGTGATGGCTTTTGGTCTTAAATTACTTGCAAGTCTATTCGAGCTTCGGGGTCATGTCCTTGAGAAGTGGTTGTTTTTCCGCTTCGCTGAGGGGGTCAGGCCTTGCAAACCGCCCCTCGCACGCTCCGGGCAATTTGCTAAGGCGGCTGACCCCGAAAAATAACGGCTTCTAAGGCTTGACCCCTTGCTGGAAACGCCGAATTAATGCAATATCCATCGCGCTAAACACGTAAGCGAATATTTTGCTTCCTCTAGTCTCATATCCATATGCGTTTATCTAATACACTCATTCGTCGACCGATAACGGGAGCCGGTATCGCTCGCGCCGGTCTTACTCTTTTGCTCATCGCTAACGTCCTTCCGGCATCCCAACCCGAGGCGAGACCCCTACCAGAGGCCAATCCCGAACCGAATCCCGAGGATGTAATCGACCACCTTCAGTCAGGCCTCATCGAGACGATGAAAGTGGGTCACGAAATCCTCTTCCCGGGACGCTACGAGCGGTTGGAACCAATAATTCTGGAGACTCATAAGATTCCTTATCTCGCTCGGCTAACGATCGGCCGACACTGGAGGGAGATTGGCGATGAGGAACGTGAGCAGTTTCTCGATACATTCAGCAAGTTCATCATCTCCGCTTACGCGTCACGTTTTAAGAAATTCAAAGGCGAACGCTTCGAGCCCGTAAACGAACGCGAACTTAGGAAAGGAAGAATCCTTCTCGTTACTGACCTCTACAAAGGCAATGGGGATACCCTGCGGTTCAATTACGTCCTGAGTCGATTCGACGACAAGTGGCAGATTATCAACGTCATCGTAAAAGGTATTAGCGATGTAGCTCTTAAGCGCGCAGAATTTACTTCGATTATTGAGAGAGATGGATTCCCGGCCCTTCTCAGCCATATCGAAGAAAAAGTCGAAGAAATACGCAAAACACACGAAGAAGAGGGAACTTGATCCATCCCCAAATCCGGAAATTATTCAGATCTCCTGACAAACCCTTCCCTAGCGCAGCCGAGCCGCAACCAAGAAAGAAGAAGAGAACCGCAGATGTACGCAAATACCTGCTAGAAAAACATGGTTCCGCGGGATTGTAATATAAAGGCATGATGTCCGACAGGCTCTCAGTTCGCACTAAACCCGTTTATCGGAGGCGACGTAAGCTGGTCTACCTCCCCATTCTGGCCGCCTTGCTCCTTACCGGCTGCGCTACAACGGAACAGATGCGGACGGATCGCGATCCATGGCAAAATCTCAACCGCCCGATCCACAATCTAAACCATGATCTCGATACCGCGCTCT
Organism: Candidatus Moanibacter sp.; assembly: GCA_965215885.1. Lineage (GTDB taxonomy): Bacteria > Verrucomicrobiota > Verrucomicrobiia > Opitutales > UBA2987 > CBDCEW01. The sequence goes on from CBDCEW010000083.1 coordinate 54,123, forward strand.
TACGCCCGGTTGCCAAAGCATACATCAAGAATGTCCCGAAACCTTTGCAGCAGGGAATAGCGAATTTCTTCCATAACCTCGGCGAACCCAATGCCGCGATTAACGACCTGCTTCAGGGTAAGTCTAAAAGCGCCGTCCGGGTCATTCTTCGTTTCATCATGAATTCCACCCTGGGTATCGGTGGAATTTTCGATCCCGCCTCAAAAAATGGCTTGAAGCGTCACAAGGAGGATTTTGGACAAACCCTGGCGGTGTGGGGCTTGGGAGAAGGACCCTACATGGTGCTTCCCATAATGGGGCCGACCACTCTCCGTGATATTCCTTCCCGGGTGGTCAGTTCCGCCACCAATCCCTTCACTTACGTCAAGAAGAATAAGATAAGAATTCCTATGGGAATTGTCGGCACAATCAATAAACGAGCCGAGATTGAAGGCTCCATAAAGGAAGTCGATCAGTCGGCTATGGACCGTTACATTTTTGTGAGGGAAGCCTACCGTGATACGCGTCAGTTCAACATCTACGATGGTGACCCGCCTATCGAATTGTTCCTCGGAGACGACATGTTTCTCGACGATGAAGAATTCCTCGATGAGGACAATGATTCAGGGAACGAGGCCGCTCCGGAATAAATAGAATAGCGAGCCAAGAGCCTATCGGACCAACCGCAAATCAGGAAACAACTCCTTACAAGTCTAAATCTGTAATGTCATTGCGAGGAAGAATGACGAAGCAATCCAGAACAGATTTCTAGCCCCCTTTTCGTCAGCAGGTATGCGTGCCGGACTTTGCCGTCAGGCTCGAATGGCACTAACTTAAGGCAAGAATCGCTCGCAACGGTCTTCGTCCTGCTGCGCGAACTGCGCCCAGTCAAGAGCGAGCTTCCTACGACGAACGTCAGTCTTTGTAAGAAGGCCGCTTGCGGCCGAATCGGGAACTTCGGCGATCACCGTAACGATTCCTTAAGTTAGTGGCGTTCCCATCAGGCTCCTGTACAAAATCGCTGAGCAATTTCCATTGTCAATATAAGTCCTGGTGATTAGCCTCAGGCTGCAGTTGGGCGGCTAAAACCCCATCAAAGTTAGTTGGAGAAGGCTTTCTTCCAATTCCATTGAGTCCCCGCTCTGCCGCTCGGCAGAGCGACTAGCCCGGACATTTCACACACTTCGTAGCGAGACTGCGTAGGTTGCTGCGTATCAAAGCCTTTTCGCAGGACGGCGGGCGAAAGTGTGTTGGAACCCCCTGAGGTCGACGTGCAAGGAAAGGCTTTGAGACGCAGTGAGATCCGCGGTCGTAGTAGAAGGTTTGCGATATGTTCGGGCTATGAATATGTCGGTGGACGATCCCCCCGAAATGCACATTCACACCCAAATGACACAATACTTCTGCACATACCGAAACCCAAAACCGACAGATTCCTAAAGGTGGCCTAACTCTTCACTCTCCCGCTTTATCGTCTCTGCCTCTTCTCGACGCTCCGAATCCTTCTTATTCATCCACGTCTGCCACGATCTCCCATCCGCGGTATCCTTACCCGTGAAAGCGATCGTTCGAATATCGCTGTAGAGTATTTTCAGCGGCTCATCGCTCCCTCTGATCAGCATCTCCACGCAGGGAGGAGCACCGGAACTGTTACGGTTGTATAGATAGCCTTCCACCGTTTTCCCATCGTCAAGGCCGATCGTCACATCTCCCCGGTAATCAAAGGACTCTTCTATCGCTTCGGCCCGCTCCGCTTCATTCCGGGGAACGAACTCCATTCCTTGAAGATCCTTCGAACTTTTGGGAGTCGTCTTTACTTCAGAGGGCATCAGCTCCCCGACCCGTTGGACCCTCCGAACAGAGCCAGCTTAACGGTGGTGAAAAATCCGCCCAGGGAACCGAAGGTTGCATCGACCGCGGAGGCCTCATAGCCACTGTGTACCATACAGTCGGCGCACTTGGGATTGCCGCTCCGATGTCCATAATTGGCCCATTTCGTCTCCTCCATCAGCTCCTCGAAGGTCCTCGCATAACCGTCCTGCAGAAGATAGCATGGTCTCTGCCAACCGAAGATATTGTAGGTCGGGTTCCCCCACGGCGTGCAATCGAATTCGATCTTGCCTTGCAGGAACTCGAGAAAGAGCGGTGAGAGATTGAACCTCCAGGTTCGCTTCGGATTCTCCAGAATTGACCGAAACAGACTCTTCGTGCTCTCGCGGGCGAGAAAGCTATCCTGATCCGGAGCCTTCTCGTAACTGTATCCGGGCGAGAGCATCATCCCTTCCACCCCAAATTCCATCATCTCATCAAAGAACGCCCGCACCCGTTCCGGATCAGCGCCTTGGAACAATGTCATGTTGGTTGTTACCCGGAAGCCCCGCTCAATCGCTTCCTTCATTGCCTTTGTCGCGATCTCAAACACGCCGTCGCGGCAAACCGCAAAGTCGTGTTCCTCCTCCAGTCCATCAAGGTGGACACTGAATGTCAGGTACTTCGACGGCTTGAAGCGATCCATCTTCTTTGACAGGACCAGGGCGTTCGTGCAGAGGTAGATATACTTCCTGCGTTCAACCAGACCCTCCACGATCTCACCGATTTCCGGGTGGAGGAGAGGCTCACCCCCCGGGAGGCTCACCATGGGAGCCCCGCACTCTTCCACCGCATCAAAACACTGCTCGGGAGACAGCCGCCGATTCAAAATATGCGCGGGGTACTGGATCTTCCCGCAACCGGCACACGCCAGGTTGCAACGGAAGAGTGGCTCCAGCATCAGCACCAGGGGATAGCGCCTACGCCCCCGCAGCTTCTGCGAAATTACATACGACGCCACTGTCCACGCCTGAGAAACTGGAATCATCGCCTGCATTATCCGATCAGTCGTCCCGCATTTACTTTAGCGGGCAAAATACACCGCAGTTAAGCGATGTCAACCGCTCTATCGCAACCCGTTCTTGGCACGCCATAGCCCCCAGGGCGACGGCGGCTCGCGCTATTTCGCCACCAATAGACAGGTACCCTCATTGGGAAAAAAGAATTGAACAGAAGAAAACAGAGAGAAAGAGGAAAGAATTCTCACGCAACGGTCTTCGACCCGCAAGCGGGACTACGCCCTGTCATGAAGCCGCAAAGTCGCAAAGGGGAAAGAGGAAGAGAGAACCATTTGAGGTAATACTGCCTGAGGTTTCTGGCAATCCCGTCCTTCCCGATCTCCCTGTGACCACATCCGTGAGCAATAAATTTCCGAGATCGAATTTCTACAGGAATATTGGGAATACCAGAAAGGGGAAGGGAGCTTTGCTTTCTCCTCGAGCCGGGATTGGAGTTTGAATCAATCCGCGGTTTTCTCGAATCCGCGGTAAACCCTCACTCTCCCCATCCGTTGCTGTCCTTTCATCTGCTGCTACACCTCTTCCTTTCGCGTCTTTTCGCGTCTTTATCGGGCAATCCTGCGGGCACCTCCACTCTCCCCATCCGTTGTACATCCTCCATAGCTTTAGCGTAGGAGGGCCGTCCTTTTCCCGGCTTGCCGGGACTGCCAAATCTCCCTAGTCGCGTCCATCTGCGTTGTCTGCCGTACGGCAGACCGGTTCTCTCCCTTCCTGTCTTTTCGGCGCCCTATTTGCGTCTTAGCGGCTTCATGACAGGGCGTAGTCCCGCTTGCGGGTCGAAGACCGTTGCGTGAGGCTACTCACACTCTCTCTTCTGGATCCCTGGCTCGCCACAATTCCGCGAAGCGGGTACGCGGGCACCTCAACTTTCCCCATCCGTTGTACATCCTCCATAGCTCTAGCGTAGGAGGGCCGTCCTTTCATCCGCTACTACACCTCTTCCTTTCGCGTGCTTAGCCGGCACCTCCATTTTCCCCATTCGTTGCCCTCCTTGGCTCGGCGTAGCATGCGTAGACGGCTCCTTCATTCGTTGCTAAACCTCCCCGATTCGAGCCTTTTTCACGTCTTTCGCCCGCTTATTTCACACAATTCAGAAGCGTGGATGGCAAGGCCCGAGCGAAATTCCGTGCGGGCGCGCACTACTGTGCGTAACCGCGTGGGATTTTCGCGAGAACGCAGCCACGCCGCGCTTGTGGATGTGAGCCTTGGCGCAAACTCGAACGAATACAGGCTGTATTTAGCCCCGTAATCGCAACGAATTCTTTTTCATCTACTTAACTCCGTTTGCGCCAAAGCGATGAAATATGCGGGACCGCGGCACCCTCACCTGTTCAAGAATCGCCCCATCCAAAACATCAGAAAGCCGGCCGTCGTCGAAACCGCTACCGCGATAAAGAAAAATGCAATGACTTTTGCCACAATTATTCCAACCATGATGTCTTCCTTTCCGATCTCGATGCTCAACGCTTGTTCTGGGGTGAATGCGCGCACTTCCTACCCACAAAAATTCCGCAATCTCCGTTTACGTTGTTGGAGAAGTGATCGCCCCGCTTATTCCGAAAAAATCATTCTGAAATTGCCCACTCAGCGTAGCGGAACGCGGAAGCGTTGTACGTGTTTAGCGCGATGGCTTATGGTTTTAAAGTTCTTGCAGATTTATTCGCCGTTCGGGGTCATGACCTTAAGAAGTTGCTGTTTTTCCGCTTCGCTGAGGGGGTCAGGCCTTACAAACCGCCCTTCGCAGGCTCAGGGCAATTTGTTAAGGCAGCTGACCCCGAAAAACAGACACTTCTAAGGCTTGACCCCTTGCTTCCAACATCGAACTAAGGCATTTGCCATCACGCTAAACACGTACGGAGCGTTTCGTTTACACAGAAGAATATTTCACAGAAGGGAACAAAGAGAGAAGAAGAGAAAACCCTACAGGAAAAAACTGAGGAAAGGGAGGAGGGGAAAGAGCGAGGGTCCTCTTTCGGATCACTTAGGCATGAGGGCGCCAGCCCGAATTGCCACCGGTTAATTGTTCGAAGTTTCCGGGCTCATTACGCCAGATGTTAGCAGCGGATGAAAGCACCGCAACGGATAAGGATCAAGGACTCCCTTCCTATTCCCAATCGCAGTTACTATCGCGAAGCCGAGGACCTCACCCTTTCTCCCCCATCCGTTGCAATTCTTTCATCCGCTGCCATTTCTCTTCTCCCCGAATTGGAAAGCGATTCGGCTACAATCTTCAACGGTTCCTGCAACTGGACCGCTTTCGGTTCAGCACTCCCTCCGGATAGAGTCCAACCAAACAAGATTTCACAGAAGGGAACGGAGAGAGATGATGGAGAAGAGGAGGAAAGAGGGTTGAAAGAATTACGGTAGCCGTTCGAAACTACGTTAAATAGGGCGCCGACAATAATGAAGAATGAACATGGGAAGCAATAAACCAATGAAAGAACAGACACCAAGAACGATGATTGAGCTGGCAGATTCCCTGAAATCGGAAACGAGCAAGGGTTGGTGGTCGCAGGAATTGCTGGAGCAATACTGCGAGCCGCTAAAGGAACTCTCCAATACCGAACTCGTAACCCTCTTTGAGAAAACCGGGATCGCCAATCCGATCGCGATTGAGATGGCCAGGCGGCTCAGAGGTAAACCGTATGGTCTCGTTGAGCCGGAGCGTGAATGAAATCGATGTCGGGTTCATTGTTTAGGCCGAAGTTGGGGATCGTTTGGAGGAAGGTGAAGCCAAGCCAACGTAGCCAGCGGATGTGGAGGGTGTTGCGTGGGTCGGCGACGTTGTAGAGAAGTGGGAAGTCGCCGCCGTGGAGAGTGTCGACCCAGTCAGATGAATGGCGGAGGAATTTGTATTTGAGGTCGAGGAGAGCGGGTGAATTGCGGAACTATGCGAATCCGACGAACGAGCCGACAGAAGAGGTCATTGTCGACCTTTCGCCCAACCTTTACCAACCGAACCAAGCCCCTATCCCTCGCTCGCCTCTCCCGCTAGAAAATCCTTGCCCAGCGCCTGGAAAACGAACTCCGCGTTGCTCCGGGCGTCCTCAGCTTCGTCTTCTGTATAAGGCCGTTCCGCATAAAATGCAGGGGCCCGCTCCTCTGCGAGGGATGAAGAGATTTCTTGAATGCGAACCACCGTTTCCGAAGACAGCTTCACGTTCCGCTCCTCGCAGATTTGGTCGAGCAGGGCGGAGGGATCGTGGACTCTGGGATATTCGTAGCCGTTTTTCTTGATGAACCCCTTTATTGCGAGTTCAACGATCTCATGAGATCGCGGCACAACCAATCGATAGTTTCGCGCACCAAGTGCTGATGACACATCCTTTTCGAAGATCAGTCGGGCCTCTTCGAATAGAGCGACGGCCGTTTCTTCGCTGTTCATAAAATGACCGCCCCCTTGTGCTTTCCCATTAGGGTTTAAGTCCCAGTACCACGTGCCGTCTTCGAGAGAGATTCTCTTCGAGCCGAGCTCTTCGAGGCGAATGCACATTTCAGCTTTCAGGTCCGCGAAAAAGCCATTTCGATCGAAAAGAACGATTCCATCTTCTAGAATATCGAGAAAGACGTACGGTTTCTCCTCTGACTCGGACTTGCTCAAGATCACTGAGCTTATGTGAGGAAAGGCAAAGATGTCGCCTTTTACTCCTTCTTCACTCCACCCTGCCAAAAAGCGTTTTCGTAGGCCCACAAAACGATCCCGGAATTCGGTGTGAGAAAGGCAGCTCTCATCATGGATCAAGAGAAGATCGATATCACTCTCTTCCCTTTCCGATCTTCTCGCCACCGAGCCAAATAGCACGACAGAGACTATGCCGGAGCCAAATGACTCAAGGAGCAGCGGAACAAAATCTACCAAGAGCTCTTGGTAGGCTGGATTAATGCCGCTCTCTGACAACACGTCCTTGGCCATTCTGACAGGTTCAGATTGCACACTATTCAGATTCATTCACCCTCCCGTGAATGTCAAACCGCCGAAAGGACACGTTTTCTCGAAAAAAAATCTCTCACCCGAAAATATAACCTGTTGCTGTTGAAAGAAAATTGATCCGTTCCTCCGAAGAAAAGCCTCGCCTTGAAAATTTTAATGGACCACAGATTGAATTTTTAATAAGGAAGGAAGGAAAGCCCTTCGACTACGCTCAGATCAGGCAGGAAATTGCCCATGGACATCCATAAGGCATTGATACTAAACTCGATAGAAGAGAGACCACGGATTTCCTAGCGCAGCAAAGGCGCAACCAAAACAAACGCAGGAATAGAAAAGAAACCACGGATGACACGGATTCCACGGATAGAGATTGCTTTGGAAGGAGGAGAGCAGAATTCGCTTTACTCGCGCACGAGAGTGAGGGAACGGGTTAGACAGGAATCGGCAAGAGCCGGCCGGCTTTTGCCGATTCCTGTCTAACCCGTTCAGGTGCGTCTTCACGCTAAGCGAATTTTGCTCTCTTCCTTCCAATCCCACATCCATTGGCCTGTATAATCCTCTTTTACACATTACACTTTCTGCATATTGAGTACTTCCCAACTAACCTGTCATCCGTGATGATCCGTGTCATCCGTGGTTCTCTTTCTTAGAGATCCTCAATTATCTATCGAATTCAAAACCAATACCTTATGTGTATCCGTGGAGAAAAACCTGCTAAAGAAACAAGGTTCTGCCGGATTGTAATACGGATCGACACGGATAAGAAAAACCATCCGAGGCATTGGCAATGTTTCGCCAAAGCCACGTGTCGGCAAAACGCTAAAAAGAAGGCAACGAGTCGAAGGTTCGCACGTTTCTACAGCCGCCCTTTCCCACAATCTAAATTCCCATCCGTGCCCATCCGCGAAATCTCGTAGAGTCTGCCGTACGGCAGATCCGCGGTCAAGATGATCCCAATCGACCTCCCTTCGAAAGATGTTTCCTGGTCCCGGCAAGTCGGGAACACAGGATGAAAAAATCCGCGGTTTTCCCTGGCACGGCGCAGCGGAACGGAGACGGCTCGAATCCGTGGTAAATTCTTCTTCATTCGACTCCGTATTACAATCCGGCAGAATCTTGTTTTTCTAGCAAGTTTCTGCGTAGAAGAGGTTGGTATTCAATAAACTGCAGTCGACAAGGTTTGGGATCCCGCTCAGCGGGATTCGCGACCCGTCGACGCTCTGCTTTGCCGAGGCATGCAAGGTTACCCAAGGCAAGCAGGAGTTTCCTTCTTCATTCGCGTCCATTCGCGTGCATCTGCGGTTCTCTTCCTCTTTTTTGGTTGCGGCTTTGCTGCGCTAGGCAACTCTGTGGTTCCCATGGCACGGCGTAGCGGATCGGAGACGGCTCGGTGAATCTCTCCTGCCCTGAGCCCCGTCGAAGGGGTGACCCCTCTTCTCTTATGTCAGCCTTCCAGTCTGCTGGCGATTTCCGTTTGATCTAAAATTCCTATCTATTCAATTCTTCTTTACGAAACCGGAAAAACCCTCAATATGAAGCTCTTCCTACGGGGCGTAGCTCAGCCTGGCAGAGCGCTGCGTTCGGGACGCAGAGGTCGCTGGTTCAAATCCAGTCGCCCCGATTTCCACAAGCCACCCCTCGGCATTCACTCTCGATGCCTCTAACAGACTCGAACCTAAAGTAGATGTTGAGGAAAACGATGGACGCCTTTCTGCATTGCAGAGCATCGCGCGGGAAGGGCCGCAACCCAGGTATTTATCTGCTCATGTTTTCCATCTGCGGCGGGTTGCTTACGCTTTCTCTCTCCTGCAGTGGGCCGGAACCGGTCCGTAAAGAGAAACAAGAACAAGAGCCCGACACTTCCCTGATCGGCCCGGACCTGCTCGTCAGCCGCCCGATTGGCAACGCCCTCGTCGGACACCCGATGATTACCGACCTGACAGTCGTCGACCTGGATCAGGATGGGCTCATGGACGTCGTAGTATGCGAAGGGCGGGCCAGTGTGGTGAGTTGGATACGGCAGGAGTCCCCGGGTGTGTTTGTGGAGAAGGACCTGGAGCGGGACATCACGGGACCGGCACATGTTGAGGCGAGTGATATCGATCGGGACGGCGATCTGGACCTGCTCATCGCAGCCATGGGGATCATCACGCCCAACAACGAGAAAATCGGGGCCGTTGTCGTTCTGGAAAATCTGGGAGCGCAGGAATTCCGAAAACGGGTGCTCCTCGAAAAGGTCTCGCGGGTAACGGACGTGCAGGCAGAGGACCTGGACGGCGATGGCGACTTCGACCTGGCAGTGGGTCAGTTCGGATACTTTCAGGGAGAGATTCGGTGGATGGAAAACCTGGGTGACTGGCAATTTGAGAGTCATCCTCTGCTCGATCTCTCCGGGACTATTCATACCCCCGTAGCAGACATTGACGGGGATCGGGACATCGACATCCTCGCCCTCGTCTCGCAGGAATGGGAGGAGATCTATGTGTTTGATAACAATGGCGGTACATTTCAGCAACGAATTATCTATGGTTCGACAAACGAGGATTACGGCAGCAGCGGTATCGCCATCGATGACATCGATGGCGACGGAGATCCCGACATCGTCTATACCAATGGTGACGCTCTGGACTATTCGACACCGGGCCCGCGACCATGGCACGGCGTGCAATGGCTGGAGAATAACGGTCAGGGCTACTTTTCATTCCATCGTCTGGGAGACTTTCCCGGCGCCTACAGTCCCACTGCCACGGATCTGGACGGAGATGGTGACCTCGACATTCTCGCGGTTAGCTCATTCGACGACTGGGGACGAAAGAAAGCATTTTCAATCATCTGCTTCGAACAGGTTAGCCCACGCGAATTTCGCCCTCGCGTGCTGGCTGTAGATCCGCCCCGCCTGCTCGCTCTCGATGCCGCGGACATGGACGGCGACGGAGAGGTTGAACTCGTAACAGGTAGCTTTCACTCATATCCGCCTTTCGAAAATATGAGCCGGGTTCTTCTCTGGGACCGAAGAGAAGACACAGAGCACCACTGAGCCGTCTCCGCTGCGTTGCGCCGTGCCATCCGTATTACAATCTTTCAAAACTTAGTTTTTTGAACACGTTTTTCTTTCATTGAAATATAAGAGGCTGGTATTCAACGTATTGCAATCGACCCGTCGCCGCTTCGCTTCGCCGAGGCAAGCAAGGTTTGGGACAAGGTTCGCGACCCGTCGACGCTCTGCTTTGCCGAGGCATGCAAGGTTTCCAAGGGAAGTAGGAGTTTCCTTCTGCATTCGCGTCCATCTGCGTGGTCTGCCGTACGGCAGACCGGTTCTCTTCTTCCTTTTTTTGGTTGCGGCTTCGCTGCGCTAGGAAATCCGCGGTCACACAGATTCCTAATTACCCTCAGGGAACATCTCTTCCGGGTCGGTCATTATCTCCATGCCGCCGTGGTCGCGCACTTCGTCGAGCATCGCCTCAGACACCAGGATTTCGCCCAGCGTGAGCGTGTCCTTAATTCGAACGATTCGGGCGTCTTGCGGTTTGACCCGTAGCAGCGTCTTAATCGCCAGCCGAACAGCATCTTTTTCGGTCGGCATCACAATCGGAATCAGCCCCCCATCCAGGTATGCGCTGGTAATGACGTTGGCATAGGTGAAACCGATATCAATGCGATTGAATAACTTTAGGACCACAATCTTCTTCTTTTGGGTGATGACATCAGCAACGCCGATCCCGCACGCATTCCCGTGAGTCTGATCGCTGAGATCAAGGACCACAATCTTCTTCACGCGAGGCCTTTCGAATCCGACCACACCTCGATTATTCCGACCTGTGATGTTGGGGTCGAACCCCGCGCCACTGATTTCCTTGCCCATTCGATCGATTACGAGGACGTCGATATCTTCGAAATAGAGGCGGGCCATCAGCTCTTTGGAACGCGCCTGCAATTCGCTTTCGCGCGCCACCAGTCGCTCGGGCGGAATAGCTTCGACGATAGCAGTGTTTTCGTAGGCATCTTCAACCAGGGCTACCCCGAAAAGAAACGGTATCTGCTGCATGATCAATTCAGCTGCCACCGGCAAAACCTCCGCAAACCGATCCATGCCCTGGTTATGTATCACGGTGGCGCCGTTGATCTTACCCATGCCGATGACCATCATCTTTACGATACCGCTCTCGATATCGCCCCTGAACGTCGTATGAGGTTTGATGCGATTAATGAGAACGACACCATCGGCCTCCCTTGCATTCCTGTCCATGTGCAGTGGCGTGCCGTCGTCCAATTCGGCGACCACGACGGTATCCATCGTTGCCCGTATCGGGGCCCCGATACGTGCCTCCGTAATACCGTAGTTCGCCAGCACTTCCGTCTGGCCCTCCACGGTGGCCCCTCCATGGCTGCCCATGGCGGGAAAAACAAACGGTTCCCCCCCGCGGCTCACAATTCCAGACACCAAAGACCCTACGGCTTCCCCAATATTCGCCACACCTCTGCTACCCACACCAATGGCGATCTTTGCTCCCGGGGATATCTTCGACCCTATATCCGGTGCGTCGAGCTGCTCTCGCACACTCGTGGCGACATCGTCCACGCGATGCGTCTCGAAAATCTGGCGCACCTTCGCCATTTTTGGAATCGGTAGATCCAGTCCACCTGCGATATTCACTTGAACGTTCTCGAACATGGCTACCCTTTCGTCTTCAAAATCAACTACCTTATCGTATTTGAAAATAGACGGATTAGAACTTAGAGGGCAATTAATTTTGAGGAATTGAAGAATACTCCCCGTCCTTGCTTGCCGCGGACGAGGTATCTAACTCTTTCGCCAATAGGTCCGTAACTGCCTTTGCTCATTACGAAGTTGAAACAAACGTCCCCGGAGGGGCCGTTCCACCACTAACAACCTTGCTACTGGTGGATCGGGCGCTCCGCGCACGATGACAATAGATCAGCGACCCCGCAGCAAACTACGGGGAATTACCAAGTTAAAAATAATAGAGGATTATCATTAACAGCCAGATCGCAGAAGAATAGCCAGAACCGACCAACTACCCATATTTCGAGTTACGAAACTTAACTCGACTCGGACGCGGTCAATTCAAGATCCTGAGAAATCTCCCTTCTCGGGGAAATTGATAATTTCTCGAACTCACAATTGTGATTCGGCTGAAAAATCCCTCGTTCTTGCGACCGCGGCTACAACGTTACGTAAGTCGTTGATATATGTAGCCGCGTTCGCAAGAATGGGGTCGCGGGTTCCGCGAGGACGACTTTTACAGCCGAATCGTAAGGGCTGAATTATTACCCCAATTCCGAGTTACGAAACGTAATTCAACTCCCGCGCCGTCAATTCAAGATCCTGCGACAACTCCCTAATCGGGGGAATTGATAATTTCTCTAACTCACCGTGGTAGGCCTTCACTGCATCTCTTGCTGAAATCTCTTCGTCCGCGATCCTCCGCAGGTAGGAAACGAACGACAATGGATGTTCGGCGCTTTTAATCTTGCGCCCGAAGAGTGCGACGCGGGCCCCAAATCTCTTACCCTCCTCAAGCAACTTGAAGGCATCGTGTGTCGTCCCACTTCCGCCACCGAGAATTCCCACGATCAACGCTGGGTCGTAGGCCACGAGTTCCTCCATCCACTTCGGCCCGAAGAACGGGATTTTCAGAAACTCGGGTCGACTGCTCTGCGGCACTCCAGCCAGCATACGGCAGATGTGATCATTGACAAAGGCAGGCAGCTCTTCCTCGCTCAAACCGCAGTCGACATTCGGGGCGAACACTTCGAGGAAATATCGAAATCCATGATCCACTGCATCTAGACGAAATTCGTTAAATGCCGTCAGCGACGCCAGATCGCTATCCAGATCGTTGTTAAAGGTTACGGAATAAAGCCCCAGATTCACTTTCGGCTCACCTGAATCCCCGGCATTGAGTCTCCCAAATTGAGCTTCTTCCAGAATGCAGGTGGAAAAGGGTCGGGAGGGCTGTTCCACGTAGCGCATCCCACGCCCGCACCAGATATCGGTTGTATCGTTGGCCCGAATGGCAGGTGTAACGGGCGAATTCTCGAAGAGATTCTCCCGGTGGGCCAACTGGTCCATTACAGAGACCGACGTCAACATGATATCCAGTTTCTCCTGGCGAATGAGGGCACGGATCTGCTCCCGAAACTCCGTCATGGAGGCGAATTCACGCCCCTCCTCGGGAGGATATGGCGCACCCGGACTGGGAATTCCCCACGCCATGTCCGCATCCTTCGCATCCGCCAGAATAAACTCCCGGCAGGATTGCGGATCTTCCCGCAGAGCCGCAAGTTTGGTATCGAGTGTCTTTTTCATATTTTAGCTCGAAATCCTAACAATCTCCAGCGCAAGGCCGGGGGATTCCTGATTCTGTCAATCAGGTAGGTGATAGCTTCGGGGTCGCCCACTGCTTCATTTTTCTGAATGTTGAGTTTCTTCGGCCGGAAAAACCAATGTTCGTTTGTACCAGCCCACAGTGGTCTCTATGCCCGATCGGCGTAATCTTTTCCCCCATCGAAGACATTGAAGATGTGGTCGGCGCCCCCAATGAGGACGGCTTCGCGGGGCTCACCGGGCGCCGAATCCAAAAAAGCCGCTTCATATTGAGGTAGAAAGTCCTCGGATCCGCGGATCGAGATGAGGGCTCCCGGATACATTCGCAAACTCGCTATCAGGTCGACACCCCTGAAGCTCTCAAAGAATGAACTCTTCAGTGTGACAGTTTTCCATCCCTCGATCTCATAGGTCGCCTGCCCGTTGGCCATCGCCTCCTTAGCGATCTCACCCATCCGCCCCTGAAAGAAGTCACGTTCGAAGTCCCCGCTACTCGACCAGAGCGCCATGGATCGAAACCACTCCGGATGCTTTCCCGCAACAAAGATGGCGGTGGCCCCGCCAAGGCTCGAACCCATCAAGCCCAGATGAGCACGCGCAATTCCCTCCCTTTTCAGGAGGAAATGGTAGGCCGCCTCCGAATCCTCAACCCGGGTATGCAATGTCGACTCAATATTCGTTCTCTCGCGATCACCTTCACCGCGAAAATTGATGCGGAATGTTGCGATTCCCGCCTCTGCCAACTCGAAGGCGAGTCTCTTCTTGAAATCGGCCGGACCGTTCATGTCGTCGGCAAAGCCGTGCAGGAGGAGGACGGCGCGTCCATCCCAATCGTCCTCAGGTTCCAGCCAGGCGCCTCTCAAGTCCTCACTTATCCGCACCATTTCTTCCCGAATCTCCGCCATGACGCGGTTTGCCACTGCTGAAAGGCCGATTAATAAAAAAAACACCAACTTCAAATTCACCGCATCTATACTACCAGAAGAATCGGTTGCTTTTCAAAGAATTCCTTTCGAGAACTCTGTTGCTCCAATAATCTCCCAGTGAATCTCTCCAAAGCGCAGCTTTACTGTTTACCGAACACTGTTCGCCGGTAGCATTATCATTTCCCCAACATACAAAAATTCCATTTTTCATCATTCCATTCTTTAAATCCGCAATCCAAACATGACCTATTATCTTGTAAAGCTTATCCTCTCAGCCGGAATCATAGTCGCTGTCTCTGAGACGGCCAAACGGTCCACTCTAATTGGAGCAATAATCGCTTCGCTGCCCCTCGTTACGATTCTTTCTTTTATCTGGATCTACGTTGAAACGAAAAATATCGAGAAAGTGTCGCAACTTTCAATGAGTATATTCTGGCTCGTTATTCCGTCACTCACTTTCCTGCTTATCCTTCCTCAGCTGTTTAAGACGGAGCTCAATTTTTACATATCCCTCGCCCTCTCATCCACGATAATGATTGGGTTCTATTTTGTGATGATCGCGGGATTGAAGAAACTGGGAGTCTCCCTCTAATGGCACCGATTCGAACCCTGACATTCGATCTTTTTGGGACAGTTCTCGACCTAGGCGGGAGCCTGACACCCTATATCCGGGATTATCTCGAAGATAAGAAGTGCGAAATATCACCGGAGAAATTCTGGTCGAAGTGGCGGGAACGCCAGCGGATTGAGCAGTTTCGAGATACCATGATGATGCTTGGGCACTGTGGATATCTGGAAGCCGCCCGCAGGGCGCTCAAATATGTCTTCGCTCAAATCGGTATCCCCGTCACAAACGGAGAGGTCGCTGAGCTCATGGAAACCTGGAGGCAACTCAAACCATTTCCTGAAGTCGAGGAAGCGCTCAACGGCCTGAAAGAGGAATTTCAACTCGTCGTTCTTTCCAACGGCGAAAGTGACTTCCTCGAATACCTTGTAGAAAATCGCTGTCCGTTCGGATTCGACCGGATTATTTCAGTCGATGAAGCCAGCGTCTTCAAACCCCACCCTGCCGTCTACAGGAAGGCGGCTCAATTGCTCAAACGTGAACCCGGCGAATGCCTTATGGTCTCGGCCCATCCCTTTGACGTCGTTGGAGCCCGTGCCTGTGGTTTCCGCGGCGCTTTCGTCAACCGCTATGGTTTCCCCTATATTGACGATAGATTCCTTCCCGATCTGGAAGTGCAGGACTTCTCAGAGTTAGCGCGGGAGTTGATGTCAGTCCTTGATTCTTGAATCCGGTGAAAAAAACCCACGTTCTTGCGAACGCGGCTACGGTGCTGCGTAATTCGTTGATGATTGTAGCCGCGTTCGCACGAACGCGGGAATTTTCTAGCAGAATCGATTGTTAACTCTGCAAGTGCCTGGTGTCGTGTCCCGCAAATACCTTCACACAGGCAGGAGCGATTTTGCGTCTCCAGCAAAGCAGCGCCAAGGGTGCTGTGCCATCGGCACCGCTCCTTGGGCGCGAATGCCGCTGGGACACAAAAGCGCCCTGTTCTTCACGAATGAGGCGGCATTGAGGGGTTCGCAGCGTTGTGCAGCCGGGGAAAGCCCGACAGGGCTTCCTCCCGGCTACCCGCCTTGCGCTGCCCCTCAACGGCGCTCTCACCTGTGTAAAGGGATTTGCGGGACACGACATTAGAGTGTCTCCCAAATCACTGGACTAAATCAACGGTTTCGATTCAATCGGCTATATGAGCAAAGAACTATTCTCTCTGGAAGGTAAAGTGTCCCTCGTCACTGGAGGGGGGCGAGGCATCGGCGCAGCCATCGCAAAAGGCTTCGCGGAAGCGGGAGCCACCGTGGTATGCGCCGCGCGCACCCAATCTCAACTCGACGAGACCGTGGCCGCGATAGAGTCTTCCGGCGGCAAAGCGCTGGCCGTTCCGATGGATCTGGCCGAACGACAATCCCTCAAAGACGGTGTCGAGCAAATCGAATCGCAGTTGGGAGGAATCGATATCCTGGTAAACAATGCGGGAATGAATGTTCGTGAGCCGGTAGAGGAAGTAACCGAGGAACACTACGACCAGATTATGGCTGTCAACCTCAAAGGACTCTTTTTCCTTACTCAATTCGTGATACCTCACCTCAGGAGAAAGGGAGGCGGAAAGGTCATTAACATTGGCTCGATTACGACCGGGTATGGACTTACGAGCATCCCGGTCTACGCAGCTACTAAAGGAGCAGTAGGGCAATTGTCCAAGGCCTTTGCGGTCGAACTCGCTCCCCACAACATCCAGGTCAATACGCTTTGTCCCGGATTCGTCCTCACCCCTTTGACCGAGAAACTATGGTCAGATCCCACAATGAAAAAATGGGGAGAGAGTCGTATACCTATAGGGCGAATGGCCACACCGAATGAAATGGTCGGGACAGCCCTTTTCTTCGCTTCGGCCGCATCCGACTATATTACCGGCCAGGAAGTCTACGTCGATGGAGGATACACCGCCTGCGAGCGCTGGCCCATACCTGATAGCGGCGGAAATCGGTAGATTGACGCTTTCGATCAACCATACTCCAGCCGACCGGACGTCTCGCGTGCGATCGGCACGTCGAACAACACCAGCTTATTTTCTTTCAGGGACTGGTTCACGCGTTCGCTCAGTTCGTCCGGCTCGCTGATTCGATGGGCTTCGACACCCAGGGCTCTTGCCAGCGCCGGGTAGTCGATCTCCGGTTCAGTGATATCGAGCCCACAGAATTGGCCATCACTCGCACGGGGAAGGTTTAGTCCCTTGGCTCCGATCTTGAGAATCTGATATTGGGCGTTGTTACAAATCACAAAAGTCACCGGAATCTTGTAGCGCGCGGCAGTCCATAGGCCCTGTATTCCATACATGGCGGAGCCTTCGCCGAGCAATCCCAGCACAGGTCGATCCGGCCAGGCCAGTTTTGCACCGATCGCGCAGCCCAACCCCCATCCTAACGCCCAGCCGCGGTGACCGAAATAGCCGGTTGTGTTTTTCAATGCGCCCAGCCTCTCGAACGTCGTGTTGGTCGTAGTGACTGCCTCCTCGACCACGGCCACGTCGGCGGGCAAGGCCCGTGCCAGAGCGCCCATCAATCCAAGTGGAGTGAGCGGACGCAGTTCCCTTTCGTCTGCGACCTGCTCATGTAAGGCCACGCGTGACGCTGCGTGCGCTGCTTTCCACTTGTTGGCCCGTCGAAGAATCACTTCAGCCCTGTTTTCATCAATCGCATCATTGAGGAGGCGCTGGAGTTCGCCGAGCGACGTTTTCGTGTGGCCGATCACGCCAACTTCGACAGGGTAGTTTTTGCCGATCTGCCATGGGTCTTCGTCAATATGGATAAGCCGAACGTGTTCTGGAATAGCACACGACGGTTCCTGATAGACATATTGACGCAGCAAGGGCATTCCAGTCACGAGCAGCACATCGAACTCGCGTAGCCGCTCGCGCACCTCGGGTGACCAGAGCGGCAGCCCCTGGGCATTGAGCGGATGGTCACTGGGAAAAGCCATTCGGCCGTGAGTGGTCCCGGATTCCGTCATCACCGGAGCCCCCAATAGTTCCGCAACGGCGACCAATTCTTCCATCGCACAGGCCTCCGTCACGCGACTGCCGGCCAGGATACCCGGATTCTCCGCCCCCATCAGCAGATCATGGGCGCGACGAAGCGCCTCTTCCGACGGCCGCACGCGCGTGTCGGGCAAACGAATGGGAGTCAAATCGAGCGTGTCCGACACCTCCATCTGAACGTCCACCGGCATCGACATAAACACCGGACCTGTGGGAGGCGTCAAAGCGGTCTGCACGGCGCGGCGCAACGCGACAGGCAGATCTTCGACACGTTCCACCTCAACCGCCCATTTCGTCCACGGCCGTGCTACCGAAACCATATCGCCCCAAAGGATCGGTTCTTCAAATCTCAATCGACGGTCCTGCTGTCCCGCGGTTACCAATAGCGGAGTGCCTTCGCGAAATGCATTGTAAAGCATGCCCATGGCACTTCCAAGACCGCAGCTGATATGGAGGTTGACCACGCCCAACGACCCCGATGCCATGGCAAAGCCGTCGGCCATCGATACCACCGGAACCTCTTGCAAACCCAGGATGTATTGAAACCGATCGTCGCCCACCAGAGCGTCATTCAGCGGCAACTCAGTCGAGCCGGGATTGCCAAAAATGTGTCGCACACCGAATTCGGCAAGCATATCGAGAAATGCCTGGATACCGGATCGAGCCATGGGAAAAGTTACTGACTGCTGATAACCCGAAGACTTCACTACCGATCCCGCTCAGCGCGGGAATCTTCCTGTCTTCGGGTTAGAAAGAGATACTGCATTGTGAATTTTTATCAAAAACAAAATGGTTGATCATAATCGTGATCAAGAGTCGAAAGAAGAGAGAATCGACCGGAGATTACGATTGAGACTCCCGATCAAAGAGGGGAAACCAATTTCATCTTCTGTTGTGGCGGATTCGACAATTACAGTTGACCATCGATAGTATCATTTGATACTATCATCACTCAATGAAGCCGCCCTTTTCTATTACTCCCGATATATTGGCGAGCACAAGTGTCATCGAACGATTCCTCGGGAAACTTGAAGGGCTAAATCAGCCTAAACCTCAGCCGTTCCTACGCAGATCAAATCGCGTAAGGACCATTCAAGGAAGCCTCGCGATTGAGGGCAATACCCTTACGATAGAGCAGGTAACCGATATTCTGGATGGCAAACGAGTTATTGCTCCAAAGCAGGACATTCTTGAAGTGAAGAACGCAATTTCTGTCTACGACAGACTTAAAGAGTTTAAACCGTTTTCGATACGGGATCTTCTACGAGCTCATGGCTTTCTGATGAAAGGCCTGATTAGCAATGCAGGAAAGTGGCGCCAGAGAAACTTCGGCATCTTAAAGGGCTCTGATATCTCTCATGTGGCTCCCAAGGCAAATCGAATCGCGGCATTGATGAGAGCTCTGTTTGGTTTTCTCAAAGCCAAAGATACCCACCCTTTGATTAAGGCCGGCATTTTTCACTATGAACTCGAGTTCATTCACCCTTTTGAAGACGGCAATGGAAGGATAGGTCGATTCTGGCACAGCCTCTTGCTATATCATTACCATCCAGTCTTCGAATTCATCCCAGTGGAATCTCTTATACGAGAAAATCAATCAGAGTATTACAGAGCCTTGGAACAATCGGACAACTCTGGCCATTCAACACCTTTCATTGAATTTTCTCTAATGACCCTTCAGAAGGCATTCATCGACTTCATCGACGAATTAAAACCGGAAACTTCCAACGCTTCGAGCCGCCTCGAGATAGCCGCCAACCACTTTGGTTCGAAGCAGTTTACCCGAAAGGACTATCTGAATATCTTCAAAACGATATCCACAGCCACAGCGAGTAGAGATCTGCGTTTTGCCGTCGATAACAAACGGGTTGAAAAAAAAGGGGATAAGTCGAAGGCAAAGTACAGATTCACTAATTTCTCAAATTCGTATGTACGATGAAGCATGTCCCGGTAGATTCCGGATTGAAGGCAGCGTAAGGCGCGCCGGCGCTACACGACACAAGAAAAAGAACTATGGAACATTACCTTACGATACGCGCTGCAGCAGTGGGCTTCTTGTCTACAATATGGAGCATCACGCCGCGTTGGGACACGCTCTCTCGGCGTTCGGAGCAACTTCGACGAACCTGAGGCAAGTCGCATTTCCGGAAGTGCCGACCATCATGATCAGCCGTGGCAAACCGCAAAAGGGATTTCCCTGGGGTGACGCAGCCTCGGAAGCCGCGTGGCGAAAAGGTCATGAGACTTTGATCGAAAATCTTTCCAACAAACGGCATTGGATTGCTGATGACTCGGCGCATGCAATCGTCATCGATCAGCCGGAAATCGTCCTTAAGGCCATTGCCGCTACGATTGGAAACGACCGCTGACTCTCTGCAAGAGAAACGCAGCACGGACCAGCAATGTAGCCATATGATTTATCAAACCCAACTCTCCCTTTGCGTTCTTTGCGGCTTCTCGACAGGGCGTAGTCTCGCTTGCGAGTCGAACACCGTTGCGTGAGACAAATCCTCACTTCGGTCATAACTTGAAGGGAGCAGTATTTCAAAGGGCAAACGCCCGCAGATCCACCGTCTCGGAAGAACCGTCGAGAATAAGCTCGGCCATGGCCACACCGCTGGCAGGGGCATTCAAAATGCCCCAGCAACTATGGCCGCTTGCCAGGTAGGCGCCACGCGAGTTGGGCACCGGTCCCATGCGGGGAAGCCCATCCATGTAGACCGGCCTGAAACAGGCCGACGCCGGACCGATATCAATGGACTCAAAAGAGGGCGAAAGCGATTGAGCGAGTCCCGTCAGCAACTCCGTCGCATCCTCTCTGGGTGCCACGTCCTGCGCCCGTGCGGGTAGCCCGACCTGCTCGGAAACGCCGTTCAGATAGACGGTCCCGTCTGGTCTTGGGACCACTTCAGGCGAGCTGGCGGTGCCCCCAAGCATAATCTCTTCGACAAACAAGGCATGAGCCGGGAGCGGCGCGGATGGAGTGAACGTGACACTGTGCCCCTTCAATCCATGGACTGTCGGGAGAGGCAGTCCCAGCAATCTGTTGCCGGACCAGGGCCCCATTGCGATGACCACCACATCACAGGACAACAGACTGCCTGCAATCGAAACCCCAACAACGGTCTCGCAGTTCAATTCTATGGCATCGACTCGCCCATGAAGAAGTTTGGCCCCATTTTTCGAAGCGAGCTCAACCAATGTCTTGGTGAACTTCCGGGGATGGACTTGAGCGGTAGTCTTTTCATCACCTAACTCACCACGAACGCGATACCTGTCGCTCAACCACGACACTTCGCCCGAGCTGCCGGCCCGGTAACCACCTGAACCCACTGAATAGGTCTTCATCAAGCGAAAGTCGTAGAGGCTGCCGTACCGCTTCGCCCATTGTTGGTGCAGAGCAAAACTGGTCCGGGCAAGTTGAGCCAGCGGCGTGCCGTCGCACCAATCAAGGGCGAGAAAACCACCCGCTTTTCCTGAAGCCGCCCCCGCGACTTCTCCTTCCTCGACGATTGTTACGCGCGCCCCGCGTTCGCTCAGACAGTAGGCGGTAGCCGCTCCAATCACACCTCCGCCGCAAACTACGATGTGTTGTGAAGTTTCCAAGTAAGCTAGTTCTTCGGCCTATTAGACGGCCGTTTCAAAGTAGGTTGAAAATTGGGACAGTTGCAGGACGAAAAGCTTCCGCTTTCCGCTACCCTACGAAGCGAAGTGTGTAGCGGAAAGCGGAAGCTTTTCGATCCTCGCGAGTTTTCCAGATCGAGGAAGAGCATCTCGCTCAGCGGGAAGAATAACATGCTGTTAATCCGGCATCACCAGGAATTCACCCTCACGGATGCCGTAGCTTCCGCCCAACTCGCGATAGTCGACGCCGGCCCGGCCATTCCAATCCCACGCCACCTCTCCGTCCTTTAGGGTCAGCTCGCAGAAGAGCCTTTCTTCTCCAAGGATCCGGCCGCCAAAAGAATCTGCATAGCCGAATTGGCCCTTCATCAAGTTTAGCACTGCCACATCAGCCACCGCCCCCACGGACAGGTGCCCCAGTTCGGGGTGGCCGATTTCCCGGGCAGGATTGACGGTCGAGGCGCGCACAACCTCGACAAGAGGCATCCCCATGATGAGGAACTTCGACATTGTCGTGGTCATGTCGAGCATGCCCCCGTTCATACACCCGACGTGCAGGTCGGTCGAGATCGAATCGGGGAAGAAGCTCTGAGCGATGGCGGGCACGGCGTTGCGAAAGCAAAAACTGCCCGCTCCATGCCCTACATCCAGCACTACGCCCCGCTCGCGCGCCTCATATAAATAGGGCAGCACCTTCCCCTCTGCATCGAACCAGGGCGTCGGCCCGCGGAAAATGTGGGTGCTGATATCACCCCTGCGCAGTTTCTCGGTCACGAGCTGGTAATAAGGTCTCTCCCTCTTGAAAAAGCCAAAGTCGATCATGACCGGCAGTGAGGCCTTCTCCGCCGCCTCCAGGCAGCGGTCCACCGAGATCCATTCGGGTCCTACATAGTGTGCCGTCTTAATTCCCACCACCACGTCTTCATTCTCGCGCGCGACGCCCGACGCTCGGTCCGTGTCCATATCGTGGGGATTCTGCTCAAGATCGGTCGAAATCATCCCGCTGCCTACGATGTTGACGAGGGCAAAAAGCCGGGTCCGGCAACGGTCGATCACACGATGCCGGAAGTCTTCAAAATTGCGCCACCCGGCACTCCCTGTATCGACCATCGTCGTCACCCCCGTACGGAAGCTGAATCCGTCCGGCAAAATGCTGTTGTCGCCGGCCCAGGCATCACGGTGCCCCGTGGTGGCGTAGGCGTGCATGTGGATGTCCACCAGCCCCGGTGTCACGTAGAGTCCGCTCACGTCGATAACCCGACTCGCATCTCCTACCGGCAGATCCACTTCCACCGCCGCCACTTTCCCACCTTCGATACCGACATCCATGAGTGCGTCGATATCGTTTCCCGGATCGATCACATGACCGCCCCTCAAAATTAATCCGTAAGCCATGATTTCATTTCTACGCTGCGCAATCCAGAGGCGGCAACCCTTTTGTAAATTTCAGCAACCGATCGAATTTAATACTCTGCCCTCATCCTCAAATCAGATCACCTCAAAGGATTGACTCCCTTCGGATTTACCCTTTCATACCATGGCTTCATGCCTGCCTCGGCTCTGCCCTACGGAAGCGTTGCGAAGACGGGTCGAAGGGCTCTCACTTTCACTTGCCTCCCTAGCTCAATTTGGTAGAGCAGCGGATTCTTAATCCGTTGGTTCGGGGTTCGAGTCCCCGGGGGGGTACCAAGAAGATTGGAATAGTGGAAGGCCAAAGGCGAAGAGATTCTGGCAAAAATCAAACGCTCTCTTTGCCGCATTTTCAGAACGCAACGGACCGGGTGATCGCGTAGAGCAGATTGCCGCTTACGTCGTGGTAGGAAAACGTCAGCAGTGCCGTTCTCTGATCCGCTTCCGGTTTGAGCGAGACATAAAGAAATCCCCCTTTGGGATCTTTAGGGCCGAACAGGTGGACGATTTTACCATCCGGATCCGTTGAAGCCGGGTGTCCGGGTTGGTAACTTGGTGGGTATACCGCATTGGCTGAAACCAAGGCCCCGGTGGAGAATTCTTCAACCCCGGAAGGATCCAGGGCATGGAAGGGCCAGTGGTAATCCCCGCAAATCAGGTAGAAGTGATTCCCGATCAATCCTTTTTCCGTCAGCCACTGAAAAAACGCATTTCTCTCGTATACGAACCCGCTCGTATGGTTGTCGATTTTGTTCTCATTGCTAGGTCCCACCATTGCGGTGGACGAGATCATGATCTTCACAGGAGCATCGCTGGCCAGAAGCGTTTCCTTGAGCCAGTCCCGCTGACGCTCGCCCCACAAGCTTTTCTCAGGTCCGTCCGGCATTCGGTTGGGGCTTCGGAATTCCCGGTTTTCGGTAATCCAGATCTGTATCAACCGGTTAATCCGATAGGTGCCGTAGGATAAGGGCGCCGGATCCTTCGGGCCCGCCACCGGCAACTGTTCCAGAAAGGTGGCCACGCCGAGTTCGTGAGAGGGTCGCGGAGCACCCTGCGCCCCCTCGAAATCCGCTCCTTGCATATACGGGTCGGAGTCGTTGAAGCGATAGTCGTGATCGTCCTTCATCCAATAGGTCGGAACCTCTGCGAATAGATCGATAAAGCGAGACTGGACAAACTGCTCATGGTATTTTCGCCGAAGATCGGAGGGTGTCTTCGCCCGGTCGTACCAGCCTCCAATGGGAGGTTCGAGTCCATCTTGTCCCATCGAATAAGTGTTGGGATGGTCGTAATAAACATTGTCCCCCGTTCCGATAAACAACCTCGGATGCATTTTCAATATAGCCTCCAAAGCGGGATATCCTAAGTGCTTGTCCGGTCCCCTGTAAGCTTGGTGGTCGGGACGAAGGTAATATCCGTAATGAAAGAATTGATAACACATACCGGTGACCGCTACAAAACTCGTTTCGGATATCGAGTCTCTACCACCGAGAGTCTGAAAAGTGCCGGTCCTGCTAATGCGGGTCTTCAGCTTGTCGGGTCCAAACCTGAGACGGTAGTAATACCGAGTTCCGGATTCGAGATCCTTGATCTCCGCTTTCACAATGTGATCGTAATCCGGTCGCGCTTCAATCCACTCAGACCAATGTGCCTTCTGGAAACCCCGCGAGCGAGAAATCTCGAAACGCGCAACTCCACTGCTCCCGGGGAGATCGCCGTCGACCAGTTGTCTCCCCTGTGTGAGTCGGGACTGAAGAATGACACTGTGCTCGGTGACACGCCCGGCCATGATGCCCTGGCCCAGGGAGATTGCCTCTTTCGCTCCGTGGCAAAAGTTGCCTGTGGACAGCACTACGGTAGCGAAAAGCAGTGAGTTGAAAAAACGCATGGGATGGGATATTCGCATTACTGAATTCGATTTCGATTGCGATTTTGCGCCGCCCGGACATCCTAACAGGCGTTTCCGCGAGTGTCTTTGGTTAAAAGTGACATCACTTTGTGCAGTTTTTGCCCTTTCAGTTGCCGGGCAGACAGAAGTGCACA
>CBDCEW010000084.1:0-76360 GCA_965215885.1 Candidatus Moanibacter sp.
AGGTCATGAGTCCCCGGTTGCTGTGCGCGTTCGGGACCGATCGTTCGCACTTCGAAACGGCCCAGAACATGACCCAGTGGAATGGATCCGCTCCGGTCACGATCAACAGCGGGCAGGACAAAAGAACCGGACAACCGAAACGAATGGTCAACTGGCGGTGGGCGGCTCCTACCTTCGTGCGGCAAAGTTTCGTTGAATTTGCCGAACATTCGATCCGAAACTGTGCCTGGGCAAAGGCCTTTTACCAGATCAAAAAAGAACAGGGCAAACCCCGCCAAACCATTCTTCGTGCCCTCGCTCTCAAGTGGACCCGCATTCTGTTTCGCTGTTGGCAAAATAGCGAACGCTACGATGAGCAAAAGTATCTCCAATCGCTCCAACGCACCGGTTCACCGGTGTGGAAAAGACTTCAGCAAGCAAATGCCAACGCCTTGTAAACACAACATGAGAAAAAACTCAAAAAATCCCTTGACGGACTACATCAGTTTTCTTATGGGGAGCTGAACACTTGGTCTCTCTCTACCTTCAGTCTCAACATCGCAATTTTTCTCTGCCTCTTCTGCTTCATTGTCAGTGTTTTTATATTTGCTGGAACTCCTGTTGGGTATCTCTTTGGTAGAATTCCCGCTCTTCGTGCCTACTCGGCAGATCTGCTCGGCTCGCTCCTGGGCATAATCGCATTCACGATCGCAACCTCGTTCTCCGCGAACCCTCCAATCTGGTTCATGATTGGGGGATTACCGCTCTGCTGGCTGTCGCGAAAGTGGTACAGCATTGCAGCCTTTCTCGGCATTCTAATTCTGAGCGCTTTTTCCATTCAGGGGACAATATACTCACCTTACAATCGCATCGATGTTAAGCATGACAATCCTGTCGCAATCACGATCAGGGTAAACCGGGATTTCCATCAATACATGCATGATTTCTCCGAGCTCCCGTTATCCAGGGAGGAGCTCTCTCAAAGCAAAGACCTCTTGGCATTCGGATTAAGACGCGTCTACGACTTACCCTTTTTTATAAATGATGCGCGCAGAAGGGCATTAATTGTGGGAGCCGGCATCGGAAACGATGTTCAGGCGGCAATTCGAAACGATTACGCCATGATCTATTCTGTAGATATCGACGGAGAGATCATTGCATTGGGACAATCGCTACACCCTGAACAACCTTACCAAAATTCGGAGGTAATTCCGGTGGTTAACGATGCCAGACCTTTCTTTGAACAATACCAGGGTGAACCCTTTGACGTCGTCAGTTTCGGTTTCCTCGACTCGCATGCCATGTTTTCATCCATGTCCTCGTTGCGACTTGACAATTACGTCTACACCGAGGACAGCATTCGATCCGCCTGGGAGCTGGTTTCTGATAGGGGGCATCTCAGCATTACTATAAGCGTTTATGCCGGTGAGTGGTTTTTCTTGCGGCTTTATACGACAATCGCGAAGGCGACCGGCATACGGCCACTACCACTTTTTCACGAGAGAGAACATTTCAGTGTAACCTTCATCGTCCCTAAAGAGAGTGCCAAGCTCAATTACGCCCGACTGAACACCTTTCAGACGATAGAGGCGGGGAGCGAGATACCCCAGGTTCGAACCACGAGTGATGATTGGCCCTTTCTTTACATACGTCCCGGAGTCTTCCCTTGGGGCTACCTCCTGGTACTGCTCTTCATCCTGCTCCTGGGAACGGGATTGGTCGTATTCGCGTTTGGGAAGAAAAACGTAGTCCGGGAATTTGACTCTACCCTCTTTCTTATGGGCACTTCATTTCTCCTTTTGGAGACGCGTGGCATCACCAGCTTATCCCTTCTTTTCGGATCCACATGGATTGTAAACTCCGCCGTATTTGCTGCCATCCTGACGATGGTTCTGCTGGCCAATCTGGTTGTCATGCATTTCAGTCTGAGAGATCCCACATACTGGTTCTTAGGCCTCTTCTTCGCCGTTGTTCTGGTATGCTATTTCCCGGTCAGCGAACTCAATCATTTTGAGATGCTCCCTCGAAGCATTCTCGGTGGACTTCTCATCGCTATTCCCATTTTCTTTGCCGGTATTATCGTCCCGCTCCTCCTTTCCCGTTCGGCTAACCCCACCTCAGCACTCGGATCAAACCTTCTGGGGTCCGTTTTGGGCGGCTGCCTCGAGTATCTATCGATGCTCTTCGGGCTTCAGTTCCTGGCACAACTCGCTCTGCTGATTTACATTATCGCATTCCTGTTTTACCGGTTGAAATATCAAAGCAAAATTGATGTTTGAGCAGATCACTATCATCGCACCGGGCCTTCTAGGCGCCTCTCTGGCACAGGCTGTTAAAGCACGCCAAATTTCTCAGCGTACCATTCTATGGGCGCGCCGCCCCGAAACACGCCTCAAATGCGCATCACAACCCTGGTGCGATTCTGTAACCGAGACCCTTGAAGAGGCAGTTCGAGGATCCGATATCGTTGTTGTATGCACACCGGTTGAAGCCGTTCAAGGGATAGTGGCCCGCATCGCCGGTTGTGTCAAACCGGGGGCAATCGTGACCGATGTCGGTAGCACTAAGAGCCTGATTACACGCCATTGCCATGTTCTGATTCCAGGCAATGCGGCATTCGTCGGGTCGCATCCCATGGCCGGCTCCGAGAAGAGCGGTATGCAGTATGCGGATGCTGAGCTCTATCGTAAGAAGGCCTGTTTCGTAACACCTCTAGTTGACACCGATGAAAAGGCGGTTGAATCGCTACTGCTGTTCTGGAAAGCGCTCGATATGGAAGTCGTAACGGTGACGCCGGAGCAGCACGACGAAATCGTAGCCAATATCAGCCATCTACCCCATGTTTTGGCCAGCGTTCTCTGTACCTACCTTGGCTCCAAAGACTCCAACTGGCGCAATTTTGCGGGAGACGGACTGCGCGACTCGACGCGTGTTGCGGCCGCAAGCCCCAGTCTCTGGAAATGCATAATCGAACAGAATCGCGAAGAAATCGTCCGTGCCATCGGTGGGTTTGAGGATGAACTCCAAGCCATGAAGACCGCCATCACAAATGGTCAGGTCTTTGAGATTCTCAATGTCCTCGAACACGGCAAAGCTTTCCGCGACCGCCTTCGGCTAAAATTGGAGGGCAGCTAGGAATCTGTCGGTCTCATCTGCGTCGGAATGTCGATCTGTCACCATGAATTCGTCGATATGGGGGTGTTAAGAATTCTAGGTCCGACAGATTCCTAGCTTGGCATGAAAGACCCTCTTCCCATACTTCCCTTCACTCGACCCGTTGCGGGAAGGGTAGGATTACCCGGTTCGAAGAGTATCACAAATCGGGCGCTTATAATGGCGGCACTCTGCGATCATGAAGTTACCCTGCGCAACGCCCTCTTTAGCGAAGATACTGAGATTATGGTGCGGGCTCTCATCGCATTGGGCTATGAAGTCATAGCCCAACACACCGAAAACTCAGTGCGGATTAGAGGTCAAGGTGGTAAAATTCCGAACCCCGACGCGCGTATCTTTATCGGAAACGCGGGTACTGCTGCGAGGTTTCTGACCGCCTTTCTCTGCCTCCGGGAAGGTGGCTCTTACTTTCTCGATGGCGAAAACATTATGCGAAATCGTCCCATGAAAGGGCTCCTCGACGCCCTCATAGCTCTCGGCGCAAAGATCCAATACGAAGGCCAAACAGGGCACTTTCCGTTCACCCTCCACACTCACGGTCTCTCCGGGGGTAAGATTGAAGTGAACGCAAGTGCCAGCAGTCAGTTTCTCTCCGCTTTGCTGATGGCGGCGCCCCACGCAAAAGACCTCTTACAGATTTCACTTCGAGGCGAAACGGTATCAAAGCCCTTTGTTGAAATGACTCATCGGATGATGGAGCAATTCGGACTCCAGAGATATGTAACCGGGGAAAATGGCGGTTTTGAGATTGAGGCCCCCTGCAATTACAATTTGGAGGGCGCAGTATATGAAATTGAGCCGGATGCGACAGCCGCCAGCTACTTTGCCATTCTTCCCCTCGTGGCGGGGGGGACCATCAGCATACGCGCCTTAAGTGAAGTT
The DNA here is from genome assembly GCA_965215885.1 of Candidatus Moanibacter sp. Taxonomy (GTDB): domain Bacteria; phylum Verrucomicrobiota; class Verrucomicrobiia; order Opitutales; family UBA2987; genus CBDCEW01. The sequence continues at coordinate 4,036 of CBDCEW010000084.1, forward strand.
CCTCTCCAGGGAGATTCTCAATTTCTGAGTTTGCTTCGGGAAAACACAAGACTTTGCGTGGAGAGCGATTCTTCCGAGATTTCTTTTCGATTTGAAGGGGGCAGGAGATTGCCCTCAGGTCGAGACCTGCTCGATTTGGACTTCAATCCCATCTCTGACACTTTCCTTACCCTGGCAGCAGTTGCCCCGCTATTCGAAAGCAGGGTCCATATTCGAGGAATTGGCCACACGCGTAAGCAAGAGTCTGATCGCCTCGCATCGGTCGCTCACGAATTACGGCGGCTCGGACAGGGAATCGAAGAGGGAGTGGAGGATCTTCTGATCACTCCCGACCTTTCCGCTCTTCGGGAGAGAGCAGCCCGGGGAGTCACTATCGAGACATACAACGATCATCGGATAGCCATGAGTTTCGCAATCCTCGGCTGTGCCAATATCCTCGACCAGGATAATCCTTGGCTATCCATTAAGAACCCGGACTGCGTAGCAAAGACTTTCCCACGATTCTTTGACATCCTGGGCTCACTACACACCGAATCGTGAACAATGCCGGAAGAATTCAAAATCATCGCTATTGATGGAGGGGCCGCATCCGGTAAGTCTTCCACTGCGCGTCTCATCGCCGAACGCTTCAAATTGCTCTACGTCGATACCGGTTCCCACTATCGAGCCGTCACCTACTTCTGCCTTAATAGAGGTCTGAGTTCTGAAAACTCTGGTAAGTTGGGATCAGATTTAAACAAAATACAGATCGATACTGTCGTCCGGAGTCGAAGCGCTCGTATTCGCTTATCCGGATTTTCGCCCACCTCGCAAGAGTTGAGGAGCCCCCAGGTAAACCGGGAGGTTTCTCAATTCTCGGCCGTTCCCCAGGTAAGGCAGTTCTTGCTTGATTATCAGCGCAGCCTCGCCTCATTCGCCCGGAATCACGAATTCCACGGCATTGTTATGGAAGGCCGGGACATCGGATCGGTCGTCTTTCCCGATGCGGACTTCAAATTCTACCTGGAAGCCGATCAAGAGACCAGAGCCCGCCGTCGTTCAAAAGAAGGCCTTCGGGATCCCATCGAAGAGCGCGACAAAACCGACTCCACGCGAAATCTGGCTCCTCTCCACTGCCCCCAGGGAGCAATACGAATCAACAATTCGAAAATACCCCTTGTAGAGGTCGTGGAGCAAATTTCTCAAATCATCGAAGGCAACCTCCACCTTCAGCCTGATTTTCTCCACCGGTGAAGACGTGGCTGTGAATTGCATTGTTTAGGAACATAACGCCAATTCATTCGATGCCATAAATCGAGCTGACGCCTCTCATATATTTTGAGTTCCTGACAATTCGAAACGGCATCTTAGAAACTACTCGATGCACGTCGTCACTGAATTCCGGATCATATTTAAGCTCAACAATAACGGTGGATTCTTTTCTACCTCTTCGAAAACCGCACCCACCTGCTTGAACTCCGTAATATTCGAGCCCCCAGTCGATCGTTACTCGATATCTTCCATCACGCGATACAAAATACTTTCGCCGGTAGCGAGTAACAATGGTTAAGATCTTCTTAAGGCAAACTTCCAAAATACGAGGATCAACCTCCCCTTCCCTAAGTTTCGAGTGGAGGATAGAAGAAGATATACGCCCATCAAAGTTAAACTCCGGCAATCGGTACCTTCTCTTCGCTCCTAAAATGCTGAAGCGCATTTTTTCCTCAAGAACCGGACTCGTGATTTTTCCTCGAAGACTACCGTACCACCGAACTCGATGTTTGGCTCGATCGCAGACTCCTGCAAGGTGTTCGGTATGATTCAGAAAATCATAAGTATCTAGGTAGACCCCATTCGAAAAGCCTTTCGAGCGGGCGGTTTAAGGTTCTCCGCCACGGGCGGACCAGCCTATGGCTGGCAGGTTTCGGGTTTTAGGCTGCCGGCGCTGCCGATGAGCAGGTATTGAGCGGCCATCGGCGTGGCTTGCTGCACAATACGTATATTTGCCGCTGTCTGGAGGCATACTCATCCCGTGGTGCTTTTTTCTCTGAGCTTCAAAGCGGTCAGATTCAGGCTGCCTGTTCCAGTTCCTCCCCTCGGCGTTTCTTCATCAGTATGATGCGGCAGAAGTTGTAGGCCAGAACCTTCTCGGGCAGTTCATCGCCTACCGCATCGATGCCGCGGCGGCCGAGTTCGCCAAAGGCAAATCCATCTTTAATCGTGAACATCAGCGACTCCACTGCGGAGCGATCGCGGCGTGCCTCGCGATACGCCTCGCTCTCCCAGTCCTCGGGGGTGGTCAACTTCTTGCCCTTCGCCCCACTGATACTGATCTGCTTTACCCCCATGCTCAGCACCTCCTTGCGTCCCTTCGCCGAAGCATATCCGTCATCGGTGCTGACCAGTTCAGCAATGACACCGGTGCGCTTGATCGAATCGCCGATGGCCGGCGCCAGCTCAATGGAGTCTGCCGCGTTGCCTTGCGGTACGATCAGGCTGGTGACAAAACCGTTTTCGCTGCGAACCAGTTGTGGCTTGTACCCGATCACTGGATTGCGGCTGCCCTTCTTGATGTAGGCCGCCGATCCGTCCGAGAGGCTCAGGACCTTCTGTGTGGACGGTAGCTTCTTTTCGTGAAACACCCGATCATGAGCATACTCAACAACCCGCTTGGCGTCGGCAATATCGCCCCTGATCTGGCTCAATGCCCGCTCCAGAAGCTCCCGGCGAGTGGGAGGCAGTGAATCCATCGACAGGCCCTCTTCAAGATGGCTCAGTTCCCCCGTTAGTGAGTCGGCCGCCTTGCGGCCCCGCTTGAGCAACCGCCGGTAGTGTTTCTTCAGCTTGCCCTTCGACTTCGGTTTGCCCGCGGCCAGACAAATCTGAAACTCCAGCTTGTCCATTTCCTCCAGCCAACGCCCAACCCATCCCTTGCGAAAATCCTCCAGCCCGAAGACATGCAACTTCTGACCCAAACGATTGGCCCGCATCAAAAGACCGCTCAGAATCTTCCCATCGGTGGGCCAGCAGCTGTTTGCTTTCACCGAGGTGCTGTCGATCGTCAGCTTCCCGAAATCGTCCCATTGCTCCTGGAGGATAAACCCAATCTGTTTATCAAAGATCAACTCGCGGGTCGTATGGCTGACCAGGTTCACGTTCTCCAGAATCGTCGTCACCGCCGGCATTCTCAGTCCCCCGCTCTGCAAAAATCCGTACAAGCTCATCGACTCGCGCACAAACCGCCGTGCCGGTTTCGTGGTCAACGAACCCAGAAACCCTCGAAGCATCACGAACACGTATACCGCATAAGCCGGCATCCGCGGCCGGCCTGCCCCAAGATTCAATTCAGCAGCCAGAATATTCTCCTCCTCGATGTCCAGCTCCGGCAGCTCCGCTGTGCGCCCTTCAAAGAACCTTCGATCTTCCAATCGAAGTTTCTTCTTCTCACGCGCATGGGCGTCCAGATCCTTCTCGATCGCCTCGATGATTTGCGCCGCGAACCCGGCCAATTCTTGAACTTCATCCAGAAAATCACGGAAATCCGTGTCTGGAACCGGCAGAATGAGGTTGCTAAGGGGCGTCTTATCGCTTTTGTTCTCCTCTGTCGCACATGTTGGCATGTTTAACTCATTTCTTAATCTTAAGTTGTTAAACACTAGCATGTTGCGACACTTTTTATCAAGCCGAAAAAATGATTTTTCTCAAGTTTTTCTTGCGCCTTTTGCGCCTCTTTGCGGCCAATCAGTAGCTTTTCGGATAAGGTCTAGGTAGATGCTATTTACCCATCGGGGTGGAAAGTTCTCAGAAAACATCGCGGGCGAGATTCTGATCATACCCTCAATCTCCCGACAGTCGCCACGGGGTATGACAAACTTCCGCTCCTCTCGAAAGCTCAACCCTTCCTCAGGCGACCTAATCATCGTATTCACATCCCACATTCCACAATCGCTGCGACCCCTTTAACCCATAGTAACTCACCAAATACCCGTTTCCTTTTCCGAGGCAGGGGGAGTCATCCGACAGACGAAAATCACGCCTGCCGGGATCTAAAAAAAGTGGCGGATCGCTCGAATTATCTGGACCGGCCACTCGCTGTCCAATGTGACTGTTAGACGCCCAAATGTGAGATCCCTTTTCAATGATGACGTCGGTTCGATTGCCAAAAACGATAGAGTTAATAAGCTCTCCTTTGCTCGGACCAAATTCAAATTTCTTTCTATAAAGAGCCAAACCCCACTTATTTCGAGTCACCGTATTATTAATCATAACGGGTTCAGAAAGATCTTTGATGGCAATTCCAATATTACAGTCAAGAATCAAATTGTTGTAGACTTTGGGAAAGGATTTCTCACCGATCGAAATACCTTTATCGCCGCCACCATAGATCCGGTTATCTCTTATAATCGCCCAAGATGAGGACAAATCGATGGCATCGTCGCGACTGTCGCGAAAGGTGCAGTTCTTAACAATACCTCCACCAAAATCTATGTCGACAGCGTCGAGATTGCGAACGAAGCGGCAATTTGATATCGTCGGTGACGCATACTTCGAGTTGATCGCATCGTCCGCGCGGTTGTCGCGAAAGATACACTCCTCAACCGTCCCCTCGGAGAAATAAAGGGAGACAACCCCGGTATAATCTACCCGTCCCAAAGTCGCATTACTCCCGTACTCGAAGATACAATTTTGAAATACATTCATTCCTTGCCTTTGAGTTGCCACGGCAATAACTCCCCAATATTCACCTGGGTTTTCGGACGTAAACAGGATGGGTTCTTGCGGGGTACCTTTCGCTTCGATCAAGCCTTTCACCAATAACGAACGCCCCTCCCTGATCGCGATCACCGCTCCCGCCTCGACGATCAATTTCGTCCCTTTTTCAACCACATAATCCTCCTCTAACACTCTTTTACCGCGACTCCACACCACAGTCTTTTGAAACTGCGCAATGCCTGGCTGCAGCTTCCCAATGCCGTCAGGTTTCCGTTCCGATAAAGTGCCCTCCGGCGTGCGAGGATGTGAAACCAATTCCATCGTTCGAGTCATACCGCTCTCTACTCTCGATCCGGAATGTGCCTGCTCGGGAGACACTCCTGAGGGCAACGGATCACCGGTGACAGAATTTCTCGCTGCCACTGATAGTACCTCCCATGCAACTGTACTCGGCAGGACCCTTTTCCCTCTGAGCGCCAATGAGAGAGTATGAATCGTCTTCTGAGGGGTATAAAGCTTCCCAGTTTCCATTGGGTACGGTGACACAAAGATCCCATTCTCAAGCGGCACCTGGTAGGGGATCCCGGAGACGCGCGATGGGAAGGACCGAGCAATTTTGAACGAAACCAGCATCTCTTCGCCATTCCCATTTGATTCGCTAATGGCCTTAAATTGCTGACCACTCTTCGAATCGAGAACTATGAGGTCCTCAATGGATTCTAACTGTAATCCTCTAATTCCGATCCTCAGAGTTTCAACATACGGGGCTATGTGTTCGCTGCTCGTTAGTTCGATTCTACCTAATAAAGTCAACGCACCCAACAGAGATTCGGCCACGAATTCCCCTGGGCCGGATGGCTTTGCCGATACGGTTAAATCGCAGCGGTTAAACTCCGACTTCAGATATTGATCTCGCAATACCACCAACTCCTTCAGGCGCGAAATGCTTTCTTCCCACTGCTCATTACTGATATACATCTGAACGTATGGACTATAGTGTATACGAGAGTCGGCATAAACATCCTCTTTAACCAGTTCATAAAGTTCATCTATTTTCGCCAGGATTCGGCTTCGTTCATGGCTGGAGGTTAGGAGTTCCCAGGTCCTCGAATAATACCTCTCGCGGAAATCCTCTAAATGAAACAGGCCATCCATATCATCGTTTATGGCAAGACCAAGTGGGTAAACTTTCCAACCCAGCCTCTTTATCAGCCTGAAATCATTGCCACTTCTATACGTGGTCGGCCCCTGGTACCATGGAACGATCTGAAACTTCCCTGAAACTGGATCAAAGATCCATCGTATATTATGCCCGGAAGGATTTAGGCGCGCCATAATGGCTGCATGCGCGCAAAACGTGAGATACTGGTCAATGTCGAGAATCTCCTCGATCTTCTCCTTATACCCGGGTCTGCCCTTACTGAAGATTGCCCGGTATAATTCCATCAAATTCTCAAATGAGTGCCTATCCTTCCATGCCGAATACTTCTGCCAACTATCGGGATTTAAGAATCCCTTCTTCGAATCAATCGGTTTCTTCTCTCCGTAAAAGTCTCCCACCGCTCGGTTATGCTTGATAAAAAAGCGCTCTCCAGGCTGCTCAAGATACGTCTGAATACCCGCAAACCTGCCGTTGATGCGGAGATGCACCATGAACTGCGTTGGCACCAGTAACCCGGAATCCCGCAATAATTCACTCCGCAAAACATCAATTACAGCGGTATGGTCCCGCTGATTTATGATATTAATCTCACGGAGACCGTAAAACAGGTTGTCTTTAGGAAACTTTACTCGCCAGGATTTCTTCTGAACCATAAAGTGATCCATGTTCCATCCACGAAAACGAACTTCCACGTCATAGGTTCTTCTCCCGTAAGTCAGCGCTGCAGGGACCCAAGGCCACTGTGGGCCGTCAACACCGGCAAACCTGGAAAAGTTTGTGACTTTGTTGATGTTCGGATCGATTTCCGGAATGGCCTTGAGCAATGTCTGCATACTCAACTCGGGAATTGTTAGCTCGATCACAGGAAGCTTTGTCTTCTCAAGACTGTCACCTTGCCTATCCGGACTGGGAACTACGTTGATGGAACGTTCTGCCGGCGTAACGAATTCTTCCGCAAACGGATTGAGTGCAGAAGCCATGGTATGGTAGACCCCGCTCTTCGCCCAATCCGGTGCGAAGGCAGCTACGGCAAACGAAAGAAGCAACAAAGCGAAAATAGCATTCGGTGCATTGTGTAAAGCTGGTGAAGTTCCTTTCCCCTCTTTCCTGTCCTGATCCCTGGAAATCAAAAGAGCTTCGGGTCTGGAAGACCGCATTGAGAGAAATAGATTCAACGAACGAACCCACCGCCTGACAACGAACGGGGAAGAGAAAACCAGCAACGCAATTCCAAAAAAAACCAAATCCTCGGATTCGATGGCAAAATCCCGGGACAGATAGTCCTTAATACCTACCCATTCGAAATAGTCGAAGAAGAGGGCCAGGGTAATCAAAATAACCGGTAACAACAGCACCACCAAAGAGTACTTCAAAACCCGCGCTGATCCAGGATTGAGACGCATCATTACGGCATCTGGCAGTTCGTTATATCTCCCTCTTCGTCAGTCCTAATCCTCTGTAAGAAACGCCGAATCAAAAAAGGACACTCTAATTTCTGTGAACGCACTCTCCAACGCCTCTTTGCAACGCATAAGCGCATCGTAGCTTTCTACGCCTATCAGGAATACGGCTTCCATACCATCTTCGTTTTCATCGAACCGTTTTAGAGAAACGCCTGTGCAATGAGGTCGTAGTAGCTGAGGTATCTGTTTCAAATCACTCGCCGGTAATTTTGGTGAGCAAATGCTCAAAACCTTATGCGTCGCCTCGGAACCCTTTTCATCGAACGCCTGTAATCGAATCACGAAAGCGGCGACGAGAAAGCCGACTAAAGTAAGGACCGGCCGGTTGCCGCCCAGTCCCACGCCAAACGCGATGATCAGAAAAAGGTAGACTAATTCTTCAGGGTCTTTTATGGCCGCGCGGAACCGGACAATCGAAAGAGCGCCCACAAGCCCCAGAGAGAGAGCCAGGGATGAACTCACTACCGATATTATCAGCGTCGTAACCACACACAACAGGACGAATGACTTGGCAAATCTACGACGGTTTGATAGCGAGCGTCCATATCGTATGTAGAGCTGTCCAACCAGAGTGCTGATTACTAAAGCTATCACCAGGTTGATACAAAACTCGGGCAGAGAAATAACGGAATCTGCGCTTGGGTTTATCCAGGTCGAGAAAATCGATCTTTCAATATTCATAGCTCGACCCCATTCGAAAAGCCTTTCGAGCGGACGGTTTCAGGTTTTCCGCCACAGGCGGACCAGCCTATGGCTGGCAGGCGTCGGGTTTCAGGCTGCCGACGCTGCCGATGAGCAGGTATTGAGCGGCCATCGGCGTGGCTTGCTGCACAATACGCATATTTGCCGCTGTTTGGAGGCATACTCATCCCGTGGTGCTTTTTTCTCCGAGCTGCAAAGCGGTCAGATTCAGGCCGCCTGTTCCAGTTCCTCCCGTCGTCGTTTCTTCATCAGTATGATGCGGCAGAAGTTGTAGGCCAGAACCTTCTCGAGCAGTTCATCGCCTACCGCATCGATGCCGCGGCGGCCGAGTTCGCCAAAGGCAAATCCATCTTTAATCGTGAACATCAGCGACTCCACTGCGGAGCGATTGCGGCGTGCCTCGCGATACGCCTCGCTCTCCCGGTCCTCGGGGGTGGTCAACTTCTTGCCCTTCGCCCCACTGATACTGATCTGCTTTACCCCCATGCCCAGCACCTCCTTGCGCCCCTTCGCCGAAGCATATCCGTCATCGGTGCTGATCAGTTCAGCAATGACACCGGTGCGCTTGATCGAATCGCCGATGGCCGGCGCCAGCTCAATGGAGTCTGCCGCATTGCCTTGCGGTACGATCAAGCTGGTGACAAAACCGTTTTCGCTGCGAACCAGTTGTGGCTTGTACCCGATGACTGGATTGCGGCTGCCCTTCTTGATGTAGACCGCCGATCCGTCCGACAGGCTCAGGACCTTCTGCGTGGACGGTAGCTTCTTTTCGTGAAACACCCGATCATGAGCATACTCAACAACCCGCTTGGCGTCGGCAATATCGCGCCTGATCTGGCTCAATACCCGCTTCAGAAGCTCCCGGCGAGTGGGAGGCAGTGAATCCATCGACAGGCCCTCTTCAAGATGGCTCAGTTCCCCCGTTAGTGAGTCGGCCGCCTTGTGGCCCCGCTTGAGCAACCGCCGGTAGTGTTTCTTCAGCTTGCCCTTCGACTTCGGTTTGCCCGCGGCCAGACAAATCTGAAACTCCAGCTTGTCCATCTCCTGCAGCCAACGCCCAACCCATCCCTTGCGAAAATCCTCCAGCCCGAATATATGCAACTTCTGACCCAAACGATTGGCCCGCATCAAAAGACCGCTCAGAATCCTCCCATCGGTGGGCCAGCAGCTGTTTGCTTTCACCGAGGTGCTGTCGATCGTCAGCTTCCCGAAATCGTCCCATTGCTCCTGGAGGATAAACCCAATCTGTTTATCAAAGATCAGCTCGCGGGTCCTATGGCTGACCAGGTTCACGTTCTCCAGAATCGTCGTCACCGCCGGCATCCTCAGTCCCCGCCTCTGAAGAAATCCGTACAAGCTCATCGACTCGCGCAGAAACCGCCGTGCCGGTTTCGTGGTCAACGAACCGAGAAACCCACGAATCATCACGAACACGTATACCGCATAAGCCGGCATCCGCGGCCGGCCTACCGCAAGATTCAATTCAGCAGCCAGAATATTCTCCTCCTCGATGTCCAGCTCCGGCAGCTCCGCTGTGCGCCCTTCAAAGAACCTTCGATCTTCCAATCGAAGTTTCTTCTTCTCACGCGCATGGGCGTCCAGATCCTTCTCGATCGCCTCGATGATTTGCGCCGCGAACCCGGCCAATTCTTCAACTTCATCCAGAAAATCACGAAAATCCGTGTCTGGAACCGGCAGAATGAGGTTGCTAAGGGGCGTCTTGTCGCTTTTGTTCTCCTCTGTCGCACATGTTGGCATGTTTAACTCATTTCTTAATCTTAAGTTGTTAAACACTAGTATGTTACGACACTTTTTATCAAGCCGAAAAACTGATTTTTCTCAAGTTTTTCTTGCGCCTTTTGCGCCTCTTTGCGGCCAATCAGTAGCTTTTCGGATAAGGTCTAGCTCTATCTTTAAACGATTCATTTAGCAATTTTGCATCCTCAAAAAAAATGCACTGAAATCGAGCAACTTCCGAAAATGGTACGATAAAGATCAAGCCAATTATACCGGCCCCTAGTCCTGGTGGCATATCCGCTCGGGCATGCTGCCAGCATTGCATACTTGCGGGCAAACCTCAAGAGATGTGAGCTTTGGCGCAATCTCGAGCGAAGACAGGCTGTGTTTCTCCCCGCATTCGCTACCAATTCGTCTCCATCTTCTTAACTCCGTTTGCGCCAAAGCCGTGAAATCTTCAGGCTAGTGAAGAACCCTGCCGAATTCCCGCTTGACTTTACCGTAGGGTGTGAAATCGACTGGTCGCATGCATCTGGTTTGCCTGGACCTGGAAGGCGTCCTCCTTCCCGAAATCTGGATCGCGGTCGCGGAAAAGACCGGTATTGCTGAACTCAGGCGAACCACCCGCGATGAGCCCGATTATGACAGGTTGATGCGTTTCCGGCTGGATATTCTCTCTCGTCACAACATTGGAATCGACCTGATACAAGAGGCCATCGGCTCACTGGAGCCACTCCCGGGCGCGCTGGATTTTACCCGTTGGTTAATATCGGAAACTCGACTCGTTGTTCTCTCCGATACCTTTGCGGAATTTGCCGCTCCCCTCATGAAGCAGCTGGGTTATCCAACCCTCTTCTGCCACAATCTCGTGATCGATGATTGCGGCCGAATTGTTGACTACCGGCTGCGGCAACAGGATCAGAAACGAAATGCAGTCATCGCTTTTCAAAAGTTGAACTTCGAGGTCATCGCCGCGGGAGATTCTTACAACGACCTGAGCATGCTCCAAGCCGCTGACCATAGTATTCTCTTTTGTCCTCCGGACAGGATGCAGACGGAATATCCCGACTTTCCCGTCACAACCGACCACTCCGAGCTTCGCGCACGAATCGAAGAGCTCATCTGATACCCCGCCTCCTCTCGGGATACGGAACACTCTTGTTTGAGCGTTCCATAAATCTGATATTGAGATCTCTATTTACCGTTGCCGGCTTGTTTTATCCAAGCCGATAAAGGTATCGCGCGGCGGAACGGCGGCGGGCTGAAGGGAGTCAGCTTTTTATGAGTGTCGTTCAACCCGTTCGCTTAACTTCCTCTTTCTTATTGAGAGGATTTTTTGCCATAAAATCCTATTCCGATAAGAAATGCTAAGGACAATAGTGAAATGATGATGCCAATAAGAAAAACCGGCCTGTCAACCTTGAATACCACATCATGTTCACCTGCAGGTAAAAGAAGCCCTCTGAATAGGTGGTTGACTGGATACACCCGGGTAGGTTTGCCATCCAGTTGACCTTTCCAAAGAGGATAGTATGCGTCAGTCAGAACTAACACTCCGGGGTTTTTCAACTTTGCCTTGATTTGACCCTCTGGGTTGAATATACTGTAATCACCGGGAGTTCGTGTTTTGCAGGTTTTACAGGTAATTTCTGTTCGACCACAGCCATTTTAAAGGAATCAGGTATCTGAATACTTTTTCAAAGCGGCCTATATAAAAAATGGCACCTGCAATCAGGCAAAAACCCGCCAATTGAGAGTTTTATCGAAGAGCTCGGCCTTTATATATGGGGCACTGAATAGGGACGCCTGGTCATAGGTTCGAGTAAGAATTGCAGGATCATTAGGAGGTAAAATCTGATAAACTCGCTCGCCCCAGGCACTGGATTGATTGACCAGGTTCAACTAAAAGTGAGAATTTCCGCCTTCAGGTGGATAGCCTAGTCCGAGAAGAAACAGTAAGAAAGTCAAAATACATCCCGTAGCAATCAAGCATTTCTTGAGTTCAGCCTTCGACCAATTTTGATTTAATGCAAATGCCGTCACCAAAGCAGAACCAAGCATGTAGAAGATAAGAAATCGCTGTAAGGAAAGATCTCCCAAAGATACCAACGGCCCCAGTAGGATCCGGCTGTGCCATCACCAAAAAAGAACGGGCAGATTGCTGTTATGAGATTTTCTGGCGGCAACGAATAGCTACAGGCGAATTCATAATCAACTTCTCTGGATCGGTGGGAATATCTCGTGAAATAGGCTGTTGGAATGGTTTGAATGGCGGCAATTACTAGGCTGAAGATGCTGGCCAATCCCAGTTTTCCCAGATTAACGACACTTTCATGTAGGTTTGTTTTCCGGATCAGAATCCAGGCAACCCAATAAAAGAAAAGAATCAGCCCAGTAAAATATGTGTACTGCGGATAACCAGCCAGTAGCTGTATTCCCAATAGCCCACCCGTATAAATGGCATCCTTCCAGGAATTGTTTCGCAGAGATTTGTCCCAGAAAAGCAAAATAACCGGAATCCAGGGACAGGTATTCACAAAACCTAAGTGGCCAGCATACAGGCGAATTGTAAACACCCCTGACAATGAGAAAACTGCAGCCCCGGTAAATGGCCCAAACCTGTGCTACAGCAGGTGGCATCAGATCGGCAAGATAAGCATTAAAGTGGTAAATTTTAGAAAAACAGATTCGCCAAATCAGAAGAACCTTTGTTGATTATCAGCGAGTTACCGAGCCGATTTTCTCCATTTTCATAACCGGATAACAAGCATGAAGCTTTCATCTGAACCAGACGGATCGACGACAATAAAGCAGTGCGGTGAATCGGTCGTGGCAAATCGCACGACCCTCTTCATTTTTCTTCTTCTCGCAGCGATTGTTACTCTTTACTGGCGCACTCTGTCCTACACTATTCATGAATTAGACGATGCGGATCAGCTTTTATATGTCAGGAATTTCTCGAGTGTGGCCGATTGTTTCGGACGCGATTTTGGATATCTCTACCGTCCGGTTAAGAATCTCTACTTTTTTCTTTTCGATCAGTGGTTTCCTGAGAATTACCTCGTGTGGCGTGCGGGAGTACTGGCAATGGTCTCTACCTTTGCCATTCTCCTCGTTCACTTTTACCGGTCGATTCTTCCTTCGCGTAAATGGGCTTTTGTGGCCGTAGCGGTGTATTTTGCGACACCCGCACATGCCTCGGCAATCTCTTGGTTGAGCACGGTGCACATGATCGTATGTGCCATTGCGCTGCTAAGCTTTATCGCCTCTGGTGCGCGTTACTTGCGCTGAATCTGATAGAGATACTTCTGCGAATCCATCCGAAGAATTCTCGCTTAATAGAAATTCGAGACAGCTATCGGCATCTCATGGTTCATCCGGTCGTTGAGCCTTAGCGAAAAGGAGGAATCCCCAGCGTTTTGGAATCCACCTGCGTTCCCACCGGTTGCACATGTCGGATAGATTCCAGCTCAAACAGGCAAGATCCATCTTTTGAAAAATCCGCTGGGCGCTTCCGTAGTTACTTCGCGCCAGGCTTTGGACGACGGGTTGACCCGCGATGTATCTAAACAGACCCACGTTAAATCTTGCGTCATGGGTTAAGCCAGAAAAAGGTAGACTTCGGCCTCCGGGCGGCGTCAGACCGCTTCCGGAGGCCGAGGTTCACCATTGCTCGGATATGTTGAATGCCGTATTAAGTACTAAGACCCTTATAGAAAGCGGAGAAACCCAATTCTCATGAGCTTGGAAACCGCATTCACCCTGGACACCTCCAGTATCAAATACGGTCCTGGAGTCACCGCGGAAGTCGGCCACGATATTGCACAGCTGAACGCGCGGCGCGTCATGGTGCTGACCGATCCGAACCTTAAAGAGAGCGAGCCCGTGACTGTCACCTTGGAGGCTTTGAAAAAGGAGGGGATAGATGGCGTCCTATACGACCAGGTTCGGGTCGAACCGACAGATGAGTCATTTAAAGAAGCGAGTAAATTTGCCGTGGACGGCAGCTTCGACGGCTTTATAACCGTCGGCGGCGGCTCGACTATGGATACGGGAAAAGCAGCCAACCTCTACTCCACCTATCCCGCGGATTTCTTCGCTTACGTCAATCCGCCTATCGGTGACGGCCGGCCTGTTCCTGGGCCCCTCAAACCGCACATCGCGATACCGACCACCGCGGGAACGGGAAGCGAAACTACCGGAATCGCCATCTTTGATTTTCACGACATCAAAGCTAAAACAGGAATCGCCCACCGCGCTCTTCGTCCTCGCATGGGTATAATTGACCCGCACAACATCCGGACTCTACCCAGGATGGTAGCCGCCTGCACCGGACTGGATGTTTTGAGCCATGCCGTCGAATCCCTGACAGCTTTACCCTTTCACGAGCGCCCCGCACCCGATCATCCGGGACTGCGTCCCGCTTACCAGGGCGCAAACCCCATCAGCAGCGTATGGGCTGTGCGCGCTATCGAATTAGTCACCGATTACATCCTGCGCGCTGTCCATGATCCCTCCGACGACGAGGCTCGAGGTCAGATGCTGCTGGCTGCCACATTCGCCGGAATCGGATTCGGTAACGCCGGTGTCCACCTGCCTCACGGAATGTCCTACCCCGTCGCCGGACTAGTCCGCGACTTCTCGCCCGACGGCTATTCTGTCGATCACCCGATTATTCCTCACGGGATGTCCGTCATTCTGAACGCCCCCGCGGTATTTCGCTTTACAGCTCCGGCGAATCCCACCGTGCACCTCGAAGCCGCCCGCCTCATGGGTGTCGACACATCAGAAGCCGAGGAAGAGCACGCCGGCAAACTCCTTGCCGGAGCCGTCGTCGATTTGATGAAAAAGCTCGAAATTCCCAACGGGCTTCAAGCAGTCGGCTACACCATGAACGATCTGGACAACCTCGTCGAAGGAACGCTGCCACAACATCGGGTGACTAAACTTTCACCAAGACCGGCCTCCGCTGAAGACCTCAAGCAACTCTTTAGAGATTCGATGAGATGCTGGTAGGTGAAATCCTTGTGATTACAAAAGTACGTCGTCCCGAGCCCTGCGAGGATCGAAAAGCTTCCGCTTTCCGCTACATTCCGAATCCAAGTGTGTAGCGGAAAGCGGAAGCTTTTCGTCCGGTCGCTGCCGCAAGTTTCAACCCGGATTGATCAGGCGACATCCCGCGCCCCGGGGGCCCGACTGACCTGAAACTTCAATGTGGGTGCGGGTTTCCGGGCGATGGCGGCCGAAATTTTCAGTCCTTTCGAGGGCGGAATTTGCCGATCCAGGAGTACCTATCCGCGCGCCTCTCCGATCTTCGCTCTCCTGGATGAAGGTTGCTCTACTGCTCCCTGCTCGACCTCAAGGTGGTAGCCGAAACCGTAAATGCGCGAGAGCGCAATCTTGATATCTTCCAGAATCAGGTAATTGATCGGAACCAGGAGGAGCGTAATAAAAGTGGCGAAGAGGACGCCGAATCCTAACGACACTGCCATCGGGATGAGAAACTGAGCCTGTGTGAGCTTTTCGAATATCAAGGGAGTGAGCCCACAAAACGTCGTCAGCGACGTCAGAAGTATCGGCCTGAAGCGAACCACTCCCGCTGTCCGCACCGCATCGATGAGAGTCATTCCCTTGCCCCGCTGCCGATTCACATAGTGGACCAGCACCAGACTATCATTTACCACCACCCCGGTCAAAGCGAGCATTCCGAAGAGACTCATCTGGCTGAGCGGTTTTCCCACGATCATATGTCCCAGGACCGCTCCCACGAGGCCGAACGGAATGACAAACATCACGATTAAGGGTTGTACATACGACCGAAAGGGAATAGCCATGATACCGTAAATCGCAAAGAGCGTGAAATAGAGGCCGGAAACTAAAGAACTCGAGGATTCCCTCTCCTCCCGCGCCTCCCCCTGAAGGGACCAGTTTACCCCGGGGTGGGCCGCCACCAATCCCGGAAGAAATCTCGCCAGATCGCTCTGAATGCCCGGCAGATCGACTTTCTCCTTGTTGGCATCGGCGCGAATATTGATCGTCCGATTGCGATCAACGCGTAGGATATTGGAAAAACTCCGGCCCATTTCCGCATCGGCCACGGATGAAAAAGGCACCTCCACTCCGTCTGGTGTTCTGATTTTCATCGTTTCCAAGCTTCCGAGAGACTTGCGCTCCTCCATGGGATAGCGGACCATGACGCGAACATCGTCCCGGCCCCTGGGGATACGCTGTGCCTCCTGTCCAAAAAAAGCATACCGCACTTGCCGGGCCAGATCGGCCATGGTCAGACCGAGTAGCTCCGCCTCCGGCTTGATGCTCAGCTTTACCTCCTGCTTGCCATCTTCGTAGGTGTCAGTGATGTCGAAGACCTCCGGATACTCGTTAAGCCTATCCTTTACCTCGTCAGCCAATACCGAAAGGACCTCGAAATCCGGACCGGTCAGCTGAACATCGATCGGATCTCCCCGACGTCCGATCTCCGCGCGAAAATTCAACTCCTGAGCTCCTGCAATCGGCCCGATCATCTTTCTCCATTCACCTACCAGTTCATTGCTGGTCACGTCCTGTTTACGATCTTCCGGTGCCACGATTTCAAACGTGACCTCTCCGATGTGCGACTGGCCGCCCCTCGTTGGTCCCGATCCCCCATATACGCTGAGGATGTTCTCGATCACACTCTCGCCGGTTTCAGGGTCTCTGTACTTCTCCCGCAATCGTTCCGCGGCACTCTCAATTTTCTCGGTACGGGATGCTGTAATATCGAAAGGCGTCCCCAGCGGCATCAGGAGATAGGCCCGGGCGCTCTCACTCTGAATGCGCGGAAATGAAACAAAGCGTACACGGCCGCCCATGATCATCCCGGCCATGAGAATAAAAATGCCGACAAAAGAGGCCAAAGTCAGATAGCGCCGGTTGAGAGCGAAAGCGAGCACCGGCCGGTAGCACGTATCAATCAGATACTCCAACCCGTTTGCGAACCACCTCTGTAAACCGGTCCATCCTCCCGCCTTCGAAGCCTCATTCCCGAGCGTTCTCATGTGTTTCAAGTGAGCGGGAAGGACAAGCTTCGATTCAACCAGGGAAAAGAAGAGAACCGGGATGACAATGAGCGGAATCTGCATGATGAACGCTCCCCGCCTGCCCTCGATCATCAGCAGCGGGAGGAATGCCACCATCGTTGTCACAACCCCGAAAATGACAGGCACTGCTACGGCCTTTGTTCCCTCGATCGATGCCTCCAGAGGCGCACGCCCCTCCTCCATGTAACGGTATACGTTCTCTCCCGTCACAATCGCATCATCCACAACGATCCCGAGAACCATGATAAAGGCGAAGAGACTGATGATATTTATGGTGATGCCGAGGTAAGGCATCGTCGATATCGCTCCGAGAAAGGCGACGGGGATGCCCACGCACACCCAAAAGGAGACGACCGGCCTCAGAAACAGGGTCAGGATCAAAGCCACTAGGAAGAATCCCATCGTGGCGCTATCGCGAAGAGTCGAGAGACGCGCCTTCACGATTTCCGATCGATCTCTCCAATAAGAGAGTTCGACTCCCGACGGCATTCGCTCCTGCGCCTGTTTGATATATCCGCGCACCGCCTCAGAGATTTCAATCGCATTCTGCCCACCCACACGGTAAACTTGAACTACGACGGCGGGCTCCCCATTATAGCGAATAAAGAGGGGGTCCTCCTCAAATTCGTCCTTCACCTGCGCGATTTCTCCCAAAGTGATGTGGGTGCCGTCATCCCGGGCCAGCACAACAATCTTTTCAAAATCCTCTCGCACATAGGCTCGTCCCTTCGTCCGCAAGAGAATATCGCCGGCATCGGAACGGATGACGCCCGCCGGAAGATCGAGAGAAGTCCGACGAATCGCCTGGGAGATGCTAGTAAAAGTGAGTCCATACTGACGGAGCGTGCTCTCCGAGATTTCGATCCCAATCTCATAAGGGCGAATGCCCCCGAGAACGACTTGCGTTACACTGGGAAGATTTGCGATTTCATCCCGCACCTGTTCTCCCAGGGCATGTAAATCGTGTTCGGACAGTTGGCCGGCGATCGTTACTTTTATTACATCCCGCCGCCTCTGCCTCAATTGGATTCGCGGCCGCTCAATTTCTTCGGGAAATGTGTTGATGGCATCGACCCGATTCTTAACGTCGTCAAGCAGCTCGCGGGGTTCGTACCCATCATCAACCTCGATACTGACCCGCCCAGACCCCTCCGAGGAGGTCGAAGTAATCTCCTTGATTCCCTCCAGGTCCTGGATCGCCTCCTCAATGCGAACGACGACCGATTCCTCCACTTCCGCCGGTGTGGCGCCGCGATGTTGCACATTCACGGTAATCATATCGGGTGCGATGTCCGGGAAGACCTCGACTGGAATCTTGTAGGCCAACGCGTACACGCCCATCGCCACCATCGCTGCCAGCAGCAGGTTAGCCGCCACAGAATTTCTTGCAAACCATGCAATCATCGCGACTCCTCTTTCCTCTCGAGCTCTGAAGCGCCCTTTCTCCGACTCGGACTCGAAGCGGATCTGTCCTCCTTTCCTACGGGGAATTCCGTCGCACCGGGTCTTACTCGATCCCCACTCCGTTTCGCCTCACCCGCACGTTGGCGCCGCATCCCCTTTTTTCGCCCAGTCATGTTTCCGCCCTCTCCGCCACGCATTGCCATTTCTTCCGGGGGGTGGGCCTCACCCAGAATCCTCGGCATAACCGGCGCGCCGTCGGTCGCAAATGCCACCGGGGTCAGGCAAAGCACTTCGCCTTCCTCTAGACCGTCTCGAATTATCACGTTATCTCGATCGCTCCAAAGGATGGAGAGCGTTCGGCGCCTCAGCTTGTTCTCCCCGTCGATCAACAATACTTCATTCCCATTGCGCACCGCCGAGCGGGGCACCACGATAACACCCTCGAGCATCTCGCCCTCGACATTCGCTTCCACATACATCCCGACTTTCAGCGGCGGCTTTCCGGTCGCTCCCCTGCCATAGGGATCATCAACCTGGGCAACGACGAAAAGCTGCCTGCTGCGCACGTCGATGGCTCCCTCCGTCCGGACGATTCGCCCCCGCCAGTGATTCTCCTTTCCGCCGAATCCGGAGACCAGCGAGACCGGGGGTGCGGGCTGATCCGATTCCCCTCCCTCGCCACGATACAGTTCCGGCAGTTTCACAAAGCCGACTTCGGTGCTCGTCAGGGGAAGGCGAATTTCAGCATAATCGACTGCGTAGATTCGCGCCAACACCGTCCCGGGCGTTACATATTGGCCCACATCAACCCGCTTATCCAGAATCCTCCCGGCATATGGGGCTCTGATTCTAGCCCGCTCAAGATCGCGCTTCGCCTCCTCCACCCTCGCGGCCGCCGACGCCGCCACCGCTCTCGCTTCCGCCATCTGAGGCAATCGGAGCACCAGGGAACCGGCCGCATCGCCGTCTCCGAGCTTCTCCCAATCCCTGCGGGCCTGCTCCGCGCGCGCTTCCTCTTCCTCCAGTCGCAACTGCGCCTGTGCGAGAATCGCCTCTGCCACCGTCAGCGAGGTCCGATAGTCACTCTCCTCGATTTGCAGAAGGGTCTCGCGCGCTTCAAAAAATCCCCCATCACGGAAAACCGGCGACACGCTCACTACTCGGCCCGAAACCTCCGGTATCAAGGTGCTTTCGGTGCGCGCCTGTACGGTCCCTTGCGTGCGAATTACAACCTGATAGTCCTGGCGCTTCAACCTCACGCCTTCCACTCGCGTGATCGCTGGCGGAGGTTTACGCCTCGATGGTGTCGGCTTGGTTGAAACGAGATACACAGCGACACTCGCGAATATCCCGAGAACGAAGAGCGGAAGAAGATAGCGCAGGAAATTCATAGGATTTGGCTGCTATCCCGAGTTCGGTGCGGAAACGTCCGTCTCCTCAGTTGCTTCGGTAACAGTTTTCTCCCCCTCAGTTTCCCCCGACTCTGTTCTCAAGAGGCCCTCCGCTTTGGCGCCGACGCTTCCAAAATCGCCGCCTAAAGCAAGATACAGGTCAACCCGATTCTGCAAGCGCTGGTTACTGATCTGAAGAAGCGAACGCTTTGAATCAAACGATCGGCGCTGAGATTCCAAAACGGTTATGATGTCGTTTAGCCCCTTACCGTATTGATCCCATGCCAACTCCTCAGCACCGATCGATTCGTCCACCGCCCTCTTGAGAGCCGATTCCTGAACCGTGAGATACGCCTCCGCGGCCAATGCGGTCTCGACCTCGCGGAAGGCCGTCAGGACCTGTTGTGAGTAGGTCGCCCACGCGCGCTCATGCTCCGCTTGCGATCGTTTCATGTTCGCTTTCAGCCGACGGCCCTGAAATATCGGTTGCGTGATTCCACTGGCAAGGCTCCAGACCTTGAAATCTGTATTTAGAAGTTCGCCGAATTCATCCGTGCTCGTACCGCCGCTTGAGGTCAGTCGAATCGCCGGCAGGCGCGCTTTTTTCGCTTCACCGACCCGTTGCTCCGCCGCCGCCAGGCGTTTCTCTGCTGCCAGTATATCCGGTCGTCGGGAGACGAGTCCAGACGGTAATCCTGCAGGTATTCTCTTCCCGATCACCGGCAACGCCACCGAAATTCCTAAATCGTAAGAGGGATATCGACCTAAAAGCACTTCCAGGCCCCTCACCGCCACGTCTCTCTGCCTGCGCCGTGACGCCAAATTGCTCTGCGCGTTCGCAACATTCGCCCGGGTCAGGCGCAAATCGAGCGCGCGCGTTATTCCCGCGCGGAACCGCTGCTCGACCGTTCCAAGGTTCGCTTCAAAACTCCTGACCGTCTCCTCGGCTAGGTCGACCTGCAACTCCGCCTCGATCGCGTTGAACCAGGCCTGCGTAGTTTGCGCGGCGAGAGAGAGACGGGCTGCTCGATAGTCTTCTTCGGCCGCTTGCCAATCCGCTATGGCGGCGCGATGCCGATTCCGCAGCTTTCCCCACAGATCGATTTCCCAGCTCAGATCGAGTGAAAGATTGAAATTATTGCTTCGGCTGCTCGTAATGGCAAATCCACCCGTGCCCGTCCGCTGCCGCCTCGAATTGTTTTGTCCGGCCGAAATCTGTGGCCAGCGGTCCGCGCCTCCAATGACCGCTGTAGCTCGGGCAGATTCCAGGCGCGCCGCCGTAGCCAGCAGGTTGAAGTTGTGGGTAAGCGCCTCTCCGATGATCCCCTCCAGTCGATTGTCAGAGAAATCGCCGATCCAACCATCCTCGAATGCATTATCGGGGCCTTCTCTCTGAGCAGTCCAATTGGCCGGCGGTTTAATGGAAAGCTTATGCGACTGATCCGGCGGCGGCGTAGCACAGCCGAATATGAAAACGGTCCCCGCCAGCAATGCTATTCCTCCTACCCTCATTCGCCTCTCCCCAGTGCTACAGCAGCTTCCTCCTCATTCGCCGAAGAACGGAATCCGGCACAGACGAATTCAATCAGCCTGCTGATCATCCCTTCAATGTCGTCCGCGTCGCAATATGTCGCCGATGATTGCCTGATTCTCTCGCGCTGCGACATCGACGCCAGCATCAGCGAAAGCGCGAAATGATATCGCCAATGAACCTCTTCCGGCGACAGCTCCGGAAGGCTCCCCCTCAGCGCCGCGATAAACGTCGTATGAATCTCTTTAAAATACTCCTCATACACATTGCCCATCAAACCTGGCAATTCCGAAAAGGCGCGTCCTAATAATAGCATGAATACTGAATCCGGTCTTCCTCCCGGTGCCCCCGTCTGAAAAAAGGGTCGCAGGAAAGCTTCGAATATTCGTTCTAACCGCAACGGTGATCCCTTCGCCTCCTCTTGGAAATGCCTCAACAGGGAAAAGCGCTCTTTGTTCATCGGTACTATCCGCCGCCGCATCAGTTCCTTCAAGAGCCCCTCCTTCGACCCGAAATGATAATTTATCGATGCCACATTTACCCTCGCCTTCTCCGTTATCTGTCGTACAGAGGCCGTTTCATAGCCATGTTTCGAGAAGAGCTCTTCCGCCACCGAGATTATTCGTTCTCTTGTCTCCATCTCAATTCCCTTTAAATTAAAACAAGCATTTTAAACAACTGTTTCAAAATCTGTCAAAAATAAGTTTCCCATGAGCTGACAATTGAATCTTATCTGGTATCTGTTTAGCGTGATTAAGGCAAAGTCCGACAGGCTGCTAACCTGGAAATCTCGTGAGACTTCCCGGGCGGCCGTCAATTGCGGGCAGGGCCAGGTAGTATGATTCGACAAACAAAACAGCGGCAAACGGGTTTTCTTTCCATCCTACTCACCGTGAGTATACACTTGTCGGGCTGCGCGACGCCGGAACCGAAGGCCGTCCCCGAAATCGAATCGAAGGGATCGGTTCGAGAGATCGACGGCTTTCGTTTTTATGAAGAGGCTGAACCAAATAGACCCTACACGGTTCTTGGGTATATTGAGATAGAGAGCCTCGCTTCGCGGAGCAAAGAGAGTGTTCTGAAAGATATGAAGACGAGAAGCGTTTCCATGGGGGGCAATGCAATTATGGATATAAGCAGGGATACACTCCTCGAAACTACTCGCCCGGCAGCATCGTATGATCTCGGAATGCGGGAAATCGAAGATTTCGCGGCCAATACAATAGTCGAGCGCTACCGCTGGAGGGCCACCGTCATACTGCTGCGTTAGATCTGGCATCCCGGGAACTTTGAAAAGAGAAAGGTTTCGCCATTCCATTATTCTATCATTCAGAGTGTTTCTCAGATCGGTCAGATCAGTCAGATCAGTCTGAGAACGAACTTGGAGTACTTAGGCCAGGGAATAAACGATTAAGCGATTCCTCCTACCGGCCATGAATGAGATAAAGCTGCGCTTCCTCCTTGCGGGTCTGACACTCCTGTCTCTGCCCGACCTCTGGGCCGGCCCAGCGAAAGACCACCCAGTGGAGGCGCAACTGGTTTCGGAGGTGCGTTCAATCCAGGCGGGTACTCCCTTCACAATTGCCCTGCGGTTTCGAATGGAACCGCACTGGCATACCTATTGGAAAAATCCCGGTGACGCCGGATTGCCTACGACTCTGGAGTGGGAGCTTCCAGAAGGTTTCAAGGCAGGGCCTATTCAGTGGCCGTTACCAATGATTTTTGAACTGAGTGGTCTCACCAATTACGGCTATGAGAATGAAGTCTTTCATCTCGTCACAGTTACGCCTCCTCATGAACTCCGCGAAAGGGAAAACATCACCCTAATTGCTCATGCCACCTGGCTGATGTGCGAAGAAGTCTGCATTCCCGGTAAAGCGGAACTTTCGCTGGTTCTTCCAGTAGCAGGAAATACTCCTGAATGGAACGAAGTTTGGCGACCCCACTTTGAGGTTACGCGTAAGAGGTTACCCCGCTCATCCGATCTTTGGGATGTGCGGGCCCATCTGGACGGCGATGAGGTCACTCTCAAGATTGATCACACGGGAGAGTCAATGGCCTCTCCGGAGGAGGTATACTTTTTCTCCAGTGATGCTCAAATAGATCCGAATGCTTCGCAGAAACTGGAGCGGGCCGAGACCGGCTATCTTCTGACACTCAAAAGATCCGCATTCGCGGAATTGGGTGAATCTTTACCCGGTGTCCTCTTTGGCCGGGAGGGATGGCACACAGGGGGGGAACTCTCAGGAATTGCGATAAACCCTCCTCTCCTTCACGGTCCCATTCCAGATATTGGGGACGTTTCCGCTGCGCCGGTAAAGACACCGCCGAAGCCGATGAGCGCAAAGCTGGCGCTGATTCTCTTACTCGCTCTGGCTGGAGGTGCTATCCTCAACCTCATGCCCTGCGTTTTTCCGGTGCTGGGTCTCAAAGTCATGGGATTCGTAAGCCAGGCAGGCGAGTCTCGCTCCAGGGTGACGTTGCATGGATTAGTTTATACACTCGGTATCCTCGTATCATTTTGGATTCTTGCCGTAATCCTGATGGTCTTGAGAAAGAGCGGCGAAGAACTCGGGTGGGGATTTCAGCTCCAATCTCCAACTTTTGTCTTTTTCCTGGCCATTCTGCTCTTCGCCTTCGCCTTAAACCTGAGCGGCCTCTTTGAAATCGGGGCTTCATTGACTTCCCTTGGGGGAAATCTCATGCGAGGGGAAGGGTTTAACAGTTCGTTTTTCACCGGGGTCCTGGCTACGGTCGTCGCCACTCCCTGCGCTGCTCCTTTTCTTGCTCCCGCTCTGGGGGCCGCCCTCACTCTTGACGCCGGACCTTCCCTCGCCGTTTTCACCTTCATCGGTCTCGGCTTGTCTCTGCCTTACCTCACACTTTCAGCATTCCCTGACATCGTTAAGGTGTTACCGAAACCCGGTCCCTGGATGGAGAGTATAAAGCAGGTTCTGGCATTTCCGCTTTACGCTAGTGTCGGGTATCTTCTCTGGGTATTGGACGGTCAACTTGAGGAATATGGATTACTCTACGCAATTTTCGCCCTTATTCTTCTCGCCTTGGCTGGTTGGATCTACGGTCGCTGGTCAACTCCCGCCCAATCCGTCCGGAAACGTCGCCTCACCCAAGTGGGCGCCCTCCTTCTAACGATTTATGGGATATATCTCGGCTATCCGGAATCGGGCCCGGCTCCCATAGAATGGGAAAAGTGGTCTCCCGAAAGAGTCACCCAACTACGCGCCGAGGGAATACCCGTCTATGTCGACTTCACCGCCCGCTGGTGTCCGACCTGTCAGACAAATAAAAAACTCGTTTTTTCTTCCAAGGACGTGCTCAGGGCCTTCTCTGAAAATAGAGTCTCTATGCTTAAAGCCGATTGGACCAACCGGGATCCCAGAATAACGCAGACCCTTGCCGCCTTCGGGCGATCCGCCATTCCCTTCAACATTATCTACCTTCCCGGTCGAAATGATCCGGTCATTCTTCCCGAACTACTCACCCCCGGTATTGTCCTCGAGGCGATCGACGGAATCTAGCAGCCTGTCGGGCTTGTTCGGCTTCTTTTCATCAGGCTGCTAGCCCGGATTACCTTCCGCTTCCAAATGGTCGCGACCGCGCTCCTTGGTCAATTGTAAAAGGATCAGATGCACTTTCATAGTGCCCTACCTATGCCACGGCGAAACGTCATTTACAATAGCATTCTCTTTAGACCTCGGAATACTCCGAGATCGGTTCCCCGTTGAAGCGCAGAACGAGGCCCTTGTCTCCCCCGACGTTCCACAGCATGGCCAACGTGCCTCCATCCTCTCGGAAGAGGAGATCGTACCAATGGACCTGCTCCACGAAACCGGCCGTCGGTCCCGCGTAAGTGTCGTAATCATCGATGCCCTCCGCGGCGCCCCGTCCCGTGGAGCAACTGTGCAGGCCGGCACGACGAGGCTTACGACAAAGAGCAAATCTGGTAGCCGCGTCGGCAACGAAGGGGCACTGCCCAAACTTCCGACCAACGACTTCGATTGTGACTACGACGTTCGAGTGGAATCTGAACCGGGTTTTAATCGAAATTCGTAGTCGTAATCGTAGTCGAATGTCGGTCGATTACGATTATGGCCCGGCCAAAGGTGCACTCCTCATCAAGACAAAACAGAGCACCGCCCGGAGCTTTCGGTCATACTTCTGTATGCCTGTTTGCACCGGCCGGCAACTTCTTTCTGTCCTGGCCAGGCCACATCTCGCATCCCGAAACCTGCATCCCCATCCCGTAGCCCGACGACTTCGTCGTTCGGGTAATCACGTGCAAGTAGATTACCTGTCCCCAATTCCTTGACCATGACCACAGCTCATCGGTTGCTACCCCTCCCCCTTTCGCGTGTTTAGCGTACACCGTCCGTAGCTTTTGCGAAGGAGGGGGCAATTCCCCATCCGAGCAATAATTAGGGACAGGCAATTTATAAAAAAGATGCAACAATTGTGATTTCTATGAGAAAATACAGGTTAACAATGTAGTTAGTCGTAGTGCTGTATACCATTCGGCCCCGGCTCGGTATACCGGACCTTGGCCGCGGTTCGTCTGTCTTCGTCCCTAAGCGTCGCCAAATGGGATACAAGCAGACGGTAAACGGAGCAATAATTAGGGACAGGCAATCTATAAAATCTATAATAAAGATAGTGCAGCAATTGTGATTTCTATGAGAAAATACAGGTTAACAATGTAGTTAGTCGTAGTGCTGTATACCATTCGGCCCCGGCTCGGCATACCTCCCATTCACCGTGACTCGTCTGTCTTCGTCCCTAAGCGTCGCGAATTGGGATACAAGCAGACGGTAAACGGTGAGAAGCAATCGTTAACTATTCCGATCCTCCATCCCGCTCAATGGACAAGAGATCAGCCCTGAATTTTCCCCAATTCACTTTGCCCACCATCCGCACCGGAATTCTGTACTTGTCATTCGATACCCAGACTTTGAGGAATGCTCTACCTTTCTTCCGGAATACTTCACTCACCCTTGAGAGATTCGGCCGCACCAAAAGCGTTTCGAATTTACCCGCTTTCAAGTCGAGAACAGGACCCGCCACGACTTCCAGATCCGCGTAACCATGGCTTTTCCCATCCGTTAAAAGGAGCGAGAAACTTCTCCCGGCTGCCAGCCCAAGGGTACGCGCGGCAAAGATTCCGGAAAGCGGGTCGAGTGCCTTTCCGGGCAGGGCAATGGTGGTGCGCTTTTTCCCATCGATACTATAGAGTGCATGATTTTTCTCCCAATCAAATGTGACTTCCGCGTCTCGTGTGCGCTTCCTGTGCACCTGCCTTTTTCGAAAGAGCATCGAGTAGCTGAGAGACAAATCCGCAAAACTGGTAAATCGGTCACGAACTCTGAAGAATGCATCGGCAAAACTATTGGTGCTCACGGAGAAGATGAACTGGTAAGCGGGCTTTCCGCCGAGTTCGACAATATCTCCCACTTCCAACACCGCGGTGCCGACATTAAACACCCCCCAGCTGAGTCTATAGGTCAGCTTTTCGCCGGGAAAAATCGGAGGTTCACTCTCTCTTTCGACGCCAAACGCGACTTCACAAAAGAAGAGAGAAAGGGTCAGCCAGCCAGCTGCATTCCAGGAGAGCCTCATTCATTCACGGCGAGCGGCTTCAACTTCCAAATCTCATCAGCATATTCTCGAATCGTGCGATCAGATGAGAATTTTCCCACGCGTGCGGTGTTGAGAATGGCCATGCGTGCCCATCGCTCACGGTCACGATAGGCGCGATCGACTCCGAGTTGAGTTTCGCAATAAGACTCGTAATCGGCCAGGACCAGATAGGGGTCCCCTCCATCGAGGAGGTTGAAACGTATCGATTCGAAAGCCGACGGCTCCTCGGGCGCGAAATAGTCCGAGCCGATCCAATCCACGACCGAATGCAATTCCTCATGCCCATAATAGAGCTCTGAAGGAGAGTACCCCTGCTGCCGCTGCGCTTCAACTTCCCCAGCGGTCTTTCCGAAGATGAAAATATTCTCATCGCCGACTTCTTCCCTGATTTCGACATTGGCACCATCGAGCGTGCCAATGGTTACGGCACCGTTCAAGGCGAGTTTCATATTACCGGTCCCGGATGCCTCCTTTCCCGCTGTCGAAATCTGTTCAGAAACGTCCGCTGCCGGGATAATGCGTTCGGCAAGGGTCACTCCATAGTTAGGCAAAAAGGCGACTTTTATCTTACCGTTGATTCGCGAATCCTGGTTAACCTTAGCAGCTACAGCGTTGATCGCATGAATGATCGATTTCGCCATCTCATAACCCGGCGCCGACTTTGCCGCGAAGATAAAGACACGGGGATGAATGTCATAGTCCCGATCGTGAAGCAGTCGCCGATAGAGGGTGAGAATATGCAACAGATTCAAATGCTGCCGCTTATACTCATGAAGCCGCTTTATCTGCACGTCGAATATGGCCGTGGGATCAACCTCCACACCGCAGAGCTCCCTAATCAATATCGCGAGGGCTCGCTTGTTCTCCAACTTCACGTTCAGAAATCGATCCTGAAATTCAGAATCTTCGCAGAATTCCTCCAATTGCCTCAGCCGATTCAAATCAGCCGGCCAGTCCATCCCAATCTTATCATCGATAAGCGCAGAGAGTCTGGGATTGCACAATTTGAGCCACCGCCGTGGGGTGATGCCGTTCGTCTTGTTATTGAAACGCCCGGGATAGAGTTCGTGAAAACTCGGGAAAAGGCGTGATTTGAGCAGCTCAGTGTGCAAAGCGGCTACCCCGTTTACGGAATGACTGCCAACTACGGCCAGATTGGCCATTCGAATCTTTTTCGGATCGCCCTCTTCGAATATGGAGAGTTTGGCCCTCCGATCTGTGTCGCCAGGCCATTTTTTCTCTACTTCCTCATCAAGAAATCGCCGATTTATTTCATCAATAATCTGCAAGTGTCGGGGCAACACTCTGCCAAAAAGGTGCACACTCCAGGTTTCGAGAGCTTCCGGTAGAGTCGTGTGATTTGTGTAGGCAAAGACCTCTCGGCAGATTTTCCAGGCACGCTCCCATTCCAGCCCTTCTTCATCGTAGAGGATGCGCATCAATTCGACTATGGCGATAGAGGGGTGGGTATCGTTCAACTGAACGGTCACCTTTTCGGGAAGTGTTTCCCATGATCCGTTGTTTTTTCTAAACCTCCGCAGTATGTCTCGCAGGGAACAGGAGACAAAGAAGTACTGCTGCACCAACCTGAGCTCCTTTCCGCTCTCCCTATTGTCGTTAGGATAGAGCACCTTGGAGATCGTTTCGCCCAAGGCCTTTTCACGCACCGCCTCCACGTAACCCCCTTCGTTGAAGACTTGCAGGTCGAATTCCTCAGAGGCTTTAGATTCCCATAGGCGCAAAAAGTTCACCGTGTTGGCGCCGTATCCAACGATCGGTAGATCCCACGGTACACCGACAAACTTCCGTGTGTTGACCCAGGCGGGTTGGCATTCGCCCCTGTCATCAAACCGGTCGACCACCTTTCCGTACATCTGCACTTCGAGGGCGTACTGGGGCCGCACTACCTCCCACGGATTATCGTACTGCAGCCAATTATCCGGATGTTCAACCTGCTTCCCATTTACGAATTCCTGCCGGAAGAGCCCGAATTCGTAACGAATGCCGTAGCCAACCGCCGGGTAATTCAATGTCGCCAGAGAGTCGAGAAAACAGGCCGCGAGGCGACCGAGTCCACCATTACCGAGCCCCATGTCTACTTCTTCGTCCGCCAGATCGCCGATACTGTGACCCAGATCCGAGAGCGCCTTCCGTGCGACATCGTATAGTCCGGAATTATGCAGGTTACTCTCAAGCAAGCGGCCCATCATATATTCAAGTGAGAAATAATAGAGCCGGCGGGTGTTCTTGCGGTTGTGCGCGCCCTGAGTCGCAATAAATCGCTCCAGCATTCGATCTCTCACCGCCATACAGGTCGATATCCACCAATCCCTCTGCCGGGCGGTATGCGTATCCCTTGCAAAGGTGAATTTCAGGTGGTTCAGAATCGAAGTCTTGAGCCCATCTCCATCATTCCCAATATTAAAACGGTAGGCCATCGGTATTCACTTGCCGAACCGTTTCTCAAGGTCGGTCCGTGATATTTCGAACAATGTGGGGTATCCATGCGGATCAGTTAAAGGATTATCGCATTTCAGGAGATCCCTCGCCAGCGCCCTCATTTCTTCTTTCGTGGGTGCAGGTGAGACCCGTGCCGCAAGAGAAGCGGCCCTTCGCGCAATCTCCTCATAAGCGATATCGGATCGATCGGGGTGAAGTCCGCGCTCGCGAATAAGGCCGATTAGGTCGCGTAAAAAGTCCTCTCCCTGAGCGGGGTCGAGCCAATCCGGTAGCGCTTCCACTCGAAAGAAATTTCGCCCGAACGGTTCGATGTCGAAACCTTTGCTTTCGAGAAATTGCGCATGCTCGACCAGTGTTGCGGCAAGCCGGGGATCCAGTTCCAGGGGAATAGGAAACAACAGCTTCTGCCGATTACTCTGCACACCTTTGAGACGTTCCAGGATGTTCTCAAAGAAGATGCGTTCCAATGCCCCACGCCTGTGCAGGAGAAGAATTCCAGCCCCCGTCTCAAATATCGCATAGGCCTCGTGGGCAACTCCAAGATAACGCCAATCCGGCCCACCGGCAAGAGAAGGCGGCCGTAATGCACTCCGAGCCCGCCCCGTTACTTCCCCGGATAAGGGCGCTCGGGGCTCTTCCCTCCGAGGTGGATATGCCACAATCTCTTCGCCTTTGCGACTTTCCGTTTGCGCCGCTGAAGGAGGTTTATGGATCAATCCTTTGGTCAAGGGAGAAAACACGGGAACAGGAGGGGATGACGGATTCGTTTCCGCAAAAGTCGGGCTCCCCGAGGCTTCGCGAAGCCGTTCAAGCACACTGCTGATTATGAAATGCCGGACTTTGCCTTCCTCGCGGAATCGAATCTCCCTCTTGGCGGGATGCACATTAACGTCCAAACCCCCTGGATCTGACCGTAAGAACAGAAAACAGAGAGGATAGCGTCCTTTGGGGACGTATGTATGATAAGCTTCTATTAGGGCAAAATTGATCGTCTTACTATCGACTGGTCTCACATTTACATAGGTGACCATTTCCTGGCGAGTGGACCGCCCTACACCCGGTTTCCCTATCAGTCCCCTGAGACTGAAGTCCCCCTCTTCAGCATTAATTTCAATCAGGTCTCTTGTCACCTGTTGCCCAAATATCTCCGAAATCCGGTCTCTTAACCGAGTGCACACGGGAGACATGAAAACGGTGCGTCCATTTTCCAGTAGCGTGAAGGAGGTCGAGGGGTTGGCGACCGCGTAGAGGCGAGCCAGGTGAATGATGTGAGCAGCTTCCGTGTTATCGGTCTTTAGGAACTTTCGCCGCACCGGCACCGAATTAAACAGATGTGCCACTTCTATGCTTGTACCGGTCGGCATACCGCACTCTTTGCTGTGTATATACTTGCCACCGTTTACCAGGACCTCGGTCCCATGGTCGAACCCCTCGCTACGCGAACGCAGGGTGAATCGGGATACACTGGCCACCGAGGACAATGCTTCTCCCCGGAAACCAAATGTAGAGATCGCGGCAAGATCGCTTGCTTCTCTAATCTTGCTCGTCGCGTGGCGCTCCAGTGCCATCAGTCCGTCGTCGGGACTCATGCCACAGCCGTTGTCATCTACCCTCATGTAACTCTTCCCACCATTTCGAAATTCGATTTCGATGCGCGTGGCTCCCGCATCGAGACTATTTTCGACCAGTTCCTTGATTACCGCCACGGGACGTTCGATAACTTCGCCGGCCGCTATCTGGTTAGCGACTCGATCCGGTAAGATGCGAATCGTCGAAAGGCTGTCTGCAGCGACTCGGGAGCCCGTCGCCTCTTGTTCTTCGAATCCTCTTGGCGAAGGTTTGACGTTGAAGGCAGCCGACCCTCGTTTTCGCGGAGCTTTTTCAGAAGTATTAGATTTTACCGGCATCGATTCGTTTTAAGTAGAATACTTTTCGATCTATCTGTCATGAAAATTCGATAATTCCCCGTCGTGCGGTAGCACTGCTCTTGCATTATGGATCTGTCTGAACAGAATATACTCCGAATCCGTGCATCCGCATTCTTAATTCCCGAAATTTCTCATTTCCGATGGCGAACCGACTGGCCCAAGAGAAGAGTCTTTATCTGCGACAGCACGCAGAGAATCCTGTCGATTGGAACCCGTGGGGAGAAGAAGCTCTGCAAAAAGCCGCCGCGGAGGATAAGCCCATACTCGTTTCTATCGGATACAGCTCCTGCCATTGGTGCCATGTCATGGCGCACGAGTCTTTCGAGAGCGAATACACGGCAAAACTCATGAATGAGCATTTTGTCTGTATAAAAGTCGACCGTGAAGAGCGGCCTGATATCGACCAGATCTATATGGAAGCCGTTCAGATGCTCAATGGCAACGGGGGTTGGCCCTTGAACGTATTCTGCTTGCCTGATGGTAGGCCTTTTGCCGGGGGGACCTATTTCCCGCCCGAAGATCGTGGGCAGGGTTTGATTCCTTGGCCACAATTGATCGTTCGAATTTCCGATCATTATAAACAAAACAAGGACGACTTATTGGAGAATGCCGATGCCATTATAAAGAATCTCGCTGCGGGAAACGTACTCGCGCAAGACCCCGCTAAGAAGCTGGAGAACGAACAGCTGCTCGAAGCCGCCCATCGCCTCTGTCAACAGCACGATGACGAATTCGGCGGTTTCGGAAACGCCCCGAAGTTTCCCCCTTCGATGACCTTGAGTTTCCTCCTGGAAGTGAGAAACAGCGCTGCCGTCGATGAGCGAAATCCTGATTTTGCAGGCCGCATCGATGGAGTCGTCAACACCACCCTCATGGGAATGGCCCACGGTGGGATGTTCGACCAGATTGGGGGTGGATTCGCCCGCTACAGCGTCGATAAATACTGGCTCATCCCACACTTCGAGAAAATGCTATACGATAACGCCCAACTTATCGAGATCTATACCAAGGGTTGGCTTCGCTACCGGAACCCGCTTTATCGGTTGGTCGTTATTGAGACTATCGATTGGCTGGTGCGTGATATGCTCGCTCCCAATGACGGCTACTATTCTTCTCTCGATGCCGACAGCGAAGGGGTGGAAGGTAAGTTCTATGTTTGGCGAATTGGGGAAGTTAAGGAGATTCTCGGAGGCGAAAACGCTGACGAATTTTGTAACGCCTACTCTATTACGGAAAAGGGAAATTTTGAAAATGGCACATCGAATCCAGCTCTCTCGCTCACCGATATCAATCAGAGGGAGGCCCTGAAACCCCAGCGGGAAAAGATGCTGGCCGCTCGCAACGAACGGATCCCTCCCAGCAAGGATTCCAAGCAACTCACTTCCTGGAATAGTCTACTTATAAAAGGATTGGCCGAGGCCGGCTTCTACCTTGGGAAAAGGAGTTGGCTGGAGGCGGCTCGGAGTGCGGCGGATTGGATATGGCAGGAACTTCGGTGCGGCGAGAACCGCCTCCAGGCCGTCTTCTACGGTGATGAAGCGCGATTCAACGGATACCTGAGCGACTACGCGTATTACGCCGAGGCCCTCCTCTCTCTCGCCGCCAAGATCGACTGGATCGAACCTCTTGCCAGCGCTCGCTATATCGATCGAGCCCGGACCATCGTAGACGCTGTTATCGAACATTTCGAGGATGTCGATTCTCCGGGGTTTTATTTCGTCAGTGACGATCACGAATGTCTCGTCGCTCGAAAGAAGGAGTGGTTCGACAATGCTATCCCCGCAGGAAACTCCAGCCTCATCCACTGTTTCGGGTGCCTCTACGCTCTCACTGCTGATGAGAAGTATCGCCGCCCTTTCGACGAACTGCGGCAGGCTTATCCGGTCCTGGCCGAACGCGCGCCATCCGCTATTTCTCACGCTCTCGCCGGATTTGCAAGCGACGCCATAGGCACAGTTGTCATCAAAATCAAGGGAGTGGATGATCTCGATCCCCTACAACGGGCGTTGAGTGAAAAACCGTGGAGGAGGGTTTATTTGCTCGTGATCGAAGATCCGGTTCAACCTCCCGGTTACCAACTCTGTGTCGGCACCCAATGCCTCGAACCCACCGAGGACTCGGACGAACTTATAAGCAGAATATAGCTTCGGCGGCGCTCCGGTGCCAGGATTTCTTCCCCTGCCCGTTCATCCCCCCCCATTGTTCCTGAGATCGGGTCTATGTTCGTATTTCGGCGAAATACGAACATAGACCCAGTGATCAGTCTGGAATTGCCAAGATTCATTTTTTTTACCCTACGGAAGCCTATCGAAATTCCGTGGTACCAAAGTCCGGCAGATTCAATGCGAAAAAAGGGTTGATCGAGGTATATTGGGGCTATAAGAATCTCTCCTCTTTCCCACCTATGGGCATAGGGCATGTTGGGGAAGCTTCACGACAAAAATTGCTCAAAAATTAAAACAAGGAAAATGAGATGGCTAAGATTATTCCAATGATAAGCTCAGGAACCGCAGGCCCGTTGGGCGTCCGTCACCTTCCCAGACTATGGTTGAAGGTGTCGCTCGATATTACCGGTCAACTGCACGACGACTATCCTGCCATCGGTGCCGGATTTGACCAGATGGTCCTCGACGGTATCGGCATCGATAAAGATGCATTCGTCGCTTACATGAATGAAAATAAACCCTCCTATTGCCAACTGGAAGGCTGGATTCTGGAGCAGAAAGGGGGTTCGCTCGATGCGGCAGCAGTCAGCGAGTTAAACGCAGCCATCACAGGCTACATTCATGATGACGGCACCCGCGCCGAGATTCTCGGTGTCGCGGGCCGTAGTGATGATGGTTCGGTAAAGGATGCCGTCAAACTCAACAGCCTCGATGATTGGGCCGCGTTTCATAAGGAAAACATAGCCTGAGATTTGGATCTGGAAGTGACTTTAACCCGGTTTCCTCCCTTGGGAAACCGGGTTTTTTTCGCCGCCGCAGGGTCCATCCGGGGCTGTCCGCTCCAGATTCCTGAATACGCATAAATCCGTGTAAGCCGAAGCGGTGAAACAAGTGGGCTAATGATGTTGGAGCACCAAGAGAATACCGAGCTATACTTGCGTATCTAATCACAATTCTATTCCGTTATAAGAGTAAGACCAGACCTGGGAGCCTTATAGTTCCTGGAATCAAAAAAATGAATCTGTCGGACCCTAAGTCTGACAGGTTCCTAAGGGGATATATTGGCAGTGAGATATCGAGAAATCCACTCGGCTTACAGTTGGCGGCTTAAGAACGACCCGGAGGCCCTGTGGCCGCTCATATCAGATACTAATCGTTTTAACCAGGATGCGGGTCTTCCGTCCATGATCACCGACGGAATGGATCCCGAAGAACCCAACGTGCGGCTCATGCATCAACGATATTGCGGACTAACGATACGCTGGCGAGAGTTTCCCTTCGACTGGATAAGACCCAATCGCTTCGGAGTAGCGAGGAAATATCTCAATGGTCCTATAGAAAGCCTTCGCATGCTGGCATACTTGGAGCCGATACCGTCCGGCGGCACCCACTTTCAATATGATGTGTGGATCCTGCCGAGAAACATTCTCGGATGGCTAATGACAATGCTGTATTCAGGCCTCATCAACCGAAGAAACTTCGAACGCATCTTTCTCCGTTACGACAATCTGTTAACGGATGAGAGAGGTAAGTTTCCCCTTCCCATCACCTCATCCAAAGCAGTCTCGAGAAGGCAATCCCGTCGCATCCTTGAAATTGGGAATACATTGGAAGGGATCCAGGGACTGCCCTCCCATCTGGTAAGGCGTTTAACCGACTTGGTTGCCAAGGCCGATGACTTTACCCTGATCCGCATCCGCCCCTACGCGATAGCAGACGTCTGGAATGCTTCTCGCTCCATCATTCTTGAGCTCTTCCTTCACGCAACTCGTCAGGGACTGCTCAAGTTCAGTTGGGAAGTCCTCTGCCCCTTGTGCCGCGGGGCAAAAGAAAAAGCAAGC
Source organism: Candidatus Moanibacter sp. (assembly GCA_965215885.1). Lineage (GTDB taxonomy): Bacteria > Verrucomicrobiota > Verrucomicrobiia > Opitutales > UBA2987 > CBDCEW01. Next base: position 39,243 of record CBDCEW010000084.1, read on the forward strand.
CGCCTCGAAGTGCTGAAAACCGATGTCCATTGTGACTCCTGCAATATCAGCTTTCGAGCGAATTTTGACCAATCGGTTGAACTGGTCTTTTCTCCCAATCCCGCCGTACGCAATCTCGAATTTCATGAATTCTGTGTCGGAGGCCCTCAGGTTACTCCACATATCATTGCGAAGAAAACGGTTGGAAGCGGAGAGTCCTACCTGTGGCAACTCCAAATTGAACCGGGTCGATACCGGCTCCGAGTCGAACAAAAGTTGGGCGGGTTGCTCATAGGCGCCAGCAGCCAGGGTCAGGCCTCTATCGAGATCGTCCACTCTTCCGATCCGTGGCCTGAAGGGGAAGTTACCCTGCATCCCACCTGTGAGATTACTCTCCGTAATTCCACCGAATTTAACGAACTCTTCCTCCTTGAAAGGATGGTTTGGATGGATGACGCCGTGACTGCGGCCGAAGTAACGGCCAGGCAGACTTTCCGCGATCTTTTTTCGAGTGACGCGCTGCGCCAGGGAGAACAGATATCGGTGGGCACGCTGACGCTTGCCTTCACCGATCTGAGAGGTTCAACTCGCCTCTATGAAGATATCGGAGACGCTCCTGCCTTCGGCCTCGTGATGAGCCACTTTGATGTCCTCAAGGCATGCGTTCGAAAATACGAAGGCGCCCTAATAAAGACGATGGGCGACGCTATTATGGCCGCATTTATCGAACCGGTTAACGCTCTAAAGGCTCTCCTCGAAGCCCAACGGAAACTCGCCCAAGAATCCGGCCACCGTCGTCCCCTTGCTCTTAAAGTGGGTATCAACACCGGCCCGTGCATAGCCATCACGCAGGACGAACGGCTCGACTACTTTGGGACAACGGTTAACCTTACCGCAAGGCTTGAATGCCTGTCACAGGGTGACGACATCGTCGTTTCGGCATCCTTTGCCAAGGACCCGGCGATCGAAAGCTACCTGCAAGAGAACAAGGAGAAATTTCACATTGAACGCGACTCTTCACGGGTAAAGGGTATAACAGGCGGCCCCGTCGCTTTTCTCCGAATAAAGCAACCTTTACCGACAGGTTGCTAGTCCCTACTTCAACAATCGGCGCCACCGCGCGATCTGTTTACGCACTTCACGGGGCCCGGGCATTCCGGTTTGCTCACGCTTTTTAAGAGACTGCGTCGCGTCAAAGACCGACTTCCAATCGCTCCCCAGTTTCTTGTGCATCTCCCGAACCATTCCATCGTCGAGTTCGGTAAGCGCCACGCCGCGCTCTTCCGCCAGCGCGACAAGACGACCCACGCATTGATGGGCCTCCCTGAATGACACCTTCCGCTCAACGAGATAATCGACGAGGTCGGTAGCGAGCAGATTCGGATCGGAAACCGCCGCTCTGCAGTTATCCTCATTAAACAAAATCTCTTTCACCACGGCTGCGAGAACATCAAGACACGATAATGTCTGATCGAAGGAGTCAAAGACGGGAGGTTTATCCTCCTGCAGGTCCCGGTTGTAAGTGAGGGGCAGCCCCTTCACGAGCGAGAGTAGCGTTTGAAGATTTCCCTGGAGTCGTGCTGCCTTGCCCCGGATCAATTCAAGCGAATCGGGATTCTTCTTCTGTGGCATGATGCTCGAGCCTGTGGAAAATGCATCAGGCAGGACGATGAATCCAAACTCGTCGCTGCTCCACAGTATGAGATCTTCCGCAACCCGGGATAAATGGGTTCCACAGAGCGCGCAGGCGCTCGCGAACTCGATATAAAGGTCTCGGTCGGCCACGGCGTCCATGCTGTTTCGGGTCAGCTGCGGACGACCTTTTCTGTCAACAAAGCCCAATTCCACGGCCAGAAATTCCCTATCGATCGGCAAGGTTGTTCCAGCGAGGGCGCCGGACCCAAGCGGACAGACGTTTGCATTATCACGAACAGCAGAAAACCGTTCGCGATCACGCTGAAACATCTCGACATAGGCCAGGAGATGGTGCGCCGCGGATACCGGCTGCGCCCTCTGTAAATGCGTGTAGCCAGGAAGTGGGAGTCCCCGATATTTGTCCGCCTGGTCGATAAGGCCACCGAGGAGCGCTCGCAGCGCCTCCACCAATTCCGCACAACTCCACCTAAAAAACAGCCGCATATCGGTCACGACCTGGTCGTTACGGCTTCTCCCCGCGTGCAGTTTCGCCGCTGCCGGAACGCGACGCGTGAGGGCAAACTCAATATTCATATGAATGTCTTCCAGTTCCGCCTTCCATCGGAAGCGTCCGCTCTCAATCTGCACCAGGATAGCATCCAGCCCGCGATGAATCGCAGTGCGCTCCTTTGCCGTCAAAAGGCCGACCCTGCACAACATGGAGGCATGTGCTCTGCTCACCGCTACGTCGAAACAGGCAAGTCGCGCATCAAAGGAAATCGACTCACCAAACCCTACCATAAGCGAGTCCGCTCGACCCTTAAATCGCCCGCCCCATATCGCTTGCTTACTCTTCGGCATTTGGCCGCACAATCACATCCTTCTATTTTGAAGGCAAGCACTTTGGGCGTTAGAGAAGCGGGCTAGCAGGGTAAAAGGATTCCAGGAAGCAACTAGCTGATAAGCAAGAAGATAAAAAAAGAGCTAAACAAACCCGAGGGAATCAGTCATGTTAAGATGGGATGAAAGACAAAAAATCTTACCAACTGAATCCTTCGATAGATCGTTTAACTCTGCGTCTGGTCCTGCCCGAAGAGCAGGAGCGATTCAATGATCTATTGAAACAACATCATTATTTACACAGTGCGGGCAGCGCAGGAGAGACCCTGCGCTATGTGGCGCAGATCGACGGGCAATGGATGGGCCTGCTCTTGTGGGGGGCCGCATCCTACCGGCTGAAGGATCGAGACGAATGGATCGGGTGGGACGGGGCGCAACGGCATGCACGATTGAAACTGGTAGTACAGAACCGGCGTTTTCTGATTTTGCCCGGGGTGGATCTTGCAAATTTGGCCTCCAAGACGTTGGGTATGTGCCTGAGAGTCTTAGCCGATCACTGGCAGGAGGCTTTTGGCTATCGTCCCTTAGTAGCGGAAACGTTCGTGGACCCACAGATTCACCGGGGCACTTGCTACGAAGCGAGCGGGTGGACGCCCTTGGGCTTGAGCGCGGGATATGGCCGCCAACGCGAAGATTTCTATCAACGCCATGAGCGTCCCAAGCAGATCTGGGTCAAACCCCTCAAGGCTAATGCCCTTGAGCTTTTGCGCGCTTCAGGGCCATTGCCCGCGGCACAGAGCCAGGCGCTCAATGAAACCGATAACTCCCATGCGGTCTGCCTCAAAGTGGAACAGATGAGCAGCCTGTGGGAACGCTTCAATCAGATAGAAGACTTCCGTCGTAAAGCGGGCCTTAGATATCGGCTCGCCACGGTCCTGAGCATGATTGTGCTCGGCACGATGTGCGGCAAACAGACCCTCAAGGGCATCGTGCGCCTGGCCCATCATCTCAATCAAGCCCAATTGCGCGCCTTACGCTCCTGGAAAAACCCCAAAACAGGCCGCTATAAGGCCCCTTGCTATGATGTCTTCTATCGGGTCTTGCAAAACGTAAAGGCCGAGCTCTTCGATAAAACCCTCACCGAATTCATCTGCTTACAAGACGGCTGTTTGCCCCGCGATATTGCCGTCGACGGCAAGACCCTCAAAGGCACAAACACCGAAGAATCAAAGGCTCTGCACCTGGTGGCCGCAGTCGATCACCAAAGCGCTCAAACCTTAGCCCAAGTCGCTACCGCCGATAAATCCAACGCGATCACCGCCGCCCAGACTCTCTTGCGAAAGATGCCCATTTTGGACGGCTCCACCTTCACCTTCGACGCCATGCATAATCAAAAAGAAACTGCCCACATCGTCGTCGAAGAACTCAGTGCTGACTATGTTATTCAAATTAAAGACAATCAGCCCAACATGCATCAATACGCTCAGAATCTCTTCAGCTCCACCCCCTTTTTCTCCACCAAACCGTGGACAATGACCATGGGCGACTCGAAATACGTCAAATAGCAACCCATTCTCTAAGCGCTCCCTCTGCCGGCCTGCCCCATGCCCGCCAGTTCGCCTGTGTGCAACGCACCTTCCATTATCCAAACAAAGCTGAACCTTCCTCTGAACGCTCTTACTACGTAAGCAGTCTCGATCCCGCCGATTTGAGCCCTCAACAGTTCCTCTCGAAAATTCGCAACCATTGGTCGATCGAAAATAAAAATCATTACCCCAAGGGATCGCTTCTTCGATGAAGATCGATGTATGATCCGTAATCATAACGCAGCCAGAATTCTTGCTGCATGCAGGCAACTGGTTCTCAGCCTCAAGTCTTCCATGGGCGCTGAATCCACTCCCGCACTCTGTGATGATTTCGTCTTTAACTTACATAAGGCCATCAATATCATCACCTAATGCTCCGAGAATCAAAATACCGTGGGAGTGTTGGTTCTGACTGACGCATACTATCCTCTTTGGAAAGGTCAACTGGATGGCAAACCTACCCGGGTGTATCCAGTCAACCACCTATTCAGAGGGCTTCTTTTACCTGCAGGTGAACATGATGTGGTATTCAAGGTTGACAGGCCGGTTTTTCTTATTGGCATCATCATTTCACTATTGTCCTTAGCATTTCTTATCGGAATAGGATTTTATGGCAAAAAATCCTCTCAATAAGAAAGCGGAAGTTAAGCGAACGGGTTGAACGACACTCATAAAAAGCTGACTCCCTTCAGCCCGCCGCCGTTCCGCCGCGCGATACCTTTATCGGCTTGGATAAAACAAGCCGGCAACGGTAAATAGAGATCTCAATATCAGATTTATGGAACGCTCAAACAAGAGTGTTCCGTATCCCGAGAGGAGGCGGGGTATCAGATGAGCTCTTCGATTCGTGCGCGAAGCTCGGAGTGGTCGGTTGTGACGGGAAAGTCGGGATATTCCGTCTGCATCCTGTCCGGAGGACAAAAGAGAATACTATGGTCAGCGGCTTGGAGCATGCTCAGGTCGTTGTAAGAATCTCCCGCGGCGATGACCTCGAAGTTCAACTTTTGAAAAGCGATGACTGCATTTCGTTTCTGATCCTGTTGCCGCAGCCGGTAGTCAACAATTCGGCCGCAATCATCGATCACGAGATTGTGGCAGAAGAGGGTTGGATAACCCAGCTGCTTCATGAGGGGAGCGGCAAATTCCGCAAAGGTATCGGAGAGAACAACGAGTCGAGTTTCCGATATTAACCAACGGGTAAAATCCAGCGCGCCCGGGAGTGGCTCCAGTGAGCCGATGACCTCTTGTATCAGGTCGATTCCAATGTTGTGACGAGAGAGAATATCCAGCCGGAAACGCATCAACCTGTCATAATCGGGCTCATCGCGGGTGGTTCGCCTGAGTTCAGCAATACCGGTCTTTTCCGCGACCGCGATCCAGATTTCGGGAAGGAGGACGCCTTCCAGGTCCAGGCAAACCAGATGCATGCGACCAGTCGATTTCACACCCTACGGTAAAGTCAAGCGGGAATTCGGCAGGGTTCTTCACTAGCCTGAAGATTTCACGGCTTTGGCGCAAACGGAGTTAAGAAGATGGAGACGAATTGGTAGCGAATGCGGGGAGAAACACAGCCTGTCTTCGCTCGAGATTGCGCCAAAGCTCACATCTCTTGAGGTTTGCCCGCAAGTATGCAATGCTGGCAGCATGCCCGAGCGGATATGCCACCAGGACTAGGGGCCGGTATAATTGGCTTGATCTTTATCGTACCATTTTCGGAAGTTGCTCGATTTCAGTGCATTTTTTTTGAGGATGCAAAATTGAATAAATGAATCGTCTTAAAAGCGCAGATTCCGTTATTTCTCTGCCCGAGTTTTGTATCAACCTGGTGATAGCTTTAGTAATCAGCACTCTGGTTGGACAGCTCTACATACGATATGGACGCTCGCTATCAAACCGTCGTAGATTTGCCAAGTCATTCGTCCTGTTGTGTGTGGTTACGACGCTGATAATATCGGTAGTGAGTTCATCCCTGGCTCTCTCTCTGGGGCTTGTGGGCGCTCTTTCGATTGTCCGGTTCCGCGCGGCCATAAAAGACCCTGAAGAATTAGTCTACCTTTTTCTGATCATCGCGTTTGGCGTGGGACTGGGCGGCAACCGGCCGGTCCTTACTTTAGTCGGCTTTCTCGTCGCCGCTTTCGTGATTCGATTACAGGCGTTCGATGAAAAGGGTTCCGAGGCGACGCATAAGGTTTTGAGCATTTGCTCACCAAAATTACCGGCGAGTGATTTGAAACAGATACCTCAGCTACTACGACCTCATTGCACAGGCGTTTCTCTAAAACGGTTCGATGAAAACGAAGATGGTATGGAAGCCGTATTCCTGATAGGCGTAGAAAGCTGCGATGCGCTTATGAGTTGCAAAGAGGCGTTGGAGAGTGCGTTCACAGAAATTAGAGTGTCCTTTTTTGATTCGGCGTTTCTTACAGAGGATTAGGACTGACGAAGAGGGAGATATAACGAACTGCCAGATGCCGTAATGATGCGTCTCAATCCTGGATCAGCGCGGGTTTTGAAGTACTCTTTGGTGGTGCTGTTGTTACCGGTTATTTTGATTACCCTGGCCCTCTTCTTCGACTATTTCGAATGGGTAGGTATTAAGGACTATCTGTCCCGGGATTTTGCCATCGAATCCGAGGATTTGGTTTTTTTTGGAATTGCGTTGCTGGTTTTCTCTTCCCCGTTCGTTGTCAGGCGGTGGGTTCGTTCGTTGAATCTATTTCTCTCAATGCGGTCTTCCAGACCCGAAGCTCTTTTGATTTCCAGGGATCAGGACAGGAAAGAGGGGAAAGGAACTTCACCAGCTTTACACAATGCACCGAATGCTATTTTCGCTTTGTTGCTTCTTTCGTTTGCCGTAGCTGCCTTCGCACCGGATTGGGCGAAGAGCGGGGTCTACCATACCATGGCTTCTGCACTCAATCCGTTTGCGGAAGAATTCGTTACGCCGGCAGAACGTTCCATCAACGTAGTTCCCAGTCCGGATAGGCAAGGTGACAGTCTTGAGAAGACAAAGCTTCCTGTGATCGAGCTAACAATTCCCGAGTTGAGTATGCAGACATTGCTCAAGGCCATTCCGGAAATCGATCCGAACATCAACAAAGTCACAAACTTTTCCAGGTTTGCCGGTGTTGACGGCCCACAGTGGCCTTGGGTCCCCGCAGCGCTGACTTACGGGAGAAGAACCTATGACGTGGAAGTTCGTTTTCGTGGATGGAACATGGATCACTTTATGGTTCAGAAGAAATCCTGGCGAGTAAAGTTTCCTAAAGACAACCTGTTTTACGGTCTCCGTGAGATTAATATCATAAATCAGCGGGACCATACCGCTGTAATTGATGTTTTGCGGAGTGAATTATTGCGGGATTCCGGGTTACTGGTGCCAACGCAGTTCATGGTGCATCTCCGCATCAACGGCAGGTTTGCGGGTATTCAGACGTATCTTGAGCAGCCTGGAGAGCGCTTTTTTATCAAGCATAACCGAGCGGTGGGAGACTTTTACGGAGAGAAGAAACCGATTGATTCGAAGAAGGGATTCTTAAATCCCGATAGTTGGCAGAAGTATTCGGCATGGAAGGATAGGCACTCATTTGAGAATTTGATGGAATTATACCGGGCAATCTTCAGTAAGGGCAGACCCGGGTATAAGGAGAAGATCGAGGAGATTCTCGACATTGACCAGTATCTCACGTTTTGCGCGCATGCAGCCATTATGGCGCGCCTAAATCATTCCGGGCATAATATACGATGGATCTTTGATCCAGTTTCAGGGAAGTTTCAGATCGTTCCATGGTACCAGGGGCCGACCACGTATAGAAGTGGCAATGATTTCAGGCTGATAAAGAGGCTGGGTTGGAAAGTTTACCCACTTGGTCTTGCCATAAACGATGATATGGATGGCCTGTTTCATTTAGAGGATTTCCGCGAGAGGTATTATTCGAGGACCTGGGAACTCCTAACCTCCAGCCATGAACGAAGCCGAATCCTGGCGAAAATAGATGAACTTTATGAACTGGTTAAAGAGGATGTTTATGCCGACTCTCGTATACACTATAGTCCATACGTTCAGATGTATATCAGTAATGAGCAGTGGGAAGAAAGCATTTCGCGCCTGAAGGAGTTGGTGGTATTGCGAGATCAATATCTGAAGTCGGAGTTTAACCGCTGCGATTTAACCGTATCGGCAAAGCCATCCGGCCCAAGGGAATTCGTGGCCGAATCTCTGTTGGGTGCGTTGACTTTATTAGGTAGAATCGAACTAGCGAGCAGCGAACACATAGCCCCGTATGTTGAAACTCTGAGGATCGGAATTAGAGGATTACAGTTAGAATCCATTGAGGACCTCATAGTTCTCGATTCGAAGAGTGGTCAGCAATTTAAGGCCATTAGCGAATCAAATGGGAATGGCGAAGAGATGCTGGTTTCGTTCAAAATTGCTCGGTCCTTCCCATCGCGCGTCTCCGGGATCCCCTACCAGGTGCCGCTTGAGAATGGGATCTTTGTGTCACCGTACCCAATGGAAACTGGGAAGCTTTATACCCCTCAGAAGACGATTCATACTCTCTCATTGGCGCTCAGAGGGAAAAGGGTCCTGCCGAGTACAGTTGCATGGGAGGTACTATCAGTGGCAGCGAGAAATTCTGTCACCGGTGATCCGTTGCCCTCAGGAGTGTCTCCCGAGCAGGCACATTCCGGATCGAGAGTAGAGAGCGGTATGACTCGAACGATGGAATTGGTTTCACATCCTCGCACGCCGGAGGGCACTTTATCGGAACGGAAACCTGACGGCATTGGGAAGCTGCAGCCAGGCATTGCGCAGTTTCAAAAGACTGTGGTGTGGAGTCGCGGTAAAAGAGTGTTAGAGGAGGATTATGTGGTTGAAAAAGGGACGAAATTGATCGTCGAGGCGGGAGCGGTGATCGCGATCAGGGAGGGGCGTTCGTTATTGGTGAAAGGCTTGATCGAAGCGAAAGGTACCCCGCAAGAACCCATCCTGTTTACGTCCGAAAACCCAGGTGAATATTGGGGAGTTATTGCCGTGGCAACTCAAAGGCAAGGAATGAATGTATTTCAAAATTGTATCTTCGAGTACGGGAGTAATGCGACTTTGGGACGGGTAGATTATACCGGGGTTGTCTCCCTTTATTTCTCCGAGGGGACGGTTGAGGAGTGTATCTTTCGCGACAACCGCGCGGACGATGCGATCAACTCGAAGTATGCGTCACCGACGATATCAAATTGCCGCTTCGTTCGCAATCTCGACGCTGTCGACATAGATTTTGGTGGAGGTATTGTTAAGAACTGCACCTTTCGCGACAGTCGCGACGATGCCATCGATTTGTCCTCATCTTGGGCGATTATAAGAGATAACCGGATCTATGGTGGCGGCGATAAAGGTATTTCGATCGGTGAGAAATCCTTTCCCAAAGTCTACAACAATTTGATTCTTGACTGTAATATTGGAATTGCCATCAAAGATCTTTCTGAACCCGTTATGATTAATAATACGGTGACTCGAAATAAGTGGGGTTTGGCTCTTTATAGAAAGAAATTTGAATTTGGTCCGAGCAAAGGAGAGCTTATTAACTCTATCGTTTTTGGCAATCGAACCGACGTCATCATTGAAAAGGGATCTCACATTTGGGCGTCTAACAGTCACATTGGACAGCGAGTGGCCGGTCCAGATAATTCGAGCGATCCGCCACTTTTTTTAGATCCCGGCAGGCGTGATTTTCGTCTGTCGGATGACTCCCCCTGCCTCGGAAAAGGAAACGGGTATTTGGTGAGTTACTATGGGGTAAAGGGGTCGCAGCGATTGTGGAATGTGGGATGTGAATACGATGATTAGGTCGCCTGAGGAAGGGTTGAGCTTTCGAGAGGAGCGGAAGTTTGTCATACCCCGTGGCGACTGTCGGGAGATTGAGGGTATGATCAGAATCTCGCCCGCGATGTTTTCTGAGAACTTTCCACCCCGATGGGTAAATAGCATCTACCTAGATACTTATGATTTTCTGAATCATACCGAACACCTTGCAGGAGTCTGCGATCGAGCCAAACATCGAGTTCGGTGGTACGGTAGTCTTCGAGGAAAAATCACGAGTCCGGTTCTTGAGGAAAAAATGCGCTTCAGCATTTTAGGAGCGAAGAGAAGGTACCGATTGCCGGAGTTTAACTTTGATGGGCGTATATCTTCTTCTATCCTCCACTCGAAACTTAGGGAAGGGGAGGTTGATCCTCGTATTTTGGAAGTTTGCCTTAAGAAGATCTTAACCATTGTTACTCGCTACCGGCGAAAGTATTTTGTATCGCGTGATGGAAGATATCGAGTAACGATCGACTGGGGGCTCGAATATTACGGAGTTCAAGCAGGTGGGTGCGGTTTTCGAAGAGGTAGAAAAGAATCCACCGTTATTGTTGAGCTTAAATATGATCCGGAATTCAGTGACGACGTGCATCGAGTAGTTTCTAAGATGCCGTTTCGAATTGTCAGGAACTCAAAATATATGAGAGGCGTCAGCTCGATTTATGGCATCGAATGAATTGGCGTTATGTTCCTAAACAATGCAATTCACAGCCACGTCTTCACCGGTGGAGAAAATCAGGCTGAAGGTGGAGGTTGCCTTCCCTGGTTGCCTTCGATGATTTGAGAAATTTGCTCCACGACCTCTACAAGGGGTATTTTCGAATTGTTGATTCGTATTGCTCCCTGGGGGCAGTGGAGAGGAGCCAGATTTCGCGTGGAGTCGGTTTTGTCGCGCTCTTCGATGGGATCCCGAAGGCCTTCTTTTGAACGACGGCGGGCTCTGGTCTCTTGATCGGCTTCCAGGTAGAATTTGAAGTCCGCATCGGGAAAGACGACCGATCCGATGTCCCGGCCTTCCATAACAATGCCGTGGAATTCGTGATTCCGGGCGAATGAGGCGAGGCTGCGCTGATAATCAAGCAAGAACTGCCTTACCTGGGGAACGGCCGAGAATTGAGAAACCTCCCGGTTTACCTGGGGGCTCCTCAACTCTTGCGAGGTGGGCGAAAATCCGGATAAGCGAATACGAGCGCTTCGACTCCGGACGACAGTATCGATCTGTATTTTGTTTAAATCTGATCCCAACTTACCAGAGTTTTCAGAACTCAGACCTCTATTAAGGCAGAAGTAGGTGACGGCTCGATAGTGGGAACCGGTATCGACGTAGAGCAATTTGAAGCGTTCGGCGATGAGGCGCGCAGTGGAAGACTTACCGGATGCGGCCCCTCCATCAATAGCGATGATTTTGAATTCTTCCGGCATTGTTCACGATTCGGTGTGTAGTGAGCCCAGGATGTCAAAGAATCGTGGGAAAGTCTTTGCTACGCAGTCCGGGTTCTTAATGGATAGCCAAGGATTATCCTGGTCGAGGATATTGGCACAGCCGAGGATTGCGAAACTCATGGCTATCCGATGATCGTTGTATGTCTCGATAGTGACTCCCCGGGCTGCTCTCTCCCGAAGAGCGGAAAGGTCGGGAGTGATCAGAAGATCCTCCACTCCCTCTTCGATTCCCTGTCCGAGCCGCCGTAATTCGTGAGCGACCGATGCGAGGCGATCAGACTCTTGCTTACGCGTGTGGCCAATTCCTCGAATATGGACCCTGCTTTCGAATAGCGGGGCAACTGCTGCCAGGGTAAGGAAAGTGTCAGAGATGGGATTGAAGTCCAAATCGAGCAGGTCTCGACCTGAGGGCAATCTCCTGCCCCCTTCAAATCGAAAAGAAATCTCGGAAGAATCGCTCTCCACGCAAAGTCTTGTGTTTTCCCGAAGCAAACTCAGAAATTGAGAATCTCCCTGGAGAGGAACTTCACTTAAGGCGCGTATGCTGATGGTCCCCCCCGCCACGAGGGGAAGAATGGCAAAGTAGCTGGCGGCTGTCGCATCCGGCTCAATTTCATATACTGCGCCCTCCAAATTGTAATTGCAGGGGGCCTCAATCTCAAAACCGCCATTTTCCCCGGTTACATATCTCTGGAGTCCGAATTGCTCCATCATCCGATGAGTCATTTCAACAAAGGGCTTTGATACCGTTTCGCCTCGAAGTGAAATCTGTAAGAGGTCTTTTGCGTGGGGCGCCGCCATCAGCAAAGCGGAGAGAAACTGACTGCTGGCACTTGCGTTCACTTCAATCTTACCCCCGGAGAGACCGTGAGTGTGGAGGGTGAACGGAAAGTGCCCTGTTTGGCCTTCGTATTGGATCTTTGCGCCGAGAGCTATGAGGGCGTCGAGGAGCCCTTTCATGGGACGATTTCGCATAATGTTTTCGCCATCGAGAAAGTAAGAGCCACCTTCCCGGAGGCAGAGAAAGGCGGTCAGAAACCTCGCAGCAGTACCCGCGTTTCCGATAAAGATACGCGCGTCGGGGTTCGGAATTTTACCACCTTGACCTCTAATCCGCACTGAGTTTTCGGTGTGTTGGGCTATGACTTCATAGCCCAATGCGATGAGAGCCCGCACCATAATCTCAGTATCTTCGCTAAAGAGGGCGTTGCGCAGGGTAACTTCATGATCGCAGAGTGCCGCCATTATAAGCGCCCGATTTGTGATACTCTTCGAACCGGGTAATCCTACCCTTCCCGCAACGGGTCGAGTGAAGGGAAGTATGGGAAGAGGGTCTTTCATGCCAAGCTAGGAATCTGTCGGACCTAGAATTCTTAACACCCCCATATCGACGAATTCATGGTGACAGATCGACATTCCGACGCAGATGAGACCGACAGATTCCTAGCTGCCCTCCAATTTTAGCCGAAGGCGGTCGCGGAAAGCTTTGCCGTGTTCGAGGACATTGAGAATCTCAAAGACCTGACCATTTGTGATGGCGGTCTTCATGGCTTGGAGTTCATCCTCAAACCCACCGATGGCACGGACGATTTCTTCGCGATTCTGTTCGATTATGCATTTCCAGAGACTGGGGCTTGCGGCCGCAACACGCGTCGAGTCGCGCAGTCCGTCTCCCGCAAAATTGCGCCAGTTGGAGTCTTTGGAGCCAAGGTAGGTACAGAGAACGCTGGCCAAAACATGGGGTAGATGGCTGATATTGGCTACGATTTCGTCGTGCTGCTCCGGCGTCACCGTTACGACTTCCATATCGAGCGCTTTCCAGAACAGCAGTAGCGATTCAACCGCCTTTTCATCGGTGTCAACTAGAGGTGTTACGAAACAGGCCTTCTTACGATAGAGCTCAGCATCCGCATACTGCATACCGCTCTTCTCGGAGCCGGCCATGGGATGCGACCCGACGAATGCCGCATTGCCTGGAATCAGAACATGGCAATGGCGTGTAATCAGGCTCTTAGTGCTACCGACATCGGTCACGATTGCCCCCGGTTTGACACAACCGGCGATGCGGGCCACTATCCCTTGAACGGCTTCAACCGGTGTGCATACAACAACGATATCGGATCCTCGAACTGCCTCTTCAAGGGTCTCGGTTACAGAATCGCACCAGGGTTGTGATGCGCATTTGAGGCGTGTTTCGGGGCGGCGCGCCCATAGAATGGTACGCTGAGAAATTTGGCGTGCTTTAACAGCCTGTGCCAGAGAGGCGCCTAGAAGGCCCGGTGCGATGATAGTGATCTGCTCAAACATCAATTTTGCTTTGATATTTCAACCGGTAAAACAGGAATGCGATAATGTAAATCAGCAGAGCGAGTTGTGCCAGGAACTGAAGCCCGAAGAGCATCGATAGATACTCGAGGCAGCCGCCCAAAACGGACCCCAGAAGGTTTGATCCGAGTGCTGAGGTGGGGTTAGCCGAACGGGAAAGGAGGATCGGGACGATAATACCGGCAAAGAAAATGGGAATAGCGATGAGAAGTCCACCGAGAATGCTTCGAGGGAGCATCTCAAAATGATTGAGTTCGCTGACCGGGAAATAGCATACCAGAACAACGGCGAAGAAGAGGCCTAAGAACCAGTATGTGGGATCTCTCAGACTGAAATGCATGACAACCAGATTGGCCAGCAGAACCATCGTCAGGATGGCAGCAAATACGGCGGAGTTTACAATCCATGTGGATCCGAAAAGAAGGGATAAGCTGGTGATGCCACGCGTCTCCAAAAGGAGAAATGAAGTGCCCATAAGAAAGAGGGTAGAGTCAAATTCCCGGACTACGTTTTTCTTCCCAAACGCGAATACGACCAATCCCGTTCCCAGGAGCAGGATGAAGAGCAGTACCAGGAGGTAGCCCCAAGGGAAGACTCCGGGACGTATGTAAAGAAAGGGCCAATCATCACTCGTGGTTCGAACCTGGGGTATCTCGCTCCCCGCCTCTATCGTCTGAAAGGTGTTCAGTCGGGCGTAATTGAGCTTGGCACTCTCTTTAGGGACGATGAAGGTTACACTGAAATGTTCTCTCTCGTGAAAAAGTGGTAGTGGCCGTATGCCGGTCGCCTTCGCGATTGTCGTATAAAGCCGCAAGAAAAACCACTCACCGGCATAAACGCTTATAGTAATGCTGAGATGCCCCCTATCAGAAACCAGCTCCCAGGCGGATCGAATGCTGTCCTCGGTGTAGACGTAATTGTCAAGTCGCAACGAGGACATGGATGAAAACATGGCATGCGAGTCGAGGAAACCGAAACTGACGACGTCAAAGGGTTCACCCTGGTATTGTTCAAAGAAAGGTCTGGCATCGTTAACCACCGGAATTACCTCCGAATTTTGGTAAGGTTGTTCAGGGTGTAGCGATTGTCCCAATGCAATGATCTCTCCGTCGATATCTACAGAATAGATCATGGCGTAATCGTTTCGAATTGCCGCCTGAACATCGTTTCCGGTGCCGGCTCCCACAATTAATGCCCTTCTGCGCGCATCATTTATAAAAAAGGGTAAGTCGTAGACGCGTCTTAATCCGAATGCCAAGAGGTCTTTGCTTTGAGAGAGCTCCTCCCTGGATAACGGGAGCTCGGAGAAATCATGCATGTATTGATGGAAATCCCGGTTTACCCTGATCGTGATTGCGACAGGATTGTCATGCTTAACATCGATGCGATTGTAAGGTGAGTATATTGCCCCCTGAATGGAAAAAGCGCTCAGAATTAGAATGCCGAGAAAGGCTGCAATGCTGTACCACTTTCGCGACAGCCAGCAGAACGGTAATCCCCCAATCATGAACCAGATTGGAGGGTTCGCGGAGAACGAGGTTGCGATCGTGAATGCGATTATGCCCAGGAGCGAGCCGAGCAGATCTGCCGAGTAGGCACGAAGAGTGGGAATTCTACCAAAGAGATACCCAACAGGAGTTCCAGCAAATATAAAAACACTGACAATGAAGCAGAAGAGGCAGAGAAAAATTGCGATGTTGAGACTGAAGGTAGAGAGAGACCAAGTGTTCAGCTCCCCATAAGAAAACTGAGGTAGTCCGTCAAGGGATTTTTTGAGTTTTTTCTCATGTTGTGTTTACAAGGCGTTGGCATTTGCTTGCTGAAGTCTTTTCCACACCGGTGAACCGGTGCGTTGGAGCGATTGGAGATACTTTTGCTCATCGTAGCGTTCGCTATTTTGCCAACAGCGAAACAGAATGCGGGTCCACTTGAGAGCGAGGGCACGAAGAATGGTTTGGCGGGGTTTGCCCTGTTCTTTTTTGATCTGGTAAAAGGCCTTTGCCCAGGCACAGTTTCGGATCGAATGTTCGGCAAATTCAACGAAACTTTGCCGCACGAAGGTAGGAGCCGCCCACCGCCAGTTGACCATTCGTTTCGGTTGTCCGGTTCTTTTGTCCTGCCCGCTGTTGATCGTGACCGGAGCGGATCCATTCCACTGGGTCATGTTCTGGGCCGTTTCGAAGTGCGAACGATCGGTCCCGAACGCGCACAGCAACCGGGGACTCATGACCTCGCCGGCTCCGGGAATGCCACTGAACACGGCTGCATCGGGATGGCTTCTGAATAGCTCCCTGATACGCTTCTCATACGCTTTGATCTGCGGGCACAGGGTCAAAAGCTGTCCGGCCAACGTCTGTGCTTTTCTGCTGGATGCTTCAATGATGGCTGCATCTTCGGTCAAGGCTCGTGCGTTACCGATCAATTCGAGACGCTCCTGGATTTTGGCGTCACTGCGACAGTTGTGCTTATAGAAGAACTTTCGCAAGACACCCTCCGATGCTCTGTGCAGCTTCTTGAGGGTCGGCCAACGCAATATAAAGTGCAGGCACAGGCCACTGCCTAGATCATCGAACAATTTCAAGACCAAAGGGTTATATTGCTTCAGACAACTGCCCAACTGCTGTTCGAGGCTGGTAGCCTGATCGACGAATCCACGGCGGTCCTCGCACAACAGGTTCAGCTCCCGTGTTTGGGCCGTGTCAGGTATGAAACATTTGGTAAAAAGCTCGGGATGTTTGAGGAAAAACTCCGCGTGTATTTGCGCATCGACCGGGTCGCTCTTGGCCCCTGATGGATACAGCGCCCGGCGATAATCCTTCGCCCTGGCCGCATGCACTGGATAGATATCGACAAACTCCAAGCCCATCAGAAAGTTGATCAACCCTCCTCGCTTCTGGTCCACCACCATGGCCATGCGCTTGCCCACGCTGGCATACTTTTCTCTCATCTCTACGGCAAATTCGTGCAAGCTGACCGCATCCTGCGCCACCTGTCGATGGGTCCCTTTTCCCGTTTCGCTCTCTATGATCCACAGATCGTTTTTCTGATCCGCCCAATCAATTCCTATCACCACACTATATCGATTTGTTTTTTCCCTTTTCTGCATCCCTTTGTTCCTTTAGTTTGTCTTTTTGCTTTTTTCAAAGGCACTGGATGTCCAGGCGAAGTCCTTATAGTTGGATCCTGTTATGAGGATGTAAACTGAGTGTTCGTTTTCGGTCATCCAGGCAGGCCGTCCACTCGAAATTCTGTCGGAAGTCCTCTTCGGACTGATTCCTAAGTTCGTAGTGGACGGCTGCCTTTGAATATTTTCACCCTTAGCCAAACAAACTCTTTGACCCATCGCCAACCACTGATCGGCCAAGTTATTCACAAAGGGGCCTCGCCGAGTTTTTCCTGCGGCTCCACTCGGTCCCTTGGATGAATAACCTGGAGCTACTATAAGTAAACTGAGGTGTCTGGAAACTTGAGGTGCACCAGTCCAAATTTCTGGGAAAATGCAAAAGGGATGCCGACCAAGAATAGAGAAGGGAGAGTAAGATGCACGAGCCCGCTAAATCGTTTTCCCAACGCGACTCCAATCCCCATTCCCAGAAAAGCGCCGATTAATACAATGTTGTTGAAGTAGGCGAATATCCTGATCTGGGTTGTGCTCCAGCGGATTATTGCCAGCTCAAGGGCTAATATTCCGAAGGTCGCCAATCCAATTTTGAAAGCGACTGGTCCGCCTTTCTCAGCCCACCCCGTCTCCTTTAGCAGGTTCAAGCGCATTTTGAGAGCGAGAGTTCTCTTCTCGTAGAAAAACCTTTACCCTTCATCAGCTGTAGGAGTAAACTGGGAGTGAATCTTCTCTAGGTGCCTGTCGGCGAAGTGAGAAAGTCTCTTAGGATCGTTTGTAGATTCATGAAAAATCAGCCTGACGGTAAAGAGAGCGCGAGAGCACGCCGACATTTAATGATCTTATACGGATTTATGGCCCTGTTTATTGGGCTCCCATTCGTCCTCTTTTTCATCTTCCTCTAACCGGGAGTGTTACTTATTAATAAAAAAACCCCGTGGTTAAATATTAAGCCTGGCGTTCTCGGATTCATTATTTTTTGAGATTAGTTTAATGATCAGGTTCAGTCAGTTTCCGGAAGTGTAGTCATGACCAAGACTATCTTAATAATCCGGGTGTTCTTTTTTATGCTCTGCATTTTCGGGAGTTGGTTGGTCTGGTACTCCAATAAGGACTGGGAACAGTATCTTTGGCTTAACCTGTTTATGGGCGCGAGTCTGGGAGCCTTCGTCATCCTCGTCGATATCTTTCTAAAAGGTTTTTCTTTGAGGGGGTTAACGGCGCTAACCTTTGGATTGTTTGTCGGGTGGCTTATCGCCTACTTTATTTCGGAGTCGCCTCTTTTTGAAAGTGGGGAGCCCCAAACTCTATTTATGGTCCGGTTGGCCCTTTTTGTGATCATGATGTATCTCGGGGCCGTTATCGCCTTGAGAGGGCGCGACGAGTTTAATCTGGTTATCCCGTATATCCGATTTGTCCCCCACGGGGTTGATGTGCCTTTAGTGGTGGTCGACACAAGCGCCCTTATCGATGGGCGCATTTACGGTATTTGTGCGACCAAGTTTATGGGATACGCTCTCGTAATTCCACGATTTGTCCTCGACGAGTTGCAAGCTATCGCGGATTCGCCTGATCCTCAACGCCAGGCCAGAGGCCGTAAAGGTCTTGAAGTCTTAAATGAGTTAAACCAGGTCGTGAACCTTGATATTCGCATCCACGAGAGCGATCT
The DNA here is from genome assembly GCA_965215885.1 of Candidatus Moanibacter sp. Classification (GTDB taxonomy): domain Bacteria; phylum Verrucomicrobiota; class Verrucomicrobiia; order Opitutales; family UBA2987; genus CBDCEW01. The sequence continues at coordinate 57,698 of CBDCEW010000084.1, forward strand.
GAGCAGCCACCAGAATGTCGATTCCAAGATTATCTTTCTGGCCGAGTCACTCAAAGCAAAGATTATCTCGACAGACTTTAACCTGGCGCAGATGGCGGAGTTTCAGGGTGTCGAATGGTTGAATATCAATGCCTTGGCGAAAGCATTGAATCCGGAACTGATCATCGGTGAGACGTTGGAGGTGGAACTCGTCAAAACCGGCAAAGAGGCCGGACAGGCGTTGGGTTTCTTGAACGACGGATCGATGGTCGTAGTAAACGATGGTAAGAAATTCCTCGGGAGAAAGGTGCGCATCGAAGTCCAGAGCGTTCTCCCGTCGGCGGGAGGTAAGATGGTGTTTGCCAAGATTCTCGAACCTATCGGGGACTAGCAGCCTTATAGTCGGACTTTTATGTCTCTTTCGGAAGCATTTCCCTTTATTTTCCGGAAAATTATCCGAAGATATAAGAAACTTATGAGGTGTGATATAACTTTTGATGTCAAAATTTGCATAAAAAGGCGTCTATACCGGTTTTTTTTCTTGGCAAAGAATGAAAAGTACGCTTATCTGGGAGGCCCCCTATAATTGGGGGACTATATCTTGAATCAGAAACATATAAAAATAGAGGAGAATATAATATGAATTATAAGACTACGAAAAAAGGGTTTACCCTTGTGGAAATCATGATCGTGGTAGTCATTATCGGGCTACTGGCGGCAATGGCAATTCCGGCCTTCAACAAAGTTCGAGCTACCTCACAGGATAAGGCAGTAACGAATAACTTGCGGCAATTTGCCTCCGCAGCTCAGCAGTATATGTTGGACGAGGGGGTAGCGAGTGTTTCGTCGACGAATATTGTGGGCGTTGGGTTGCATATCAGCGTTCTTGACCAGGTTGCGGATGAGACCTATGTGCTGACGGTGGCAACCAATACGACTCGAATATCTACTACTGTAAATACTCGCACGATCAATTACGATTTCTAATTAGATTCGAGCATTTTCGGGCCGCCTTCTTCTGTTGAGGAAGGCGGCCTTTTTTTGTTCGGCTTTGCCGGAGCCCGCATTCCCTCATTGGGTAAGCTTTAGGGACTGCCGGCAGCCGCAATTCGACCGATACGCGACTGCGGAATTGATGAGAAAAGCGAGCTAAGGCATCGTGTAAACAAGCTGGAAGATGCGTCTTCGTCTATTACTGCTCGTATTTAACACGGTACTTGCGTTGGGCTTCAGTTGTGTGCTGGTGGATCCGTTGTGGGCGGAACTGATGATCGTGTATGGGGGCTACCCCATTATATTTGTAACTTTCCTGATATTCGTTTGGTCGCTGGCAAGGTTGTTTCAGGGGGAAGTCCGAAGTGTCCGATTTTCGCGAAACAGTGTCGTCTTTCTGGTAACGATTGTGGGTTCCTCTTCGCTACTGCTGTTACACGAGCCTTTCGATTTTAAAATTGTCATGGATGAACTGGTGCTTCTTGGCATTTCCATGAAGATGCACTTTGAGAAGATCGTTGCGGTAGCAGTCAGATCAAATGACTACTTTGGAAGTTTTGAGCTAATTGGGGGATATCTGGACAAACGTCCTTTTTTTCATCCCTTCCTCCTCTCTTTGGTGCATACACTTACAGGGTATAGACCGGAGAACGCATTTGTTCTGAACGGGGCGCTGACCTTTGTGCTTCTCGTCCTGGTCTATTCATACGGGCGGAAGCTCGTTGATGCATCTGTTGGAATCCTGGCGGTGCTTTTGATTGCGAGCGTGCCCTTAGTCGGACAGAATGCGACGGGCGGACATTTTGAGATATTGAACCTCGTCATGATCGTCGCAGCGATGCTGTTATCTTGTCGGTATTTGGAGCAACCTGATGAGCGCTCTCTTGCTTCACTCTGCTATTGCGGACTGCTCTTGGCCCAGACGCGATATGAGTCGGTCGTATTCGTATTATCGATCGGCGCGGTTGTGCTGATAGGTTGGGTCAGAGCAGGGAAACCGATTCTCTCGTGGCCAACCGTGTTCGCGCCTTTGTTGCTGGTTGGATATCCCCTTCATTTTCGAGTGACGATGTCGAGGCCCGACTTTTCCCAGCTCGCTGGTAAGGGACTTGAAAATGCATTCAGCCTGGAGTACGTGGGATACAATCTCGTGCGTGCCGTTAATTACCTGTTTCACATGGGACAGGTCCTCTCCAATTCAATATTTCTGTCTCTCTTGGGAGTAATCGGCCTTATCATTTTTCTTGGATTTGTCTGCTGGCGATGGCGAGAGGTATGGGAGAAGAAAACCGCGCATCTTGTGCTCTTTATTTTCACGGTCGGAGTTATGCTTTCTTTTGCACTGACAATGGGTTATCACTGGGGGCAATATGACGATCCTATAGCCAGTCGTTTTAGCCTGTCTTTGGCACTTGTTTTTGTGTTTGTTTGCCCCGTTGCGCTGAGAATTGTGCCGGGACCGTACCTTCTTTCAGTACTGGTCTTGTTCGGTTACAATATCTGGTTTTTCATTTGGGATCTCGAACCTCTCGAAGTTGTAACGATGGGCGTGAGGCTGATTCTCGTCTTCATTATCGCCTGCGCGCTGACCTTGATTTGGCTGCTCAAAGGTAAGAATATGGTGAATTTCATGATAGCGGCCACCTTGGTGTTCATCGTTTTTATGACCATTCCCGTCCTCGCCAATCATCGCTACTCCCAGATTTCGACGCCCGCCACTGAAGTGCGGATGATGCGGGAATTTTTTAAGGAGAATCCAAGGAGAGATTACTTCTTTACCTCCAGGAGCGCTTTAGTGGCGAGCACGCATCTCGTCTCTTCGGCGACGATACGCAAGGTTCGCGAGAATCCCGAGACGATCGCCGAGCATATTCTGCACCGAAACTACAATGCGATATATGCCTTTCAGCTGGTCGATGTCCATCCGGATACCGGGGAGCTTCATATCGTCGATAAATACGATCTTGGCCCTCGATTCGTTTACGAAACGGTAATCGAACGCAGGCTGGTACCCTTACAGCTCGCGCGCATCGTGCGTATCGTCGCTGTGAAATCGCCGGAAGAGGGTGGCGAGAACACACTCGAAGCCGATTCGGAATCTTCCCAGTCAGCGGCGCTGGAATGAATTTCAAAAAGACACAGTTTTTCTGTACAGCGATACTCGGCGGGTCAGCCTTTGTCTCGAAGAAGACGGATTTCTCTCTTCCTCTCAGCTCGAATTGGCGTGAGAATTTTTCCTCTTGGGTGTCGAAGTTTCCAGCTTCAACTTTATTATGATCAGGAGTTATGATTATCGGACGATCTTTCTTCTCTTCACCCTACCCTACCTCTTTGATATGGCGAAAGTTCCGGAGGCAGCCAAATCGCTTCTAAGGAATTCTTCCCGATGGAAAGAGCAGGTGTGAATCATAGAAGGATACAATTTGTCTGTATGGCGCTGTTGGTTGGCAGCCTCCTGTTTTATGTCACTCTGTATCCTCCCGCCTGGAGGCTTTTCATTGGCCCATATTACATGGGGTATCCATTTCTGGATCTGCATGGCGTCCTCTCCTATGCCGAAGGGTATAATCGGGGTTGGAACTTAAGGACATTGGAGTCCAACCCCTTGGACTTTTTGAAAAGGGGAAATACGGCATATCCCAATCTGTGGTATTCTCTCCCCGGAGCGTTAGGATTTACGCGTCAACATGAAATCCCTTTGGCTCTTATGATTGTCGTGGGATTTCTCTCCTTCCTCCTCTTTTTTCTCTACCCCCGTTCGTGGAAGGATGTCTTAATCGGTTTTCTTGTTATTTGCTCACCGGGAGCACTCCTGGCAATGGAGCGTGGCAATAACGATCTCGTGATTTTTTTGTTGCTCGCCATCGTCCCGCTCTGCTTCGAGTGGCGGTCGCGTGTGGGATTTCCATTGGCGTGGACAGTGCTGCTGTTTGCCACAGCCCTCAAGTACTATCCGATTACCGGATATATTCTCTTTGTGAGGAATATAAAGCAGCTGCGCCTACTGTTTTGGTATGCATTTGCGGCCTTCTTCGCGGTTTCGGCCTATTTCGCAGTCAATGTGGAGGATTTTCTTCAGGTTCCCCGGAATCTTCGGGCCTACACAGATCCCATCGACGTTTTCACTTTCGGAGCAAAGGGCTTCTTTTATTTTATCAGTTATGACAGAGAATACCTTGGAGTCTCCGTCCTTCTCGGCTTTCTGGCTATCTTGGGTGGGGCCGCCTTTTTCGCGAAAAAGACCGATTCTTCACTTCTACCGAGCTCTCAATGGCGTGAGAATTATTTCCTCTTGGGTGTCGCTATCTCGGCTTTCGCATTTTTTTTGATCAGCAGTTACGATTATCGGACCATTTTTCTTCTCTTTACGTTCCCTTACCTCCTTGAATTGGGAAAAGACTCAGGGGAAGCCAATCGTCTCAGGATAGCGGCGCGGGTTCTCACAGCGCTTCTGATTATCGTGATGTGGATCGAAACGGTCTACTTTTTTGTGGTCTTAGACCCGGTTCAACGCCAGTGGCATGCGGTAGGGGTCGGGTACGTGGTACTCATCAAGCACGGTTTGGCGTGGATTGTGATGGCAATGCTGGTAGGGTTGGCTTTCCTGCTTCTGAAGCCGAGTGTAGCGAGACTTTGGGCATCTCTTCCACCATTGATAAAAGAGAAATCGGGATAGGAATCTGTCGGCCGAATCCGCGTCGGAATGTCGATCTGTCACCATAAAATCCGCTTCCCGGTGATGTTGGGAATTCTAAGTCCGACAGATTCCTAACCTGTGAATTTCACCGAGATTTCCGGATCAATGGGAGGCAGCGCACGAAACTCATCGTGAGTAAAAGGAAGGTAGCGTGTCATCTGATAAAGAGTATACCTCGCCGTTAGACAAAGCGTGGTTTTGTCTGTGCAAAGAAGCGTATAACGTAATGGTGACTTCGCTTGGCCTTTGCCTGATATACTGCTACTTGCTCTGGCTTCCCTATGCCTCCTTTCTTTTGCAAAGCGGTGCTTACAGTGAGGTGCCAAAACAGTATGGATTTTCAGTTTTCGAACTCTCTCCATGGAAGTATTGGGGACACGCGCTTCTAGTTATTGGATGTCTATCGGGAGTTGCCCTTGTCTTTAGGCGATACGTAAGGATCTTCCTTTGCATTCACCTGATGATTTTCTCGGGACTGATCGTATCGGTCCCCTTTTCTTTGAGTGCGGATCATAAGATCGCTTGCGTTCTGATGTTGTGGCTCCTGCTGCTTCCAACCGGATTCGATGCCCGGGGCTACTATACCGGCCTCGCCGTTTTTGGTCTCAGGTTTCAGCTCGGGCTCATTTATTTCTGTGGCACTCTCTATAAACTGTTCGATCCGTCTTGGGTGACCGGAAATGCCCTCTTAGTAGGGCTACTTAACATGGTATCCGCCTCTTCGCTCGGTCTCGCATTCGGGCTACATGTGCCACCCTACATACACGGGATTTTAACCTATCTGTCGTTGGCGGTCGAAATGCTGGCCCTTCCGTTAATTCTCATTCCCGTTGGATCCAGTTGGATTCGGCGAGCTCTCTTCTGCACGCTGGGCCTCTTCCATTTGGGGACATTCTTTCTCTTCGATCTGGGGATGTTTCCCTTCATCATGATTACTTATCTTTTCTCTCTTCTTGAAACCGATGATTTCAGAATCTTTCAAAGAAAGACTTAGCGCCTGCCTCAAATCGCCCGCTGACAGTCTACGCCAAGGGGGCGCTGCGCTACTGCTTATTCTCACAGTTTACGCAGCATCTGTGGAGACTCTTCTGCAGCCACTCGGGTGGGAGATGGAGATTCTAAATCCCGTTGTGCGCCCATTGTCACAGCTTCTCGGCTTTAATCAGAATTGGGCGATGTTTACGCGTGGAAAAATTGAACCGCTGGCTACCGATGAATTGAGGTTGGATTCCGCCAGGCTTCGCCTCATGACAGCATTTGTGGTGGACGATAAAGGAGAGTTACGCGACCCCTTTACCTTTGAAATTGTAAGTTTCTCAGAGGCTTTCCAACACTACGTAGATAGTCCTCGATTTATTCGTGCCTTATTGTTCGAAGTCGACGATCGTCATGAGGAGGGTCGACTGAATACGGTCTTAACCGTCGCGAATGCTGTCGCCGCAGGTTTTAAGAGAAGAATCGGTGAGGTGAAAGAGGTCGTCTACTACACCTATCGGTATGATCTACCCGTTGATGGGGAAGAGGCGTTATTCGAACATTTTTATGAAATGCCGGTGATACTGAGAGAGTGGGGACGCGTACGATTTGTTCAAGGAAAGCCGGTGGAATTGACAAAGGCGTGGGGGGAGGCGGCAGAATGGAGAGAGATTTAGTCGGGAAATCTCATCGTTTTCAGGCCGGACAGGCCGACTTCGTTTCTCACGTGAATTACAAGGAACATTTTGACTGTGTCGCGGAAAATGACACCCGCCCCCGCTGGTATCAGAGGCACTTCCACCGGCAGATCCAACGGATTCTGGGGCACCATATTCCGGAGGGGAAGCGAGTTGTCGAATGGGGTTGCGGTGGGGGAAGCCTTTTGGCTTCGCTGCGACCCAGTCACGGGTTGGGATTGGACCTCAGTCCAAAGATGATAGAGAAGGCGAGGAATCGTTTTCAGGAACCCGGCCTCCAATTTCGCGTTGGAGATCTCAGCCGCGAAGTCCTGGATGAAGAGTTCGACGACATCGTATTAGATTATCTACTCGGTTATGTGGAAGATATACAAAAATGCCTCGAGAATTTGCACGCTTCCTCGGGAGCGCGCACGCGCCTTTATATCACATCGCTCAACACTATCTGGAAACCGATTCTACGCCTCGGGCAAATTGTCGGCGCCGTGGTGAGGCAGCCCCCGAGCAATTGGCTCTCGCTGGACGATCTCATAAACCTTGTCGAACTCTCCGGCTGGGAAGTCGTCACAACGTCATCGGAACAGCTCTTTCATTTTGATGTACCCCTCGTAACGGGCCTTTTTAACCGCTTCCTCGTTCGCCTGCCTTTTCTCCGTCATTTTGGGACGACGCTTCTGATCGTAGCGCGACCTCAGAAAGTGCCGGAGCTTAGCGGTGAGATAAGTTGCTCGGTGATCGTGCCGGTGCGCAACGAAGCGGGAAACATTCGGCCTGCCCTCGAACGTGTGCCGACACTTGGAAAGCGAACCGAGATCATCTTTGTGGAAGGCAACAGCAGCGATGATACCTGGGAGGTCGTTCAGAGGGAGACCGGCGAATACAGTGGCCCACACCAGGTCTCCTGTTGCCGTCAACCGGGAAAGGGAAAATGGGACGCCGTATTCACGGGATTCTCCAAGGCAAAAGGAGATGTGCTGGTGATTCAAGACGGTGATCTAACGGCTCCACCGGAGGATCTCCCGAAATTTTTCGAAGCCGTTATTCAGGGCAAAGCGGAGTTTGCCAATGGAAGCCGCCTTGTCTATCCGATGGAAGATAAAGCGATGCGGTTTCTGAATTTGATTGGTAACAAGTTTTTCGCCCTGGCACTTTCCTTTGTCATCCGCCAGCCCATCAAAGACAGTCTATGCGGCACCAAGATGCTTCTTCGCTCCGATTATGAGTCGCTCCTGAAGCGCATGGAGGAATTCGGCGACTTTGACCCATTCGGTGATTTCAATCTTCTCTTCGGTTCTTCCTTACTCGACCTGAAGATCCGTGATATCCCCGTGCGTTACAGAGATCGTAGCTATGGTGAGACTAACATTTCGCGGTTTCGACACGGTTGGATCCTGTTAAAGATGACCTGGTTCGGTTTGAGGAAACTGCGCTTCCACGGCTAGTCCCGGCTGGCCGGGATCGGACTTTATGCCTCTTTCGGAAGAGTTATTCGGTTTCATTCCAATCCCGGCCTGCCGGGACTAGAGATCTGTATGCAACTCAATCTCATTGAAGAGGATCAGTTTCCCCCGGAAAGTCGCATTCTATCGGTTTCGGCATTGACCAAGCAGATTAAGACTCTGCTTGAAAGGGAGATTGGGGAAGTCTGGATTCGGGGCGAGATTTCAAATTTCCGCCGCCAAAGCAGCGGGCATTGCTACTTTTCCCTGAAGGATGAAAAGAGCCAGGTATCAGCAGTAGTCTTTCGCGGCGATGTATCTGGTATGATAGTCTCCTTGAAGGACGGGAGGCAGATCATCGCTTACGGCCAACTCTCTGTCTATGCTCCCCGGGGAAACTATCAATTGATCGTGCGCTACGCGCTCGAGGCAGGCGAGGGTCAGCTTCAGCTTGAATACGAACGACTCAAGACGAAACTTACGAAAGAAGGGCTTTTTGATCGAGAGCGGAAGCGCGCCCTCCCCGTCTTACCCCGCAGCGTCGGTGTGATTACTTCGCCCACGGGCGCGGCCATCCGGGATTTTATCAGTATTTTGACGAGACGTGGCTGGCAGGGAAACATCGTGGTCCTGCCGACAAAGGTGCAAGGTGAAGGCGCTGCTGAAGAAATCGTGGAAATGTTGGAGTTTGCCGAGCGTTGGGGAAGACTCGATCTGCTTGTAGTGGGTCGAGGTGGAGGTAGCCTGGAAGATATCTGGCCCTTTAACGAGGAAATTGTGGCTCGGGCGATCGCCAGTTGCTCTATACCGGTGATCTCGGCAGTAGGCCATGAGATCGATTTCACCTTGAGCGACTTCGCTGCCGATAAACGCGCGGAAACTCCGTCCGCCGCCGCGGAAATGATATCGAGCAATTATCTCGAGTTTGTCGTGAGGCTTTCGGATTTGGCAAGTGCCTTGGAGGATTTGGGCCGGCGCATAATCGAACAGCGAAGCAATCACCTGCAATTGCTCAAAAGCCAGCTTTTTGGCCTGTCTCCCTCACAAATGATCGAACACTCCTTCCTGCGTCTTGACGACTTGGAGAATCGATTGCGAGAAAGGCTTCATAGAGCAATAACCGGTCGAATTATAATCGTGCAGGATCTGAAATCACGGATCGCGGCAATATCTCCCGGATCCCGCTTGAAGGTCGCTTCAGGCAGTCTTCGATCCCTCTTTCCGCGGTTGGATCGGGCCACCAGGAGCACGGTGGAGAAGGCACAGGCCCGGGTCGAACATTGCTCCAGACGTCTCATCAATGCCAGTCCCAGCCGGATCCTGAAACGAGGGTTTGTTCTTGTCAGGGACGAGGAGGGTAAGCTCGTCTCCCGAAGGAGTGGAATTGAGAAGGGGCAGCCCCTCACCAATCAGTTTTCGGATGGCGAGATTAAGGTCGAAGTGACCAAAATTTAGTACTCCAATTCGTATAATCGCCTCGGTCCCACTGGGCAGACTTTTTTGGCTTCTATCGATCTTACGGGTCACGCTTCGGCTATGCCGAGTGCCCGGAGCTTTCCTATTGAGATCGAAACGCATCGAACGGAAGCGGCTAGCTCATCCCCGAAGCTTGACCTTCCAGTTCGATTCCGGCTTCCTTCCCACATGGAAGCGCTGCTTCAGCCCGCCCGCAGCGAGCCAGTCGCTTTGGCCTACACCGAGGAAAAACGCGAACATTTTTACACCACCGCCATGCGGCGCTATGAACGCGCGCCTCATCTGTTCATCGGCTTTCCCAGCCGGTATCTTCCCAACGAGGGCCAGCGCATCGAGCCGACCTTTATGAGGAGCCGGAACGGGGTGCATTTTACGCGCTGGTCGCGGGCCGTGATTCCCGAGTCGGCGCCCAGAGTTCGGGTTGCGCTGAAATTGGAAGGTGCCGTGGTAGGCTAACAGATGGTAGGGGGGAGGATACCTTTTCGCTCACCGACACTCCGATTCTTTTGCGGAAGTCTGACCCTTGCGGTGTGTCAACTCCTGCTGATCAACTTGGCAATGCTCAACAAGTCGCCCACTTTCGACGAACCAGCACATCTCTCTGCAGGCTATAACTTCTGGTTAAATAGCGACTACCGCCAAGGGACTGACAGCTCTGTCTTCTCCCAAAAGTGGGCAGCGCTACCGCTCCTCGGAATGAAAGACCTCCAATTTCCATCGCAAAGTTGGCAGGGAAAAGTAAATTTTAATCGCTCCGGGTTCAATTCCCCGAAGCTTGCTTCGTACCTTCAAAGATCTGGAAACTCAAATGCCTCGGGGCTTGCCCCGAGGATCTTTACCCTGGTTATGGGATCGGGATCCCATTCCTCCATGAATTGGGCAATCCCACGGAAGCGATCTTATTTCGCTCCAGAGCAATGATCTCGCTATTAGCAGCTCTTGCCGGCGTGCTAATTTTCCTCTGGGGTTACTCCACATACGGCGGATGGGGAGGTCTAGTAGCGCAATCCCTTTTCGTCTTCAATCCTATGGTTTTAGCCAATGGAGGACTTGTGACGACGGACATACCCGTAACGGTTTGGTTTCTGGCGTCAATTTTCGCATTCTGGCGACTGACGGAACGGATCTCCATCACACAGATCACCATAACAGGAATTGCCGCAGGCCTCCTCGTTATCTCAAAGATGACCGGCCTTCTATTTGGGCCTACCGCGGCAATCCTTGTGGCCATCCGAGTTTTTCATCCAAAGCCAGTCCATTGGATTGGACGCTTTGGAAACGGGGCAACGAGGCGATATTAGCCCAAGTTTGATTAAAAAGCCCCTGACCAAGGCTCTGGCACTCATCTCAGCTTCATTCCTCGCGGCTGCGATATCCCTAGGTGTTATCTGGGTGGCCTACGACCTTCGCTACGCGCGGGTAGCCGGCGTTGAAGATGTGAACAACCTCGACATATTACCCTGGGAATTAAACCGGGAACCCGAAGGCGGGCTATCGCCATTCATTGAGTTGTCCCGCCGGTATAGCCTCTTGCCACAAAGTTACCTCCTCGACCTGACACGCCTTACAGTGACTTCAGGGGAGCGCCCCTCATTTCTTTTCGGCCAAACAGATCTGAAAGGCTGGTGGTATTTTTTCCCATTCGCTTTCATTGCAAAAAGCAATCCCGCAGCGCTCATCTTGTTAGCTCTTGCCCTCGCTGCATTATGGATTAAAAATCGAAAAATCACTGCGCTACCAAGCCGACCCGATAGACATTGGTCTATGACAGAAATGATTCCTTGGTCCGTTTTCTCTGTCCTCTTCTTGATCGCGGCGTTGCGAACCCCCCTCAACATCGGCTACCGCCACATCCTACCAATCCTGCCATTTTGCTGCCTTTACAGCGGTGCATCAATTTTCTGGATCGGCCAATCAAAGGCCATGCGCATTTTCCTCATCTTCTTGGGAGCCTGGCTTGTCATCGCAACATTGGTCAGTTTCCCAAACTATATCGCCTATATCAGCCCTATCCTTGGAGGCTCATCCAACAACTACAATGTCCTCATCGATAGCTCCACGGACTGGGGGCAAGAGTTACCCGCAGTGAAGGACAAAATTAATCACTGGCACACTGTGTCGGGGAAAAAACTGCCCGTATACTTCTCCTATTTCGGTTCAAGCCGTCCCTCAGATTACGGATTGGAAACGCAGGCACTGCCTTCATTTTTCAGAAATGACCAATCACGGTTTTACCCCCTCCGTCCCGGGATCTATCTTATCAGCAACACCATGTTGCAAACACTCTACACCCGTTTCCCAGGCGAATGGAACCCCAGCTACGAAAAGTTGTACCAAGAAATCGCCTGGGTGCCCAAGTTAATGAAAGCAGGAAAGAAGCCCGAAACCATGAATTCCCAAGAGTGGATTAATTCGGCGACCACCTGGAATGAACTGCGATTCGCACGCCTTGCCAGCTACCTCCGCCACCGAGAACCTGACGACCACGTAAACCATGGAGTCCAAGCCTATGTCCTCACGAGGGAAGAACTTCGAGATGCCCTTCAGGGCGATCCGATCATGCCTTAGACGTTAAAAAAACGAGCGCCCGAAACGACGAATCGTCAAATCCGAAAAAAGTGAACGACCGAGAAAAAATACCTTAACGAATTTAAGGGGTTTCAGGAGGTATTTGATATGGCAAAGTGACACGTGTTGAAATACTTCGAGTTCCGCTTGTTCTCCGGCAGTGACGTCGAGGGTTCTAACAAGTGCAACTATTTCCGTAGAATTGAACATGCTCCGGAGGATTGGTTCCTCGTTTGTCAGTGTCGCAGTTACCCTCCTGAAACTTCTCGATGATCCTGTCTCGTAGACTCTTATCCACCCCATGTTTGCGCGGCAGCTTGCTTACCAAGTACCCCATATTAAAGTTGCAAAGCTGATGCAATACACTCAGCTTGTTCGCGGTTGGTTTTGCCCGTTTGGTGTCTCTTCGTTTTTGTTTTTTCATGGATGGTATCTTAACCGAAACCATCCCCTAACGACAGGACCAACCTTTTCTTTTTCCTGCCTGTGGGGCGCTATTGTTTCTGGCCCGTGAATTGAAGCAAAGCAAGACCCCATTCGAAAAGCCTTTCGAGCGGGCGGTTTAAGGTTCTCCGCCACGGGCGGACCAGCCTATGGCTGGCAGGTTTCGGGTTTTAGGCTGCCGGCGCTGCCGATGAGCAGGTATTGAGCGGCCATCGGCGTGGCTTGCTGCACAATACGTATATTTGCCGCTGTCTGGAGGCATACTCATCCCGTGGTGCTTTTTTCTCTGAGCTTCAAAGCGGTCAGATTCAGGCTGCCTGTTCCAGTTCCTCCCCTCGGCGTTTCTTCATCAGTATGATGCGGCAGAAGTTGTAGGCCAGAACCTTCTCGAGCAGTTCATCGCCTACCGCATCGATGCCGCGGCGGCCGAGTTCGCCAAAGGCAAATCCATCTTTAATCGTGAACATCAGCGACTCCACTGCGGAGCGATCGCGGCGTGCCTCGCGATACGCCTCGCTCTCCCAGTCCTCGGGGGTGGTCAACTTCTTGCCCTTCGCCCCACTGATACTGATCTGCTTTACCCCCATGCTCAGCACCTCCTTGCGTCCCTTCGCCGAAGCATATCCGTCATCGGTGCTGACCAGTTCAGCAATGACACCGGTGCGCTTGATCGAATCGCCGATGGCCGGCGCCAGCTCAATGGAGTCTGCCGCGTTGCCTTGCGGTACGATCAGGCTGGTGACAAAACCGTTTTCGCTGCGAACCAGTTGTGGCTTGTACCCGATCACTGGATTGCGGCTGCCCTTCTTGATGTAGGCCGCCGATCCGTCCGAGAGGCTCAGGACCTTCTGTGTGGACGGTAGCTTCTTTTCGTGAAACACCCGATCATGAGCATACTCAACAACCCGCTTGGCGTCGGCAATATCGCCCCTGATCTGGCTCAATGCCCGCTCCAGAAGCTCCCGGCGAGTGGGAGGCAGTGAATCCATCGACAGGCCCTCTTCAAGATGGCTCAGTTCCCCCGTTAGTGAGTCGGCCGCCTTGCGGCCCCGCTTGAGCAACCGCCGGTAGTGTTTCTTCAGCTTGCCCTTCGACTTCGGTTTGCCCGCGGCCAGACAAATCTGAAACTCCAGCTTGTCCATTTCCTCCAGCCAACGCCCAACCCATCCCTTGCGAAAATCCTCCAGCCCGAAGACATGCAACTTCTGACCCAAACGATTGGCCCGCATCAAAAGACCGCCCAGAATCTTCCCATCGGTGGGCCAGCAGCTGTTTGCTTTCACCGAGGTGCTGTCGATCGTCAGCTTCCCGAAATCGTCCCATTGCTCCTGGAGGATAAACCCAATCTGTTTATCAAAGATCAACTCGCGGGTCGTATGGCTGACCAGGTTCACGTTCTCCAGAATCGTCGTCACCGCCGGCATTCTCAGTCCCCCGCTCTGCAAAAATCCGTACAAGCTCATCGACTCGCGCACAAACCGCCGTGCCGGTTTCGTGGTCAACGAACCCAGAAACCCTCGAAGCATCACGAACACGTATACCGCATAAGCCGGCATCCGCGGCCGGCCTGCCCCAAGATTCAATTCAGCAGCCAGAATATTCTCCTCCTCGATGTCCAGCTCCGGCAGCTCCGCTGTGCGCCCTTCAAAGAACCTGCGATCTTCCAATCGAAGTTTCTTCTTCTCACGTGCATGGGCGTCCAGATCCTTCTCGATCGCCTCGATGATTTGCGGCGCGAACCCGGCCAATTCTTCAACTTCATCCAGAAAATCACGGAAATCCGTGTCTGGAACCGGCAGAATGAGGTTGCTAAGGGGCGTCTTATCGCTTTTGTTCTCCTCTGTCGCACATGTTGGCATGTTTAACTCCTTTCTTAATCTTAGGTTGTTAAACACTAGCATGTTGCGACACTTTTTATCAAGCCAAAAAATGATTTTTCTCAAGTTTTTCTTGCGCCTTTTGCGCCTCTTTGCGGCCAATCAGTAGCTTTTCGGATAAGGTCAAGCTAGGCCGGAAATCACAGACCTTCATCAATTCGTCTTCATCGTATCTATGACTCCGGGATCTCGAGTTCGGCTATCACTGTTTTTCTTATCCATTCTTTGTTCTCTTATTTTTGGATTTTTCGTCTTCAGCCCCGAGCAAGCCGATATACTCCTGAAATACTGCGGCTACTGGATGATCTTTTTTAGCTTCGTTGTGTTTATGGTCTTTCTCACGAAGGCTTTGAAGACCTTCCCTGCTGAGTATGGTCTGCAGATACGCGACCTCTTTGCCTGCACTTGCCTACTAGCTGTCTGGCTTATCCCGCTGGTTCAGGAACCGTCTGGATACAAAGTGATCTACGACGAGATTATCCTAACCGGCTCCGCTCAGCAGATGCATTTCGAACGAGAGATGCACACTCCCTTGCGGGGTTACACCATCAACGGCGTCTTTTACATTCTCGGCAGTTTTCTGGACAAACGGCCTTTCTTTTTCCCATTCCTCGTTTCCTTGATGCACGACTTCTCCGGTTATCGACCCGAAAATGTGTTCTACCTCAATTTCATTCTCAGCTTTGTCCTGGTCGCGCTGGTCTATCTGTTGGGCCGCATTTTCTCGGGTGTCGCCGGAGGCCTTCTGGCCGGCCTTCTACTCGCCAGCCTCCCGCTTCTCGCTCAATTAGCAAGGAGCGGAGGATTCGAGCTGCTGAATCTTTTGATGATCGTGCTCACCATCCTCCTCGGAATCCATTATTATCGGAAGGCGGACAGCGTTTCGCTTACAGCCTTTGGTTATAGCGGGCTGCTGCTCGCACTCGTGCGTCACGAGTCGATCATCTTTGTAATTCCCGTTGGTCTCACCACGCTTTGGAGGTGGTGGAAATCGCGCAAGTTGGTGCTCCCAGGGTTCTTCATTCTCATCCCACTGCTACTGACCATCTACACGCTCCAGCTTACCGTTTTCGAGCAGAGGTCCGAACGCTGGCAACTGAAAGACAAACCCGATGCCACTTCCCTCTTCGGGCTGCAGTATCTCCCCGACAATTTCGGGCATGCCCTCAACTTTTTTTTCGATCCGGGATACGCCCACCCTAACTCCCTCTTTCTCAGTGTCTTCGGACTCTTTTTCGGCATCCTTTTCCTCGTTAAACTCTCGCGAAAGACCAACCGCGAATTGTTGTGCCGGGCCGATCGGGCACCCCTGCTCTTATTCGGCGTTACTCTGTTTTTGGTGTCGTTTGTGCTCCTCGGTTACTTTTACGGCCAGTTTGACGATCACATGATGAGTCGGCTGAGCCTCCCTTCACACTTGTTGCTCATCTTCCCGGGTGTCATATATTTGGGCCGTTATGAAAAGAGCGGGCAGGCCTGGTGGTGCGCCCTTGTCCTCGCCGTGATCGGTTTCTTCGCACAGTCCCTACCTACGGTGGCGAACGGCATTTCTTCTCGATCTTACGTGCCCGCGACCGTGGAAAACTGGAAAAGGGCGTTTATTAAGAAACATAGAAATGAGAATTTCCTCTTCATCGATTATTCTCCCATACTCCCAATTACTTACAAGAAGAGCGGTCTCAGTTACCAACGCTTGGCCATGCGGCGTGACGAACTGGAATTTCACTTCGCGGCGCGCAGCTTCGACGCCGTCTACCTCTTTCAAAATCTCGCCCGCGATGAATTCGGTACGCTGATGCCTTACTCCGGTTTCGAAACCCCCGAGGGTTTTGCCCTGGAATCGGTTGCAGAAAAACACTTCTCACCACTCGCGATCGGTAGAATAAGCCGCATCGTCGCAATTACCTCCCAATCCGATCCCTACAAGGATTTCTGGGCTAACGTTTCTCAAATTGAAGATGTAAAGGGGCGGATGGAACGCTTCCATAATGAGTGGTTAAAGAGACTTCCCTGACTTGAAACTTATAGGTCGGCGCGACTTCGCGGGCCATCCCCCCGCTCGTCTCATCGCCCAAACGGAACTCGGCCTCGAGGTGATCGTAATTACGAATTTGAGTAGGTAGCATCA
This sequence comes from Candidatus Moanibacter sp., assembly GCA_965215885.1. Taxonomy (GTDB): domain Bacteria; phylum Verrucomicrobiota; class Verrucomicrobiia; order Opitutales; family UBA2987; genus CBDCEW01. Next base: position 73,972 of record CBDCEW010000084.1, read on the forward strand.
CACCCGCGGAAACTTCGTCCACTTCTGCTTCGATGCGGCCGATTTGACACAGGTTTCGATGAATGCCATGCCGTAGACACCGTCGTGGACGTCGGGGAAGTCGTGCTTTTTGACCTTTCTCCCCGACACCTCTTCGCCGATGGACTTTGCCGCTTCGACGTAAACATTGGCAAAGGCCTCGATAAATGCTTCGGGATGTCCAAAGGGGAGACGGGTATGATCGGTTGCCGCCTTGCTAAGATAGGGATTTCCTCGGCGATATATCTGGCGCGGCTTATCGGGATATCTTACGGCAAGTTCGTTGGGGTGTTCCTGGTGCCACTCGAGTGAAGCCTTTGTTCCGTAAACTCGAATATTCAGGTTGTTCTCTTCACCGATCGAAATTTGGGAAGCGTAGATGATTCCTTTGGCGCCACCCTTGTAGCGCACGAGGATATTGCCGTCATCTTCGAGCTTTCGCCCCTTAACAAAAGTGGTGAAGTCCGCGCAGAGCGAATCGATTTCCAGATCCGTGATGTAACGTGCAAGATTCTCCGCATGCGTTCCGATGTCACCGATGCAGCCGGCGGCCCCAGAGCGCTTCGGGTCGGTGCGCCAGACCGCCTGTTTCGCCCCGGTTCCCTCGACGTAATCGCTGAGCCAGCCCTGTGGATATTCCGAGACGACTTTGCGAATCGTGCCTAGAGTTCCCTTTTTGACCAAAGCCCTCGCTTCCTTGACCATCGGATAGCCGGTGTAATTGTGGGTGAGGGCGAACACTTTTCCGCTCTTCCTGACCAGACTGCGCAATTGCTTCGCTTGTGCCAGAGAAAATGTCATTGGCTTATCGCAGACGACGTTGAACCCGGCTTTCAGAAAGGTCACTGCAATCGGATAATGCATATGATTCGGCGTAACGATCGTGACGAAGTCGATCCGCTCGTTGTTGGGAAGCGCGGCCTCATTTTTCGCCATCGACTCGAAACTGCCGTAGACTCGCTTAGGATTGAGCATGAGGTCGCTACCGGAGAGCTTCGATTTTTTCGCATCGGCCGAAAATGCTCCAGCTACGAGATCAATCTTTCCGTCGAGGTTCGCTGCATGTCGGTGGACCGCTCCGATAAAGGCGTCGCGACCTCCCCCGACCATTCCCATTCTCAGTTTTCTTTTCACTTTTCAAAGGCCGCGTCAAAGGCGACCGAACTGGGCGGAAAATCCAACTGGCGGGTGTATTCCGCTGATTCCTGTGCTCCATGAAACCGGTTCATACGGCTATCCTCCCATTCGATAGAGAGCGGCCCGGCGTATTCGATGTCGTTCAGAGCGACAATTATCTCCTCAAAGTTTATGTCTCCGTGACCGAGGGACCGAAAGTCCCAAAAGCGACGAGGATCCGCGAAGTCGGTGTGACCGCCGAATACTCCGACGGTCCCGTCTCCGTGACCCCACCAGACGTCTTTCATATGGACGTGGAAGATACGGTCCGCGAGTCTCCGGAGGAAGCTGACGTAATCGACGCCCTGGTAGCCGAGGTGTGAGGGGTCGTAATTGAATCCGAATCGCCGGTGATACTTCACCGCGGCGAGAGCGCGTTCCGACGAAGCGATATCAAATGCGATCTCCGTTGGGTGCACTTCCAGCCCGAAATTCACCCCTACCTTGTCAAATTCATCGAGGATTGGCACCCAGCGTTTGGCGAAGTCCGCGAAACCTTTCTCAAGGTAGGTCTGATCGGTGGGGGGAAAAGCGTAAACTGCGTGCCAGATGCTGGAGCCGGAAAATCCGTTTACAACACCTGGAAACGAATCCTTTGGTTTCGATCCAGGCTTGAGGTCGAGAAAGTTGCGATACGCCTTGGCTGTCTTAATCATTTTCCGAGCCGCTCTTTTGCGCACGTTCTCGGGTTTACCGTCGCCCCAGACGTCCTCCGGAAGAATGGCCTTATGGCGCTCGTCGATATTGTCACAAACCGCCTGACCGACCAGATGGTTGGAGACGGAATAACAGGTAAGGCCGTGGTCGAGGAGAATTTCCCAGCGCTCCCTGCAGTACTTCTTGCTTCGGGCAGCCTGGTCGACGTCGAAGTGGTCTCCCCAGCAGGCCAGTTCGAGTCCGTCATATCCCATCTCCTTGGCCTGGCCGGCGAGATCGCTGAGAGTGAGGTCAGCCCATTGTCCGGTAAATAATGTTACGGCTCTTGACATGACTTTTTTGGTTTCTCGGTTTTGAATTAGCCCCGCGCTGCTTTTGAGAATTCAGCGTTTTATGGGCATTTTGAAATCTCTACGCAAATCAAATATGCATTGCCGTTCTCTATCGGCGGAGTTGTTAAAATGGGTCAAAAGATCATTTTCTTACTCGAAATCGTTCTCGTAATCGCGCTCGAAACCCCATCAGAACCTGCTAAGCG
>CBDCEW010000085.1:0-79740 GCA_965215885.1 Candidatus Moanibacter sp.
AAGATTCCCGCTCTCGATGTTCTTCTTGAGCTCCTCGTGGCGCAGAGCGGTCCTTTGTCGCTGCCGCTTTAAAGCATTCTGGGCTTCGATTTTACGAATTTCACGGACGGCATGGGTATGTTGCCTTCTTGCTTTATCAGCGAGCTCGCTGTTGGGGAACGCTTCGAGGAAAGCTTTCAAACCTTTAGCTGCCTCTTCCCACTTTTTCTCCTGAAGGAGACGACCCAAACTGGCGTATTCCGTCCTGTCGGCGTTTTTAAGATCGCTGTAAAGGGCCTGAAGTTTCTGCAAGTGCTCTTCTTTGACCTTAAGTTCGGCTTGATGGTCGGCTTTAATAGCCGAATCGGTCGCCTGTTTCAGCCGAAGCTTCTCTTCAAGTTCATCGATTTCTCCCTGGTATTTGCTCTCTTTTTCTCTTGCGCCGGCAAGTTCCCTTCGCTGTTTGGCATACTCGACCTGCAGCGACTCCAGTTCACTATTGAGCCGGTCGATCTCCGGCTGATAGCAACCGGCCAAGAGGATTACGACAGACAAAAGACTCAATTGGGAACGCCCCATTACGATCAATCGTTTAGGTATTGCCAACTTGTTATTCGGAATTGCTTACCGCCAATTACCGTTATTGTGGATGAGTGCGGGCTCGTGCAAAACCGCCTAAAGAAGATAAACGAAAGTAGGGAGTGGGCAACTCAAAAGAGGCCAAAAAAAGACTTATCCCGAATAATCTTCAAATCCAGTAGAAAGCTCCTGAAGGAAAAAAGGTGACTCAAACTGGCCAATAATGTATTCGCAATCCCAAAGGTCAGCGCCCAATCTAGGAGCCAATGTGAGAGAGAAACCGCAGCTCTTGACGTGGATGATGTGCGACGGTGTGCACATAGATCCCTCTTCGGGGAAGCACTACCTGCTGGGAACATTCTCGAACATTCGCGTACAGCAGTTTCCGGCAGTTCACGCGCGGATGGTCTGGTTTCTAACGCTGTCTGACGTTCCGGTGGGGAGCCACAAGTTAAAGATAATGATGGGCATTCCGACTGAAGGCGAAACCATAATCGTTGACCGCACCTTCGAATCGAAGAACCCTACACACAGGATTAATCTTATAAACGATATTCAAAACCTCACCTTCGAAAAAGCGGGCGATTACAGCATCGTAATTGAGATTGACGACGAGACACTGTTGGTTACATCTTTGGCTGTTTCGAATTAACCCACGCGGGACCGAGTTAGAAACGATGTTAGCCGGGGGAGAGCACCTATCCAAACTGAATTTCGCGCCAGGTTTAGATGCAAAGCGAGGCACGAAAGGGACCGATTCGTCTCTGCGGGAACTCGGTTCCTGGAAGGTAACTTCGCTTCGCCCACGCGAGTAAAAATCAGGGCCGACGGAGGGAAGACCGCTCTTGCCCCTTCTATGCGCGCCGATTCATGAAGGAAGAAGAGGCACAATCACGTACTGCTTAAAGAGATGGAAAACGACAGAATTTCGGTATCATCCGTAAATTCCAGTGCCACCCTGGTCGTCGGTTCGGTCGCATTTGACAGGATCAAAACACCGACAAGCAGCTGCGAGCGCTCGCTGGGAGGGTCCGCGTCCTATGCCAGTCTGGCAGCCAGCTACTTTAGCCCTGTGCGTCTGGTAGGCGTAGTGGGATATGATTTCGACTCGAACCACATCGAACGTTTGAAAAGACGTCAGATCGATATCGAGGGTTTGCAGAAGGATTCTACGGGACCGACATTTTTCTGGGCCGGGAAGTATCACGACCACTTCAGGCAGCGCGACACTATCGAGACACACTTGAACGTCTTCGAGAATTTCAGGCCGGATCTTCCTGATGGTTATCGGAATTCATCCTACATTGTGTTGGGAAACATTGGCCCGGACCTCCAACTTCACGTGTTGGAGCAATTAGATGGAGAGTTCTTTGTCCTCGCGGACAGTATGGACCTTTGGATAAACACCAAGCACGATGAGCTCTTGACCCTGATCAAGAAGATCGACTGCCTCTCCATTAATGACAGTGAAGCGATTCTCCTGACGGGCGAAGACAATCTCATCCTGGCAGGAGAGAGACTGATCGAACTCGGAACGAGGATGGCTATAGTCAAGAAAGGAGAGCACGGCGCACTGCTTTTTCATCCCGATGGTCTATTCTCTATACCGGCCTATCCTGTAACTGGTCTGCAGGATCCTACAGGGGCAGGCGATGCGTTTGCGGGCGCCTTTGTCGCATACCTGGCAGCCGTGAATGAGACCGATTTCAGTGCGCTCAAACAGGCTATGATTTACGCCACTGCCACTGCCAGTCTTACGATCGAAGCATTCAGTTGTGACCGCCTTGAATCCGCGGGGGCTGGTGCAATTGAAGAGCGTTACAAAAAACTGCTGGAAATCATATCGCCTTGATCTCAGAGGAAGGAGTATCTTGATAGAATGGAAATTCTCGAAGAATCAATCAGCCAATCCACTCAGAGTGGTGAAGCCACCGATCTGCTCGTCAGATCGATGTGCGCCAAGGCCCGAAAGGCAGCCCTCGCGCTCACTGCAATAAGTACGGACAAGAAGAATGCCGTTCTACAGACTCTTGCAGTACTACTTTCGGGGAATACCGAGTTGCTTTCGGCCGAAAACTCAAGGGATATAGCCGCCGGTGAGGCAGTTGGCCTTTCCCAGCCTCTCCTCGAACGGCTAAAGCTCACACCGGAAAGAATAGTCGCCATGGCCGAAGGTGCGCGGCAAGTGGCGGACCTTCCCGATCCCGTAGGAGAAGAAATTGAGAGAACGATTCGACCCAATGGACTGGACATCCGCAAAATAAGAGTGCCGATAGGAGTAATCGGAATAATATACGAATCGCGTCCCAACGTAACGGTAGATTGCGCTATCCTCTGCTTCAAGAGCGGGAACTCCTGCATACTTCGCGGAGGGAAGGAAGCCTTTCATACCAACTGCGCGTTAGCCTCGCTTATCCAGCAGGCTCTGCGCGAAAATGGAGTCGAAGAATCGTCCGTGCAATTCATCTCGACGAGAGATCGCCAGGCCCTCCACGCCCTCTTGAAATGTGAAGAGACGGTCGACTGCATTATTCCCAGGGGCGGCGAAGGGTTAATTCGATTTGTGGCCGAAAACTCCCGCATACCGGTTATCAAGCATTATAAAGGTGTCTGCTGTGTATACATAGACAAAGAAGCGGATCCCGATCTGGCGGAAAGTATAACAGTGAACGCAAAGGTACAACGCCCGAGTGTCTGCAATGCGGCCGAGAATCTCTTTATTCATCAGGATGCGGCGCCAAAACTCCTGCCTCGACTGGCGCGCGCCCTGGTGGACAGAGGCGTTGAGCTGCGCGTCGATCAAGGCGCCGAAGGCATTCTCTCCAGGGAAGAGGGAATCCCCATGGTATCCGCACGGGAAGAGGATTTTTATGAAGAGTACCTCGACCTTGTCCTCTCGATCAAAATCGTATCATCCCTGGAAGAGGGTATCGCGGACGTCAACAAATACGGCAGCAGCCACAGCGATGCCATTGTAACGGGCGACAAGGAGGCGGCCGAACAATTCCTCACTTGCGTCGATTCGGCCACCGTATACTGGAACGCGAGCACCCGTTTTACAGATGGCTTTGAATTTGGTCTGGGTGCTGAGATTGGTATCTCGACAGACAAGATTCATGCCCGAGGTCCGATGGGGTTACGTGAACTTACCACATATAAGTTTCTAATATATGGCGAAGGCCAAACAAAGTAGGTGTGAATAATGAAAATAATCAGTCTCATAGCGTGGTCGCTTACTGCCATAATGACATTAGGCTACACAAGCACTTGCAAGCTTTCGGTCCTTCATCCAATTTAGCCGGGACTGTCTTTATGCGCACGGAACTGCAAAAGAGCGGCAAATTCCGCAATCATCTCTTTAGGCTTCTTCGATGGGAGGACCTCGACATTGAGTACATTCGGCAGCTCATTCTCCTCGCCAAGGAGGAGGATCTGGAAGGATCCGGCCTGGATGCCATACCTGCTTCGCCCGGAGACGTGACGACGAATATTCTCGGTTCAGAAGAGGTGAGTAAGGCGAAACTTACTGCTCGTATGCCGCTCGTGACCTGTGGTCTTCCGCTTATGCCACTCGTTCTCGATGCTTACGGCGAAGGTTGCTCTTTTCGCGCCCATGTCGAAGAGGGTGTACCTGTGGAAAAGGGCGAAGTGATGGGCGAGGTCGAGGGACCGGCATCCGTTCTTCTTAAATCCGAGCGAGTGATGCTTAACTTTCTGCAACACCTCTCCGGTATCGCCACCCAAACGACTCGCTACGTCGAGTTGCTCGACTGGAGTAACACGAAGCTGCTCGATACTCGTAAGACCACACCCGGATTGAGAGTGCTGGAAAAGTATGCTGTGGCACAGGGAGGCGCCTGGAACCACCGTATGGGTCTTTTCGATCGCGTCCTAATCAAAGACAATCACCTCGCCGGCAGGCGATCGGACAGCGGGGAAGCGCTTTCCGAGGCAGTGCGGATGGCACGTTTACGCAATTCGGAATTGGCTATCGAAGTGGAGGTCGACCGGCTCGACCAGATACCACCCGCTCTGGATGCTGAAGCCGATGTTATCTTACTGGACAATTTCTCTGTTTCCGACCTGGCCGAAGCTGTCGCATTGATTGGGGATCGTGCCTACACGGAAGCGAGTGGAGGGATCACCCACGATACTCTCCCCCAACTCTCCTCTATCGGGTTGGATTTCATATCTTGCGGCGCCCTCATTCACCAAAGTGTTTGGATGGATATCGGTCTCGATTGGGATGAGTAAGGAGAGGCTGGAGAAGTCGGAAATGCCTGATACCGAGACCATTGTCCTCACACATCTTTTGCGATCAAGGCCGGAATTCCTCTCCGGAAACGTTCTTGCGAAGAGACTTGGCATCTCCCGCGTTGGGATCTGGAACAAGCTTGAAAAGCTCCGCGAACAAAACTTCGCTTTCGAAGCAGTGCGGCATCGCGGCTACAGGCTCAGCAGGGAACCAGATGAGCTCAATGGAACACTTCTGCGCGCTTATCTCGCTCTCTCCTGCAGCGAGGCGAACATTCTCTACCTACCTGAAATCGACAGCACGAACTCGGAAGCAGAACGGCAGTTGGCTGCCGGTCGCGAGTCTCCATTCGTTATCCTTTCTTCAAAGCAAACGCGCGGTCGCGGCAGGATGGGACGAGAGTGGTACAGCCCTGAAGACAAGAACTGTTATATGAGTTTTGTGTTTCGTCCCAGCCTCCCGCCAGACCGCCTGCAAAAGTTCACCCTCTGGATGGGGCTGGCGATGTGCCATCTGCTCAATGAGAAGCATGATTTGCCAACACGCGTGAAATGGCCGAATGATCTAACGATCGGAAACAAGAAAGTAGGGGGCATGCTGACAGAGGCAAGGGTCGACGCAGACCAAACGAGAGATTTGATATTCGGTTTGGGGATTAACGTAAACAGCTGCTGTGAACACTGGCCAGAGGAGATTGCCGTTTCCGCGACTTCATTGAAAATGGCGGCTGGGGAACCAGTGCCCATCAACGCGCTCGCGGCGGAACTAATCTCCGAGGGGATGAAAGCGTACTATCGGTTCTGCGAGGAAGATTACGAAGAGGATTTCAGCGATCTTTGGAAACGCTATGACGCTCTCAAAGGGGCACGAGTAATCGCGAACCCAACAACCGAATCCATATCCGGAATAGCCAATGGAATCGATCTCGAAGGCGCTCTTATTCTACGCACGGAAGATGATTGCGAGATTTCGCTGCGGGCGGGAGAAGTCACTTTGGACTCGCGAGTGGCGGCGACCGGTTGAACCGGGGAGACTAGTAGAAATTGCGGAATGACTGTCTGTGTTTCTGATGAACGTCTTCTGCGTAAACATTAACAATACGAACACGCAATACGGGTTTGTGGCGGATAACCGGCTCGTGGAAAGAGGAGCTTTCCCCACCCCTCAGTTGAACGACCCTCGAAATGGAATTGCCCCGGTCCTCAAGCGAATCGCATCTCGGGAACCGAGGGCGGACGGTCTGTCATTCGGGTCGGTAGTACCAAAGGCGGCAGAAGCCCTCCAGGACATTGTGGAAAGCAGTGGATGGAATCTACCGGTGCACCGTTTAACGTGGGAGAACTGCCCGATCGCACTGAATTTTCCCAATCCCGAAGAAATCGGCCAAGACAGGTTAGCCAACGCTATCGCCGCGCAATTACTGTACGATACTCCCGTGATAGTAATCGATATGGGTACAGCCGTGACATTCGACATCATTTCATGTAACGGCTATGAAGGAGGAATCATCGCCCCGGGCCTTGAGATAATGACACGCTATCTTCACGAACAAACCGCGCTGCTTCCAAAACTCGACCCAAACGACCTCGCGGTTGACGTGGGAATAGGGAAATCGACCCTGGAAGCGATGAAGTTGGGATGTGCGGTCGGTATGCAGGGGATGATTCGCGCTCTCCTTGAACGGATCGAAATTTCCCTGGAAGAGATCGAAAGCGGTAAAGCGACTGTGATTGCCACCGGTGGCAGCGCCGGAATCCTGCCTCAAACGTGGCTCTCCGACATCGCTTTCAACGCTGATATCACGCTAATCGGGCTTACTCAGGCATTCATTCATTCGAGACCATGATTCGAACCAATCGCCCTCTTCAATTCTGATGGAAAGCGCAAGACCGAACGTCGAAGTCACAAACCTGACCAAGGTCTACGGTCGAGTGACCGCGATAAAGGATGTCAGCTTTTCAATAGCAAGAGGAGAAATCGTAGGATTTCTCGGACCCAACGGTGCCGGCAAGAGCACCACTCTGCGGATACTCTGCGGCTTGATACCAGCCACTTCCGGAACGGCGCGTATCTGCGAGATTCCGGTGGCGAGCCAACCGGGCGAAATTAGACGACGCATAGGCTACCTGGCAGAAAACAACCCTCTACCTGAGGATATGAGGGTGATCGAATACCTCACGTTTCGCGGGCGTCTCAAAGAAATACCCCGGCGGCGCCTCAAAGCAAGGGTGGAAGAGGTTATGAACGCATGCGATCTCAACCGGAAAGCCCGTCGCAGTGTGATCGGCACCCTATCAAAAGGTTACCGGCAGAGGGTAGGCGTGGCCGACGCGATTCTAGCAGAACCTGAAGTGATCATCATGGACGAACCCACCATCGGACTCGATCCACATCAGCTCCTCGCCATTCGAAGTCTCATCGATAGTTTTCGCGGCAAAATGACAGTGATAATTTCCAGCCACATACTGGCGGAAGTGGAATTATATTGCGACCGGGTCATTATCATTAACCGAGGAAGGATAGTTGCGATTGGAGACTCAAAGAGACTCCGGCAAGAATTCGTCAACAAGACAACATACACACTGGGTGTAAAAGGAGATTTATCAGAACTCTCTTCTTCGATCCGAAAAATTGACTCTGCGATGGTGGTCACCGCGACCAACCAAGAAGAGGAGGAGGGATTCATCAAAGTCGTTTTGGAAACGCCCGGAAACGAGGACCTGGGCGAGAAGCTCCTGGCAAATCTGCACGATCATCCCGACCTCAGAGTCCGATCACTGGTACGGGTGGAACCAAGCTTGGAGGATATCTTTCTAGCCGCTACGCGAAAAAGTTGGGAGACAATCCACTCTCCTCGACCAGGGGAAGACGAGGGAGAGCCTTGTGCCAACTCCTCAAAGTCGGAATGAAGCACTTTTTCAACCTTCTAAAACACGAACTCGGAGCGCTCTTTATAGCGCCAGCGACCTACACCGCGGCGGTACTGTTCCTGACCCTGATGGGCTGGATCTACTGGAGGATTATGCTGCAATTCAATGTTGAGCCACAGGACCAACTCCCTTCAGAAGTCTTCTTCCAACTCTTCTGGCTTCCTGTGTTTTTCATGGTGCCTCTCTTAACGATGAAGAGTATCGCAGAGGAGCGCCGTCAAGGCACGCTCGAAACTCTCATGAGCACTCCCGCAACCGCGGCGGAAATTGTCCTGAGCAAATTCGTTGCTTCCTATCTATTTTACTGTCTTCTATGGCTCCTGACGCTGGGATATCCCCTCCTCGTCTCCCTCAAAATTGACTCGCCCCTCACGGGTGGGCGACTGATCGATACTGCGACGATGACAGGCGGCTTTTCCTTTATCGCGATAAGCGGACTGTTGTTCGTTGCCGTTGGAATATTCTCAAGCAGTCTAACGCGCAGCCAACTCGTCGCCGGCATGCTCAGTTTCGGTATACTTTTCATGATCATTATCGGAGTTCGGGGACTGCATGAAGAAGCGGTCACCTGGCTTCCCTGGATCGAGGAAACAATTGAATATGTGCAGATTTTCGAACATCAGGAAGAATTCAGCCGAGGTATGGTCGATACACGACCTTTCTTCTTCTACATCAGCGGCAGCGCACTTTTTCTTGGGATATCCGCCTTAATCGTGGAATCCGAAGCCTAGAGGTCTGTCCGGCATAAAACTTGAAGATCCGTCAATCCTCAGTGGCCGCACTAGAAGATTTCCATACCGCAAACTGGTTCAAGAGAATTAACCGGATTGTGCAAATCCTGCTCAGCGTCACCTTTGTCGCAGGACTCAACTACTTTGCCACAAGACACTTCGCCCGCTTTGACCTCACTCACCACCACATTTACTCGCTCTCCCCCGAGACTCTCGCCTACATTTCGCAGATTGAAGAGCCGGTTAAGATCATAGTTACAATACCTCCGGATTCCGAGGAACCGGATCTCAATCTCCTCTTCAAGTATGTCAGCAATCTCCTAAAGGAGTACGTCCATGCGGGCAGGAACGGGAACGAAAAGAAAATAGAAGTCCAATTCGTCGACATCTATAAGGAAATCAAGAAAGCGGATGCTATCTCACGAGCATACGGTATCGAGCAACCCTACGAAATTCTGGTAGTGAGTGGAAACCGTAAGCGCTCACTTCTTCCCACCGACATCCTGGAACTGCGAGATGGCCGACCCGAGGCTTTCCTGGGGGAGCAAGCATTTACTTCCGCCATAATCGAGGTCTCGGATACCAGGCGAGAGAGCATTTATTTTCTCGTCGGACATGGAGAAATGCGGATCGATGCGGTAGACCCGAGAAGGGGACTTTCGCAGTTAGTCCAGGAATTGCGCAATCGAAACTTTGACCTCAACCTCCTCGACCTCACTCAAGTAGAGTCGGTACCGGAGGAAACCGACCTCGTCATCCTCGCCTCTCCGCAGGGCCCTCTTTTCCCGCATGAAGTTGAAAAATTGCGCAATTATCTGTCCGACAGGGCTGGCCGCCTCATTGCCCTGATCGACCCTTGGCGAAAGCACGGACTTGAGGATCTATTTTTCGAGTGGGGTATTCTGTCCGATGACATGCTGATCGTCGACGACGGCCCGGATTATCAAGAAGCCAGTGGCGATTTGCTTATTCGTCAACTGGCCGAGCATCCCATCACGGATCTTCTCTTAGAAAACCGGATACCGATCGTCGTTGGCCTCAGCCGGCCTGTGAGGCGCGACCTTGGGACTCCCCTCGACGAGAGACTGACAACTGTGCCCCTCATAGGGAGCTCTCCTTCGAGCTGGGCGGAGACAAATTACAAAGAAGTGCGCGACGTGTCTGACCTTAAGTTCAGTCCCAATGTGGATCTCAAAGGGCCCGTGCCGATCGCGGCTGTCTCAGAGCGAAAGGTCTCTTCGCCTTTTTTAAGCATCGCGGGTGGAAAACTGATCGTATTTGGAACTTCCGATCTGATCTCCAACCAACGTATCAGTGCATTTGGCAATTACATGCTGTTTCTAAATTCGATCAACTGGTGCCTTGATCGAGACACGGTGCTCGCCATACCCCCCCGGCCAATCGAGAAATATCAGATAGTGCTGAGCCGCAAGGAACTCAATGAGCTCGGCCTGATCCTCTTGAGCCTCCCAGGGGCGGTTGCTCTCTTCGGACTTACGGTCTACTGGTTTCGCAGGCGATGAAAGTGCCGACTTCAGATTCAATCAATGCGCTTTAAACTTACCATTTTACTAGTGCTGCTGAACGCGGCGCTCTTCTTGCTCATCTATTTTCTCGAGAAGAAACCGGTTAATCCGCCCCTCGGTCTTGGGACCATATTACCGGAGGGAGTGGTCGAAGCCACCGATAAACTCCAGATTTCAGGCCGCGACATGAGCGAGGACTGGATCATCGAAAAGGAAAACGGCGTTTGGCAAATCATCTCACCCGTCAACTGGCAGGCCAACTTGTTCGCTGTTAATCGAATTTTCAACCAGCTTCAATTCCTGGAGAAGGTGACGAGTTTTCCCGTAAGCGAAATCAACAGGGCGGGGCAATCTCTCGAGGATTACGGACTAGACCCTGAGGGAGCTATCTTGACGCTTTTTCACAACGGAAATCAGACGAACATAGGCATTGGAAAGACAACGGAGATCGGCAACCGTCTTTACATACTCTCTCCAGATCGAAAGGTTGTACATGTCGTCAATCGACATTTACTCGACAGCATCACGGTCGATCTAGACACTCTGCGAAGCCAGGAAATCTTCGACATTCCGTTATTCGAAGTCCGCTCCCTCAATCTAAAAATAGAAGACTTGCCGGTGAGAATAACCCGGGACGGAGAGGGCTGGTCCTTCGAGACACCGATTGAGGTACCTGCAGACACCACTCGGGTGGAAATGGCCATTAATAATCTTACAGGGATTAGGCTTATTGGATTCTCATCTGAAGAGACGGGCCCTCAAGGTCTGGAGAATCCAACCATGCGTCTGACCCTTGAAGGCAATAACCGGCGCCAGACGATTCTGGTCGGAAACGCCCTCGAAGGAGAATCGCTCACACCTCAGTATTTTGCCAAACTGGAGAACAAACCCACGACGTTTACGCTACCCGCCCAACCCTTTGAAGATTTCTTTGCAGCGCAAGAAAGGCTGCGTGAGCGGAATTTTGTCCAACTCGCACCAGAATCTCTCACTTCGCTTGAGATTTTCGTAGGGGAGAGCACAACACAGTTACAGAAGCTCGAACAGGGCGCCTGGCAGGTGACCGCAAGAGACACGAACGGTTCCGTCATCACCTGGCCGGCCGACACGAAACTGACCATGGAAATTATCGATGCTCTTCTAAACCTGAGAGCGGTGCGATTCGTAACGGACTCTCCCTCTGCAACCGATCTTGTAGATTTCGGTCTCAACGATCCGCAGCGCCGGATTATCCTCCACGCCGGAGAGGAAGAGAAGACAATCCTCATGGGGGATCCGGATTTGGATCGCAGAAGAATCTACGTGAAAATTGCGGAAGCCCCATTTGTCTATCAGATCGAAGAAAACGAGGTCCTCACCCTTCTGCAATCTCGGCCTCTTCACTACAGGCGGCGAGACCTGGTCGAACAGCCCCATGCCGCCCGTATTCTCTCGATTGAGCTAGTAAATCTCACCGACGATTCTGTTCTTATTTCTGTGAACAATCCAGGCGGCGAGGAGGAGGGAAGAGAATCTGAAGGTGAGGGCATAAGCGCAGCCATAGAGACGCTACCAGAAGCGGACAGGGAAGCGGCCGAAGAACTCTTCCGTCAGATGCGAAAATTCACTGTGAAATCGTATCTGAAAGATCAATTTACAGACGGTTATGATCTGGGAGAAAAGACCTTGCCCTGGAAGTACCTTCTAAAATCGACCTTGCATCTTCCCGGTGGTGCGGAAGATCAGATTCGACAACTGAACTTTTACTTTACGGAAAGGCTGGGAGGTACTACTCAAATCGGCGGCTCGCCTGAATACTCTGCAATTTTTGAGTTAGATCAAAAGCTGATCGACGCGATCTTTCATTTCACCTTCGAGAGAGAGCAACCCGAGGTGGACGACACCGATAGGGCACCGGATTCAGAAATGGAGAACAATTCCGAGCCTGACAACCTTCCGCCTGCGGAATTCTCTCAGGCAAGCGAATAGTCGTGCCCGAAAACAGCTCGCAAAGAAACGCCATCTGGCGGGTCTGTAGGAGGGCGATAAGCTACTGTCTTCTGCTACTCAACTGCCTCCTCTTTTTTCTTGCGATTGGACAGTCCATCCTTTCGCTCTACATAACTCTTCAAGAAGAGATCCCTGTTCCGGACTTTATCCTAAAGAAGCTTGAGGAGAGCCTCAAAAGCAATGGCACCTATTCAGTGGTTGGGAGCTACTCCCTTGACCTGACCGGCCATATCAATGCGCGCGATCTAAGGCTCTTCACCCTGAAGAGCAGAGAGCTATTAGCTCAAAGTGATTTCGCTACAATCACCCTAGATGTTCCGAGCCTCTTTATTAGAAGAGTGGTGTGGAACGAATTCGACTTAAGCAACGCTCACTTGAACTGTCCGGCCCTTTACTCTTCCACCGGTGACACCGAAACGTTCGCCCGGGAAATCTACGCGAGGTTCGCCCGGAGAGGCAAGTCCTGGACCATACGCCAGCTCAATCTCCGCCTCCATAATCTTCGAATCCAGGCATCGGGAGAATTCCCGAAGATTGCTTCTCTCGAAAGGATAGAATCGCCATTGGAGCGTTATCTTCAGTTCTGCCGGAGGGCCTCTGTATGGCAGTTGGTATTGCGAACTCTCAAGAATCCGGTAGCAAGCATAAATCTGGATTCAAAGGAAAAGGGCGCTACGACTTTGGAAGTCGACCTTACTGGCGAGGGGTTCAGGCTGTCCAGATACTTTAGAACGGGTCCTTTTCGCTTCCAAACTTCGGGCCTGCGATTCCCTCAGCTGGAAATGTCGATTCCCGCTAAGATCGAGGTGAGCAACGTTTATTTTGGAGAATCCGATCAGACGGGAAAACTCTACGCGGAATACAAGACCGACTTCCTTCTCAAGAACAATCTAAGGGGAGTCGAATACCTGCGGTTCGCTACGAGAGAGCTCGAATCCTCAGGTCTGTCGGTGGCAAACGTGATCGGTGTCTTGTATCCAAACGAGTTTCCCACGCTCGCGGGAAGGCTTGCCCTCCAGATGGAGAATGAGCCGCTCGCCCTGCAAGGTCGAATCGATCTCGCCAACGGAAACGGATCCTTTTCTTTCGATTCGAGGATCCCGCTTCTCGAACTGATGAACAACCCCCTGCTGGCTAAATACTCGATCGGCAAGCTAATCGAATTCCCCACCCCACCTCACATCAAGGGAGAATTGAAACTGGAGGATGGATTCAGTTTTGCTCGCTTCGACTTTGACGTGGAGGCGAGTCCTTTTGTCTTAGGAGGATCGCGCTTTGACAGGCTCAAAGCAAAGGGAACAGTCGACTCTGAGCGCATGGTAATAGGTAAAGTAATCTTTGAGAACCCCGAATATCGCACAATAGGTTCTATTGAGAGTGACTTCGCCTCCGGCAAATACAGGTTGCTCCTCTCCGGCAAACTCTTCCCAACCGATCTGGAATCTGCACTTCCTGACTGGTGGGACCGAATCTGGAGCAAGTTCGAGTTTTCCCAAGAGCCATTCGGAGGAGATTATGACATTCTCATGGATTGGAGGAAGAAGCAGTTGGTGTATTTCTATGGTAGCGCCGAAGGCTCCAATTTCTCATACAACGATTTCCAGCTCACACAGATAAGTCTGAAAAGTTCCGGCGTTCACAATCGCGTAGATCTTTTCGACATAAAGGCAAAGAGAGCAGAGGGACAGGGATACGGTTCACTCACCTGGATATACAAAAACAAAAGAAACATTCAGCGCTCGTTGGATTTTGAGACTCATTTTTATGCTGACGAACTCTCGGCATTTCTCGGCGAAGGGGTGAAGAAAATAGTGGATAATTTCTCTCTCGCGGGCCCGCCTCACCTGAGGCTCTCAGGTACCTTATTCAAGGAAAACGCTCCCCCGGGCCTGAAGCGGGATATCCTCATTAAAGCGAGTTCAAGCAAACCGCTGCGATATCGCGAAATTCGAATGGACTGGCTCGAGTTCGAAGGCCGCCTCACGGAAGAGCGCTTCTCCATGGATCCTCTATCCTTTGGCTTTGCCGGTGGCAAGGCGACGGGAAGTCTGTCATGGGAGAGAGCAAAGCCGGTCGACCTGCTGACTGTCCATTTTAACCTGTCCGGCGCGGATCAGAAGAGAGCTCTGGAAACGATCGGTTTGGCGGCACCTTCAAATGAGGAAATCGACGCAAGTGCGGATGAATCGAAAAATGTCCAGGAAAGCCCCGGAATCCTCAACCTGGAGATTGAAGCTTCTGGTAATCCCGAGGACTATCTAAGTTTCGAAGGATCCGGACTGCTTTCAATTGTCAATTCGGAACTTGCAAAGGTGCACTTATTCGGTGGTTTTTCGCGGCTCTTCCACGGCACATGGATAGACTTCTCCACCCTTAATCTCAAATCCGCGGAGGGGCGTTTCACCCTTCACCGTAACCGTTTGAATTTCTCTCCAATCATGTTTGCCGGCGAGCAATCCGTCATCCAGGCTGAAGGAGATATCCTTTTCCCCGTTCAGGATATCGACTTTCGCGTTCGCGTGTTTTACCTGGAAAATCCAAATAATCCGATAACAGCGGTCTTCAGTCCGCTCTTCAAACCCCTGGGAGACGCGCTTGAACTTAGGCTCTGGGGCACCTACAATGATCCGAAATGGCGCCTCCTGATCAATCCCAGGAATGTATCCAGCGCCTCTGAGGGGCCTCTTTCTGACTCCTCTGGACCGCGAAAAAATAGAAACTGAGCTACTTCGCACTGTGAAAGCGAATCCGGGAAAGCACAAAGTAGGCGCACACTGTTCCATCGCGGGCGGGCATGACAAGGCGCTCTTCCTGGCCAATGATCTCGGCTGCGAGCTGCTACAGATCTTTACAAAAAACAACATGCAATGGTCCGCGAAACCGATCACAAAAGAAGCCCTGCACAGATATCGAGAGGCCAAAAGGGAGACAGGACTTAAACGTATCTTCGCTCACGCCGGCTACCTCATAAACCTCGCTTCGAATCAACCGGAGGTCCTCCATAAATCACGCGCGGCCCTGCTCGACGAACTCGAGCGCTGCCGTCTTCTCGGCCTCCCCTTTATCGTCCTTCACCCGGGCGCACACCTCGGCGAAGGCGAAGAGAAAGGGCTGAACCGGATTATCGATTCCTTGCATTGGGTCCTTCATCGCTTCGAAGGTAAAACGAAAATCGCCCTCGAAGTTACCGCCGGACAAGGCACCGTTCTGGGAGGTAAAATCGAGCATCTCGCCTGCCTCATTAAGAATTCGAAGCACGGAAATCGACTGGTTGTATGCCTCGACACCTGCCATCTCTTCGCCGCCGGTTACGATCTGAGGAATTCGCACGACTTAAATGCCTTCATTCGTCACTTCCGCACGAATCTTTCATGGAAGAAGGTCGTTTGCGTTCACCTGAACGACAGCAAAGGTTCTCTTGGAAACCGGCTGGATCGCCACGAAATTCTCGGGAAAGGAAAGATAGGCTGGCCCTGCTTTAGGACCATCATGAATCACCCCGCCTTCGCAAATGTCGCTCTTTGCCTTGAGACACCGAAAGGTGTGGATAATATCAACGACCGCAAAACACTGAAAAAGTTGAAGCGGTTTCGCGGGAAAGAATGACATTGCTTCAATGTGAGTATTCATTGTAGTGTCGAGCAGTTTAAAACCGGGATAACGGATTGGATATCAACGAAATAAAGCGAATCATCGAGCTTATGAAGCTCTCCGATCTCACGGAATTCGAGATCGAGGAAGAGGGGTTCAAATTGCGCATCTGCCGCGGAAAACCCGAACAGACGACAGTCGTAACGACCGCAACCCCCGCCCCTTTTCCCGCTTATATCGAAACATCATCGGTTACACCACGGACCGCACCTCCGGAGGCTGAGTCCGCGGAAGAGGAGGGGGAAGAAGATCAATCCGTCGAGCAGATAAATTCACCCATGGTTGGGACTTTCTACCGTTCCCCTTCACCCGATAGCGCACATTTTGTGGAGGAGGGGAGCGAAGTTAGTGATGACACCATAGTTTGTATAATCGAGGCCATGAAAGTGATGAATGAAATTCAGGCTGAGACAACGGGAGTTATCACGGAAATTATGGTAGAAAACGGCCAATCAGTCGAATTTGGTCAGCCACTTTTCAAGGTTAAAATGCAGTAGTCAATCGGTCCAGGACCATGCCCGTCACGTAGGCAGAAGAGCGTCCAGCGCAGGCCAATACCGAACCTCCCTACATGTTTCAAAAGATCCTCATTGCCAACAGAGGCGAAATCGCCCTTCGCATTATTCGGGCCTGCAAGGAACTGAGCATTAAAACAGTAGCCGTCTACTCCGAAGCGGATGAGCAATCCCTCCACGTCCAGTTTGCGGATGGCGCCATCTGCATAGGGCCTTCACCGAGCGGCGACAGCTATCTTAAAGCCGACCGCATTATCAGTGCCGCGGAAATCGCCGACGTCGACGCCATCCATCCCGGCTACGGTTTTCTTGCCGAAAGGGCCGATTTCGCCGAGCAGTGCGAAAGCTGCAACATCAAATTTATCGGCCCGAAATCGGAATCGATTCAAAAGATGGGTGACAAGGCCCTGGCTCGCGAAACCGTGAGAAAAGCGCGAGTGCCAATCATACCGGGAAGTGACGGACCTGTCGAAGATGCCAAGACAGCCGTAGATCTAGCCAAAAAGCTCGGCTTCCCGGTTATCATAAAAGCCGTGGCGGGCGGGGGTGGCAGAGGTATGCGCACAGCTCACAACGCGGTTACTTTTGCAAAGGAATTCGATATCGCCCGGAGCGAAGCTGAAAAAGCCTTTGGGAACGGCGCTGTCTACATCGAAAAGTTTATTGAACATCCCCGCCATATTGAATTTCAGATACTCGCCGACAAGCATGGCAAGACGGTCCACCTCTTTGAAAGAGACTGTTCGGTGCAACGCCGCCACCAGAAACTCATCGAAGAAGCGCCTTCGCCCTTTCTGAGCAACGACCTGCGCAAACGTATGGGACGCTCCGCAATAAGAGCGGCGCAAGCCTGCGACTACGAAAACGCCGGGACGGTAGAGTTCCTTGTCGATAAAAATGGCGATTACTTTTTCATCGAGATGAACACCAGAATTCAGGTGGAACATGGTGTTACCGAGGAGGTCACAGGTATCGATCTGATTAAGGAGCAAATTCTCATCGCAGCGGGAGAAAAACTTGAGTTTGATCAGAAAGACTTGAAACCAACCCGACATGCCGTGGAATGCCGCGTCTGCGCGGAAGATCCTGCGAGAAACTTCGCCCCCTGCCCTGGAGAAATCTCCCTCTATTATCCCCCGGGCGGGCATGGCGTAAGGATTGACTCACATGTCTATGGAGGTTATATCATTCCTCCTCATTACGATAGTATGATCAGCAAAGTAATCACCACCGGGAGGTCCAGGGAACTCGCACTCGACCGGATGTACCGCGCCCTCGGTGAATATCTAATTCGAGGCGTGAAAACGACCATCCCATTTTCTATGGCCGTTATTCGAGATCCCGTATTTCGGCAGGGGAACGCCACTACAAATTTCGTCGATGATTTTCTTAATCGAACACCTAAGAAGCTTTTCAGCAATAAAAATGAGTCATGAAAAAAAAGATGCAGAAAACTAAGTCAGCTCCAAGCGACATTGCCGACGTGAAGGTTATTCCAACGATAAGCGAGGACTCTTCTGCCCTCGGCGAAATTAAAATAAACCACAAGGTAGTCGCCAATATCGTTCAGTTGGCCACCCTGGAGGTGGAAGGCGTTGTCGCGGTAATAGGAAGTAATATTGTCGACAAGATTGAGGGAATGTTCAGCAAAAAGGACCTGGGCGCCGGTATCCGTGTTGAAGAAAACGAAAACGGACACTATGTGATTGTGATTCAAGTCATCCTTTCTTTCGGCGTAGAGTTGGCCAAAACCGCATGGGAGATCCAAAAGGAAGTTCGCGATCATGTTCAGAAGATGACCAACAAGCAGGTCGCGAAGGTCGATGTTGTTATTGAGGAAGTCAAGATGCCGGATACCAGCACGCGGGCCGCGGGGAAAGACGATTGGCAGGAAGAGCCTCATACCGATTAACGGAAGCTGATGTTTCAAGAATTCACTGACCGCGCCATAGCCGCCCTCGGGAGCTTTGTCGGGAGTCCCTATTTCTGGCTTTGCCTCGTTGTCGCAGTGCTCCTTCTTCTGTTATGGCTCTACTCCCGAGGCCGCTCGGGTTCGATCGTAGCTTTCGACAGCGAGACAGGTCACGTACTGGTATCCCGGAAGGCAATCAACGAAATTGCGCAGCGAACCTGTGACACTATGGAGAGCGTTGGAAAATGCACCACGCGCATAAGATCTCAGCGGGGTGCGATTCATATCCAGGTTCTCATTCGCCTCCGAGCGGGAAGCAACTTGAGTGAAGTCTACGCTGAACTCCAAGGCCGGCTTTCTCGGACACTCCGTGACAACCTGGGAATCGAGCGGTTGGGAGACATCGACATTGAGGTAACCGGTTTTGAAGGTGATCTCTCACTGGACGAATACGATATTCCAAGTGAGTCGAGCGATGCCTATATCCCAATTTCCGACAAAGATGCGGAGTAGTCTGTGCCGGTTGAACTGAACGACGCCCGCTTTTACGGCATTCTCGACACTGCATACGTGTCTCCTGAAAAATGGCAGGAAAAATGCCGTGCCCTACTCAACGGTGGAGCCGATGTCGTTCAAATGCGCGCAAAACGCGAATCCCACGCCGAGCGCATTGAACTCCTCGAAGCAATTCTGCCGCTATTTGAAAATACCCATGTTCCCTTGATCGTAAACGACGATATGGAACTGGCCCTTCGCAATCCGGGAGTGGGACTCCATGTGGGCCAGGAGGATACGGAGGTTCACACCGCGCGAGACCGGCTCGGCCCCGACCGAATTCTCGGTCTCTCTACGCACTCTATAGAGCAGGCTAAGGAGGCGATTGCATTTGGAGAGGTACTCAGCTATTTTGCTGTTGGGCCCGTATTTGCCACGGCCACGAAACCGGATTATTCGCCCGTCGGTCTTGAGCTTGTTCGGTCCGTCGCCGCCCTGGCCCCGCCTATTCCTTTCTTTTGCATCGGTGGAATCTCACGATCGAACGTTGAGCTTGTACGGCAGGCCGGCGCCGAACGTGTCGTATCCATCTCAGATATTCTCTGCGCACCCGATAGTGCCTCGGCGGTTAAGACATTTCAATCCGCCCTAACCTGAGGACCTCACTACCGATCCCGTTCAGACCCCTTAAGGGACTCTTTGTCGTGAGCTTCGTC
Organism: Candidatus Moanibacter sp.; assembly: GCA_965215885.1. Lineage (GTDB taxonomy): Bacteria > Verrucomicrobiota > Verrucomicrobiia > Opitutales > UBA2987 > CBDCEW01. The sequence continues at coordinate 19,279 of CBDCEW010000085.1, forward strand.
GCGAGCTTTGTCGAAATCGAAGGTCGTCGTCATAATCGTAGTCGACCACACTTGCGAGGACGGGAAGGTTCAGAAAAGGCTGACGATGGAAGATATCTCCCGTAGCCGGACGACTTCGTCGCTCGGGTCACCCCGGCCAGGTAGATTACCTGCCCGTAATTTTCGACCCTGACCACAGCTCATTGGTTGCTATCCCTCCCTCTTTCGCGTTTTTTCGCGTGTTTAGCGGGCAATTTCCTATCCAAAGCAAATATTAGGGGACAGGCTCTTTATACTACCCGGCGAGCCGGGACAAAAAAGTGAGCGTGAAAGAAAAGAGTGATGCCCGCCAAACACGCGAAAAAGCGCGAAAGGGGCAGAGAGTGTTCCGTTTTCAGTTTCCGGTCTTTGTCCGAAATCGACTTTCAATCTCGTTTATCATTAGACGAAAGATCCATCAGCTTCGCCCTCTCTCCGTCTCCGTGTCTGCCCATTTCCCCCTCCCCTATCGTGCTTCTCAAGCGTACCCTCCAGTCGATTTTCTTTTCTTTCGATTTTAGATTGCGATTATGGCCCGGCCAAAGTTGCAATCCTCATCAAGACAGAAACAGCGTACCGCCCGGAGCTTTCGGTCGAACTTCTGTAAGCCTACACGCACCGGGCGGCGCCTTCTATTTGTCTCGGCGAGGCCGGGAACGGGACAACAGCCGGGTCAGGCTCCGGCTCTCCGGCGCGTGAGCTGACATTCGACGTAGAACGCCCAGTTTGTATCATTTGATTCCGCTGAAAGCCCCCACGTTCTTGCGAACGCGGCTACAAATATCAAAGACTTGCGGGTCACCGTAGCCGCGTTCGCAAGAGCGTGGTCGCGAATTTCGAAACGGCGTCTTTTTCAGCAAAATGGTCATGTGTATCCTGAGCAAGTTCACGGTTCACGGAGAGTACGCGGAGCAATTATTAGGGACAGGCTTTTATACGACCATCTCTTTCGAATTTAGACTACGTTTAGAATCACGTTGGGAAGACTGAACCGGTTCCCACTCCTACCGTGCCTCTCAATCGTGATCTCCTGTCGATCTTCTCCTCTTTCGATTTCAGATCACTGCCTGCCATGAGCCCGTCGAATGGATTATGATCCACGACGGAAAGATCGAAGCGGTTCCCTCTCTGCCATCGTGCTTCCCAATCGTGATCTCTCGTCGATCTGCTCAATCCTTCGATTTTCGACTACGATTATGACTACGAATTTCGATTAGGAACTAGCTAAGTAGACCATCTAAGGTGGTAGTCATTATCGCAGTCGATGGTCGCAATTCTACGCGAGACGAAGTTTGGGCAACAATCCTGCCTTGGAATAGAGTCCGACAAACTGCTCGACAAGGTTCGCACATAGGTGATTCGAACGCCTCCACTGAGTTTCATCTTCCCCTTAATCCGGACCACCCGTAAGGGAAACCTTGCCTGCCTCGGCAGAGCGGAGCGACGACGGGTCGCGAACCTCGTCTGCCTCGGCACAGCGGAGCGACGACGAGTCGAATCCATTTCGATTTCAGATCACGATTATGACTACGATTAAGATTGGGTGGATATCCACTCGAAGTTCGTCGTCGTAATCGTCGTCGACGGTCGAATAATGTGTTTCGAATTTAGACTACGATTATGACTACGAATTTCGATTAGGAACTAGCTAAGTAGCCCATCGAACGTCGTCGTCATAATCGTCGTCGATAGTCGGTCGAGAAAGATTACCAGCACGATTACGATTACGATTACGGCATGGCCAGAGGGACACTTCTGGGTCAAGACAAAAACAGCGCACCGCCCGGAGCTTTCGGTCGAACTTCTGTAAGCCTACACGCACCGGGCGGCGCCTTCTTTTTGTCCCGGCCAGGCCGGGAACGGGACAACAGCCGGGTCAGGCGCCGGTTCTCCGACGCCTGAGCTGACATTCGACGTAGAACGCCCAGTTTGTGTCATTTGATTCCGCTGAAAAGCCCCCACGTTCTTGCGAACGCGGCTACAAATATCAAAGGCTTGCGGGGCACCGTAGCCGCGTTCGCAAGAACGTGGTCGCGAATTTCGAAACGGCGTCTTTTTCAGCAAAATGTTCATGTGTATCCTGAGCAGGTTCACGGTTCACGGAGAGTACGCGGTGGCCTCGCAGAAAACGGTTCAACTTCTCCTGTCCTTCCTCAGCCGCCGTTGTAGGAATCATAAGTAAAGCAAATTGCATGTCTTAAACCGGTGCCGAAGGGCGACTTGGCGGGGGCGGCTTCGCCTCCTCACCCCCGCCACGACGCCCTTCTCCCCGTACTGTACCTATTACTCACTTGACCTGCATGCCAGGGCGCAGCCATTCATGGCGTAGACCGGAGGGCAAGGCGGACCTGTCTTGGCACCGCCCCTCGATTGGGTGGATTCGGCCGCACTACTGGGAAGACTACGCGAAGTTGTCAGTTCTGGACCTTGCGCAGGCAGAGCCGGAAGCCCAGGAATTCGTAGCGGTAGACGGCCGGGCCCCTGCCGCGGCTGGCCGACCGGCAGAACTGCGCGTCGTTTTCCCAGCCGCCGCCGCGGCGCACGCGGTACCAACCCGATTCGGGTCCCTTCGGATCCACCCTTCGGCCCGTCGGATACTCACCGTACCAGTCCGAACACCATTCCCATAGGTTACCATGCATATCATACAATCTCCATTGGTTCGGCTCGTAGCTGCCCACTTCGACCGTCTTTTTCAAGTACGGCCCCTTCCCTCCTCCACCGTAAGGATAGTTTCCATCGAAATTCGCCTGTCTCGAGGACAGACTGTCGCCATAGCGAAAAGCCGTCCTCGTCCCCGCCCGTGCCGCATATTCCCACTGCGCCTCGGTCGGAAGGCCGTACATATACCCATCCGGCAGCCGCCCCGCGGCGCGCTCGCGCTCAGTCAATTTCATTGCAAAATTCGTGGCATCCTCCCAGGATACATTCTCCACCGGCGCCCGATCTCCCGCCTCCTTGAATTTACTCGGATTACTGCCCGTGATACGCTTGTACTCCCCCTGTGTCACCTCATACTGCCCCAGCCAGAAGCCTTTCGTCAATACTACCTCGTACAGAGGGTCTCATCACTACCCCGCCCCGACTCTCTCGCCGGGCTCCCCATCATGAACGTCCCCGGGTTAATCCAGACCATCTTCAGCCCAAGGTCAGGGACCGTCCATGGCTCCCCTTCCACCGGGCCCGAAACTTCCTCCGCCGCCGTATCCCTTATTCTCAGGCTCCCCGCCGCCTTTTCCAGCGTGACGCTGAGCCGTTTATCCTCTCGGGCTTTAAGCTCAAAAGCTTCAACGTAATCACGGTAGCCCGAGGCCGAGAGCACAACCCGATATTTCTTCAAGGGCTCCTGTTCTCCCGCCGTATAGGGCGTCACTCCAGCCCGCACTCCGTCGATCTCCACCTCCGCTCCGCTCGGAGAAGAGAGGATGACAAGCGATCCAGGCAAGGGTTGCAGCCCAACCTCGACGACAACCAGCCGATTCTCTTCAATCACTATTTCGGCAATCCCGGAATCACGGAAATCCTTTTTGCGGACTAGAATCATCCGGTTTCCGACAGCCATTCCATCCTTTAATTCGAAGAGCCCGTTGACATCACTCTTGCCGAGCAATGTGCCGGGTTCCGCTATGCGGCCATCAGGCGACCGGTCAACCAGGAAAATCTCAGAATCCGGAAGCGTGTTTACCAGAAGGCTTCCGAAGGCCGGCACTCCCTCTCCCTGCTCTTCTCCACCCCTTTCTTCGCGCACGATTCGTATCGCCTCAGGTCGCTTTTCTTCCCCCTCCTTCCCGGGCAGATACACGCCCCAGTAATAGCCCGCCGCCAGCCCCGCAACGAGGATGAGCGATAACGTGGCCCATACCGGCGCCCTGGATTTTCCCTTCTTCTCGGGACCGATCTCAATTCGCCTCAAATCGCCCAGAACCTCTTCGGCGCTCCCATACCGCTCGGAACGCTCCAGCTCCATGCAGCGGTCAATTACGGCGTCCCACGTTTCGCTCGCCTCAGGAACCAGATCCGCGATCGCCTTTGCCCGCCCCAGCGGCTTCCTCCCAGTCAGCAAGTAGTAGCCCATGACTCCCACCGCGTAGAGGTCGCTGCGCTCGTCAGCCGGGCGGCCTTCCCGCACCTCCGGGCTCATATAATCAATCGTTCCTACATATGATTCGCTACCCGAAGAGCCCGCCACCTGGGTCTCCTGATCCCCCAATTGCGAGAGGGCAATGCTCTTCCGGATCATCGTCTGCAGGAATTCCTCGCCCACCACCCGGACCAGCCCGAAGTCCGAAATCTTGATCCTCCCTGCTGCTGTGCGCAGGATATTCGCCGGTTTGAGATCGCGGTGAATAATCCCCTCTCCATGGGCATAGCGCAGTCCCTCCAGCATCTGCGTGAGAATGTCCACAACCTCCTCGGGCCTTATCCGACCGCCCTGATTCCTGAGGTAGTCTTCAAGGCTGCCCCCCTCGACATACTCCATCGCAAGGTAGAATCGGCCACGGTCCTCCCCGGCGTAGAGAACCTGCACAATCTGGTTATGCTTCAGCTTTGCCAGCGTCTTCGCTTCGCGTCGGAACCGTTCCCTGAAGTTTCCCCTCTTCGAAAGCCCGCGCGGCAGCACCTTCAGCGCATATTTCTGCTCGAGGTGCACCTGCTCCGCAAGATACACCTCGCCCATCGCCCCGCGGCCCAGTTCCTCAATGATGCGGTAATCGCCCAGGCGCTCTCCCGGCCTCAGGACACCGGGACCGGTCCGGGCCTTCGCCCGCCAGCCGCGTCTCGTCGGAATCAAAAGGCATGATGAGGGAAGTGGAAGCGTGAGAGTGAAAGGCGCCATCGTAACCGCGTCCTTTCCAGCGTCAAGGCTGTGGGACGGCTCCCATTTGCTCTCGGCACCGGACCCCACTTCGCTCCCCCCTGAGCGGGACTACGAGCGTCAAGAGCGGTACAGCTACCCGGGCTTCAAGTGTGCACAAGGGCCCCATCCCGTAGCCGGACGACTTCGTCGTTCGGGTAATCCCGGCCAGGTAGATTACCTGTCCCTGATTTTCGACCCTGCCCACAGCTCATCGGTTGCTATCCCTCCCCCTTTCGCGATTTTTCGCGTGTTTAGCGGGCAATTCCCCATCCCGTAGCCGGACGACTTCGTCGTTCGGGTAATCCCGATGTCCAGCCGAGTACGGATCGAGGCATAAAGCCTCTCCTACAACCTGACGGTCGTCGATGCGGCCGACTGTCTTCGATGAGGATTGCGTGGATATCCGTTCGAAGGTCGTAATCGTAGTCGAAAGTCGTAATTCTACGCGCGACGAAGTTTGGGCAACAATCCTGCCCTGGAATAGAGTCCGACAAACTGCTCGACAACGTTCGAACAAAGGCGATTCGAACTCCTCCACTGAGTTTCGTCTTCCTTTTAGTCCGGACCACCGGTAAGGGAAACCTTGCCTGCCTCGGCAAAGCGAAGCGGCGACGGGTCCCGAACCTTGTCGAATCCATTTCGATTTCAGATCACGATTATGACTACGATTACGAATGGATGGAAATCTGTCCGAACCTCGTCGTCGTAATCGTAGTCGACGTTCGACTTTACCCTCATCCGTTGCCGTCCCTTTCCCGGCCTGCCGGGACTGCCAAACTCTCCCGGCTCATCCCAATGAATCCGGCCTGAATGATTCTAACAACTCCTGCTACTGCCGAGGGCTGCCTCCACAACGGAAAACCCGACCTCACGAATCCGATGATCGAATCCGGGCGATCAGATCGGTCGTGCTATATCCCTTCAGATAGGGAAGGAACTGAATCTGACAGCCGGCTTCCTCCAGGGCTTCGCGTTCCCCTCGGTCAATCGTTTCTAAGGAATAATCACCCGCTTTCACATATATGTCGGGCCGGAGCGCGCTGATTTCCCGCACCAGCCTCTTCGTTTGAAAAGTCACGACACCGTCGACAAAACCCAGTGAGGCAAGGGCATAGGCGCGCTCCCACTCCGATTGAAAAGGCCTTCCCGTTCCCTTGCCGAGGCGGCGGACGCTCTCGTCTCCGTTCAGCAGAACCCACAATTGGTCGCCCAACCTCGAGGCCTTATCAAGATAGTAGAGATGGCCTGTATGGAGGAGATCGAAACACCCATTTGTCACAACCAGCTTATGCTCTCTCGAAGGCAGACTCTCCCGCCGCTTGACAGCTTCATCGAGCGACCACAATTTCGGATTTGATAGATCTTCAGCGCCTGGCATGCCTTCATTCGAAGAAACGTTTCGCCTTCTTAAAAAAACTCTCGCTTACTGGGTTGTCGGCATCGCCACAGGCCACGGCAAAGTCCTCCAGTATCTTGCGCTGATCGGAGGAGAGTTTTGTCGGGACCTCGATCTGCACCCGTATCAACTGATCCCCTCCGTAAGAATTTCGCAAACTCGGCATACCATGGCCACGCAGACGGAATGTCGTGCCGCTCTGTGTTCCTGAAGGAATCTTCAGGGAGGCCTTTCCGTTTAGAGTCGGTACATCGATTTTACCCCCTAACGAAGCGAGCGTGAATTTTATAGGGATTTCACAAAATAAGTCTTCCCCGTGCCTCTCAAATATCTCGTGTTCCCGCACGTGTATTACGACGTAGAGGTTTCCCGATTCCCCTCCCATAACACCGGCTTCACCATTCCCGGCCGATCTCAACTTGGAACCCGTATCGACACCTGGAGGAATGCGCAGCTTGATCTTGCTGTTCTTCATAATACGACTGTCACCACCACATTTCTTACACGGGTTCGCTACTTCGAACCCACTCCCTTGACAGTTAGGGCAGACCTGGCGAACGCTGAAAAACCCCCTTTGCGAGGTTACCTGGCCATGACCGCCGCAGGTCGAACAGGTCGATTTGCTCGAGCCCGGTTCGGCGCCACTTCCTCCACAACGATCGCATGGAGCAGCACGTCGATAAGATATCTCCCTTTCAATCCCTTTGGCTGCCTCGGCAAGATTAATCTCCAAATCGTAGCGAAGATCTGAACCGCGTTGTGCTCCACCGCGCGCAGCGGATCCGCCGCCACCGAAGAAATCATCGAATATGCTACCTCCACCGCCAAATACCTCCCGGAATATGTCAAAGGGGTCATGAAACCCTCCAAACCCCCCTTGACCGCGCCCTACTCCGCCCTGCTGAAACGCTGCATGCCCGTAACGATCATAAGCGGCACGTTTCTCCTCATCCTTCAGGATTTCATAAGCTTCCGAAACTTTCTTGAACATTTCTTCGGCCTTCGGATCACCCTGATTCTTGTCGGGATGATACTTTACGGCTTTCTTGCGGTAGGCCTTTTTGATCTCTTCAGGGGAAGCCGAATTCGACACCCCGAGGAGTTCATAGTAATCCTCTTTAGCCATTTGCGTAGAAGTTAGAGTCGAAAGACTACGTCTTCTCTTCGTCCTGGCACGGCCCGCTCGAGACAACCACCGACGCCGGCCTCAATAATCGTTCATGCATCTTATATCCAACGCGGGTCACAGCCAAAACGATCCCTTCATCCACCGTTTCACTCGGCATGTGCGAGACACCTTCGTGCAGATTAGGATCGAATGGGTCACTCCCGGGATCAATCTCTGTCACCCCATATTGCCTCAGGACATTTCTCACTTGCTCCACGGCCAAGGCAAATCCCTCGGTCACGTCTTTAGCCTCGAGGTGGCCGACTGCCGCATCAAGGCCAATCTTAAAACTGTCGAGTATGGGCAGGAGCTCTTCAATAAAACCAGCTGCGCCATATTTTCGCAGCTCTTCTTTTTCACGCAAGGTGCGTTTGCGGTAATTCTCGAGATCGGCAACCGCGCGCAGGAACCGATCATGATTTTTCTTAGCTTGACCGAGTGTTTCTTCGAGTTTCCTCAGCAAATCCCCATGAGGTTCCTCCTCAGCGGGCCCCTCTACTTCCACTACCTCTTCCGCGGCGGATTGCGCTTCATTCAAGGATTCCACCTCCTCAACCTTTTCTTCAATATCGGATGCTTCCGCACTCGTCTCCGGAGGGTCGCCTTTTTCTTCACGTATGTCAGTCGAAGTCTTACTGCTACCGCTCATAGCTTTATCTCAATTTATTCTTTCTTCAGAGAATCAAATACACCCTTTATCACTTTGCCGGTACCCTCAGCGCCTTCCTTTATCTTCCTGGCTCCTCCTTCGAGGGTGACTGAGGGCATCTTTAGAATACCTTCGGCGAGGCCCTGGTAGGTTTCAATTTCAACCAGGGATTTCATAAAGCTGTTTACCAGAATCGCGAGACCCAATTGGGACAACTCGCGCGAAAGCGGCCCAACGATCTCCTTTACATCAGTAACCTCCTCAAGCTCGATCACTATTTCCGGTTTGAATCTCCGCACTCGTGGATTGCGCCGAGAATAATCCGCATACTCTACCCTCTTCAGGCGAAGCTCAAAGTGTTCGATGAGGAACTGCCTCTCCTCAACAGCTTCCTCTTCCTCTTCAAGGTCCCCTACACTTCCCCGCAACGCATTTATGAAGCGAATCGCGTTATTCTCCTTCTCCGCGGTAGTGATATAGCCGAACTCTTCAACGTCGATAACAAGCTCCTCCAGAATTACCTTTTCCCTTAAAAGGCTCATCGGCTTAATATCCACCTTAAGCTGCCCGATTCTGATGAAAGTCGGTACGGGAAATGTCTCCGGATTCTCGATCACGGCTCCCGTCAACTCGACTGCTCCCCTGAAGACATTCACGTCCAGGTCTTCAAATTCGGCTTTGAAACCGGTGTGGTCCTCAATCTTGTCCTCCAAGAGCGTGGGCAGGTAGATCAGAGTCGCCCATACCACACCGATAAGAAGGAACGAGGCCATCACGAAAAGGGAAAATAGGCATCCAATTGTCTTCCTGGCGATTTTGAACAGCATATACTCTCTCTATTGCGGAAATTCTGTGTATCTGATTAAGGTGTCGGCCGAAAAATAACCTCATGCAAAGTTGTCCGTAATCAAAACCGTGCTGTCCTGCGATGCTCGAAATGCGTATTTGCCACAGAATGGCAGGAGTGCGCTTTCTCCCATCTTCAAGCCCACTCTCGTGACCATGTCGTGCAGATCTCCGCTTACGACATGGACCAAGCGCGGTTGTTCCCAAGCGCCGAATTCCAAGCTCGGCTCCCCTGTTTTCAAGAAATATCGGGTCACCCGAAATTCAGAGCAGTTGGCAAGTTCCGTAACCCTACCAAGGTCTTTCTTAGGCGCAGGTGCGACATCGTCAAAATCAATACTGGACATTGCCTCCTCGAAATGAAGTGGGCGCGTTTTTCCATTCAGACCCACTCTATTCCAATCGTAGACACGATAGGTCGTATCCGAATTTTGCTGAATCTCGAGAATAAGGCATCCCGCATCGATCGCATGAAGCCTGCCGGCCGGCACAAACATGGAATCGTCGGGCCTCACTTCGCACCGGTGTAGCAGTCTCTCGAGCGTGTTATCCTGCAACGATTGCTCAATCTGTTCGCGGCTCACGCGCCTTCGAAACCCAATCATTACGGCCGCCTCTTCAGAAGTGTCGGTAACATACCACAGTTCGGTCTTCGGTTCTCCGCCCAGTTGAGAAGCAACCTCTCTCGGAGGATGTACTTGAAGACTGAGCCGCTCCTGACAGTCGAGCCACTTCACAAGCACGGGAAACGGACACTCGGCAGAGTATTCCGGCCCCATCAGTTCCCTCGAAGCGGACTCGAGTGCAGCCCGTAGCGTCCTCCCGGCCCATTCCCCTCCCGTGACTAACGATTGCGCTTCCGGACGGTCTACAACCTCCCAACTTTCCCCGATTCTACCACTCGCTGGAAGCTGCCGTCCCAGCTTACTTTCCAACTTCCTCCCACCCCAAACACGTTCTTGATAAATGGGTTGAAAAGTCATAAAATCCATCGAATGCGCGAAATTAGTGGGACTTTTTTGCACCGTCAACCAGCAATAGAAGAGTCCTGCCGAGAGGATTGACCTGAAGCAGGACGTCCGATTGTATTGATCTGATGGCGAAGCCAAAACGAAAAGCTTCGAAAAAGAAGCCGACCTTTAACCCAAAGGACGCGCGCCCCAAACTGTTGCCGGGGATCATATTTCTGGGGCTTTCCATATTGACGTTCGTCTCGATATGGGACTATCAGCCCGAGCAGAGCCCATTTATTACAACTTCGGCGGAGGACATTAGGGAAGGGGCGGCGGAGAAAACCGTAGCGGATTCGACCGGAGCAAAGAATAAAGTGGGTACCTTTGGCGCATTTGTGGGCTTTTGGGCCCTGCGCATGGTGGGCTTCGCCGCCTGGCTGATTCCAATCTACCTCCTTTGGTTCAGCTATATGTATTTCTTCTCAAACTCACACAAAGTGAGAGTGCCAAAATACATCGCAATACTGGCCTCGTTGGCAAGTGCTGCCGCGATTGCCAATATGCTTGAATCGGAGTCGCTCAAAAAGGCCATCGATAATGATATGTATACAGCGGGCTTCGGCGGGATACTGGGCGATCTGATCTTCGCGAACCTCCTGGCTAAAATGCTCGGCACTTTTGGAGGCGTTCTTGTTCTGGCTGCGATTTTCTTCGGAGGCACCTTCATCCTCCTCCACGACAATCTCGCGAGGGCCGGTTGGAAGGAAAAGCTGGAGAAATGGAAAGACGCGCGACGGGAACGCGTTGAGCAGAAAAGGGCTCAAGAAGAATCAGAAGAAAAGGCCAAAGCGACACCGACCAAGGCTAAACCTCTTCCGAAGCGACCCGGGCGGGAGATCCCAGCACTGCGAGACTCGGCCGGAGAAGATGAATCAGAGGCAGCCGCCGGTGCGGCCGAATCTCAAAGCGAGAGCAAACCCCCCATCGAGGAGCAGGAAAAAGCCGTCCTGGAAATTGGTGGCATTCCCGCCGCTCGCCCCAAGTCCTCGCAAGGTTCCGGGTTGAGAATCAAATCGGAAGCGCAGAGAAGCGGCGGTAGATCGCGCGGGGCCCTCAAAATTGTCGCCGGGGAGACCACGGAGAAGGCCAGCGTTCCTCTTCCTGAGAAAAAGGGTGACTACCTCTTCCCTTCCCTCTCACTTCTCCAGCAAGAAGCTCCGCGGGACATGGGACAATCGGCGGAAGATCATCAAGCTGTTGCCGAGGCACTGGTGCGAACGCTCACTGAGTTTGGAGTCAAAGTTTCCATGGGAGAGGTGCACACGGGCCCCGTCATTACACGTTATGAAGTACTGCCGGCAGCGGGAGTACGGGTCGAGAAGATCATAAATCTCGATAAAAACATCGCTCTAGGCCTTAAAGCGGCTTCTGTGCGGATCCTCGCTCCCGTCCCCGGGAAGGGAAGCGTGGGTATCGAAGTGCCGAATTCAAGCCCCTCGCCAGTTTCCATCCGTGAAATCCTGGAGTCGACCGCCTGGGCAGAAAGTGGCGCTGAAATTCCCGTCGCACTGGGAAGGGAAGTTACTGGTAAACCGTTGGTGGCCGACCTGGCGAAAATGCCCCATCTCCTCATTGCCGGCGCCACCGGGTCCGGAAAGACGGTCTGCATATCTGCGATAATCACCTCTCTTCTCTATCACGCCGGTCCGGATGAACTCCGTTTCGTCATGATCGATCCAAAAATTGTGGAGTTGCAGATCTACAACGATCTACCTCATATGCTCATTCCGGTAGTAACGGATCCGAAAAAAGTTCCCTTTGCTTTGAAATATCTGATTTCGGAAATGGAGCATCGCTACAAAGTCTTTGCCAAGATCGGTGTGCGCAATATCGCATCCTTCAATGCCAAGAGAGCCGAAGATGTTAAAGGATCGGTCGCAGACAAGGAACTTGAGGCCGATCTCACCCCGGAAGAGCGCGTGGCAGCGGGCAACATTGAAGTGCCTCGCGACGAAGATATCGATATTCCGGAAAAGTTACCCTATATCGTCTGCATCGTCGATGAATTGGCGGATCTCATGATGGTAGCTCCAGCCGATATCGAGACTTGCATCGCCCGCCTCTCGCAACTTGCTCGCGCTACCGGGATCCACCTCATCATCGCCACCCAACGCCCCTCTGTAAACGTGATTACGGGAGTGATAAAAGCCAACCTCCCCAGCCGTATCGCCTTTAAAGTCGCCTCCAAGGTGGACAGTCGGACTATCCTCGACGCAATGGGCGCGGATCACCTCATTGGCAGGGGAGATATGCTGTTCCTTCCCCCTGGTTCTTCGGATCTCATTCGCTCGCAGGGTGTTTTTGTATCGGATAATGAGATTAAGAAGATAGTCAACTTCCTCAAACAGAAGGGGCCGCCCGAATTTGACGACGAGTTTCAACAGACTGTAGAATCCGGAGAACTCGCTGGCGAGAGCGTGATAGCCGAGGAGAGTGACGATAAACTGGTGCCCGACGCCATAGAAGTAATAAGAGCGACCAAACGTGCCTCGACTTCCATGCTGCAGCGGCGTCTGAGAATCGGCTACAACAGGGCTGCCCGGATCATGGAAATGTTAGAAGAAAAGGGTATCGTCGGACCCGAAAACGGCGCCCAGCCAAGAGAAATTCTCAAAGATCTCGATGCTCTCTGATTCCGGACAATGATCCATGCAGAATATCGGTGAGAAACTCGAAGAGGCGCGCAAGCGGCACGGTATCTCCATCAGAGAAGCGGCTGAGGCGACGAAGATTCGCGGCGACTTCATTGTCGCATTTGAGAACAACTCCATGGATATCCCGCTCCCTGAAGTCTACATACGCGGGTTTCTCACAAATTACGCAAGGTTTCTCAAGCTGGATCCAGATAAGATAATTACAGATTACGACGCCATGCAATTGGGGCAGGGAAAGGTTGCAAAAAAGGACACTCACGACTTCCTCGGCCGCATGGATCTGCCCGAATCGGAACTCCCTTCCGAGCCATCGGATTTGGCCGAGGCCGAAACTGCCCCACCCGAACACCCATTTCAGTCGGACAAAGCCCTATATATTAAAGTGGGGCTGATTTTCGGCGGCACATTCCTCCTTGTTTTCCTTATTGTCATCCTTGTAAACCTCGTCGTTTCACGAAAAGGCCCCGAGCTGAATCCTGAACTGGGAGAATTTTCATCTCAACCCGGTAGCTCGGGAACCGGCTCCTCGCCTTCCTCCGCCAGCCCTCTCGGTGAAGAGGAGATCATCCTTATCGCCCTCGATGATGTAAACGTTGTGGTGCGACAGAAAATCGACAATAAACAGATTTTTAACGGCATGTTGGCCAAAGGGGATTCCGTTCCCGTTAGAAAAATGGGACCAGTCCGAATCAGCTTTCTGGAGGGAGACAATCTGATCGTGGAAAAAGCCGGGCAGAAATTTAAAATGGGAAAATCCGGACCCGGTACGCGCAGTTTGGAATAGGCCCTGGCTATCCTGGTTCCCTTGCTACTCTTCCCAGAACTGCATGAAGCCGCTGCGTCGGCGTAGGCTCAAGGGGATGCCCAACACCTCAGCATAAACAAAAGCTCTTTTGAGACTGTCAGGGTCTTTCACGGCGTTTCGCAGGGCTTGCCTTTCCATAAGTCCGTCATGTACGATCACTTCACTGATTTGTTGTCGCTGCCTTACGCGCTCCTTGTTTTCCATTGCTGTATGCAGCGAAGCGAGTTGGCCCTGCCGCAGTTGATCCATTTGCGCCTGTAGCCCGGCCGACGACGGCTGCTGCATAGCTGGATGTGGCGTCTCTACCACCACAAAAGGAGAATCGCCTCTGTGATGATCCGGCCCGCGCATCTCTTTGACAGCCGTCTCCAGTTGACGGACCGGCGGCGCGGGCGGCGCTCTCCCAGCAGAGGGGGGAGCTGGCGACTCAACTGTCCCCCGGTCCTGCTGTCTTTCTGCAATGCGTCGGCGTATCTCCTCCTGAATCTCCTGCTTTCGCCGCTCCGCCTCTTGACCTGGAGCGGCTTCGGAATCATCCTCTTCTTTCCCGAAGAACTTGCGCGCTAACCAAATGACCACAAAAATGATCGGTACCAGCCATTCCAGTATGTCCATCGTCCTGTTCGCCGAATTCGGGTTATTTTTGAGTTTCGTCTTCTAAGAGCCTGTCGGCAAAGTCCGACGGAAAACTGAGGTCCTTCGACTCGCTCTACTCCGGTTCCTTCTCGCCCGGCCCCGCGATGGACTGCCGCATCTCAGTATCGGATTGAATGTTCATCATGCGATAGTAATCCATAACACCGAGTTTTCCGGACCTGAGGGCGTCCGCCATAGCCATCGGCACCTGTGCCTGAGCCTCCACCAGCTTGGCCTGCATCTCCTGCACTTTCGCGACGTTTTCCTGCTCCAAGGCAACGGCCGCCGCTCGCCTGATCTCAGCCTGCGCCTGGGCCATGTTCTTGTTTGCCTCCGCCTGCGCTTCCTGCAGCTTCGCCCCAACATTTTCACCCACATCGACGTCCGCGATGTCGATAGAGAGTATCTCAAAGGCCGTCCCCGTATCGAGGCCGCGATCGAGGACGTTTGTAGAAATGGAATCGGGATTTTCCAATACCCACTTATAGCTTTCCGCTGAACCGATCGTTGTCACGATACCTTCACCGACCCGGGCGATTATTGTCTCTTCCTGCGCGCTACCAACATAACGATCGAGGTTGCTCCGCACCGTTACGCGCGCCTTTGCCTTTACCTGTATCCCGTCCTTGGCCACGCCGTCGATCGTAGCGCGGCCTCCCATATTTGGATCCGGGCAGTCAATCACTTTCGGACTTATTGACGTGCGCACCGCCTCAGTAATGGATTTGGATGTTCCTTTGGTCGCGAGATCAATAGCGCAGGCCCGGTCCCAATCCAGGGGAATTCCCGCTTTCATTGCGTTGATCACACCCTGGGTTGTCTGGATGACATCTCCGCCCGCCATGTAGTGTTGCTCGAACTGGTCCGAGGGTATCTCAATTCCTGCTTTAACGGCAGTAATTCGTGCATCCACGATGAGCGAATAGGGATTCCCGCGTAGCCGCATTGCGACCAACGTGCCAAACCCAACATAGGCTCCCGACAACCACGCTTTCAACCAGACGTTGAAAAACGAAATGATGATAAATGAGAGCACCAGAACAACGACGAGGCCGATGATCGACCCGATCTGCATGACGCTAATTGCTAACGGATTGGACATGATATTAGACTGAGTTTAATTTCGCGAAGTAATGATGTTTTAACGGGGAGGAAATCCATTGCGGGAACGCCCCGTAGTTTCGCGGTTGCCGGAACTGCGCGCCAGATCAATTTCCCCCCATCAACTTCAAGTTGTTGTCTGTCGGTTGCAATGTCAAGTACTCACCACTCGCACGGCCACCAGTACTCAAACCAGGCCAGTTCAGACTTTATCCACAATGAGTCGAAAACTATCCTGGTTCACCACCTTTATGGGAGTGCCCTTGTCGAGTAATCCGCTCTGTGAAAAGGCCTCATACTGGACCCCCTCAACGACAATTTTGCCGGTAGGATTGAGGCGGGTGCGTGTTTCCCCTTTCTTTCCAATAATCTCATTGCCGGCCTGTTCTTTTAGACTCGTTTCCTGCAGGGAAGACTTGTGAAAAAGTCGCTGCCCGAATCGTGTCTTTGGAATTATCTTCAGTTCCAGAATGAACATCGCGAGAGCGAGAATCATGGAAAGAAGAAAAGTAATCATTGCCGCCATTACGCCCATTTCGGTGTAGGCCACAACACAGGCGCCAAACATCAGCAAAACGCCTAAGATCGCAAGCAGCCCCCCAGGAATGAGAATCTCAAAAAAGAAGAGCACGAGGGCGATGCCTATTAAAGTAAGGATGAGGCTCATGATTCTAAACTATCTACCAGGAGCGCGAAATTCTTATAGCCCACTACCTTTATCATAGCGCCTCTCCTTACCGTTCCAAGGCTCAGCATTGCCTGGTAGCGTCTACCTCCGATATCGACTTCACCCATTGGATGGAGATCACTGGCAGCAATGCCCTCACTCCCGACATCAGGTAAACTCGATTCGTTACTTAGGCTGCTCGCACCTCCCGCGGTCAGCGGATCGGCGGCGGCGACACTGCCGGCTAATACAAGCTTATCGTAGATCCACGACCTCGGTAAGAACCGCCAGATCGCTACCCCTCCAAATATTGATATCAGAATTCCCAAGGCCAGATTGTAAATCGGTTGCCAGAGCACTTCAGGATCAAATTCAATACCATTTCCTCCATCCGGCCAAATATCCGCCATGGACCAAATGAGAGACCCCAATATCAGAACGATTCCCAAAAATGCCGGGAAGACAGTACCGGGAAGCAAAAACAGTTCGATGCCGATAAGGATGATTCCGAGAAGGAAGAAAAGGATAGCCTCATACCCGGCCAGGCCCGCCACATAATTGCTGGCGAAGACCGTTAAAAGAAACGCAATTCCAATTCCGCCAATGAAACCGAATCCAGGAGTCTTGAATTCTATCATCATACACAGGAAACCTATGCCCAGGAGAATGGGCGCAATAGCGTCCATATACTGGGCAAGTGTTTCAGACCAGGTAAGATTGAATTCCTTGATGACGTAATTTCCATCGCCGTATTTCTGATCGAGTAGCTCCTCGAGCGTCTCCGCGATACCGGCCCCTAAAAGCGGCCGCGGAGGATCGCCATACTCTTTCATCGCCTCCGCCGCCGTCAGGGTCAACAGTTCCCCCTCTGGTTTGATGACTTCTCCCTCGATTTCAAGAACGTAGTCCGCATCCATCATGGCCTTAATCACCTTGGCCCGGTAGGGATCGGTCTCAGAGTAGTTGCGCACTTTTGCCCCCATATAGCTCTCGATTTTCTGCTTCGCTGTTTCAGGCACATCGTCCCCGGTTCCAAAGATTACCGCGGCGGCCCCGATCTGGCTCTTTGGCGCAAAGTATATCTCATCTGTCGCTGAGGCGATAAAAGCTCCCGCGGAGATCGCATCGACATTCACGAAAGTGACCGTCTCCCCTTGGAAACGATCCAGTATCTCCATGATTTCCAAGGTCACATCGACGCGGCCTCCTGGCGTATCCATATCCAGGACAATCACATCAACATCATTGTTAATTGCCTCCTTGAGCCCACGACGCACGATATAAAGAGTCGGTTTCGAGATCGTATCCTGCACGGGAACGACGTAGACGGAGTGTTTCTTACCATCAGGGAGGGATCGAGGCGCTCGCTCTTTCTCGGTGGGCTTCTTGGGCTGTTCCTCTTCCACATTATCATCCGCCAATGTTTCCGTCGCTTCTACTTCCTTTGAGGGCCGGGAATCTTCCGTAAGACTCGATTCTTCCGTTTCCGACTGAGGCGCCTCCTCATTGGCCGTTTCTGTTTCGACATCCTGTCCGGGACCGGCTGCTTCCTCGATCTCAACTCTCAAGGTTCTGGCACTGTGCTTCGAAAAGGAATACGAGTACACAGAAACGATTCCGACCAAGACGATCATACTTAGTCTAACGGATGCGGCATCCCTTGAAGATCGTGTCAACATTAGCAAAGTACTATTCTGAAAAGCGCAGATAACAAATGCAAGCCCACGCAAGGTAGGCTTTTGCTAGGAATCTGTCGGACTTAGAATTCCTAACATTCCCTTGGTGCAGATTTCATGGTTACAGATCGACATTCCGACCCAGATAAGACCGACAGATTCCTAGCAGCCTGTCGGAATGAAACCGAGTAACTCTTTCGAAAGATGCACAAAGTCCGACAGGCCGCTAGTTGGAAGACAGCGACCCACCCAAAATGTTGCCAGGCTGCGCTCAGGCCTTGCAATTTTCACCTTCGTCTAATCTGCTAACTTCGAATTTTCACAAGATATTCCGGTCAATTGACTCCAACGATCCGGCTCCTCCCACAATCCCTCATCGGCCGCCGCGGACTCGATGCGATCCGGCTCCTCCCACAAGGTCCCTCATGGCCTCCTACGAACATCAACTGAAGAACGCTCTCTTGAACGAGGCCAGGTTGCTCGACTTCGAAGTCTGCGGAGTCGCGTCAGTCAGGCCGAACCTTCGACGAGAGTATTATCTCAAATGGATAGCGGATGGCCAACAGGGAGATATGGCGTGGATGGAGAAGAACAGCGAACGGAGACTCAACCCCGACCGGATCCTTCCCGAAGCAAAGAGCATCATCTGCCTGGGTCTCAATTACTATCAGCCGGAACCCCGCCGCCGTGGCCGCATCGCAAAATACGCCCTTGGTTTCGACTACCACGATATCATGATGAAGAAGCTGAAACAGCTCTGCCATTGGCTCAGGGACCAGGGGGGGGAGAACAAACCCTATGTAGACACGGGCCCGGTCTTGGAGAAACCGATCGCGGTAGAAGCCGGTCTCGGGTGGCAGGCCAAGAGCACGATGCTTATCCACACTCGGCTCGGAACCTGGCTCTTTCTCGGGGAGATTTTCACAACTCTGAAATTTCCCCCGGATGAACCTGTTAACGATCACTGCGGTAAGTGCACCGCCTGTATCGATATCTGCCCGACACGTGCTATCACAGCACCCTATACCCTCGACGCACGTAAATGCATAGCCTATTTGACAATCGAACACAAGGGGCCCATCCCGGAAGAGTTTCGAGAGGCGATCGGCGATAGGGTGTTCGGCTGCGACGAGTGCCTCGACGTCTGCCCCTGGAACCGTTGGGCAAAAGAATCACGTGAATCAAAATTCCATGCACGCACCTATCCCGACCTTAGGGAGATGCTCGAATGGAGTGACGCCGATTTTCGCGCCTACTTCGGAAAGACGCCGATCTATCGGCTGAAACGCCCACGTTGGCTCCGAAACGTCGCGGTCGCCCTCGGCAACATCGGAATCGCGGAAGATCTTCCCGCCCTCCAGACGGCGGCGGAAGATCCCGATCCCCTCATCGCCGAACACGCCGCCTGGGCAGTTGTGCAGATCAGGAAAAGGTTGCATGCAAAGGCGAACCTTCCCACCGCGACTTCAGGACTGTCGGACCGCGCTTGTCGAAGACCCTGAGCCTGCTTGCCCCGTCCCGCTCAGCGCATTGGCGTCAACTTTAGACGCCAGACATTGAACCACAGGCACTAAACCAATTGACAGAACGTCTAATGTGGCGAGTCCGAATTCGGGTTTCTCGCATTCGGAAATCCCCCGGCCTCGCGCCGGGGATTCTTAGGTTCCCGGCTACAATGCCTGGGCCCTCCTTTGGAAGATCCTCCGGGCTTGACCCGGAGAGCCTCAGGTTTCCCGCTCGTTCGCTTCCTGTTTCCCATAGGCTTTGCCATCGGGTGAAGTTCCTAAGCAGCTTATGCTCAATAAGATGTGCTTGACTCGATGGTAGTAGCGAAGAAACCTAACAATCCCCGGCGCGAGGCCGGGGGATTCCTTGATGTACTCTGTTAAATGCTCTAGCCCGAATCCTCAACTGACCCCACGGCAAGCGTGGGGAATGGAAAACAACCACAATGGTGAACCGATGAGAACGGCCCTGCCAGGATTTCAGGCTGTTGCATTTGAGGCGCATAGTAAGACAGAAGACCGATTCGCCGGTGGCATTAATTATCATTCAACTAACTGATTATTAGCATATTATGAAAGTTAGGTTGACGCGTATGCGCTCCGCGGGAGTAGCGACGAAGGGTCGAACTTCAGACCTCACTATATTGCCCCTCTAAAGGCACTATGCAATCGCAAGTTTAAATCCCGATTTTTTGCCCAGTCGGAAGATGATTCTTCGGCCTGAACCGTCGGGCATCAGTAAGGGCTTCTCATTGAGAGTTTGCAGATACTCAAGCACCACCGCCTGCACCCGAGGGGGATAAGTTGCGGTGGGGAATAAATGCGCTTCGACCGCACAGCCCCTCTCTATAAGAACGCCGTCACTGTGAGTCAAATTGCGAAACAGATCGTGGTCGTCACGATAGTTGTTGTAGCGAGCTTTAAAGGGTTCGAGCTGCTTGTAGAAGCTGTTACGGGCGAAGATTTTCAAGGCATCCATGAGGGACTTGTTAGCGGTGTCCAGGCGGACATAGTTTTCATCAATGAGGCGCTGCAGCCTCGAGCATTCGGTGTCGATTTGCTCCAGTTCGAGTTGGAGGGCTTTGAGGGCCTGATCGAGTCGACGGATCTTTTCGCCCCTTGAGGCGCTTTTGCCCGGGTGGGCATGCTCGGCCAGGAGCAGTCTTTTCAATTCTTCGGTGCATTGCTGTTTTTGCTTCAGGAGGGCTTTGGCGGCACCGCTTTTCTCCTGCTTGTCCTCAAGGTGTTGGGCTAATCGCTTGTAGTGGACGGTGCGATAAGAGGTGATCTGATTAATCCCAAAGTGCTTATCGAGGTATTTGAAGTCATTCTCCTGAATCCAGCGACTGAACATCCCTTTGATTACCTCTTCATTTCGGGCCTGCTGATCGGTCGCCAGGATGCTCACGGTAATGGTTCGATTTTTTGGATTGGTCGCCTCCACGATCCACTGCACCAGTTGAGGATTTTTCTTCCAGGGGCCCCGCTGATAGCGAAGATGATACTCCTGGAGATCTTCGGCATGGTTGCGCGCGCGCTGCAGGCGCAACTGCCCGTCGATCCGTTGGAGGGGCTGGGCGCTGGCCTTGTAACCTTTTTCCCAGGTAATGATTTCGAGTTGAGGATGCTCCACGATGGCTTCGTAAAACCACTCCGCGGCGATCGCCCGGTCCACGTAAATGCTCACCTTCTTATCAGCCGGCAACTGCACCAGCTCGAGCATCGCTTCGCAGTTGGGGATAAACCGTTCCCTTATATCCTCATAGTTGTCGGTACTCGCAAAATAGATCGGATAGCCCTTGAGGGTATGAATAAAATCGCTGTGGAGCGCTTTGTCGGCCAGACGGATACCCGGACACCATCCCGCCAGCACCTTGCTCATTCCGGTGTAATGTTTGGTGTGCGGATCATAATAAAAGCTCTCTTCATCCGAAGCATTCAGGCCCCTCGCGTTCACTCTGAGGATCTCTCTTAAAAGCCCTTCATCGGCCAGGGCGCTAAGGCTTTGGCGTTGCAGATAGGGGGTATACAGGACTCGCCCGATGAGTTTTTGCAGGTCTTCGAGATCGAGCAGTTTGCTCTGCTCGATATTGACCGCGGCCAACAACCCGCAAGCCACCCATTGTTTCAAAAGCCAGCCCTCTTCGCGATCAATCTGAGCGACTTCTCTGAGCGCGGCACTGAACAGAAGTACTCCCAGGTGCCGATACCATTGCACCGCTTCGGAGCTCTCCCTCGAAAAATCGGGAGACCCCTTGCGATTGTCCCCTTCGCTTTCGGGGCTATTTTCTGCTTCTTGCTCCTGTTCGTCCCTCCCCGAGTCCTCCGGGCAATCCCAGGGAGTCTCCCGATTTTGCGCCCTCTCGGCTTCGGCCTCCTTTGCCCGGGCCTCTTTAAGCTCCTTAAAGACAGGGCGCAAAGTTTCCCCACTGAGGTTAACTCCGAACACCTCCTCGATCTCCCCCCGTATCTTCTTGCTGTAGCCATACCGACTCTCCCCATAGATCTGCCCGAAGCGCACCCGCACAAAACTCCGGATTTCCCTCGTCAATTTGCGATGAGCGCTGCGTCCCGCCAGCACTCGCGCTAAGGTCTCGGCATCTCCGCTTTGAAGCGCCTCCCCCCACCGCTTCATCGTTTTGGGGTCAACCTCAAATTGCTTCTCTAAGCGCCCTTTCTTCAACCCCGCATTGTAGAGGCGCCCCACCAATAGCTTGAATTCAACTTGCTCCCGATCGTCCTCTACGACTTCAAAAAGCTCATGCCCGTAATAGACGTGCAGTTTGCCTTCGCTCAGATCCCGATAGACCGTGATCGAGGGATTACCCTTGTCCACTCCAAGGATGCACTGTAAGAAGGTCTCTTCTTTGACGGTAGGTTTCTCCATTTTTCTTCGAATTTGATGGTTCGAAGATGAAGCCTACCGTCACATTCTGTTTTCTTTAGCTCTTAAAGATCCTCGGGGCAAGCCCCGAGGCATTTGATATTAGACTTTATGAATTAGAAACGAAGCAAGCTTCGGGGAATTAAACCCGCTCACCCGGTAATAGCGATGCCGATCCGCCTTCACCGCAGCGATTAAAAGCCGGGAATTGTATCTGCGATTGCCCCCTGCCCGCCAACCCGCATGATAGCGAGTTCTGAAATTCACTGCCGTACGTCAGGAAAGTTTCACATTAGTCGCGCCCCCGGCCACGCTGGCGCTTGCCGGATCAAACGGGTGTGAAACTTTCGGCCGTGTCTCCCGCCACTCGAGACCTCCTCCTCGTTCTCGATTCCTCGCTCCTCTCAGATGCTCAAAATACAAAGTTGACGCTCGATCAAAGTGAATCGGAGAGTGGTACGAGTGATTTCTCGGATAGATCGTTCGATAAAGATCGCTGCGCTCCGAGGACGAGGACGATATCTAATCCGCCAACTGGCAATTTTCCCACTCGAAAACACCTAGAATTATGGCCCGAAAACCCCCATCTACATTGAAGTCTCGAGTCAGCGGGACTCTACGACCGGTGCTGGGACCACTCCCTCCTCGACTCTTGTCCGTCGAATTAGAATCCGCGAAACCAAAACCGTTAATAACAATCCAACTGCGAGAACACCCACTGGCTCCAAGCTGCTGTGAGACCAAATATAACCCGGAGTCGCCTTAACCACAATCCCCCAATCGTGACCTGCGTGGGCGACCTTCTCTTTAATACTCAACCCTTTCAGGGCAGCAGCCGCTTCCCCAAATGAAGCAAATGATACCCGCGGCTCCCATTCTATAACCTCGACAAAGAGAAACGGCTGTTTATTCCTGTCCATCAAGTCGTAAAACCATAACTGAATATCATCCAGGGCGACAAACTCCAGCGCCGACAGAACCATGTCTCCAGATCGATACGCACCTTCCAGATAGCCCAACAGTTGCTCTTGGCGCTGTTCTTTCGTATGGGGTGTAGAGCCGCCCGAATAGATGGGAGTGAGCAGTGTGTAGGAATTCTGCAAGCCCGCCTCCTGTTTGAGACGGAATGGCAGGGAGATAACTACCTCCCCGGAATCGCGAGCTCTCTCCAAAGCGTTGTGCTGCCTCTCATTCGAGCTGATATCCAATCCGAGGGCGGATCTGTTTCCTTCGATCGGTTCGGTAAAGAGAATGGGAAAATACTCTTTGCGAAGGGCCGCCCGGCTGTGGGTTCGTATACGTCCCTCATCGAGGAACTGAAAATCTGGAGAGTACTCTCTTCGCCCGAATGCTTCCCAACTTTCGCGCTCTTCGTGGCTAATCCGTGGCACCCAATTCATAGCTGCCAATCCCGTATTGGCTTTTACGATCGGACCTGCAACTTCCTTGAACACCTCACGACCAAAAGGAAGGCTCTGCCCCAAAAGTACAGCTGCCGTTTCAAGTTCCCTTACATTATTTCTAGCGGCCTCTCCAAGCGCCACCACTACCACTGCCGCTGTGCCTTCGAACTCATCACGGATCTTCAAATACTCTCTGCCCCACAAGACTGCGAAGGCGACTATAGACAGGCCTAACCCTACACATCCGCACGAGCAGATGCAAAAGATACACTTCTTGCTTCGCCCCTTCTTCGGTCCCGTCTCTTCAGTTTCACTACTCATTAGTCCGCTTTCCCCACGAATATTCGAAGCTCTTTGAACAACAGAACGGTTCTACCTTCGCCATATTAACGAAACCGTTTCAGAAAAGCATCCATCATGGTATAGAGCTCTATCTGGTTTTCAACCTTGCGAAAACCATGTCCTTCGTCTTTTTTCACCAACCAGACAAAATCCTTTCCCCTCTTTCTCAGCTCCCGGCGGAGCACCTTCGCATGATCGATGGGGACTCGCGGATCTTGACTGCCGTGTACGATGAATATCGGTGCTTGGATCCTCTCGATGTAATTAATGGGAGAGAAGCGCGCCAGGAGATCCCTGTCATTTTCGGGATGTCCAATCGTTCGGCAATAAAAACCGTAGACCATCTCCTGTTTCCATTTTCTCCTCCAGTTGATCAGCTCTATGAGATCGACTGGGCCAAATGCGCTGATACCAAACTTATAGATCTCCGGGAATTTCGTAAGCTGCGCTAATGCGGCATACCCGCCGTAGCTGGATCCATAGATCCCAATAGAATTTGGGTCGGCGATTCCTCGTTCCGTTGCCCATTTCACTCCATCGACAAGATCAGTCTGCATATTCGAGCCCCATAGTTTGTCACCGGCATGGAGGAAAGCCCACCCATATCCCAACGATGAACGGAAATCTATCTGAAGGACGGCAAATCCCCGATTGGCGAGAAACTGCACCACGGGATTATATCCCCATGAATCACGCACCCACGGGCCTCCATGCGGGTGAACAATAAGCGGTAGGTTGCGGGGTTCCTGATCTGTTGGAAGGGTTAGATAGCCATGCAAGGGTGTTCCATCTCGAGCTTCAAAGCGGATCGGCCTCATCTCTCCCAGCATGGAGGTCTCGATGACCCGGTTGTCGGCGAGAATCTCCAGATTCAACTCACCCTTATCGATACTGAGTAATGAATAAACCACGGGGTGGCGATCGGAGTAGCTCGCTACCACCATTTTTGTATGATCATCACTCGTGTTTACGACTCGACTGTGGAACCCTGGAAACTTCCTCTCCAGATACGCCTGAATAATCCGCTTCTCCTCATCAAACCAGAAGACTTCGGGCTTTTCGGTTTCGTAATATACACCAAGTGGTCTCTCCAAAAAGTCCGATAGTTGGAGGTCGACGACATCATGTGAGGGAGTCTGGAAAAGCATTCGCCCCATCTCTTTCGCTTGCGGGTCAAATTCGAAAATTGCCGATACCGTTCGCCCGATTTCGCTCGCCACATACAGTTTCAAGTGATCATAGCTGAACGGTTGGGGAGGAGGGACCAGGATCGGCATCTGGTCAAATTCGGGAGGTCCAACCGGGCGCCACTTCGCCTTTCCAAAAGGGAAATAGGCAATTTCACCCCAATCCTTCTTCCCTTTCTCGCGAAAATAATACGTCACTCCACCATCATGATCCCTCGCCTCGCCCAAACGAACTTCGCCATCCTGATCTGTGCGCCACCCCGTAAAATTGCCCGGATTTCTAACCGCTAAACGTCTCACGCCATTGTTGATATTCATCCGATACACATCGGGATAATCGACCCGCCTCTCGTTATTCAGAATTAAGATCTCATCGGGATGGTCTCTGAGCAGATCCAGCGGTCGCGAGTAGCGAAATACAAAGCTACCGGTGCTTCCCAGAGGTGGAACGAGTGTTCGAAGATTCGAGCCATCACGATTAACGGCGAAAAGTCCCCATGACTCATTGCCATTCTGATCCATGGTAAACAATATCCGTTCTTTGCTCGCCCACAGATAGTGGTTTATGGTCTGGTCGGTTGTCGCCGTTATCCGGGTGGAAGTGCCCAACTTCAGGTCGATGACGTAGAGATTCATTCCGTCCTTCCAACTCCCGAGGGCCGAAAGATATTCTCCACTCGGGGAAATCCGAAACCGGGTAAACCCAGGACTGCGGAAAAAAGACTCCACCGGTATCTCTTCCGCCTGTGCCACAAGAGCGGCGACCAAACCAATCAGAAAAAAGAGAGCTCGGAGGATTCTTATTACTCCAATTTGCAAATACGATGAGGTGTGTGGGAGCGAGTCGTGCACGGTCGACCGCAGGTCACGATTGAGAGTCACGATTAAAAGAGAGTAACCCCATGAAAACTTCCCGTCGTGATCATAATCGTAATCTGAATTCGAAAGAGGTGCATCTACATGCTGGCGGGCTAAAACGTCCTCTTCAGTGAAACCGTAACCGTTCTTCCGTACGGATTATAGGCGCCGAGATTAGTATCGTAGCCTTCCTCCTCCGTCACATTGGCGGGAGGATCGCGGTCGGTCAGATTCTTGATGCCGAATATTACCTCGGTATCAAAAAGGCCAGCATAGGTCAGCTGCAGGTCGAAAACGGTATGACTGTTCACCCTGGGCACCCCGACAAATTCAGTCTTATACCCGGAGGTATAACGCGACACCAGGGCAAGGCGAAGATTACGGTTGCTGCTGGACCATCGAAACGTGCTGTAGGCTTGATATCGAGGGAGACCGATAAACCCGACGAGATTGAAACCCCCCGTAACGTAACGATCGACGTATACGGAATAATGTCGAATCCAGAAATCCCCAAACGTCTCCGTCTTGAAGCGGTAAAATATCTCGAAATCCAGCCCCTCCAGTGTGACCCCTTCAAAATTCCTGAATTCACTCACAACATAATCGATCTTTCCGGGAATAATAAATGTGATCTGCGGTGTTTCCGGACGCACCCAGGGCCCATTCGGGTCGCGAAACACACCCGTCATCGCTCCCCGGGTCTCACGGTCCAAGAGGAAAAGGTAGTTGACTGGATCCTCAAAGTAGAAGTCCTCTTCCGCTGACAATAGTGAAGGGATAGACCGCGTCGCGATCACATTGTCGATTTCCAGCCGCCAGACGTCGAACCCGATTGCCAGATCCTCCAGGAACTTGGGACTGTAGACTATTCCCGCGTTGAAATACCTGGAGCCTTCCGGCCTGAGGTCCGGATTTCCCTGACGGCGTACTTCGCGGGATCGAAAATCGTCAAAGGGCCAGGGCGTCCCCTCATCGAAGACACCGAATGTAAAGTTTGTGCGGAGAAAATCTCGCTCCTGCACGAAGCCGCGGGTGATGCCGCCGAAGGCCTGTTCGAGAGACGGTGCTCGAAACGCTTCGGAGTAGGACGCGCGCAGCAGCACACTGGGAAACGGGCGCATTTTTATTCCTACCTTGGGATTTACGGTGTCGCCAAAATCGCTGTATTCCTCCCAGCGCGCCGCGAAATGGCCTTCGAGGAACTTGTGAAGGGGAATAATCATCTCTCCATAAAGGCCATATACGTTGCGGCTGCCTTCCGCCGACGTCCCTCCCGATCCGAATAATAGGAAATTCCCAGCCAATTCCGACTGCAATCGATTCATTGATTCATCGCGAAACTCTACACCGAAATGACCGATCGCAGGGCCGGCCGGCAGACTGAACAACTCCTTGCTCATCCCGGCATTGATCTGAAAGAATTCACGATTGCCCGAACGCACATCGTCGGTCGTGATCCGGTTGTAAATGGCGGCGTTATTGTCCTCACCGGGAGCCGAGGCGAAGGGATTCAAGGCATCCGCTCCAGTGGCATTGAGAGCTTCTTGAAAGAGATCGACCCGGATGAGGTTTTTCGTGACCTCCTTTACCACACTTTTTCCGTAGAGTAAAGATAGCTCCCATTGGGCTCCACCCCATTCCCCCTTCAGTCCCGCCACTAGTCGAATCAGCTCCGAATCGGTCTCATTCTTTCGTGGGCCCGGATCGAGCGGCCGCAACAGGGAGTCCGTAATGTCCAGTCCACCGGGGGGGACAAGCGGGCCACTGAAGAAGTTGTCGAATGAAGGGGTAGGATTGAACGGATTGGACGCGGGGATAATGTAACCGCGGTTCAGTGGAGCAGAGGCCAGCTGGTAGTTCGCGGCGTTGTCCTGGTAACTGAATTCCCCGAAAAATTCCAGTGAGTTGTTGATTTCGTAGCTTCCTAAAAAGCTAATCCCGTAGCGTTCCGCTCCACTCACCAGGGTGGCCTCGGTGTTATAGTTGAACCGCTCAAAACCTTCCATATCTTCCGTAGAACCGTCCCCAAAAAAAACGAATAAGTGATTCTCAAGCCGGGTGAAATCAGCCGGATTTCGTCGCAACCCGAGAAACTCAAAAAACCCGGGATAGCTGTCCCACCCCAGAAGGTTAAACCCGCCTTTATCCGACTGATCCGGACTGGCCGAGAAGGACCGGTCGCGCCGCATCAAAGGATCTCTCTGATAGTAGTTCACGTGTATTATGATGCTCGACCGCTCAGTTGTCTTGCCCCAGGTAACGTCTGTTCCCCAGATTGCGACATCATCTTCCCGTGTCGTACCTTCATAATAGACCCTTATCTCCCCTTCTTCGTAATCCTTTCGTAAGATGAAGTTAATCACCCCGGAGAGCGCATCGGACCCGTATATGGCCGACCCTCCATCTTTCAGAATCTCGATCCTTTCAATCGCGCCCACCGGGATTGCGTTCAAATCGACGAAGTTTTCTCCTCGCGCCGTCGAAAAAGCGTAGGGCACCATACGGCGACCGTTCAACAGCACCAAAGTCCCTGCTACCCCGGTTCCCCTCAGATTCGCCTGCGCCCCATCTCCCGCAAAGGAACCGATCTGCCCTGATTCCGACGCTCCTGAAGTAATCGGCAACTGCCCGATCAACTCCGAGAGCTGAGTGACTCCACTCTCTTCGATCTGCCGCCGATCCAGGGCGATTATCGGCACCTCGTTTTCGAGATCGATCTCCTTGATTCGCGTCCCCGTCACAACAAATCGCTCAAATTCTTCGAGCTCATCCTCCTTGTCCTCCACCTCGACCTTCTCTTCGGCCGTCGGGGCCTGCTTCTCCCTCTCCTCATCCGCCCCGGCAATCGGGATGGCCAATGCCCACACCCAAAAAGACAGGGGCATCCATCGGTGCGGCAGCAGGGCGATTCTTCGATACACGCGTCGGGACATCGGAGTTCGGTATCTTATCCACTCACGCTACAACACCCTTGCCGGCATGACCACTCTAAAATGTCCCCTAGAAAATTCCGGTGCCTGCGACATTGTCGATTCTCCGATCTCTTATCCGCCCCTGTCACGGCCCATTTCCACCCTTGCCGAACGCTTATGAACCCAACCGCCCATTTATTAGGGACAGGTAATTTATCTGATTCCGCTCCGGCGGATCTCAAATGCGGAAATTCTCGGCAGATCCCTATTCTATCGCACATTTGCCAGCTTCACAGTCCCGAATTCTCCACAATCAGCCCCCAGGAATTCCAATGGTAGTCTGCGTTTATGCCCTCTTATTCTTATAAACTACTTATTCATATCTCCCATCTCAAACTTCTACCATCTGCTAGGTATAAATAGCCTGTCCCTTATTCTGACCCCAGAACATCCAGTGATACACTGCATCAACACCCCTTAAATTCATAGATTGCTTATTCATAGCTCCTAATTCGATTTTTCGCCTGCGAATCGGTATAGATTGCCTGTCCCTTATTCTGATCTCCGCACTTGCGCTGAGGGCGGTGAAGTTTACCTTTACTCGGCGATGGAGCTGCACAAGGCGTTAAAACAATACTTCCATTTCGATAGGTTTCGGCCTGGGCAGGAGGAAGTAGCGGCCGCCATTCTGAGTGGGACTGATGCCATGGTAGTTATGCCGACGGGCGGAGGAAAGTCGCTCTGCTACCAGCTGCCGGCTCTGATGATGGAGGGAGTCGCAGTGATTGTCTCTCCACTGATCGCTCTAATGAAAGATCAGGTCGACTCGTTGAGAGAGCAGAAAATAGAGGCCACGTTTATAAACAGTAGCCTAAGCGGGAGAGAACAGCGCGAGAGGATCGATGCGGTGAGGCAAGGGCGAATCCGGCTGGTCTATATCGCACCGGAACGTTTTCGGCAGGCCCGCTTTGTAGAGGCACTGAAGAAGGTAACAATTTCATTTTTCGCTGTCGACGAAGCTCATTGCGTCTCGATGTGGGGACACGATTTCCGTCCCGACTATCTTCGGCTCGGTGGCACGTTTGAAGCGCTGGGTCGCCCCCCGGTGGCAGCCTTTACGGCTACCGCTACTCCGGAAGTGCGGCAGGACATAAGGGACCTCCTCCGCCTCCACGACCCGCGAGAGTGCGTTACCGGTTTCGCACGCCCGAACCTCGAGTTTCGAGTGACCCAGGTTAGCTCGACCGCTGAGAAATACCTGAGGCTGAGCGAGTTAATCGACGGAAATCGAACCGGCATAATCTATTGCGCGACCCGAAAGCGCGTCGAGGAGGTCGCGGAGCGTCTGAAAAGCTGGGACATCGCCCATATCGCCTATCACGCCGGGTTGGATGATGCGGAACGGAAACGTGCCCAGGAGAGATTTCTGCAAAGAAAATCCGACGTGGCCGTGGCCACAAACGCATTCGGGATGGGAATCGACCGGGCCGACATTCGGTTTCTGGCGCACTTCGAGATGCCGGGCAGTGTTGAAGCCTATTACCAGGAAGGGGGTCGCGCGGGCCGCGATGGAAAACCGGCAGTCTGCGAACTGCTGTTCAATTACGCGGATAAGCGCGTGCAGGAATTCTTCATCGAAGGCAACAATCCGAGCAAGGCTGTGATCGTGGATGTTTACACTCATTTGCGTCGATTGGCTGATAGCCATAGCGAAGTACGGCGGTCGATAAGGGACCTCACGTCAGAGATGAGCTACGGCAATAATTCTCTGCAGGTGAACGCTTCCCTCACCATCCTGAACCGCATGGGCGTGATCGAGCGCTTCGATATTCCCGGAGAACGAATCCGGGGCACGCGTCTTCGGCAACCCGACTTACAACCCCATGCGCTCAATCTCGATGCGGCTGCTCTGGCTGAAAAGGACCAGCGCGATCGCGGCAAACTTCAAGCTATGATCCAATACGGCTACGCCGAACGATGCCGACAGGCCTGGATATTGCATTATTTTGGCGAAAGAGACGCACAGCCCTGTGGTTGCTGCGACCGTTGTAACGAGGCGCCTCCGAAAGACTTGCGTGAACCGACTAACGATGAAGCGGTTATTTTGCAGAAAGCGCTGAGCGGTGTCGCCCGCGCCTCGTGGCGTGGGGGATCTTCATCAAGATGGCAGGCCCGCTACGGTCTTAATCGCATTGTCCAGATGTTAGTCGGCAGCCGCAGCCGGAATGTGCTCGATGCCCGTCTCGATACACTCTCCACCTACGGTCTCTTAAAGGAAGAGGGTCTCCCCTATGTTAAATCCCTCTTTGCCGCAATGGAAAGGGCCGGCCTCGTTCAAGCGACCGACGATCAATACCGCATGATCACCCTTACCTCCCTGGGGGAGCAGGTGATGAAGGGGCAGTCCACCGTCAAACTCGATTGGCCCGAGCGAAAGGCGCGCCGTCCAAAAAAGCATGCATCACCCGTGGCCGAAACAACCTCATCCGAGACCGAAGTCGGTAAAGAACTCTACGAAGCGCTCAAATCAAAGCGCCTCCAACTCGCCAAAGCCCGCGGCAATGTTCCGGCATATACAATTTTTTCCAACCGCTCCCTGCTCGGATTAGCCTCGATGAAACCGTTGACGGTGGAAGAAGCCATGGCTATCCCAGGAATCGGCAAAGTAAGAGCGCGTACCGTCCTCCCGGCTTTCCTCAAAATCATCGCCCAACATCGGGTGGATTCCGAGACCAAAGGAGGACGAAATGCTTCCGTCCCGGCGCGCCGGGACTACGCTTGTGATCGGGAAATGTAGCGGAAAGCGGGAGCTTTTCGGCGCCGTTGGATTGAATCCAGAAGATAGTTCCGAAATCCCTGGTAACCTTGTCGCGAACCTCGTCCCGAACCTTGTCGAGCTACACAAAAGATGGTAGACAAAGGGTAAGATAAACTCGCACCTACGGGCGTGGTTTTCGGTTCTAAGAAGTGTCTGCGAACCGCCCGGAGACCCTCACCGGCAGTAAAGTCTCAGATCAGGCCCTTTCAGGCAAAGGCTGTCCGACGGCATGGGCAATATCTCTTACGTCCTGTTCGAGCAGTTTCGTAATTACCGCAACGCGCATGCCGAGATTCTTAAGAGCAATGGCCGTATAATAGGCCGTGCCCCCGGGCATCTCGAATTCACCCTCTGCGGTGCGCACGAGGTCCTTCGTTACGTGGCCAACCACACAGACATCGAACATCATCGGTTTCCCACCACATCCTGATCAAGTAGATCACCGCTGACGACAACAATGTTCATCCCGCGCACCTGTCCTCCGAAGTCCCGGCCCGCTGGGACGAAAGATGGAAGCGCGGTCCTACATGCCTCGCCTTCGCCGTCATACTTACGCTTCGAATATTGGCTGCTTCGGCGCGAATTTGCGATTCAGTTTCAGATCCCGGGTTTCCAGGGGGAGGGCGACGCGGGCGCCTCCAAGACGGTGGGATTCGATGAAGGCAAAGATAATCTCGAGGTTGATGCAGGCCACGCGAATCCCCCCCCGGGTAGGACGGCCGCTATCAAGGGCCCGCACGATATCCTCAATCAGCGTCAAGGTCGAACTGCGCCTTTCGAATTCGGGAAACGATCCGGGTCGGTAGATGGGATACGGGGCACCTGCGACGCTGTGGCGCTCGTAGACTTCCCATTTCTGACCGTTATTGCGGGCCGTGACCGTCCCGGATTCGCAAATGGCCTCAAAATCGACTCGGCGGGCGGTATGGAGAGCGTACCCGCGAACCCCGCCGGGAAATTGAACGATGCCTTCCCCGACCGGATCGATCGCGAGATCACCGTCACGATAGAGCTTGTTATCGCCTTCTCTGAGGGTGGCCTGCACCCATTCGGGAGCGACATCGCCGGCCATCGTGAGCATGAGGTCGAGAGTGTGGCTGGCGGTGTTGAAGAGCGTCCCGTTACCGTAGATGATGAATGATTCGAGAGCGCCGTATTTTCCGCTCTCGATGAGGGCTTTCAACTCCAAATAACCCACCTCCCAACGCCGGTTGGTTCCCATATTAAAAACTGTTCCATTCCCTTCGATGGCATTGCGCATGGCGTCGGCTTCTTC
Organism: Candidatus Moanibacter sp.; assembly: GCA_965215885.1. Taxonomy (GTDB): domain Bacteria; phylum Verrucomicrobiota; class Verrucomicrobiia; order Opitutales; family UBA2987; genus CBDCEW01. The sequence continues at coordinate 51,951 of CBDCEW010000085.1, forward strand.
CAGGGAAGCCGCCAGCGCCTTCTCAGCGTAGATCGCTTTGACGCCATAGTTCGCGGCGTGGATAACGATTTCGGCCCGTTGTTCGGGCTGGGTCGCGACGCTAACGATGTCCGGAGACTCTCTTTTTATCATGTCGCGATAGTCGGAATACCGTTTCTCTCCGGGAACATCATATTCCTCACCGAAACGCACCATAACCTCTTCACGGACATCGGAACAGGCCACGATCCGGGTGCGCGGGCAGGCCCGGTAACCGGCCGCGTGAGAAAACGGGCGCATAACGGCTGCGAGGTCTCGGTAGGTGATCTACCTCATTATCGATAAAGGCGCCCATCCGGCTGCAGCCGATGATTGCTGTGCGGTAGGTGATCATGCCAGAGTATCTAATTACCGTACCGCACGAAAAGGCGAGCGTTTCCATGATGCGGTGCCTGGATTTACCGTCTCGAAATCGTTCCGGTTCAAACGGGAGTGAGCCGCAGCACTCGAGTGCTCAGGGTTACGAGCCCTCCTCTATAACGTCCTCGTCCTCGTGCTCGAAACAAGCCAAAACACAAAGTTGATCCTCGATCAAAGTGAATCGGAGAGTGGCAGGAGTGATTTGTCGGATGGATCGTTCGATAAAGATCGCTCCGAGGACGAGGACGAGAACGATACCTAGTCCGCCAACTTGCAATTTCCCCGGTTGAATGGTGCGAAAATCATCACCCTCGAACCCGCTCTGCCGTACGGCAGAGAAGTTTCAGGTTACGACAAAGGGAACGATTGAATTCATTGCTTCAGGTAGCTAGAAACACTTCATGAAATACACCACTCTGGGTCGAAATACACCACTCTGGGTCGGCCTTCGTGTCTCCCGTCTCTGTCTAGGTACGGTCAATTTCGGGCCCTACACTACGGAGCAGGACAGCCATGCCATCATGGACAGGGCTCTCGATGCGGGCATTAATTTCTTCGATACCGCGGATGTCTATGGGCATGTCCCCGGCGAAGGCCTTACTGAAACCATCCTCGGCAGCTGGTTCGCCCAGGGCGGAGGCCGCCGCGAAAAGGTCATCCTCGCAACCAAAGTCTACAATCCCATGAACCGCGAGGGAGAGGCCGACCCGAATCAGGAGCGCCTCCTCAACGCCCGCAAAATTATCCGGAACTGCGAGGCCAGCCTGCGACGCCTCAAAACCGATACCATCGATCTCTATCAAATGCACCACGTCGACCGCAACTGCCCGTGGGACGAGATCTGGCAGGCCATGGAACTGCTCGTCCAGCAGGGCAAGGTCATTTATGTCGGATCGAGCAACTTCGCCGGGTGGGATATCGCCACCGCCTGTCAGACCGCAGCTCGACGTGGATTCCTCGGCCTCGTCAGTGAACAAAGCGTCTACAACCTCGCCCGGCGGACCGTTGAGCTGGAGGTCGTCCCCGCCTGCCGTCACTACGGCCTCGGTCTCATTCCCTGGAGCCCCCTTGACAACGGCCTCCTCGCAGGAGCCTCTTTGCAGGAAAAGGGTGGAAGACGCGAAGGTGATGCACAGCAGAAAAAGAGAGAGCGCCACCACGACCAACTGGAGTGTTACGTAACCCTCTGTCAGGAACTCGGACACTCTCCCGCCAGCGTCGCCCTGGCCTGGCTCCTGCATAACCCCGTATTGACCGCCCCCATCATCGGTCCGCGTTCCATAGACCAACTCAACGACGTTCTTGATGTACCTGATATCGTCCTCGAGGAGGAGACGCTAAAGAGGCTCGACGAGATCTGGCCCGGCCCCGGAGGCGAGGCCCCCAAAGCCTACGCATGGTGACGTGGTCTTAGGGTCAGGCCTTCGAATTTGATTCCGGTGAAAACCCAGGTTCTTGTCCCGCTGAGCCAATACGCGTTAACTTGGAAGCGAAGTTAACGCTTCAGGACTTTCTTTTAAGATTTTTCCCACGGTGGGCTTCGCCCCATACCACTGTGCTTGTCAGTGACCCTCGCTACCCTGATCGAATAAAGACTGGGTTGAGCTTTCGTCCTTCATCTGTCGATCACCGCAAGGAACAGTGGTATGGCTACTGCATCAGTGGGCCAACTCTCTGCGAATCCTCTTCCTCCCGGGGGCTTCCCCATCGTGTTCCGGTTCAGCTCTTTTGACACAGGCTGGCAAGAACCTCGGGATATTTCACCAGAATCCGGATATACACCTTCTTTTTGCGACAAAGCAAACTCGGCAAGTGGTAGATTCAGCAACAGCCTTTTTGTTGATTATCCGTTTCTCAAGGAAAAGTCTGATTCTTGCTATCAAGCATAGGCAAATCATCAATCGGTTGAGGCGCTCGCACAACAATATCATCAGCCACTTCGATCACCATACGGTCTTCCCCCACCGTCAAGGGGCCATCATATCCTGCCGCACGCGTGCGAGCCACAATCTCCTCCGGGATCATCTTAACGGGAAGATCCTTTGCCACGATGTGTGTATAAACGACCATTCTCGGGGCTGTTCGACGGAAGATTTCCGCTGCTTGCTCCGGGGTGGTAAGTTTTGCCAACACGCCCTTCATTTCAAATCCGTGGTCACGTCCAAGCAGAAACCAGGGAGTAATCCAGAGCTCGGGAAGGCCTTCGATGTGGTCGTTATGCAAATGGCTTATGAAGAGCTTATCGATCTCCTTCGGATTTATCCTGCTGAGATAGAGATTCTGAGCCGTCCCCCTTCCAACGTCGAATAGCAAGTGCTGGCCGTTTGCTTCAACGAGCGTTGAAATTCCAAGCCGGTCGGGAAAGAATTCCGGACCGCCCGTTCCAACCAAGGTAACCTTTATGGTGTCATCTCTTTTAGTTTGGCTTGGAGTTTCTTCGCTTCTTGATAATTGGGCGCTTTTTCGAGCACCTCGGCAAGTTCTGCCTCCGCTTCCTCAATCCGGTTTAAGGCAGCGAGTATTTGCGCGCGCCCGAGTTGATGCAGCAAGGTGAAACGACGCTTCGTTCTCTTCCAATCATCGCATTTTTTCAGAGTTTTTTCGCGTATGGCCTGAGCTTGATCCATATCACCTTTTGCAGAAAAGATCTCCGCTTGGAGTAATCTCCATTTGATGTCAAAGGAATCGTCCTTCAAAAATGGCTCAATCCAAGAAAGAGCTTTGTCGTATTTGCCTTGCTGCAAAAAACCCCGAACTCCCGATTCTCGCAATGCCAGGCTTTTTGTTGATGCCAGACCTTGAACATAGTTTTCTACGGCTTCATCCAGATGGCCCGTTTCTTCCAGCAAGTTCCCTCGCTCCAAAAAAAATCAGCGGTTTGACGCAATTTAGATGCCTCTCGCTAATCCCTTCTTGCTTCCTCGAGTTTGCCCAAGTCTCGATAGAGAGCCCCTCTCTGAACGTAGACTTCCGATAGTCTTACCCCGAGTTCTACTGTTTTCGAAAAACTTGCCAGAGCATCTTCATCCCTGCTCATCACTCTCATCGTGAGGCCTTTTTCGAAATGATAAGTTCCATTTTTTGGATTCTTGACGATGAGTCGGTCTATTTCCTCCAAAGACAATTCCCGGTATCTCTCGCCGTCTGGATGGGATCTACCGATGTGGCGGTAGACGATAGCTCTACGCAGAAGATACGCTTGATTTTCGGGGTCTTCCTCAAGCCTCTTGTTGATTTGCTCAAGTTGTGCCTCATGACTCAGATCAGCTAGAACGGACTGAGACCACAGAAAACCGAGCGCAGCAAAGCCGCAACCAAAAGAGCGGAGGGGGAGAAACGGAGACGGGGAGACACGGAGAGAAAGACCTAACGGATTCGATCGGCTCACTGAAAATAGTGTACTTAGTAAACCTCGTCGCGAACCTTGCCTGCCTCGGCAAAGCGAAGCGACGACGGGTCGACCCCACGACTTTGAGTACCAACATGTTACACTCCAAACCGTGTTCAAAAAACTAAGTTCTGACAGATAGTAATACAAAAAAAGCGTCAAGTATCTCATTGCAATTGTCTCCTCTTCGTGGAGGTAGGATCAAAAGCCTCTTCTTTTAGCCCTATTGTGTTTTTTTTGAGAGCTAATCGATTGTGAGCTTTATGAAGATCAGGTATTAGCTAAAGCCGATTCTCAACAACAACCTAAATGTCGAAAAAGATATTATTCGTACTTGGACTATCGAGCCTGTTGCCCCTTGAGTATGCTACCGGACAAGGCGGTGGAAATTTAACCGCCCAATTAGAGATGAATGATGCTCCTTGGACGGGAGTTCCTGGTGAGGTAATCGACTCCTCCGGAAATGGAAATAATGGAACTGCTCAGAACGGGGCCACCACCATTGCCGATCCTTTCAGAGGACAGATTGGTTCCTTTGACGGGGTGGATGACTATGTGGAAATCGATAATCTGATCGATTTTAGCACAAGCGATTTCTCAGTGACAGTCTGGGTCAATATCGCCGCTTTTACCGATAAAGCTGGTATCTTTGCGAACCGATCCAACACGGGAGACGATCCAGGCTTCCTGATAAGAACTGACACTTCTTCCACTGGGAGAAAAGAAATCGAAATCCTCACCGATTTCGGAGAGAGCTCAACGCAATCCTATGCGCGTCATTTAGCAACCGATAGATGGTATCACGTAGCTGCAACCGTAGATCGAGACGGTAGCCAAAAAATCTACATTGATGGTGCGCTGCAGGATACGGACGATATCAGCTCCTTCGCTGCAATCGCGATTACCAGCAGCCAAAATCCCCGGATTGGAAGAAACGAAGGATCTACCGAGTTCCAAGGAGAAATGGAAGACCTTCGTCTCTATAGCAAAGTATTAACCACTCTGGAAATCCAGGACATTTTTAACACAACCAACGTTGGGCCGGTGGAATTGGTTCGTGGTCCCTATTTGCAAAGAGCTTCCAACGATGAAATTACTCTGCGGTGGCTGACAAGCTTTAATACCAACGATAGCCGAGTGCGCTATGGAAGCAGCCCGGGATCACTCACCCAGACCGCAACAGTTGCTGGAGCGAAAACTGACCACACCGTGCAGATTACCAGCCTCAATCCCAATACGCGTTATTATTACGCTGTGGGTTCAAATGCGGGAGATTTAGTCGGGGATGATTTTGACCATTACTTTGAGACTCATCCTGACGTGGCATCCACCCAACCCCAACGGTTTTGGGTATTAGGAGACTCAGGAACAGGGAACAATGAAACCATTGCAGTGCGCGACGCCTATTTGGAATTAGCCGCCAGTGAACAAGACGCAGATATGGTGATGATGCTTGGGGATAATGCATATAATGACGGCACCCAGCTGCAGCATCAGGGCGCGGTATTTGATATGTATTCAAGCATCCTCCGCAACAAAGTGCTATGGCCGACATTGGGCAACCATGGTGCCCGGGATTTTGATCCGGTTACCGGAGAACTGCTCGGCTCTGATGGCGGTCCCAACATGGGCTTTCACTACTTGAAGATCTTTACCCTGCCGGCAAACGGAGAATCCGGAGGTATGCCATCGGGTAGTGAGAATTACTATTCCTATGATCGAGGCAACGTACACTTTATTTGCCTGGATTCGAATTTTCGGGATGGCTTTGGAAGCGATCCGGACCCCAGTGCGCCGATGGCCCAATGGCTGCAGCAGGATCTCACAGCGACCAATCAGGATTGGGTAATTGTATTCTGGCATCATCCACCTTACAGCAAGGGCTCTCACAACGGTGATAGTGCCATGAGAGATAACATTGTTCCGATTATTGAAGCAGGAGGGGTGGATTTGGTGCTAACAGGTCATAGCCACTCCTATGAGCGTTCGTATCTGATAGATAGTCTCACCTCCGATCCTGGATTGAACGAGCCGGTTCCTCCCTCAGCGATTGTTGACAGCGGGGATGGTCAAGAAGGCGGAGATGGGGTCTATGAAAAACCTCCCGGAATTGTTCCGAATACTGGGACCGTATACATCGTGGCGGGAAGTTCGGGTAAGACGAGTGGCGTGCAGCCTGACGACCCTGGTGGTTGGCCTTCGCCGATCATGATTCACGCGGCGCAAGAACTAGGTTCCTTAGTCATCGATGTGAATGATCAACGAATGGACGTTCGGTTTTTGCGAGAGCTTACCAACCCTACTCAAGTTGATGACTTCTTTGCTATTGAAAAGACTCCGAGTGCCGGCATTCCGGGGTATATAGCCTGGAGAGATGGCTTCTTTGCGCCCGGAGAAAGCGGTAGTGAACCCGATGACGATCCCGAGAAGGATAAGCTTACCAATTTCCTGGAGTTTGCCTTTAACCTCGATCCCAAAGCAAACAGCCCCGATCAGTTGCCTTCTGCTACGGTAGAACTCAATCCAGTCGACCAAGAGAATTATCTCACCTTCCGCTACCGAAGAAGAATCGTGTTTACCGGCATTACCTACACTGTCGAGGCATGTGAAGATCTTCAAACCTGGGATTCAAGCCCCAGCACGTTGGAGGAACTCCCGGATCCTACTCCGAATCCGGATGGTGTGACCGAGACGGTTACTGTAAGAGTCAAACCCTCTCTAGCGACTGCAGTCATAACTAAGAAATTTGTCAGACTGCGGGTTACTGCTCCTTGAGGATTCAGTAATCAGATACCAGTTGAACCCCTCCAACCCCGCTCATCCTTTGTTCCGATGCGTCGGGACTACGGAGAATGGACCGATCTGGCAGCTCCATCACGTTCACCCGTCCCCCCGGCAGCGTCAGCTGCCGCATATAAATTTGGCCTCGTACGTGTTTAGCGTGATGCTTATGGTCTTAAAGTTCTTGCAAGTCTATTCGATCTTCGGGGTCATGACCTTAAGAAGTGGTTGTTTTTCCGCTTCGCTGAGGGGGTCAGGCCTTGCAAACCGCCCTTCGCAGGCTTCGGGCATTTTGCTAAGGCGGCTGACCCCGAAAAACAACCACTTCTAAGGCTTGACCCCTTCCTGAGAACATCGCACTGAAGCAGTAACCATCACGCTAAACACGTACGAGGCAAAATTTATGGGCCCTGAGGGATTCGAACCCCCGACCAAAGGATTATGAGTCCTCTGCTCTAACCACTGAGCTAAGGGCCCGGGATGGGAAACGGAAAGTGCAGGATGGGGAAAGGAGGAAAAGGTGGCAAGAAAATCCAGAGTCTGGAAATTCGTTCCGAATTTCCAGACTAACTATCGGGAATTCAGCTGAAGCCGAGCTTCCGCTGAATTCCCGATCTAGAGCCGCTTATTTTTGGCCAGTTTCTGGGCGAGGGAGAATCGCACGATGGTCTCGAGTTTCTCGAGTTCGACGGGATCGATCGTGCTGGTCTCAGCCTCTTTGAGGGCTTCTTCGGCCCGGGCCTGAGCCTCCTCGACGGTGTCGAGATCGATCTCTTCGATATTAATTGCCCCCTCTGTGAGAACGGAAACCTTGTCGCCGATGACTTGGGCGAAGCCCTTATCGACGGCGAGATGTTCGGTTTTCCCTGCCGAGCTGACCACGAGCTCTCCCGGATTGATCATCGTGAGAATGGGTATGTGTCCCGGGAGAATGCCCATCTCTCCTTCCACGGTGGGCAGGACGACAGAGTCGGCCTCATCGCTGTAGACCTTACTCTCCGGCGTGACTATTTCCAAAAGCAGAGACATATTCTATAAGAGCCAGTCGGAATTTGAACGTGTTCAGCGTGATGGTTACTGCTTAAATTCGATGTTTCCATTTTCTCTAAACTCCTGTCGACGAAGTCGACAGGAGTTTAGGCGTGTTCTTCGGCCGAAGCGATGGCTTCATCGATTCCACCTTTCATATAAAAATCGTTTTCAGAGACATGATCGAGCTCGCCGTCGAGGATCATCTTGAAACCTTTAATGGTATCGTCGACGGAGACATAGGCACCGGAAACCCCGGTAAACACCTCGGCCACATTGAATGGCTGGGAAAGAAACTTTTGAATCTTGCGAGCACGGAAGACGAGCATTTTATCCTCCGGCGAAAGCTCATCGATCCCGAGAATAGCGATAATGTCCTGGAGGTCATTGTAACGCTGCAGAACGTTCTGCACGCCGCGTGCTGTCTGAAAATGCTCCTCCCCGACAATGGCGGGATCCAAGGCGTTTGAAGTCGAGGAGAGGGGATCGACCGCGGGATATATGCCAAGCTCGGCAATACGCCGCTCCAGCACGATGGTGGAGTCGAGGTGGGCAAAGGTCGTGGCCGGCGCCGGATCGGTGAGGTCGTCGGCCGGCACGTAGACCGCCTGGAATGAGGTAATGGAACCCTTGTTCGTCGAAGTGATGCGCTCCTGCAAAATTCCCATTTCCTGGGACAAGGTGGGCTGATAACCGACCGACGAGGGCGACCGTCCGAGGAGGGCGGACACTTCGGACCCAGCCTGTGAAAATCGAAAAATATTGTCGATGAAGAGCAAGACATCCTGGTTCTTTTCATCCCGGAAGTACTCGGCCATGGTAAGACCGCTCAGTCCCACGCGCATACGGGCACCGGGTGGCTCGTTCATCTGCCCGTAACAAAGCGCTACTTTTGAATTCCCGAGGTTCTCCTGGTCGATGACGCCAGCCTCCGACATTTCGTGATAGAGGTCATTGCCCTCCCGGGAACGTTCCCCTACCCCGCAAAAGACGGAATATCCCCCGTGGGCCTTCGCGATGTTATTGATCAGCTCCATGATGACGACCGTCTTACCCACGCCGGCCCCGCCGAATGCGCCCACCTTACCGCCCTTTATGAACGGGCAGATCAAGTCGATCACCTTGATGCCGGTCTCGAGGATATCGGCCTGTATATCCTGCTCCGTAAGTGAAGGCGGCAGTCGGTGAATAGGGTATCTCTTCTCATATTTCACCTCCCCTTTTTCATCGACCGGCTCGCCGATGACGTTAAAAATGCGGCCCAGTACGCACTCCCCCACGGGAACGGTAATGGGAGTTCCCGTATCGGTAACCTCCGTGCCGCGCACCAGCCCCTCTGTAGAAGACATGGCGACGGCACGCACCATTCCTTCACCGAGATGTTGCTGCACCTCGAGGATGAGGGTGACATCTTTATCCGCCACCCGGAACTTCACTTCAAGCGCCTGGTAAATTTCAGGCACCATTCCCTGTTCGAACCGCGCATCAACAACAGCTCCGATAACCTGGACGATTTTTCCCTTATTCATGATTAGTGATCAAAACATTGAGTTAAAAATTGAGTAATCCAATTTAAGTGCCGACGAAGCTGGCGGCGGCGATTTCAAGAATCTCCTGAGTAATGGAAGCCTGTCTAACCTTATTGTACTGGAGAGTGAGGTCATCGACCAAAGAATTCGCATTGTCGGTTGCGGTCTTCATCGCGACCATGCGCGCGCTGTGTTCGGAAGCTTTTGCTTCCAGCACCATCTGATAGACCTCCTGCTTAATATAGAGATTGAGCAACTCGTCGAGAATAGCCTCGGGTTCGGGCTCGTAGTGAATCTCCCGATCATCCGCGGACGGAGGAATCCTGCCGACGCCCTCCAGCTGTTTCTCGATAACGGATTTAAGATCCTCGAGGGGAAGGAGCGGTATCCTGGTAGGTTCCTGCACGAGAGTATTGACAAACCGCGAATAGATAATCTCCACGCTGTCCACTCTCTCTTCTACATAGGCGTCTATCATCATTTCGACAGCCGGGCGGACCTCCGCAAACCGCACGCTGTCGCTGACCGAGAAGTCGGCCATGAGGTCGCGGCGAGCTCGGCTGAGAAACTGGGTGCCCTTGCGCCCCAGCGAAACGAACCGCGCATCCACCGAAGTTTCCGTCACGAGGCGGAAGAGATTCGAGTTAAGGGGTCCGCACAGACCCTTGTCGGAGGCTATTAGAAGGACACCGGGATGGCGGTTTTCCCGCTTCTCGAGAAAGGGATGCCTGAAATCGCTGGCCCGGTCTCCCAAAGCGCTCAGAATCTCTGCCAGAAGCGTAGCATAGGGGCGTCCCTGCAGCGCGCTATCCTGGGCGCGTTTCATCTTTGAAGCCGCCACCAGCTGCATCGCCCGGGTGATTTGAGCCGTATTCTTGACGCTCCGGATGCGCCGGCGAATATCCTGTGTGCTAGGCATATTATCTATGAAGAATGCCGAATGAGACTGCTGCTAAATACCCATTTCCCATGCTCCCTCATCCCCTACTCTCCTCCCTACTCGAAAACCTTCTTCCAATCCTCCACCGCGCCCCTCAATCCCTCCGCAACTTCATCATTAATCTCCTTATCCGTGCGAATCTGCGCAAGAAGCTCCCCTTTTCGCGAGGCCAGAAACTCATCGAAGCTGCCACTCGCCTCCACCATTCTCTTAACATCGATGTCGTCGAAGTAGCCGTTCTGGGCCGCCCAGAGCAACCCGACCTGGATTTCCACCGGCTTGGGGGAAAAGGCGGGTTGTTTGAAGAGTTCCACCAGCCGTGAACCGCGGTCGAGCTGGGCCTTTGTGCGCGCGTCGAGATCAGATCCAAACTGAGCGAATGCGGCCAGCTCGCGATACTGTGCCAGTTCCAGTTTCACTTTTCCGGCAACCTGTTTGCAGGCTTTGATCTGGGCGGCTGAACCGACCCGTGAAACGGAGAGCCCAACGGAAATCGCCGGTCGAATGCCCTGATTGAAGAGGTCCGTCTCGAGAAAGATCTGCCCATCCGTGATCGAGATTACGTTGGTGGGGATATAGGCCGCGACATCACCGGCCTGGGTCTCAATGATCGGCAACGCGGTCAGTGACCCGTTTCCACTCTCCTCCCTCAACCGAGCCGAACGCTCGAGCAGTCGGCTGTGCAGATAAAATACATCGCCTGGAAACGCCTCCCGTCCCGATGGCCGTTTCAACACCAGTGAAATCTGCCGGTAGGCTACGGCATGCTTTGAGAGATCGTCATAGACAATGAGCGCATCCATCCCGTTCTCCATAAACCATTCCCCCATGGCCGCTCCGGCGTAGGGTGCGAGGTATTGATTGGCTGGATTGTCCGCCGCTGGAGCTGACACGATTATGGCGTATTCCAAGGCGCCATTTTCCTCCAACACGTTTATGGTTCGCGCGACATTGGCGTTCTTCTGACCAACCGCCACATAGATGGAGTAAAGTGGCCGAAAATCCGGATCCTCGCTCTCCTTTCCCTGTTTGTTGATCTTCGCCTGATTGATAATCGTATCGATCGCGATCGTCGTCTTTCCCGTAGAACGGTCGCCAATAATCAGTTCCCGCTGGCCGCGACCGATCGGGATCATGGAATCGACCGACATGATTCCGGTTTGCACGGGTTGATCGACCGACTTTCGCGGAATTATGCCGGGCGCGATCTTTTCTACTGGATAGTAGAGGTCGAAATCGATGGGTCCCTTTCCGTCGACGGGTTGCCCCAGGGCGTCGACCACCCGCCCCAATAGCCCTTTCCCCACGGGGACGGAGAGAAGGCGGCCCGTGGTCTTGACTTCGTCTCCCTCCTTTAAACGGCTCGTGTCACCAAGAATCACACAGCCCACCTCGTCCTCTTCCAGATTGAGAGCGATTCCCATGACTTCGCCCGGAAATTCGAGCATCTCGTTGAACATGACCTCTGAGAGGCCGTCGATCTTGGCAACGCCATCGGCCACATGCGTTATGGAGCCGGTATTCTCTTTCACGACCGAAGTTTCCAGTCTCGTTATTTCCTCTTGAATCTGTTCGATGATTGAGCTCATAGCTAACTTTCCGCTGCTTCCCTATTTTACGTTATTAGCAAGTTTCTCCAAATGCCCTGCGACGGACGCGTCATAAACGTCGTCTCCGATGGTGACCCTTAAACCGGCAATGAGATCGGGATTCTCACGGGAGACACTGCTAACCGAACGATGATAACGTGAGCTCAGATCCCTCTCGATCGCTTCCACCGCGGCAGGTTGGATCTCTCCCGCATATTCGAGAACAGCCTCGCTCCGCCGGATCTCCTGTTTTACATAGTATAAGTAAATTTTGAGTATCAGTTTAAGATGTCGTGGTGACTTCTCTTTCAGAACCTGCAGAATGGCGCTTACCCTCTCATCCGATATTCGCCCGGACCCGTCGAGACTCAACGAGACCAGCTTCCTGGCATAATCCTTATGGCTTTTTTCCGCGAGCATCTTATGCGATGGCGAATGTAAAAATCGAAGCGCTCAATTCCTCTCTCGTATTATTATCGTTGCGAATTCGAGTACTAAGTTTGTTGGCTTCATTCCGCATTGGCCAACTCCCTTGATGCCGACTCGCTGAAAGTTGCTCGATCCTGTTCCGACAATTCCTTACGCAAAACTTTGGCTGTCGTCTGCACCACGAGGGCGGCGATCTCCTGCCGCACTTCGAAGAGCATCTTTTTCCGCTCCAGATCGATAGCCTGTTCCGCCTTATTCAGGATATCTTCCGCCTTCCCTGCGGCATCTTGGGTATGTTTCTCCAGGATCGCTTTGGCGTTCTCGCGCGTCTCGGTGACAATGTTCTGCGCTTCCTGATGCGCCTTCTTCAGCGTTTCGGCCTCTTTCCTCTCCGCCTCCGCCAATTTCGACTTCATCTCCTCGGCGTACTGGAGCCCGTCGGCGATCTTCGCCTGGCGCTCTTCGATCGTATTGAGCACCGGCTTGAAGGCAAACTTGTACAGGAGGAAGGCGACCAGGCAGAAGTTAATGATCTGGGCTAACAGAAATTTGCCATTGACACCAAACTGTTCAGCAATACCCGCGCTAGATGCTTCGGCAGAGGCCGCTCCAAAAGTTACTATGTATTCTAGCATTTCGATCTACGAATAAATAATGTTTGATAGAGAAAGAAAGGCATGGCCAGCAGTTCTCGAGCTGGCCATGCCCGTTATCTTCAAGCTCCAAATTTATAGAGAAAGATCGCGTAGAAAGCGACGGCCTCGGCAAGTGCCATTCCAAGAATGGCCTGAACCAAGATCTTTCCTGAAGCACCAGGATTTCGCCCTACTGCTTCAGAAGCTTTCATGCCGACGAGTCCGACTCCGATTGCGGCTCCAAAACACCCCATCCCTGCCGCCAGTCCTCGACCCAGATCACCAGTTAGCTGTGCTATTATATCAATCATTCTTTCTTCCTTCCTCTTATCGCTCTTTATTTAATCGTATCCTCTAGGCGTCTACACGCAGTGCAGATTGGTTACTGCTGGCATAGTCCCGCCTAAGAAATTCTACAAAACCCTCAGTGCGCGTGTTCCTCCCCTTCGTGATTGCAGATCAGCCCTATATATACCGCTACGAGTAAAGTGAAAACAAGCGCTTGAACGAGCCCGATCAGGGTCTCCAGAAAGTAAAACGGAAGGGGAATAGGTAACCACCATGGCGCCATTCCCATTATGCTAGTCAATAGATTCTCTCCCCCAAACATATTCCCATAAAGCCGAAACGAAAGCGACACTAGCCTTAAGAGGATGGAGATAATCTCAATGAATCCGACAGCGAAGAATATGAGGAAAAGAACATAATACATAGCAGCGGGCACATCCGCTTTATCCGCCTTGTTTCCAAAAAGATCATGCAGAAGAACTTTGAGTCCAGCATATCTTAATACGTAGTAACCCCACGCTACGAAAGAGACGATCGCCAGAGCCAGAGTCATGTTTAGATCAGTATTAGCGGGACGATAGAAATACGTGAGATGTCCATCATGCTCTAGACCAAATGTCCCAACTCCTGGGAGCAATCCGCTCCAGTTGTGGATGAGTATAAAAACAAAAAATGCGAGAAGCAGTGGAAACGTTACTTTGACCATCTGCCTCCCTACGATCGGAGCGACCATCTCGCGAATCCCTTCCATGAGATTTTCTATCACTACTTGCCCCCTCGTCGGAATCAGCTTCGGCTTTCCCGCCACCCAGCGAAAAACCAGAATTATCGCTAGAGAGAATACCCAACTGGTCACCATCGAGTTGGTGATTGGGAGACCGTATATCTCGGTCAATTCATACGCGTAGGGGGATACTCCGCCGCTGTCGCCGGCAGCGTAAGCCCCCGACGCCATTAGAAGCAGCGGAGCAAATGAGAGCGTCTTTCTAAGTGGATGCATCCCTCCGCGCATGAAAATCAACTGCCCAGAAAGTAATCTGATGCCTGAACATTTACCAGTCGTCAACTCTTGAATTTCGATCCAATCTTCATAATCAGGGTAAAAGGATTCCAGGAAGCAACTAGCTGATAAGCAAGAAGATAAAAAAAGAGCTAAACAAACCCGAGGGAATCAGTCATGTTAAGATGGGATGAAAGACAAAAAATCTTACCAACTGAATCCTTCGATAGATCGTTTAACTCTGCGTCTGGTCCTGCCCGAAGAGCAGGAGCGATTCAATGATCTATTGAAACAACATCATTATTTACACAGTGCGGGCAGCGCAGGAGAGACCCTGCGCTATGTGGCGCAGATCGACGGGCAATGGATGGGCCTGCTCTTGTGTGGGGCCGCATCCTACCGGCTGAAGGATCGAGACGAATGGATCGGGTGGGACGGGGCGCAACGGCATGCACGATTGAAACTGGTAGTACAGAACCGGCGTTTTCTGATTTTGCCCGGGGTGGATCTTGCAAATTTGGCCTCCAAGACGTTGGGTATGTGCCTGAGAGTCTTAGCCGATCACTGGCAGGAGGCTTTTGGCTATCGTCCCTTAGTAGCGGAAACGTTCGTGGACCCACAGATTCACCGGGGCACTTGCTACGAAGCGAGCGGGTGGACGCCCTTGGGCTTGAGCGCGGGATATGGCCGCCAACGCGAAGATTTCTATCAACGCCATGAGCGTCCCAAGCAGATCTGGGTCAAACCCCTCAAGGCTAATGCCCTTGAGCTTTTGCGCGCTTCAGGGCCATTGCCCGCGGCACAGAGCCAGGCGCTCAATGAAACCGATAACTCCCATGCGGTCTGCCTCAAAGTGGAACAGATGAGCAGCCTGTGGGAACGCTTCAATCAGATAGAAGACTTCCGTCGTAAAGCGGGCCTTAGATATCGGCTCGCCACGGTCCTGAGCATGATTGTGCTCGGCACGATGTGCGGCAAACAGACCCTCAAGGGCATCGTGCGCCTGGCCCATCATCTCAATCAAGCCCAATTGCGCGCCTTACGCTCCTGGAAAACCCCAAAACAGGCCGCTATAAGGCCCCTTGCTATGATGTCTTCTATCGGGTCTTGCAAAACGTAAAGGCCGAGCTCTTCGATAAAACCCTCACCGAATTCATCTGCTTACAAGACGGCTGTTTGCCCCGCGATATTGCCGTCGACGGCAAGACCCTCAAAGGCACAAACACCGAAGAATCAAAGGCTCTGCACCTGGTGGCCGCAGTCGATCACCAAAGCGCTCAAACCTTAGCCCAAGTCGCTACCGCCGATAAATCCAACGAGATCACCGCCGCCCAGACTCTCTTGCGAAAGATGCCCATTTTGGACGGCTCCACCTTCACCTTCGACGCCATGCATAATCAAAAAGAAACTGCCCACATCGTCGTCGAAGAACTCAGTGCTGACTATGTTATTCAAATTAAAGACAATCAGCCCAACATGCATCAATACGCTCAGAATCTCTTCAGCTCCACCCCCTTTTTCTCCACCACCGTGGACAATGACCATGGGCGACTCGAAATACGTCAAATAGCAACCCATTCTCTAAGCGCTCCCTCTGCCGGCCTGCCCCATGCCCGCCAGTTCGCCTGTGTGCAACGCACCTTCCATTATCCAAACAAAGCTGAACCTTCCTCTGAACGCTCTTACTACGTAAGCAGTCTCGATCCCGCCGATTTGAGCCCTCAACAGTTCCTCTCGAAAATTCGCAACCATTGGTCGATCGAAAATAAAAATCATTACCCCAGGGATCGCTTCTTCGATGAAGATCGATGTATGATCCGTAATCATAACGCAGCCAGAATTCTTGCTGCATGCAGGCAACTGGTTCTCAGCCTCAAGTCTTCCATGGGCGCTGAATCCACTCCCGCACTCTGTGATGATTTCGTCTTTAACTTACATAAGGCCATCAATATCATCACCTAATGCTCCGAGAATCAAAATACCGTGTCTTCATAATCTTGATCTCGCCATGGCTAAACCGGAATTCGACCGGACATCAACCTCAGGGAAAGAGGCGTATTAAAGGAAGACGCCCTGCGCAAAATCCTTGAAAATGGATCGCCCCTACCCCACCCCAACGAAAACTGGCCCCCGATTACTTTGCTCGGCTCGTGTATTGCGTTCTTATTTTCGCGGCTCTCGCGCAATTCGGCATAATTATCTGGATGAGTCTGCGCTATCTCGCGAAACAAATCGCCGCCCCAGTTTTCGTCCTCGTTCTCGAGAATATCCAGGGAAACTTTCGAATCTTTAGAAGAAAGGATTGCTTTCAACCTCTCCCTTATTTCGAGGACAAGAACGAGGACGATTGAATCCGAATGGCAACCGCCAAGGATGGCGAATCCGATTGTAGGACTCTACCGTACGGCAGAGAACCAAGTGTAAAGTCTTTGATTGCTGGCTGCCCCGGTCTTGTGCCGGGGTGGCGCGCGTTCCCTGCTATAAACCGTGTGCTTCTACCAACGCCTCCACCGGTCCTTTCTCGCCCCGGCCGTGTTCCGGCCGGGGCGAGAAAGGACCGGTGGAGGCGTACGGGGTGGCAATTGCGTATTGTAGCTGTATACCGTGCGCCACCCCGGCACAAGACCGGGGGCAGCCTCAAAAACGCTAAACAGGTATCAGGCTGGAGGCCTGGCTCACTTTCCCGCTTCAAGTTTCACCCCTGGTTGAACCGGCAAGGGGCGCGACTGACCTTTACGCTGGAAGTTTCACATTTAGTCCGGCGCTCCGATGGAGGCAGACCCACCCCACCCTTCGGGCACCCCTCCGCTTGAGGGGATTTTTCCTTTTCGGTGCTAATTGATCAAGTTCCCCTCCCACGGAGGGGCTAGGGGTGGGTCCTTACCAAGCAAGTCTCCTCCTTCATAATGTGTCAGTCTACGGTCCGCTTTTCGTTGCCGGCAAGAATGGCCAGTCAACGGGTTCGGCAGGAGTTCGACGATTCCGCTCAGCGGGATGCGGCTGTGCTGCGCTTGGAGAAAAGGAGGCTAATTACGCCGCGCGATGAGCGATTGATACTCGCCGACTAGCTCCTGGAAGTAGGAACTTTCATGGATCGGCCAACTGCTCTGACTGTCCGCTTCCCAAAAAGGATGTTTGCCGATCAAATCCGAGGTCCATTCGAAATATGGCTCGAAGTCCGTGCGAAAGTAAAGCCGTCCGCCCGCATTCATTTTTTCTGCCAGTCTATCGAGAAAGACACGCTGCACGACCCTGTTTTTATGATGCCTCTTTTTCGGCCAGGGGTCTGAGAAGAGGAGCAATGTATCTTCTACCCGTGTATCCGCGGGAAGCGCCGCCAGGAACTCCATCGCTTCGGCCTTCAGGAATAGGACGTTATCCAACGAGCGTCTCCGTTTCTTCCGGTCAGCCTTCTCCAGCCGTCTTGATTTCAAGTCGATTCCGACGCAGAATTTCTCCCGCTTCTCTTCCGCATACGCGGTGAGAAAATGCCCGTGTCCGCACCCAATCTCGAGCGAGATTCGGTCGACTTCATAGAAAAGCTCAGTGCACTTTTCTCTCAACAATTCGCGCCGCTCCCGGGACCGTTTTAGATGTTCTTTGTATCCCACTTCCATGATGCTGTTCAATCCCTACTTCGGGGAATTGAAGATTCCCACTTCCAGCCTCCCGGGGCAGGATTGTCTAACTCTCTCGAAAATAGATCCGAATTTTTCTCTGCTCATCAAGCATTTAAAACAAACGTCCCCGGAGGGGCCGTTCCACCTCTAATACCTTGCTACGGGTGGATCGGGCGCTCCGCGCACGTACGTGTTTAGCGTGATCATAAGCTGCCCCGGTCTTGTGCCCATAAGCGCTAACTTGTTTGCTGACTTGGGAATCTGACCTCTAACTGTGGTCGGCGTTGCCGTGGAGACTCTGCTAAGCCTTGAGCTATATCGTTCCAATTTTCTATCACTTGTCGCAAAGGCACAGCGGGATCGACGGCCCGCTGGAGTTGATGGAAGACGAAGGCAAACTCACGCCATCGACTCTGCTGTTTTTTCCGGCTCCAGGACATATCCCCAGGGGGAAATAGAGATCGCACTTTGAATGATCTTCTCGGTGATCAGGGCCGCGAAGAGCTTGCCATAGAGCCACGCCTTGGCGCTTTCATCGTCATACTTAGGCAGATGTCCTAACTGTGCGATCTGTTTGAATCGTTTGAAGACCAGTTCCACCTGCCAGCGGATACGATACCATTCGAGCACCTCCAGTGCGGAAAAGAGCGATTCAGGAAAAGTCGTCAGCACCATGACGTATTCGGTGTAATAGAGCGTTTCGGGCATCAGCTTCTCGCCCCGCCTGCTGGCGATTCGCCGCAATCTCTTGTGGGCCATGGCGATCGCTTGCTCGCTTTTGCGGATGGCACACACCCGCGCTGGCAACGGGGGCTGATCCGATGCGGGCACCATGACTGGCCAAGCGCCCACCTTGCCACCGGCCCCGATCTGCTCCAGGCAGGCGGTCAGGTTCAGAACCTCTCCCCGAGGATCGAGCAGCCGTATGTTGTGCGGTGCCAGCCGTATACTTACAAAAGCCCCTTGGGAGGCTGCATATTGAAGCCCGGAAGCCTGGCAGTATCCCCGAGCGGCGATCACGTAGTCACCTGCTGCCAGCGGAAACTGTCTAAGCGACTCGCCGGTGCCTTCACCTTGCGCTGGCGTAAGTTTGAAAAAATCGCACGCCATCGAAGGAACTCGCAAGCTATAGTGCACACGCCACAAGCTGCCCGTCTTCCCGGGTTCCTTCACCATCGTCGCATCGATCAGACGAAACTCCCGTTGCCCCACCGCCCCCAAATCCAGGCCACGCTCGCGAAACAATGCCACGCACAGCGAATAAAGCCAGTCCTTGCACTTGCGGCAGCCGCTTCAGCAACGCTACGTCTGACAGTTCCGCCAACTGCGCCTGGCGCGCACGCACCACGGTTTCGCGCAGCGAATACCCACATGCCAGATGCACCATCAGAATCCTCAGCAACTTCCCAGGTGCCTTGTCCCGGCGCAATCCCTTCAACGCGTTGGTCTTCTTAGCCAATTCTTTCCATTGCGGCGGGAAAAAAGACATCAGCACGCTCCAGTCTTCATCCATCATGGTCGACCTCCCTTCAATTCTGCTAACCTGTTGCGGAAGTCCACAGCAGGAAATGCACTATGTCAAGCAAACAAGTTAGCGCTTATGGGTCTTGTGCCGGGGTGTCGCACGATCTAAAGCTACAATAAGCCAATGGCGCCTCACGCCCCCCGCGCCTTCTCGCCCCAGCGCGGCCGCGCTGGGGCGAGAAGGCGCGGGGGGCGTGAGGCGGGGAGGCATCCGGTGTGTAGCAAGAAACGCGCGCCACCCCGGCACAAGACCCATAATTACGAAATTGGGTTGGAGAACCCAAAGTAAATGTTATTCAGGCACTTGCAAGATTCTATTGATTACATAGTATGCCAGAATGGAGTTTCAACGATTGTTGTGTGCGGGTTCGTTAGAGGTAGAGAGCTTTTCCTGCAGGTTTGTTTTCAGTTAGAAACTTGTTGAGTATTAATCAGTTACAAAAGCGCTTTGAACGGGGAGTTGATTTCTGGTGGCAATTGAGTAGAAGCGAAGGGAGCTGGAGAAAGTTGGTATTGGCATTGTATGTAAAATAAAGTTTGCAGTTTTGCCTCCTTTCCATACTGTGCCGGTGCATGCAAGAAGAGCTTTCGCGTAAAGAGAGGGAGGTGGTCGAAGCGGTACGGCGGGATCGGGTAAGCACGGTGTGGAGGCTGATGAAGGAGCAGAGGGTGTCGCGGCGAACGGTCTATCGGGCTTTGCAAAAATATGGCCATTACTCCAGTTACAATGCCAATTGTGGCTACCTGAGCTTGAAAGACATTCCGCGCTTTGACGGGGCCGGTTTGTGGCGTTTTCGCAAGGGGCGCTTTTCGCGCCACGGCACCTTGGAGGAGACCGTGGAGGCGGTGGTGGGAGCTTCGCTTTGCGGCTACACGGTGGCTGAGTTGGAGACCCTCCTTGGGGTACGGGTGCACAACCCCATAAGCGTGCTTTGTAGAAAGAAGCGGTTGAGTCGATACGATGAAGGGCGTCACTGCGTGTATGTCTCGGCCGGGGAACAGGGCGGGGCCGAACAGAAAAAGCGGCGGCAAGGGCGAAGAACAGCGGCACAAGTTCAGGCAGGGGACCCCGGGGGCGCTTTGCAGGCAGCTCCCGAAGGGCTCGAAACGATGGTCGTGATCGCTTTGCTGGTCGCCTGTATCGGCCATCCCGAGGCCGGGGTCAAGGAGCTTGTCGAGCTTATGCAAGAGCAGGGAGTAGAGCTGAGCGGGGAGCAAATTGAGCGGGTGATGGCGTTTTACTCGCTCAAAAAAAACCGGAACGATCGCGGTAGCGGAGCTGTTACATGATTTGCGGGCAGAGGCTGAACGGGCCCTGCAAACGGTGGGGGCTGTGCCTGCGCAAACGAGTTATCGCTTCGATGCCCGGGAGGACGAAGAGGGTCCTTCAGAGGTGCGCAAGACCCTGCGCCGCAAGGTGGTCAGTTTCTCCTATGGATGCTTCCAGGCGGTGGAAGTTGTGCGCGAGCAGGGGCAAGGGAGCCACCGCAACAGCTACCGTTCTGCTCGCCTGGAACAGATCGTGCCCTCGCATAGTCGCTACGCTTACGATCTGATTGCCTATGTGGGCAAGCGATGTTTGTGCGAAAGCGCCACCCTCAAAGAGGTGCACAGGGAACTGCGCGAGGGCCCGGGGCAGCTGCAGATTGCTCAAAGCAGCCTCTATGAGATGCAGCAGAAGTTCAGAACTCTTTTTTATCTGGGTCGGCTGCACGCCGCGGCCGCTCCAGGTGCTTAAAGATTACCTGAGCGCTCGCCCTTGCCTGCGCTGGCTGGTGGATGGGACCGTGGAACCGCAGACGCCGGTTTTCTTCGCTGTTCAGGAAGCCGACGAAGGGATCCTTTTGGGCAGCTGGAAAATGCCTTCCGAACAGAGCGAAACGATCAGTGGCTCATCTTGCCCGGGCCATCGGGCTTTTGGCCAACCCCACCATGTCTATCATGATTTAAGCGCTCAGATCAGCAAGGCCTGCGACAAGCGAAACCTTCCAGGCCCCCCATCGCGTCTGCCATTATCATTTCGCACGTCTATGTACGGGCGAACAGCTTTATCGAAAACCCCAGCAGATGCTCATCGGGCGCTTGCGGCAATTGAAGCTCATGGAGCGCATGCGCGAGCAACTCAAACACATCACCGCAAAGCTCCGTGAAGCCCTCCGTGAAAAACACGCCCTCGTCCTGGCCGATTTGCTCACCGCCAAAGCGCTCGCAGTGCCCTTCGATCCCACCCTTGCACGGGAACTGCTCATGGCCCTGCAATTGTGGATTTTGGATTATCCCTGCGACGGTCACCGCCAGGGCTTTCCCTTCGATCCTTACCTGCTTTATTGGCATCGGCGGGTCGTGCGCGCCCATGCCGCCCTGGAGCAGTGGCTTGCCCGGAGCTCCTGCCAGTTGCTCTGTTCTGCGAAGCTTCTTTCATCTTTCGACCGGGTTGAAGCAGTATCTGGCTGATGCCCTCGTCATCGAAGCCGCTACTATCTATGAAAACGCTTTTTGGATTTTCAGCGCTTTGCGCGATGCCCTTTGGCTCAGCGCCAGCGGCCCCTGCCCTTTAAGCGACCCTTATCTGTTGCAAGCAGGACAAGCCGCTGAGCTCACCGAGGCTCTCCAGAGCTGCTGCGTGCCCAATATCGCCAAAAAGGCGCCTCCCTGACCAACCCCTCGAAAGCCAAACTCTACCGCACCGTGGTCACTCATCTGGACAAATACTGGCAGCGGCTGCTTCCCCCACCGGCCCATCCAGACAGCGTACGCACGACCAATGAGCTGGAAGGCACCTGTATACGCCCCTATCTGCAACGCGCAAACGCCGTTAGCGCCCTGGCCGATGAAGGGCTTTTAAGAGAGATCTCAGAGTGAACGCGAGGGGCTTTGAATGCTTCGGATGAAGAATATTATGATCCTGCACACCAAACATCAGAACTCGCTATCATGCGGGTTGGCGGGCAGGGGGCAATCGCGGATACAATTCCCGGCTTTTAAGAGCTAAAGAAAACGGTAGGCTTCATCTTCGAACCATCAAATTCGAAGAAAAATGGAGAAACCTACCGTCAAAGAAGAGACCTTCTTACAGTGCATCCTTGGAGTGGACAAGGGTAATCCCTCGATCACGGTCTATCGGGATCTGAGCTGGAAGGCAAACTGCACGTCTATTACGGGCATGAGCTTTTTGAAGTCGTAGAGGACGATCGGGAGCAAGTTGAATTCAAGCTATTGGAGGGGCGCCTCTACAATGCGGGGTTGAAGAAAGGGCGCTTAGAGAAGCAATTTGCGGTTGACCCCAAAACGATGAAGCGGTGGGGGGAGGCGCTTCAAAGCGGAGATGCCGAGACCTTAGCGCGAGTGCTGGCGGGACGCAGCGCTCATCGCAAATTGACGAGGGAAATCCGGAGTTTTGTGCGGGTGCGCTTCGGGCAGATCTATGGGGAGAGTCGGTATGGCTACAGCAAGAAGATACGGGGGGAGATCGAGGAGGTGTTCGGAGTTAACCTCAGTGGGGAAACTTTGCGCCCTGTCTTTAAGGAGCTTAAAGAGGCCCGGGCAAAGGAGGCCGAAGCCGAGAGGGCGCAAAATCGGGAGACTCCCTGGGATTGCCCGGAGGACTCGGGGAGGGACGAACAGGAGCAAGAAGCAGAAAATAGCCCCGAAAGCGAAGGGGACAATCGCAAGGGGTCTCCCGATTTTTCGAGGGAGAGCTCCGAAGCGGTGCAATGGTATCGGCACCTGGGAGTACTTCTGTTCAGTGCCGCGCTCAGAGAAGTCGCTCAGATTGATCGCGAAGAGGGCTGGCTTTTGAAACAATGGGTGGCTTGCGGGTTGTTGGCCGCGGTCAATATCGAGCAGAGCAAACTGCTCGATCTCGAAGACCTGCAAAAACTCATCGGGCGAGTCCTGTATACCCCCTATCTGCAACGCCAAAGCCTTAGCGCCCTGGCCGATGAAGGGCTTTTAAGAGAGATCCTCAGAGTGAACGCGAGGGGCTTGAATGCTTCGGATGAAGAGAGCTTTTATTATGATCCGCACACCAAACATTACACCGGAATGAGCAAGGTGCTGGCGGGATGGTGTCCGGGTATCCGTCTGGCCGACAAAGCGCTCCACGGCGATTTTATTCATACCCTCAAGGGCTATCCGGTCTATTTTGCGAGCACTGACAACTATGAGGATATAAGGGAACGGCTGCACGCCGCGGCAACTCCGGTGCTTAAAGATTACCTCGAGCTGCTCGCAGTTGCCTGCGCTGGCTGGTGAGATTTACGTGGACCGTGCGATCGCCGCAGACGCCGGTTTTACTTCGCCATCGTTCAGGAAGCTCGACGAAGGGATCCTTACCTGGGCAGCTGGTTAAAATGCCTTCCGCCCAGCCCCTCCAACGGATCGACGTGGCTGTTTTGCGCCGGGCGGCCCGGGCTTTTGGCCAACCCCATGCCGATGATCTATCATGAGTTTAATCTTCAGCTATCAGCAAGGCCCCTGCGAGAGCGAAACCCTCAACAGGCCCCCAGTGGCGTCGTGGAGGCGATCATTTCCGCAATGTGGGCGAACAGCTTTATCGTGAAAATCCAGCAGACCGCTCAACAGGCGCTTGCGCAATTGAAGAGGTAATCAAATGGATGCGCATGCGCTGGATTCAGGACGAAACACTTCACCGCAATAGCTCCGATGACGCACTCCGTGATTAATCACGCCCTCGTCCTGGCCGATTATGCTCACCGTCCAAAGCGCTCGCAGTGCCCTTCGAGCCCAACACCTTGCACGGGAACAAGCATGGCCCTGCAAAAGCGGATTTTGCCATTATCCCTGCTGACGGTCACCGCCAGGGCAATTCACCTTCGAATCCTTACCTGCTTTATTGGCATCCTGGCCGGGTCGTGCGCGCCCATGCAAAAGCGCCTGGAGCAGTGGCGAAAAGATCCGTCGACTCCTGATCAGTTGCTCTGTTCTGCGAAGCTTCTTTCATCTTTCGACCGGGTTGAAGCAGTATCTGACACTGAATGCCCTCGAGGCTGAAGCCGCTACTCATCTGATGAAAACGCTATGTTTGCCTTTTCAGCGCTTGCAAGATGCCCTCATGGCTCAGCCTTGCCAGCTTCGCCCGTAACCCTTCTACAAGCAGCGAACCCTTTAAATCTCGTTGCAAGCAGGACAAGCCGCTGACGACTCACGATCTGTCTCGCAGTTGCTGACGTGCCCAGTGATCGGCCTTATAGAAAGGCGGCTCCCTGACCAACCCCTCGAAAGCGCATTTATTCTCCACCGCACCGTGGTCACTCATCGGACAAATACTGGCAGCGGCTGCTTGAGTACCTGCAAATCTCAGACAGCGTACGCACGACCAATGACTGGAAGGCACCTGGCGCACCTCCAAGCGCAAACGCCGTCAAACTTCCGACGGGCGCAAAAAATCGGGATTTAAACGCGCGACTTTGCATAGCGCTCTTTAGAGGGGCAATACAGTGAGCTCCTGGCCAACTTACACAATCCCCGCTATGTGGAGCTGGTTTTAGGCAGTATCGATAATCTGCCCCAAAAGTTTGCCCAGGCTGCACAGAAAGCACCCCCCTTCAGTCACTGGCGGGCGAACAGAAAAACCCTCGCCGTGGGTCGATTGCCCAAAAAGCTCCTGCGAAAAGAAAACTTCCTTGAGGAACTCTTCGAAGTCTGTAATCGCCAGGATCAATCCTTAAACCCGCAACCCCATCGGATTGCCTCCTGACAACGACTCCAGTGCCCTCCCTCTGCTCCCCATTTTCTTCATGCTCTAACCAGAGAACTCCACGCAATTTGCGTGCCAACCGAAATTCAGAACGATGGGCACAAGACCGGGGCAGCCAGCAATGGAAGGGAAAGAGGCTAAACAGGTACCCGCGCACGATCACGATCTCATCAGTCCGCCTATTTCACAGAATAAGCGGACTAATGCCTGCTGACCGCAACCATGAGGATGCTCACGTCGGATGGATTTACTCCGCTAATGCGACTCGCCTGCCCCAGATTCAGGGGCCGGATCTCTTCCAACTTCAGCACACTCTCGGTCCTTAATCCCCTAAGCGCTTGGTAATCAATGTCTTGAGGTATCCCAACCGACTCCAGGTTCTTCAGTTTCTCGATCTGTCTAAGCTCGCGTTCCAGGTAACCCTGATAGCGGATCCGGTATATCACCTCATCTTTAACTGTATTCGCCGCCCGCCGAAACTCCTCGGGTAGATTTTCAGGCGCTCCTCCCCTTCGCACCATATCACCAAAGCTTCCCCCTTTCGTCCGCTCCTTCTCAAGTCGCCTGACCCACTCTTCTATCTGCTGTGCCTTGCTCGTGATTTTCTGTAACCGATTCTCCTGCAACAGGTTATACCTTTTAGCATGGTGCAGCAGCCTGACCTCCGCACTCCCATGATTAAATAGCAGGCGATATTCCGCCCGACTCGTGAACATGCGATACGGTTCCTTCGTGCCCTTCGTCACGAGGTCGTCAATCATGACTCCAATGTAGGCCTCTTCCCTCCCTATTATCATCGGCTCAATGCCACGCGTTTTCAAAACCGCGTTTACGCCAGCCACAAGGCCTTGCGCTGCAGCCTCTTCGTAACCTGAGGTACCGTTTATCTGTCCAGCAAAGAAAAGGTTCCCGACTTTCTTCGACTCCAAGGAGGGAAACAGCTGGGTCGGGGGCGAAAAGTCGTACTCCACCGCATAGGCGGGACGCAACAACACCGCGTCCTTCAAACCGAGCACACTGCGCACCATATCTACTTGAACATCAAAGGGTAAGCTCGTCGATAAGCCATTGATATACCATTCGTCGGTATGCCTACCTTCCGGTTCCAGGAATATCAAGTGTCTCTCTTTATCGGCAAAGCGAACAAACTTATCTTCAATACTCGGGCAATAGCGTGGCCCCACCCCATCGATCTCACCGGCGTAAAGGGCCGACCTCTTCAGGTTATTCCGCACGATACGCTCAGTTTCAGGCGTCGTATGGGTGGCCCAACAGGATACCTGATCACTTCCCGGAACCCACCCAAGTTTGGTTTGACCCGGTTGTTCCACGTGGAACAGTTCTGTATCTTCGCGTGTATCGTAGAATGCAAAGAGCGTCGGAGTCTCGTCCCCACGCTGCTCTTTCAAACGGGAAAACTCCACCGAACTGCCCAGGATTCGCGGAGGTGTCCCAGTCTTCAGCCGCTCGAGATCAATACCAGCCTCCAGGAAACTTGCGGAGAGCCCTTTCGAGGTAAAATCCCCCAGCCTGCCGCCTTCGTTCTTATTGCTTCCGATATGCATGAGTCCCCGCAGAAACGTTCCCGTCGTTACGACCACGGATTTTCCGAAAAATTCCACCTCCATGCTCGTTTGAACTCCCACGACTTTTCCCGCACGGGTAATCAGGCCTGTAACGAGGGACTGAAATAGTGTCAGATCCTCTTGAAGCTCAAGGACATGCTTCATTCTGAATTGATATGCCTTCTTATCGCATTGCACTCTCGGAGCCTGGACTGCCGGCCCTTTTGAAGCGTTCAAAAGCCGAAATTGTATCCCTGTGGTATCGGCATTGACCGCCATTTCACCGCCGAGGGCATCGATTTCACGCACCATATGGCCTTTTGCCTGACCGCCGATAGCCGGGTTACAACTCATCTGCGCTACGGTATCGATATTCCCTGTAAGCAGAAGGGTATCCGCCCCCATCCGCGCAGAGGCAAGTGCAGCCTCGCACCCGGCGTGCCCGGCGCCACATACGATCACGTCGTAGCTATGGCTGTGCCCAAACTTCATTTGCCGATACAGAAATTCTGAAAGATTCTGTCCAATATCTCCTCATTATCGACCTTTCCGGTAATCTGACTCAAGGCGTCGAGCCCACTTCTAAGATGGCTCGCAACAAGCTCGGCCGGTTCTGCATTTCTCATTTTTCCAAGAGCCGCTTCCAGGCTCTCCCTGGACAGATTCAAAGCGCTGGCATGCCGCGCGCTCACTATCACGCTCTCTTCACCGACATGACTGAAATCCTCTTCCAAGGATTTCAGAAAAGCGGCCTTCAGTCCTCCTATTCCCTCGCCTGTGAGGGCGGAGAGGCGGACGTGCACACACTCGTTAAGAAAGGCGCTATGTTCCTGACTATCAACGCGATCTATCTTATTCTCAACTACCAGACAGCGCTCCTTATCAATCCGTTCGACGATAGTTTGGGGGAGAGTAGGGCGCCTTGTAGTGCTATCGAGCACGTAGAATATCCGTTCTGCCCGCTCCAGCTGACCGAAAGTCTTCTCGATACCGAGACGCTCGACTCCTGAAGCCGATTCCTGCAATCCTGCCGTATCCACGACTCTCACAAGGTATGGGCCCAATGTCATTCTCTCTTCAACAAAATCCCTTGTGGTACCCGGTTCCTCATTCACGATGACACGTTCTTCCCCCGTTATAGCGTTCAGTAAGCTACTTTTTCCCGCGTTCGGCGCACCCGTAATGACGGTCCTGATGCCATCTTTGAGAAGCGTACTGTAGCGGCTCGTGGCGATAAGCCTATCCATCTCCAAGCAAAGTTTGCGGAGGTCCTGAACAGGTCCTTCTACGTCCTCTTCGGGAAGGTCCTCTTCGGGAAAGTCGATGTATGCTTCAAGGGAGGAAATCATCATTAA
>CBDCEW010000086.1:0-84578 GCA_965215885.1 Candidatus Moanibacter sp.
CTTCAAGATCGATTTTCGTGGCCTTCCCCGCCTGTTCATTGCCGACTCCGGGGAAGTCAAGAATATCGCAGCGAGCGAGGAATTCCTTAAACGGCGTATCGGTAAGGTGATCCGAA
This sequence comes from Candidatus Moanibacter sp., assembly GCA_965215885.1. Classification (GTDB taxonomy): domain Bacteria; phylum Verrucomicrobiota; class Verrucomicrobiia; order Opitutales; family UBA2987; genus CBDCEW01. The sequence goes on from CBDCEW010000086.1 coordinate 117, forward strand.
TTGATCGGTACGATCAGCTCCCATACAAGACCCTGAAAGAGGGCGAAATCCTCCGGCGAACCGACGAACTTATTCGAAACCTCCGGGTGAAAACCGATATTTACGCGGTCTCCCTCTTCCGCGAAGGCCAGGTTTGGAACGAGGTCGTGAATGACGCGCTCACGGTCCTCGGGTCTCGCATTGGGAGGTACCGGCTCGAAGAAGACCTTGCAAGCATCCATGTCGAGAAGGAGACCGGCCACGCGAATGGTGCAGAAAATTCGTTTTTCAGGCCAGCGTTCCCGGTACTTGAGGTAGGTCTGTTTCAACTTCCGAAAATACTCCGTGAGGATTTCGTAGCCATCCCAGAGAATACACCCGGCAAACTCTTCCACCACCGCCGGATCGCTGAGGAGGAGCTTTTCGGTCAAGAGAGCGTTCAGCTGGCTGTGCCAGGAATCCTCACCATCCTCCAGGAGCTGCTGGTAGCGGGGAAGCTCCGCGAAAACGAGGTCGTCGAGAATATCGCAGAAATCGTGAAGAGCCTCGAATGCCTCCCGGTTCGGTTCGTCGGACCTGGCTTTGTGCTTGTTCTTGAAATCGGCCAATTCCTGCTTGAATCGTGAAATCGTCCAATAGGTCGCATTTCTCGTCTTGGAAGGGCCGAGACACTCCGTATCATAGCCCCGGGCAAGGGCGTGCCAGAGCTCACTCGGCGTCACCATCTCAATCTCGATGGGAAATTTGACGTTGGCGACGTGATAGCGATCGGCTGCGGGCGCCGGGCTCCCGCAGACAAACCGGCTTAGACAGGAGGAGGCGTCTTTCCCTCCGTTAAAGGGATTGAGAACGTTGAGATCGGCCGGGAGAGTCTCTTTTTCCTCATCCACCCTGGGAGCCATAAAGAATGCGGGTTCGCCTCCTTCCCAGTGCAGCGCTGAACCTTTTCCATCTTCTCCCTTCTTCCTTTCATAGGGGGCATTTTCATCCAGATAGGCTGAAACGAGAGTGGATTTACCAGTCTGCGAGGGTCCCCAGATAGCCATGGCGGGGCGGGTCTTCTCCGTTGCCTCATGGATAGCCGCCATCTGTTTGTGGACCGTGTAAAGGGTATTGGTCCATTCGTTAACCGGCAGGGCATAGTCCTGCTGGCGTTTCACGCCATACCGCCAGAACCAGTCAATCAGGCGTTCAGAGAATTCGGCCTTCTTTGATGTCTCCATCTAAATCGAATACTATGCGCACCGGCGGTTGAGTACTGGAATTCGTCACCGTATTTGCGAATTCGAATACTAAGAAAAAACCCTGGAAGGAAGGACCTCCACCGGCAAGTTTTTGATTGAAAGCGGGTCGAAAGTTCCTAAGTTTTTTAATATCCAACACTTACGACTCGTCACGACTAATTAGGATATAATTGATCGAGTCAACAATTCTCAGTTAAGCTCTATCGTTATGAAAAGCAAGGCTATTAAGACGACTTCAATCTTTGCGATGCTCTCCCTCATCATTCTCTGTAGTGGATTTACACGGCGTGACATTGAAGAGGAGCAGCGGATCATCTCAGAGTCTCACACGGACCGCGCGAAATTGCACATCGGCGAAGCCGAACGCCGGATCGGGGCCGGGTTGTTTAATGCGGCGCGGGTCAATTTGCTGGTGGCATCCTACAACTTGGATGAGGCGAAGAAGCTGATCGACCAGCACCGTCCGAAGATTGAGCAGATCAGTTTCATGTTTCCGCGGTCGAAAGGCGCGGAGACGATTCGGGAGGATTATCGGGAACGGGCGGCTGATATTGAGAGAGGGATCCTGCAGAATGAGGACATGGTCACGGCCATGGCAAAGGACCTTCACAAGAAGCTGAAAGATGAGGGCGGATTCTGGCAATACGATGCGCTGGGTTATCTCGAATACTGTGTCGAAAACGAAAGAGATCCCATTGTCAGGGAAAAGTGTAAAAAAGCGCGCGACGGTGCGGCGGCGGCTCTCGACAAGGGTGACCTCGCGGCGGCGGATGCAATTCTGAAGCCCTTCGAAGGGTTGAAGGCTCCGGGCGATGAGGGTGCTTCCGAGGAAGAGGAGGAAAGCCTCGAAGGAGAATTTTCCGCTTTGTTGGAAGAATTAAAGGATCGGATTGCCCAGGAGAGAGATCCAAATGTAAGGGCGGTTCTGCAGAAACTCCATGACGCCCTGGAGGCTGCCATCGCAAGCGGAGATGCGAAGGCCGCGGAAGCGATCGCCGCACTCTTGAAGAACGATATTGCGGATACTTTGAGCGAATTGGCCCGAAAGGCCGCGGAAACAGATGACCCGCTCTTGAAAGAGTTTTATGAGTCGCTCTTGAGTGGAGTCGCCTCTCTTGTCGAGAATGGGAATTTCGGGGAGGCAGCCGAACTGCTCGAAAGTGGCCTGGGAGGAGAGACGGAAGCGACGGTTAAAGACCTGATCGCCAAAATCCGAGGTGAATCGGATCCCGGTAAACGGCGGGGCTATGAAGAGGAGCTGCGGAAGTCGATGGGAAAGCTGGCCGGTGGCGAATCCGGAGCGGCCATGTCCGGGATGGCTTCGCTGGATCGGGATATCGAAGTGAGCGCGGCAAGGGGCGAGGAGGCTCGCAAAAATCCGAGAGGCACGCGAACCGACGGTGGCGTGACGGTCTTTGTGGATCCGGTTACAGGAGAAGCGACGGAATTTCCTGCTGAATTTGAATGGGTAGGTAATAAACTGGGGCCGAAAATCACGACAACTTACATTGGTGGGCGTGGCAATCGATTGACGCGCGAAGTCGAAGTATCGCTCGTCAGAAAGCCGGATCCATCCAATCCCGACGTCTGGATTGCGGAACGGATTACGGGTGAGGAGCGTGGATGGAGTTTGCAATTGACGGAAATTTCGGGTTCACGCAGCCGATCGGAAGGAGAGATGTCGACCACGCTAACGGTGCGAGATGCAAGTGGAAAGGAGAGTTTTACGGTCAGCTCCTGGGAAGTGCGCGACCAGTCCGGTAATCCGGTCATGTCGAATAGTGAAGGAGTGAGCGAATTAAAAGTGCGTTTTGATAAGAATGGCGATTACACGATCTCGGTCGTAGGAAAAACCGACTGGGGCAGCGAATTCCGCATTCGCGATCGCCTCAAAGTCGAGCTCTAGGGGTGTGTTGCCCAAACCAGGATGAGCGTTGTTGCGAGTTCCACGGATCTCATCCGCAAGGCGCTCATGTCGGAGAAGCCCTGCGGGCTTTGACGACATGAGCAACGCCGCGGGGAGCCCGTGCAGCCGCAACCCCTTGGGCTGGAGCGATTTTGGTCTTGATCAGCGTTCGCATCGAGACGAAAGGCCCTGCGGCATTCCTGTCTCGATGCCGCCTCGTTCAAGACCAAACTTGCTTCCAGCAACGCCATCCTGGGTTGGGCAACACACCCTTTAGTCCGGAGATTCTGCGAATTTCCGGACAGTAGCGAAATCGCGGCTGGCCGCAATTTCGTGCATAGGGAGGTGTTCCAATTTCTTGGGGCCTCTTTGCGCCAGTGTTTTGCTCTTACCGGCACGAACACTCCTGCACAAACTTGATTGTAAGCCTTGTCGTAAACTTCGGCGACAAAGACCAATTCTTGTAGCCGCGTCGGCAACGACGGGGGCCCAACCGAGGGTACTTCTTCCACCCGCAAGGGAAACTTCGTCGTAAACTTTGGCGTCAACATTGTCGTCTCTTCCGGGTTCCCCGATCAAGCTTACGACGAAGCTTACGATTAAGTTTGGAGGGAGCTTCTTCCACCCGTAAGGGAAACTTCGTCGTAAGCTTCGGCGCGAGTCCCGCTGAGCGGGATCGTCTTTTCCGGTTAGTTCCCCGATCAAGCTTACGACGAAGTTTACGATTAAGTTTGGGAGCGTTTCTTCCACCCGCCAGGGAACCTTCGTCGTAAACTTTGGCGCGAGCTTTGTCGTTCTTCCGGGTCCTCCGATCAAGTTTACGATTAAGTTTGGGAGCGCTTCTTCCACCCGCCAGGGAACCTTCGGCGCGAGCATTGTCGCGAGCTTTGTCGCGATTCCCTTCCTTGTCTGAGCCTACCCGATCGCGTTTTCGGGTTGCCGTATTTCAGTTCCTGTGACCCGATAATACGATGACGACCGAGGAATTTCTTGAACTGGTAGGCTTGGAAGAGAAGGGAACCCTCGAAGCGGTTGAACGCGCCTGTGAATCCACCATCGAGGAGTACGAGCGGCAGCAGCAGAAGATCCCGGTCAAGACGACGCGAATCATACTCCAGCGGAAGATCGATCTCCTGAGGGAGACTTTTCCGGAAATCCGGAACCGATACCTGGCGGAGGAGGCCTACAACCTCCTGGGTGAAGTCAATGAGCTGATCGACCAGCGGCAGTTCAGCCGGGCGCAGGTAAAGGTAAGCCGTGCCCGCGAGTTGGTAGGCGATTTTGCGGAGGGAGCTCTGGCGCACAAGCTACAGGAAACCCAGGCGATCATCGACGATGCGAGAGCGCCCGAAGAGGCGGACGCTCTGAAAGAGTTCAGCGGCAAACTCAATTCTTTTTACGAGGTTTTGGGTAAAGACGGGGTTGAGGCCGCCGGCGTCTCGCTTGCCGAGGTGGATAGTATCGGCTTGCAGCTCACAAGGGAGGGGATTCGCGAGCGACTCGAAGAGGCTCATAAGGCTCTCGGGAAGAAAACACAGGAAGCGGAGACGGCATCCCGGATTGAGGCTGAACGCGCCGCGTTGGATCAGATCCTTGAGTCGGACGATATTGAGGCCGCCCGGAAGTCGATCGAATCTCTTGAGGGACTTCTGTGCGAGGTCAGTTCGGTTGACGATGAGGAGTTCGTTGACCGGGCGAGGGAACGTATCCGCCGGATCGAAGCGAAGCAGGAAAGGATTCATGAGCTAACCAGCTCTATCGAGAAGGTCGAGGCTGCTTTGGCAGAGGGAGAATTGGATGCGGCGGCCTCCAACCTCGGAGCGGTGGACTCATTGATGACCGAGGATGACGAGGAACTCGGCGGGAGAGTGGACAAGCTCCGTAGATCGCTCGAGATGGCCCAGGCCGAGAAGACACTCGAGAGTGCCGCTTCGGCTCTCGAGGAAGGTCAGTTCGAGGAGGTAGAGCGGCTGTTGGGGCAACTGGAGGCAAAGACGCTCCCGGATAGAGATCCCGGCTTTGAGGATCGGCTTCACCGGCTGCGGTCTCGAATTCAGGAGGAGACAACGAGGGCGGAACGCGAAGATGAATTGGAATCGCTTCGCAGGAATGTCGAAAGGGCGCTTGAGGGGCGCCGCCTGGACGAGGCCGATGCCGCGATCGGCCGTCTCGAGACATTGTCCGCTGATCCGGATTACCGCGAACTGGTTGAAGCGATCGACCTTGGGAGTTACCGCGACCAGTTAGGGGAACTCAAAAGTATTCAGAAATCGGAAAAGAAATTCCGATCTTCTCTGGATCGTATCGATCTTCTGCTTGACCGAGGCGATGCCTCGGAGGCCAAAAAAGCGCTCGATGTGGCGGAAACGGATTGGATGGAGGGCGGTCTATCGGAGGGTCGCGACCGGTTGAAGGAGCGGCGCGAGCGACTGGCGGCTGAGGAAGCTGATGAAGTCGTTCGAAGATCGGTCCGGGAGAATCTGGCCGCTTTCGGACGGGAGCTGGGTCAGGACAATCCGGCGGAGGCAAAGCGGCACCTGGATTCGGCGGAGAAGTTACTCAAAAAAGACGTGAAAGACCCGGTTCTCGCGCGGGAGATCGAAACCGCGCGGGAAGAACTGAAAAAGTTGAAAGGTCCCGGTGTCGTGGGAAAACTCTGGGGTTCCCTCTCGGGCGGCGGGAAGGAAAAAGGCGCCCGGCCAAAAGATTGGGTCGGTAGTATTGTGGTCGTTGAGGGTCCTCGCAGTGGCGAGGAATTTGAACTTCTCAAGGGCCGGCCCCTAACTTTCGGACGTAAAGGGATGGGGAAAACAGTGGATAGTGGAGTCATCCTCTTTGACGATCCATCGCGGCGAATGAGCGCCAGCCAGGCGGTCATCGCCTGGAGCGCCGGAGATGATGCCCCCTGCCTGGAATCGCCCGGTGGCATGCAGCCCAACCTGTTGAACGGCCGACCGCTTCCCGCCGGAAGTCGAAGTCCCCTTTCCGATGGCGACCGCATCACACTCCCCGGCTCCCGCCCCGTCGTGATACAGTTTACGGCGGAGGACTAGCGAAAATAGCTAAATCGGGGTCACAGAGAAGTGAACAGAAGGAAACGGAGAAAGATTGCCCGCTAAACACGCGAAAAAACGCGAAATGGGGAGCTGTAGCAACGGATAGAAGGACAGCAACGGATGAGGGGATTCTTAGATCCCGTTGTGCCGTCCCGTTCAGCGGGATAAGTACGTGGGTTTTTTAGATCGCGGCTACAGAAAAGTGAACAAAAGGAAACAAAGAAAAACGAAGAGAGGGATAATTCGGATTGTCGGCGAAGCATCTTTCGAAGGGAGATCGATAGAGTTTTACCGCGGATTGCGCGGATTGCGCGGATGGGCAACCAAAACTCTGATCGACTCCCTATACTCCTTCTTGCGAGTGCGCAATCTATGTCCTCTCTTTATCCGCTCAAGCTGAAATCCGCGGTCACGTTGATTCCGATCGACTTCACGTCGAATGATGTTTTCTGGTACCAGTTTCGTTGCGGCTTCGCTGCGCTAGCGTGCTCTGTGACCTTCTTCTGTTCTGTCGGCCTACCATTTTGATTGCGTCCAATCCCGCCTTGCCGGGGTTCACTGAATTCTTCTACCCTCACCTCATCATGCCCTTTGATTCCGACGAGACGATACTTGCCGGCGATGGCGGGGACGGGCCCGGCGTCCTGCGGCCAGGGGAGCGTCTGGGTGATTACCGGATAATTGAAGAATTGGGCCGTGGGGGCATGGGCGAGGTGTATCTTGCCGAGCAGGTGCACCTGAAACAGAGGTATGCGCTGAAAGTGCTGCCCCGCGAGCTGTCTGGGCGGGCCGATTTCCGTGAGCGCTTCGAGCAGGAGGCACGAACTTTGGCTGCGCTAAAGCATGAAAGGATTGTGCAGGTGCATTATGCCGGAGAGGACCGGGGTCGCTTCTATCTCGCCATGGAGTTTATAGAGGGAGGCAGCCTGGAAGATTACCTGAAAGCGCAAGGTGGTCCCATCGACGCGGCTCAGGGCAGGCGACTAGAGCCTGGCGAGGTCAAAGGGATTCTTACAGAGATTTTGGAGGGGCTTCGATTTGCCCACGATGAGGGAATTATTCATCGCGATCTCAAGCCAGCCAATATATTGCGCATGGCGGACGGAGGGATCAAGATCAGCGACTTTGGACTGGCCCGTGTGGTCGGGGAAGAATACGTGCAGACGATGATCAAGAAGAGCATTGCTCTGTCGCAATTTGGGGATCGATCGACGCAGGTGGCCGGCGCTTCTGGAAGCGAGGCCTATGTGGGGACCCTGCACTACATGAGTCCGGAGGTGCAGGAGGGACGTCCGGCCGATGAGCGAAGCGATCTCTATGCGATTGGTGTGATGGGTTATTACTTCCTGACCGGGAGGAAGCCGATAGGACGGGCGAAGGCGATCGCACAATTGGTTCCCGAAGCCGGCGAATCGTGGGATGCAGTGATCGACCAGTGTATGGAGTTGGAACGCTCTGACCGATATCAGAGTGTTGCCGAAGTTCTCGGCGATTTAGAAGAGATTGAAAGCGGGCTTCACAAAAAGCCCAAATCGAAGGGGCCTGTATGGGTGGGGATGGCAATCACTATCTTGGCAGGTCTGGCGGCGGGATATTACTGGGGCGTGTATTTGCCGGAAACGAAGGATACAGAGGAGCGAACCGCCAAGCCTGAAATCATAGCAGCTGAAAAGGTGCCGCTCGGGCCTGAGACGCTGATCGAGAAGGAATCGATCCCGATCGCAACGGCATTTGGGAGTATCCTGGTTACAAGCGAACCGAAGGGTGCAAATGTGTTACTCGATGGCCAATTGGTTGGGAGGACACCCCTGGTGTTGGAAAAGCAACCTGCGCTTAAACAGTATCGGATCGAAGTTAACCTGAAAGGTTATCGAAAGCACGAGCAGGAATTCTATCTTGAAGCTGCCGAGCGTAAGTACGTCACGCTTGTTTTGAAAAGTAAGCATGGCACTCTGCAGATTGATGGTATCCAAGACGAATTGCTTCCAGAAACTGTGGTGGCGGTAGATGGTCAAAGACACACAGCGGGGAAAGTTCACTTAGAGAATCTGTTGGCTGGAGATAAGACGGTTCTTGTAGAGCACCCGGATTACTTACCTTGGCAGGGTGACGTGAAAATAAGCGAACAAATGGTAACTGAAGTGCGCCTTCAGTTGGAGCCTAAGCCTGGCCTTCTCACAGTTACATTGAAGAAAAATCTGCCGTTTGAGATTGTTGCCAACGGCGTTGTTTTGAAAGGAACAGACAACCGTTTTCCTATCGTTCCGAATGTGGAGCAGGTTGTTGAGGTGCGAGTGCGTGAGCATCTTACCGCGAAACGAACCTTCATGTTCGGCCCAAACCAAGAGAAGGAATGGAAAGTGGTCCAAGTTCCCATTCCAGAACCAGTGGAGGGAAGCCCTTGGATGGTTCCTTACCTCGGGCTGAAAATGGTGTGGATCCCACCGGGTACTTTCTTGATGGGGAGCCCGGCGAGTGAATCGGAACGGGGAAAGGACGAAAACTTGCACGAAGTAGTTTTGACAGATGGCTTCTGGCTGGGTCGGTATGAAGTGACGCAGGGAGAATACGAGCAAATCATTGGGAGTAATCCGAGCGGCTCCAAGGGGATGGGAGTTCGGGCACCGGTGGAGCAGGTATCTTGGGAGGATGGGATGAATTTTGCAAAGCAACTGTCCGAAAAGGAGCGAGCGGCGGGAAGGTTGCCGGAAGGATACGTATATAGTCTGCCAACCGAGGCGCAGTGGGAGTATGCGGCGCGGGCGGGCACAAGCAGCGCGTTTCACTACGGGAATAGCCTGTCATCAAAACAGGCGAACTTCTTTGGGGACTATCCATACGGAGGAGCAGAAAAAGGCCCCTCTTTAGATAGACCCCATTCGAAAAGCCTTTCGAGCGGGCGGTTTAAGGTTCTCCGCCACGGGCGGACCAGCCTATGGCTGGCAGGTTTCGGGTTTTAGGCTGCCGGCGCTGCCGATGAGCAGGTATTGAGCGGCCATCGGCGTGGCTTGCTGCACAATACGTATATTTGCCGCTGTCTGGAGGCATACTCATCCCGTGGTGCTTTTTTCTCTGAGCTTCAAAGCGGTCAGATTCAGGCTGCCTGTTCCAGTTCCTCCCCTCGGCGTTTCTTCATCAGTATGATGCGGCAGAAGTTGTAGGCCAGAACCTTCTCGAGCAGTTTATCGCCTACCGCATCGATGCCGCGGCGGCCGAGTTCGCCAAAGGCAAATCCATCTTTAATCGTGAACATCAGCGACTCCACTGCGGAGCGATCGCGGCGTGCCTCGCGATACGCCTCGCTCTCCCAGTCCTCGGGGGTGGTCAACTTCTTGCCCTTCGCCCCACTGATACTGATCTGCTTTACCCCCATGCTCAGCACCTCCTTGCGTCCCTTCGCCGAAGCATATCCGTCATCGGTGCTGACCAGTTCAGCAATGACACCGGTGCGCTTGATCGAATCGCCGATGGCCGGCGCCAGCTCAATGGAGTCTGCCGCATTGCCTTGCGGTACGATCAGGCTGGTGACAAAACCGTTTTCGCTGCGAACCAGTTGTGGCTTGTACCCGATCACTGGATTGCGGCTGCCCTTCTTGATGTAGGCCGCCGATCCGTCCGAGAGGCTCAGGACCTTCTGTGTGGACGGTAGCTTCTTTTCGTGAAACACCCGATCATGAGCATACTCAACAACCCGCTTGGCGTCGGCAATATCGCCCCTGATCTGGCTCAATGCCCGCTCCAGAAGCTCCCGGCGAGTGGGAGGCAGTGAATCCATCGACAGGCCCTCTTCAAGATGGCTCAGTTCCCCCGTTAGTGAGTCGGCCGCCTTGCGGCCCCGCTTGAGCAACCGCCGGTAGTGTTTCTTCAGCTTGCCCTTCGACTTCGGTTTGCCCGCGGCCAGACAAATCTGAAACTCCAGCTTGTCCATTTCCTCCAGCCAACGCCCAACCCATCCCTTGCGAAAATCCTCCAGCCCGAAGACATGCAACTTCTGACCCAAACGATTGGCCCGCATCAAAAGACCGCTCAGAATCTTCCCATCGGTGGGCCAGCAGCTGTTTGCTTTCACCGAGGTGCTGTCGATCGTCAGCTTCCCGAAATCGTCCCATTGCTCCTGGAGGATAAACCCAATCTGTTTATCAAAGATCAACTCGCGGGTCGTATGGCTGACCAGGTTCACGTTCTCCAGAATCGTCGTCACCGCCGGCATTCTCAGTCCCCCGCTCTGCAAAAATCCGTACAAGCTCATCGACTCGCGCACAAACCGCCGTGCCGGTTTCGTGGTCAACGAACCCAGAAACCCTCGAATCATCACGAACACGTATACCGCATAAGCCGGCATCCGCGGCCGGCCTGCCCCAAGATTCAATTCAGCAGCCAGAATATTCTCCTCCTCGATGTCCAGCTCCGGCAGCTCCGCTGTGCGCCCTTCAAAGAACCTGCGATCTTCCAATCGAAGTTTCTTCTTCTCACGCGCATGGGCGTCCAGATCCTTCTCGATCGCCTCGATGATTTGCGCCGCGAACCCGGCCAATTCTTCAACTTCATCCAGAAAATCACGGAAATCCGTGTCTGGAACCGGCAGAATGAGGTTGCTAAGGGGCGTCTTATCGCTTTTGTTCTCCTCTGTCGCACATGTTGGCATGTTTAACTCCTTTCTTAATCTTAGGTTGTTAAACACTAGCATGTTGCGACACTTTTTATCAAGCCAAAAAATGATTTTTCTCAAGTTTTTCTTGCGCCTTTTGCGCCTCTTTGCGGCCAATCAGTAGCTTTTCGGATAAGGTCTAGATAACACGGTGAAGGTAGGGAGCTACGAGCCGAATGCTTGGGGATTTTACGACATGCACGGTAATGTATGGGAATGGTGCGCCGATTGGTATGGAAAGTACCCAACGGGTCGAACGGTGGATCCGAAAGGCCCCAAGTCGGGTTGGAAACGTGTGAACCGCGGCGGTGGCGTCTTCAACTCTGCGGATGAGTGCCGGTCGGCCGCCCGCTCCAAGGACTCGCCCGGGTACCGTCTCGGCTTCACTCGGGGCTTCCGGATCTCGCTGCGAAAGGTAGAGGATTGACAGCCATCCTGAATCATTCAGGTGTTGTCAATTTATTCGAGCGATTCGGAGAGGCGAAGCCGTCATAGATTTGTTGCAAGCTGGATGCCCTTCGACTTTGCTTAGCGCCTTCGGCTGGTTATCGGATACTCGATATCGGTTAATGGGCTTCAGCACAGGTAGCTGCACCGCCTGTGGTTAGCACCGTCGAATCACTCTTGACTCTCGTAGTCCCGCTCCTTGGGAGCGCAGTGCTTTTCGGTACTGGGACCTGGAGGAAGCGTAGCCGGCAGCCTTGACGCTTCAGAGATCGCACTTAGGATAACGTCCCTTATTTGATGGCTCGGCGCAACATAGTGAAGACGGGACACATTGATCCACTCTTTACTGCTGAGCGCAGCGAAGTCCCGGCTTGCCGGGGGTTACTGAATTCTTCTTCCTCCCCTCATGCCCTTTGATTCCGATGAGACGAGACTGGCGAGCGATGGCGAAGATGGGCCTGGGGTCCTAAGGCCGAGAGAGTGCCTGGGCGATTACCGAATCGTTAAGGAATTGGGCCGCGGGGCGATGGGCGAAGTGTATCTGGCCGAGCAGGTGCATCTGAAGCAGAGATATGCGCTGAAAGTGCTGCCTCGCGAGCTGTCGGGAAAGGCCGATTTCCGGCGGCGTTTCGAGCAAGAGGCTCAGACCCTTGCTGCGCTAAAGCATGAGAAGATCGTTCAGGTGCACTATGCCGGAGAGGACCGCGGTCGCTTCTACATTGCGATGGAGTATGTCGAGGGGGGGAGCCTGGAGGACTACCTCAAGGGGCAAGGCGGTCCCTTCGACGCAGCTCAGGGCAGGCGACTAGAGCCTGGAGAGGTTAAAGATATTCTTACCGAGATTTTGGAAGCGCTCCGATATGCCCATGGAGAAGGGGTCATTCATCGCGATCTCAAGCCAGCCAACATTCTGCGCACTACCGAGGGAAGAATCAAGATCTCGGACTTCGGGCTGGCCCGTGTGGTTGGGGAGGAATACGTCCAGTCGATGATACAAAAAAGCATCGTGCTGTCGCAGTTGGGGGATCGATCGACTCAAGTGGCAGGATCATCAGGAAGCGACGTTTATGTAGGGACAATTCACTACATGAGTCCAGAGGTGCAGGAGGGCCGGCCGGCCGACGAGCGAAGCGACCTCTACGCGGTGGGAGTCATGGGTTACTACTTTTTGACAGGGAGGAAACCGCTGGGGCGGGCAAAGGCAGTTACACAGCTGGTTTCTGAGGCGGCAGATTCGTGGGACGAGGTGATCGACCGGTGCATGGAGCTAGAGCGCTCTGAGCGGTATGGGAAGGCCGAAGAGGTTCTGGGCGATTTGAGGCGGATCAAGATTGTTACCGAGAAGAAGCGTAAATCTATGCCACCAATATGGGCAGCTTTATCAGTCATCCTGGTAGCGGGGCTGGCGGGGGGTTATTACTTGGGTGAATATCTGCTGCCAGGAATGAAAGAGAAAGCAGAAGAATCCAAAACGATACGAACCGTTCCGGAAGAAAGGGTTCAGACCGAGCAGGAACCGCCGCCTCAAAGAGTGACGGTAGCGCCGAAGGTTGAACAGGAAGCGGTCACCCATAGGCAAACCGAGGGTGAAATTGTGAGCGAACCACCTGCGTGGACTGGCTTGCCCAGGGGCGGCTTAATTGTGCAGACGGAGCCGGGTGTACGGATCAGCGTGACCGGCGATCAGGGCTATGAAAGCGATCTTGGTGCAGCTGACAGAAACGGCTTCCTGGAGCGCGTCGGGGCCCTGCCAGTTGGAAGTTACACCGTTTACATCGAGAAGGACGGGTATGAACCGGCGCGTCTCGAAGCGGTCAGGATCCGTGAGGGTCAGGATGCCGTAATCACGCAGAAGCTTCAGCCGCAGCCGGGGACCTTGTTGGTGTTCAGCCAGCCGGGGGGAGCCGAGGTAAGACTCGATGGCAGAGTTGTTGGTAAGACGCCGCTCGTGTTAGGAGAACAGGCTTCCCTCAAGCAGTATCAATTGACAGTCAGCTTGCGCGGTTACCGGAAGCACGAGGAAAATCTCTACCTTGATGCTGCCGAGCGCAAGCGGGCGATGCTCAACTTGGAGGAGGAATGGGGCACTCTTCGCTTGGATGGGATCAAAACGGAGTTACTGCCGGGAATAACGGTGACGGTTGATGGAGAAAAGCATCCTGCGACTAGCGGTGGAATCGAGAGGCTGTCTCTGGGAGAAAAAGTGGTATCGGTGGAACATCAGGACTATCGGCCATGGCAGGGACGGGTGAGGATCGAGGACGGGAAGGTAGCGAAAGTTCGACCATCGCTTGAACCCTTGGCCGGGACCTTAAGGATGGAGGTATCGCCGCGTGTGGTCTACCAATTGTATATGAATGGGGAAGAGGCGACTGGGCGCAATGGGGTCTATACAATTCCTGCGGAAAAGAGCTACCAGCTGGAGGTCAGAGCGAAGGGGTATCAAGCCGCCCGGAAACAGGTACTGATAGGAGCCAATGGAACCGAGAGATGGGCGGTGGCTTTAGAGAAACGGCCCGGCCCGGTGGAAGGCGAGCCATGGACCGTCCCTGACTTTGGGCTCAAGATGGTGTGGATTAAGCCGGGGACGTTCATGATGGGGAGTTCGTTTGGGGAGACGGGACGAGAAGGTGACGAGACCGGGCACGAGGTTGCGCTGACGGAGGGCTACTGGCTGGGGCAGTATGAGGTGACTCAGGGCGAATTTAAAGCTTTAATGGGCAATAACCCGAGCGGCTTCAAGGAGGAGGGCGTGCGGGCGCCGGTGGAGTGGGTGTCCTGGGAAGATGCGATGGGTTTCGCGAAGAAATTGACGGAGCGCGAACGAGCGGCGGGACGGCTGCCGAAGGGGTATGTTTACAGCCTGCCGACGGAGGCGCAGTGGGAGTATGCGGCGCGGGCGGGGACGAAGACGGCTTTCCACTCTGGCAACAGCTTCTCCTCGAGACAGGCGAATTTCGATGGGAGATATCCGTACGGTGGAGGAAGTAAGGGTCCCTCGTTGAATAAGACGGTAATGGTGGGGAGCTATGAGCCGAACGGGTGGGGACTGTTTGACATGCATGGTAATGTATGGGAATGGTGCTTTGATTGGTATGCAGATTATCCGACGCGTCGAACTGTTGATCCAATGGGCCCCGGAACAGGGAGGCACCGCGTGAACCGTGGTGGCAGGTGGGGTGTCCTCGCGGAGTACTGCCGGTCCGCTTACCAGTACAGTTCCGCGCCCTCGTCCCGGAATGATAGTCTCGGCTTCCGACTCTGCCTGCGAAAAGTCCAGAACTGACGGCCGCGTGCGGTCTTCCCATGATGCAGCCAGTTGAACCGAATTTCAGGCGGCGCTGAGAGGAGTCCGTTTTTGCATCCGGTCTACGCCACTTATGGCTGCGTCCAGGCATTTAGGAGAAAATGAGTGGGCCGGGTTGCCCGGCCCCAAAGATTGCAGATTGCGGTCGTCGTCGGTCCTCTCCGTTATCGACACAGGTAGGCCTCGAGATGATCCGAACGACGAAGTCGTCCGGCTACGGGAATCAATGGATGACCTTCGACCTTGCTCAGGGCCTTCGGTTGGTTGCCGGATAGTCGAAATTGGTTAATGGGCTTCAGCCCAGGTACCTGCACCGCCTGTGGTGAGCACCGTCGAATCGCTCTTAACCCTCGCAGTTCCGCTCAGCGGGAGCGAAGTGGGTTCCCGTGCAAGGAGAATATGGGAGACGTGTCACATCCTTGACTCCAAAATGGAGACACCTACGGTTAGGGCCTTTCGTGACTGATTATGCCCTTTGATTCCGACGAGACGAGACTGGCGAGCGATGGCGAGGATGGGCCAGGCGTCCTGAAGCCTGGAGACCGCTTGGGCGATTACCGTATTGTTGAGGAATTGGGCCGCGGGGCGATGGGCGAGGTGTATCTTGCTGAGCAGGTGCACCTTGAGCAGAAATATGCCCTCAAGGTACTGCCGTCCGAGCTTTCGAAGAGTGCAAGTTTCAAGGAGCGCTTTCGAAGCGAAGCGAAGACGTTGGCAAGACTAAAGCATGACCGAATTGTCATGGTCCATAACGCCGGTGAAGACCGCGGTCGCTTTTACCTTGCGATGGAATATGTCCGGGGAGGTAGCCTGGAAGAGTACCTCAGCGAGCAGGGCGGGCGGGTACGGCCCGAGGAGGTTAAGGACCTTCTCATCCAGATCCTGGAGGGACTCCGATATGCCCATGGAGAGGGGATCATCCACCGAGACCTCAAACCGGCGAATATCCTCCGTACACCTGAAGGGAAGATTAAGATATCGGACTTCGGATTAGCCCGTGTGGTAGGCGAGGAATACGTCCAGTCGATGATTCAGAAGAGCATCGCCCTCTCGCAGCTCGGTGATCGATCTACTCAGGTGGCGGGCTCATCGGGATCTGACGCTTACGTTGGCACGATTGACTACATGAGCCCGGAAGTGCGGGAGGGTCGGCAAGCTGACGAACAGAGCGACCTCTACGCAGTGGGAATATGTGGCGCGGGCTGGGACAACAACGGCGTTTCACTCTGGTAACAGCCTGTCCTCAAGTCAGGCAAACTTCGCGAGGGAACTAGGTAAGACTGTAAAGGTGGGGAGCTACGAGCCGAATGCGTGGGGCTTGTATGACATGCATGGCAATGTATGGGAATGGTGCTATGACAGGTATGGAGGCTATACGAAGGGGACAGCAACCGACCCGGTGGGTCCCTCTACGGGTTCGGACCGCGTGTTCCGCGGCGGCGGCTGGGGCAACGACGCTCTGAGCTGCCGGTCGGCCAACCGCCGCAGGTTCTCGCCCGGCTACCGCAGCTACGGCCTAGGCGTCCGCCTCGCTCTCAGGAAGGTAAGAGAGCCAGAGCCTTCACCGGTTGAAGGGGAGCCATGTACGGTTCCTGACCTTGGGCTAAAGATGGTGTGGATTGAGCCGGGGACGTTTATGATGGGAAGTCCTGCGAACGAGTCGGGACGGAGTAGTGACGAGACCCAGCACGAGGTGGTCCTGACCAAGGGCTACTGGCTGGGGCAGTATGAGGTGACGATCGGGGAGTTTGAGAAATTCACGGAGGCGGCGAATTACCGCACGGAGGCTGAGCGGGGGGGACGGTATGTACCAATGGACTGGAGAAAATTTGGAAAAGCAGGCGGAAACGAGCTGGCGAAATGTCTTCAACGAGGGAACGAATTATCCAGTCGTAGGGATCAGTTGGAACGATGCGGTGAAGTTTGCTGAATGGCTGACCGATAGGGGGAGGCGTGCGGGTCGGCTGCCAGAGGGGTATGTGTACGGACTACCGACCGAGGCGCAGTGGGAGTATGCGGCACGGGCGGGGACGAGGACGGCTTTTCATTATGGCAACAGCCTGTCCTCAACACAGGCGAACTTCGATGGCAATTATCCTTACGGTGGAGCAGGTAAGGGCCCCTATTTGGAGAAGACGGCAAAAGTGGGCAGCTACGAGCCCAATGCTTGGGGATTGTATGACATGCATGGCAATGTATGGGAATGGTGTAACGACTGGTACGGTGAGTATCCGACGGGCCGAAGGGTGGATCCGAAGGGACCCGGATCGGGTTCGATCCGCGTGCTCCGCGGCGGCGGCTGGTTCCAAAACGCGCTGCACTTCCGGTCGGCCTACCGCTACAAGTACTCGCCCGGGCTCAGCTTCAACTACCTGGGCTTCCGGCTTTGCCTGCGTAAGGTCCAGAACTGACGACCCCGTCGGATCTTCCTATGGTGCAGCCGAATGAACCGTTCTGGTGAGGCTCCGCCGTGACAGGTCCGCTTCGCCTTCCGGTCTACGCCATGAATGGCTGCGCCCTGGCATGCAGGTCAGGTGAGTAACAGGTACAGGTAGGGGTGAAGGGGCGTCGTGGCGGGGGTGAGGGGGCGGAGCCGCCCGCGCCAAGTCGCCCCGCGGCGCACGGTCAAGACATGCAATTCGCTTTTTTGATATTCCGGCCACTGCACCGCAGGAAAGGCAGGAGCAGCTGCACCGCCTGTGGTGATCCCGCCGAGCGGGACGAACCGCTCTTGACCCTCGCAGCTCCGCTCAGCGGGAGCGAAGTGGGTTCCGTCGCAGGGGGCAGCCAGGACTCGAGGATCTCCGGAAGGCTTGGAAAAGGAAATGCAAGGAGGATGTAGCGAGAGCTTCTTAATCGCGCTCGGCGCCGATTTTACTCCTCGCTCTCGATGGTGTTGTCGAATTCAGGTTCTCTTTGCTCCAGGATCTTCATGACTTCGGGAGCCAGATAGATGCGGTTTCGTTTTTTTCCAGTAACCTCTCGAAGGATTCCGGCAGCTACCAGCTTTTCGATGTTAAGCTGGCTGGAGCGCGGCGTGATCTGGAGCCTTTGCGAAACCCGGCTATTCGTGATTGCAGGGTAAGCGAAAAGTTCGTCAACGAGCTGCAATAAGAGAGAAGAAGCCCGTGCTTCCTGTAGCTTGTCACGATAGTCCTGCCAAAGTCGAAGCAGCTGATCGGATCGCGAGATTGCGTCTTTGGACTGAACTTCGATGGCGCGGAGAAAGAAACTCATCCATTCTGTCCACGATCCCCTTTGACTCACTTTGAGCAGTAATCGATAATAGTCGTCGCGGTATCGCTCAAAGAAAGCGCTAAGGTAGAGGAGCGGCTGGGGAAGGAGACCCTCTGTGCAGATCAATAGTGTCGTGAGCAATCTACCGATGCGGCCGTTTCCATCTAGAAAGGGATGAATGGCTTCGAACTGGTAGTGAATCAATGCAAGGCGCATTAGGGGAGGGAGAGTCGATTTCGTATGGAGGTACTGCTCCAAATCGTAAAGTGCCTGTTTCATCTCGTCTACTGGAGGCGGCACGTAGACAGCGTCCTCTAGCGTGCAACCGGGTGGACCTATCCAGTTCTGCGACCGTCTGAACTCGCCTGGAGTCCGGTTTTCGCCACGTACTCCCCCAAGGAGTCTCTCATGCATCTCCCGAATCAGGCGAAGGGAAAGAGGGAGTTTTTCAAGCCTGGCGATGCCATACTCCAGCGCCTGCACGTAGTTAGCAACCTCACGTACATCGGGGACATTCTCCTCACCAATATTGGCCGCTTCGAAGAAAAGAAGATCAGAAAAGGAGGCCTGAGTGCCCTCAATCCTACTTGAAAGTACCGCCTCCTGCCTTACAAAGGGCCCAATGAGCAAATGAGGGTTGGGTAGGGTCCGGGCAACTCCCGCCAACTCGCTCAAGGCCCGGTCTGCCGCTGAAAGTCTCCGAACCAGGGCCAGGTCCAAATCCAGGATTGGCTCAAGAGGACTGGGAATATAGGCCCAATACCCTTTTTGGGTGTGGATCAACCCGCCACTTTTATGTGTTTCATAATCACGGGGTTCCATCTAATTATACATAGGAACTATAACAGGTTTCATTATTATACAAAACAACTAATATGTATAACAATAAAAGTGTTTTGTCAAACTGCTCTTGTGCTTTGAGCCACCACAGAAATTGATCCTTCCAAGTCGAAGACTATCTTGAGGTTACATCTCGTTCAAGAGGCTCTTTCATGTCACTGCAACACCCGATCATCTTTGCGGTTACTCTATTTTTGGTATTAATGCGCATCTGCCTCGCTCAGGGAAACCAAAGCAAAAGAGTGAGCAGCGGATAGAAATGGGAAAGAATATCCACGCCAGGATCCCGCAAGCCGAGACAAAGAAGGGAGAGGAAGTCAGATTGATTTGGGACAATAGTACGGGAGAGTTCTGGCAATCCCGACAAGCCGGGAACAGCAGAGCAACGGATGGGGAGAGGACATAGATCCCGCGGTCGCCGGCGTTCCTCTTTGGTGGCTACCTAGACCCCATTCGAAAAGCCTTTCGAGCGGGCGGTTTAAGGTTCTCCGCCACGGGCGGACCAGCCTATGGCTGGCAGGTTTCGGGTTTTAGGCTGCCGGCGCTGCCGATGAGCAGGTATTGAGCGGCCATCGGCGTGGCTTGCTGCACAATACGTATATTTGCCGCTGTCTGGAGGCATACTCATCCCGTGGTGCTTTTTTCTCTGAGCTTCAAAGCGGTCAGATTCAGGCTGCCTGTTCCAGTTCCTCCCCTCGGCGTTTCTTCATCAGTATGATGCGGCAGAAGTTGTAGGCCAGAACCTTCTCGAGCAGTTCATCGCCTACCGCATCGATGCCGCGGCGGCCGAGTTCGCCAAAGGCAAATCCATCTTTAATCGTGAACATCAGCGACTCCACTGCGGAGCGATCGCGGCGTGCCTCGCGATACGCCTCGCTCTCCCAGTCCTCGGGGGTGGTCAACTTCTTGCCCTTCGCCCCACTGATACTGATCTGCTTTACCCCCATGCTCAGCACCTCCTTGCGTCCCTTCGCCGAAGCATATCCGTCATCGGTGCTGACCAGTTCAGCAATGACACCGGTGCGCTTGATCGAATCGCCGATGGCCGGCGCCAGCTCAATGGAGTCTGCCGCGTTGCCTTGCGGTACGATCAGGCTGGTGACAAAACCGTTTTCGCTGCGAACCAGTTGTGGCTTGTACCCGATCACTGGATTGCGGCTGCCCTTCTTGATGTAGGCCGCCGATCCGTCCGAGAGGCTCAGGACCTTCTGTGTGGACGGTAGCTTCTTTTCGTGAAACACCCGATCATGAGCATACTCAACAACCCGCTTGGCGTCGGCAATATCGCCCCTGATCTGGCTCAATGCCCGCTCCAGAAGCTCCCGGCGAGTGGGAGGCAGTGAATCCATCGACAGGCCCTCTTCAAGATGGCTCAGTTCCCCCGTTAGTGAGTCGGCCGCCTTGCGGCCCCGCTTGAGCAACCGCCGGTAGTGTTTCTTCAGCTTGCCCTTCGACTTCGGTTTGCCCGCGGCCAGACAAATCTGAAACTCCAGCTTGTCCATTTCCTCCAGCCAACGCCCAACCCATCCCTTGCGAAAATCCTCCAGCCCGAAGACATGCAACTTCTGACCCAAACGATTGGCCCGCATCAAAAGACCGCTCAGAATCTTCCCATCGGTGGGCCAGCAGCTGTTTGCTTTCACCGAGGTGCTGTCGATCGTCAGCTTCCCGAAATCGTCCCATTGCTCCTGGAGGATAAACCCAATCTGTTTATCAAAGATCAACTCGCGGGTCGTATGGCTGACCAGGTTCACGTTCTCCAGAATCGTCGTCACCGCCGGCATTCTCAGTCCCCCGCTCTGCAAAAATCCGTACAAGCTCATCGACTCGCGCACAAACCGCCGTGCCGGTTTCGTGGTCAACGAACCCAGAAACCCTCGAAGCATCACGAACACGTATACCGCATAAGCCGGCATCCGCGGCCGGCCTGCCCCAAGATTCAATTCAGCAGCCAGAATATTCTCCTCCTCGATGTCCAGCTCCGGCAGCTCCGCTGTGCGCCCTTCAAAGAACCTTCGATCTTCCAATCGAAGTTTCTTCTTCTCACGCGCATGGGCGTCCAGATCCTTCTCGATCGCCTCGATGATTTGCGCCGCGAACCCGGCCAATTCTTCAACTTCATCCAGAAAATCACGGAAATCCGTGTCTGGAACCGGCAGAATGAGGTTGCTAAGGGGCGTCTTATCGCTTTTGTTCTCCTCTGTCGCACATGTTGGCATGTTTAACTCCTTTCTTAATCTTAAGTTGTTAAACACTAGCATGTTGCGACACTTTTTATCAAGCCAAAAAATGATTTTTCTCAAGTTTTTCTTGCGCCTTTTGCGCCTCTTTGCGGCCAATCAGTAGCTTTTCGGATAAGGTCTACCTAGTTAGAAATCGAGCTGACCCGAACGACGAAGTCGTCCGGCTGGAGTTTGGCCTTTTACTAGATAAATTGCGCCCCTATCTTCTTTTTTTCTTCTAAAGTAAGTATTTAGCTTGACTTGGATCTAGTTATTTAACTAGATCTATGGCCCATGGGATTCTCAACTAAAGTTCAAGTCATCAAGCGTAAATGTAGCGAACAGTGGTATATCAATCTGCCCTCCGCCGTGGCTCAGGCGATGGAGTTTGGCAAAGGAGAGGTCGTGGAGTGGATTATTGCCGACAAAGGCCATCTGATCCTGGCCCGATCCCATGCCCCTCCCAATCCGGTGCGTGTAAAAAAAACGGCTCCTCACTTCTAGAAACCTTGGAAGGGATAATTGGATCGTGTGCCAAAGCCTGTTCCACAGCGAGCTGCTTCAATCGCTTTAGAGAGCACATCTTGTGCACCCTTCTGTGTCTGGGCAGGCGTACTGTGACCGGGATCATCACGACGGGCGGACGCCAATACGATGATTGGAGCGCACA
Source organism: Candidatus Moanibacter sp. (assembly GCA_965215885.1). Classification (GTDB taxonomy): domain Bacteria; phylum Verrucomicrobiota; class Verrucomicrobiia; order Opitutales; family UBA2987; genus CBDCEW01. Next base: position 21,673 of record CBDCEW010000086.1, read on the forward strand.
CTACAGGATGTATTCGAAGAGCCGGGTCGACCCTGATGAGTGCTTCGCGCTTATCCGCGAGAAGATCGAGCGGATGCTCCCGCCCGGTAGGCCCATGGTCGTAGCACTTGACGACACCCTACGGCAAAAAAGTGGAACTCGTATCCACGGAGTGGGCTGGCGCAGAGATCCCCTCGGTCCCAAATTCCAAGTTAACCTCGTGCTCGCCCAGCGATTCATCCAACTTTCCGCCGCCCTTGCCGCAGAGGACGGTTCGGCCCGCATGATTCCTATTGATCTGACCCATGCGCCCTCCGCGCGCAAGCCGGGGGCAAAAGCCACACAGGAGCAGGTCCAATGCTATAAAGAGAGCAAAAAGCAGCTCAAACTCAATCGACAGGCAATAGAGCGCGTTGCACTGCTCAGAGACTCTATGGAGGTCGAACGCGAACTGATCGTCGTGGCCGACGGCAGCTATACCAATGGAGACTTCCTCAAGGCTCTGCCCGAACGCACCACCATGATCGGGCGCATCCGCAAGGACGCTACGCTTTGCAAAATGCCCGGGCAGGCGCCCAAAACCGGACGCCGACCAAGCTACGGGCCAGAGATTCCCACGCCCGAACAGATTCGCAAGGACCAGGAAGTGCCGTGGGAATATGTGGAGGCCTTCGCGGCCGGTAAGCGCCACCGCTTTAAGGTCAAGAGGGTGAAGGATCTTTTGTGGCGCAAGAGCGGAGCAAAACGCCCTTTGCAGCTTTTGATCATTGCTCCGCTCCGATACCGGCTTCAGAAGAAGGCAAAGTTGCTCTACAGAAAGCCCGCTTACCTGATTTGCACCGATCCCCAATTAGCGCTTGAAGAGTTTCTCCAATACTATCTTTGGCGCTGGCAGATAGAGCCCAACTTCCGCGATGAGAAGACCCTCTTAGGCATGGGCGAGGCCCAGGTCAGGACCGAAGCGTCCAACAGAAACCTTCCCGCCCTCAACGTGGCAGCCTACTCGATGTTGTGGCTGGCCTCCTACCAATCCGATCCCAAGCGCCATCAACAAGGCATCTTCGAGCCGGCCAAGTGGCGCACCGATAAACGTTCCATGCAGGGCCCAACCACATCAGACTTACTGCAGCAACTCAGATACGAGACTTGGGCGGGCAGTCTGCGACCATCGAGTTTCTCCCACTTCGTTGATCCTAAAAGTGGTACCCACAAGTCGGAGAAACTCAGCCCCCATCTTGCCAGCTCCCTCTTTCAAGCCGCTTAAGAATTAACTCGTAGTTTCTACGTGACTCGAAACGGGCCAAACTCCAGCCGAACGACGAAGTCGTCCGGCTACGGGTTGGGGGCACCAGCAATGGGCAGTGCGGAGGATAAATTGTAGCGAATTCTTCGGCTTCGGGTGTTGGACAAAATAACCAACATTCCATTCTTCCATCCTTCCATTCTACTTTTCCCGCTTTCGCGTGTTTTCGCGTCTTTAGCGGGCAATACCTCCTCGAACGAGAACGACTTTCGAGGGAAATTAAAGAAATCAACAGGGAAAGATTGACTACACTTAATAGAAACGCGCCGGTTATTTCCTCGCCGTGCCTGATTCGTTGCTCGCCCTCCTACGTTGGTTGCGCTCGTAGGTTGATTTAGGGCTTTCGGCGCGAGAAGCGGACTTTACTTTTCACCCCGGAGGGAGATTGGGTGAGGTCGCCGGCGTAGTGGTCGTCGCCGACGAGGATGAGGCTGTAGGTGGAGGAGGAGGGCTGACCGAAGACAGTGGTGCGGAGGGAGAAAGCCAGTTCTCCGGTCCGTGGATTCAGGTCGAATTCCGTAATCGCGATGGGCGTTCCTCGCGAGGCGGAAAAGGTGAGCGTGAAGCGGCCGTCATCGTTTTGCAGCTGGAAACCGGCCGATCCCATGGTGCCGCCGTGACGGATGTGGAATTCGCCGGCCATTTTGTCGGAAACGGGGGTGGGGTCGCGGTAGAACCCGGTGGCTTGCCATTGGGAGAGGAATCCCTCCTGTTTATCCTTTTCGGGGAGGATGAAGAAGAAATCGCGCGTGAGGGAGGAATGCTCCCACGGAATCTGATCCTCGCCACTTTCCTGCATGACATCGACGCGGACACGCTTGAAGATCGTTTCGATGGGCAGCGCGTCGCTCTGCATATGGGTGAGAAACCTCTCCGTGTAGAGCCCGTTTTTGCGGGTGCCGTCGGAGGCGTACTGTCCGGGCGCGGTGGCGAATGCGAGGAGGGTATTGGCTCCCGATTCCATGGCGGCCAATCCACTTCCCCGATCTTCTTCGAGGGGGGGCAGGTATTCTCGGCATGCGTCGATGATAAGGATATTCACCTCGTTGTCGGTCTCGTTAAAGAGCTGGGCGACTCGACGAGCATTGAGGAATTCCCGATCGAGATCGGGCGTGCTTCGGATTTTCCCAAAGGCTACGGGAACGAGGTAGTTGATTCCACCGAGCTGGAGCCCGTGTCCGGAGAAATAAAAGAGCCCGATATCGGCGCCTTCGAGGCGTTTACGGAACTCCGCGAGGCCGTTCTCCATTTCAGCCAGCTCGGAATCTGCGAGATGGATGACTTCGAATCCGAGTCTGTCCAACGTGCGTTTCATCTCCCTGGCATCATTGAGCGTGTTGCGGAGCGGGGAATCGGCGTAGGTTCCGATACCGATCACGAGGGCGACCTTGCGCTCGTCGCGCATCTTGGCGAAGGGATCGTCTTCGCCGATGAGGGGGAAGGATAGGGAAAGAAGGAACCCGCCGGCGAGGGAGGCGAGGATCAATCGCGGTGCTGAGGAAAATTGAATGGAGGGTCGTGACAGCATGATATATCCTTACTATAACCGACTGTCGGACTTGTACGTGTTTAGCGTGATGGCAAAATGCCTTGGCTCGATGTTGGAAGCAAAGGGTCAAGCCTTAGAAGTGTCTGTTTTTCGGGGTCAGCCGCCTTAACAAATTGCCCTAAGCCTGCGAAGGGCGGTTTGTAAGGCCTGACCCCCTCAGCGAAGCGGAAAAACAGCCACTTCTTAAGGTCATGACCCCGAACGGCGAATAATTCTGCAAGAACTTTAAGACCATAAACCATCTCGCTAAACATGTACTCGGACTTGCCCGACAGTCGGTTATAGTAAGGCAGTGATATTCGCTTCAATCTCTTTCCAGACTCTCGAGTAGGAAATAAACCTTGGTTTGTCGACAATCGTGACCTTCAGAGTTTGAACGTCGACAAGGTATCGAAAATAAATATCGATGCTTGGGCGGACCGTAAAATTTCCTTCTGAGCCGACCGGCACGACGATCCGGTCTTCCTTCATCTTCTTCCGGAACCGTTCGATGTGGATCTCCCCGATATCGTTGAAATCCCGCTGCGTGATGGCCGGATCGGCTTGAGCGGAGAACAGGCTCCTCTTGGGCGGTCCGGTGGCCTCCCGTATGCGCGCAAGGGCGTCTTCCAGAATTGACCAGAATGTTTCTTCGGAGATCAGGGCGCGGCGAACGGAGCAGCGAAACGGAGAGCTTCTCAGTCTCGCCATCGTAGGAGTAAGCGGCCTTTATCGAACCCATCTCGACAGAGCCGGATGGGCCTTCTGGAAGAGAAATATCCGCGGCCAGCAGTTCCCCCCTGAGAACGGAAAAGGTGTCGGTGCTGACACCGGAAAAGACGCGTTCGGAAGCTGGTTGACTTCCCTCGCAAGGCACGGGAAATGAAGAGGCTCAAAGCAACCAGAAAGAGGAAACCGCGGAACTCGCAATGGGCACGAAAGAAGGTTGTGATAAATTGAGACATCCTTATCGTTTAGTTTGCTTTACTTGAGAAAAACCGGGATTTGAAAGCTCTCTTCTTCCTCTAGTAGTCGAATGGTAAGAATATCGATATGGTAAATGGATTCAACCTTTTCTCACGATTGCTTATCCTTCTCCTTCTGACAGGACTTGCAGGTAGAGTCTATAGCGTGGATACGGCTGTCAAATCGTTGGCTGGTCTTGCCTCGCTCAGTGTCGTGGATCTGTCGGACCCGGACCTTCCTGTCGAGTACGCCTTTTCGGATGGAACGGAAGCGGGTCCGGAACGCCGTCTGCGCCTCCGGTTTCAGGCAGAGGAAAAGGTTGAAGTCCTGGTCGCTTTTCTGTCCAAGGATATGGAGCTGGATTTCTATCGCGACCGTGATCCCCAACTGTTTTCAGCGGAAAGCCATGAGGAGGAACCGGCGCCATCGATCGTGGAATGGAGTTGGGAGGAGGAGCAGGACCCGTTCGATCTTTACGTGCTTTTTTTCGACCCTCAGGATCCCAACCTGGAGGAGATACGCAGGATTGTTGTCCTGAGCGAAGAGCATCGAAACGCGCGCAGCCGGAGACGCCAGCTGGCGGTGAGTCTGAAGGGAAAATTGAATCAGATTCAGGCTGAGCGCTCCCGACTGATCGCGAGTGAAGGGCCAGTGGTGGCACGAATCGGGGGGTGCGCGTAAATCGTTTGGGGACCTGATCACGCGGAAGTTTGATTGGCAAAGGGATAGCGTGAGCACCCGATTTGGGGTAAAACAGACAGGCATCGTCATTTTCGATTACGAAGGGGAGGGAGAGGACTAATGTGTGTTTTCCGGCCGTGGCGAATATCGCTTCGGAAGGACTCTGATATATAAGAAAATTAACCACGAATGACCTCGCGCAACGAAGCCGTAGCAAAAAGAGAATAAGAGAACCGCAGATGCACGCAAATGGACGCGAATGAAAAAGGAAACTCCTACTTCCCTGGGTAACCTCGTCGCGAACCTTGTCCCGAACCTTGTCGGTCGCAATACATTCGATACCATCCGTGCCCATCCGTGTCATCCGCGGTAAAATTCTCACTTGCTTCCTTTTTACTCACTTATCTCGTCTAACCGATTTTGGTAGATAGATTGAACCACTTATGGAAGGCGATGAAGGGCGTTGGCTGAGGCGGCCTGAGTATTTGGTGTTACTTGCCTCTGCTTTTATAATTGCCAGTATCAGCCTCTTTCATCCGCAGCTGCGACTGCTGAATTTGCAGTGGTATGATCTCGCCCTCAAAACCCACACTAAACTCGGCCTGGGAGCGGCGGTCAGTCCCCGATTCGTTCATGTTGGTATCGAGGATGAGGATCTGCTGGGCCGCAATACCCTTGAGTCTGAATATGCCCTGGTTGCTGACGTTATTGAGAAGGTGAAGAGGCTGGGGGCTTCGGTGATCGGAGTGGATGCTGTTTTCAAGCGGGCGGACCGGAAATCGGCTGGAAAGCTGGTTGAAACGGCCATTGAGAACGGGCCGGTTGTGTTTGGCGAGGTGCTCCCGGTGGGTCCGGGAGGTTCCGGCAAAGTGATGCGCTCCTTCCCCTATCTTGAGGACGGATATCCCTACCAGGGATTCCTGAACGTGGAGGTTCAGGATGACGGCACCTTTCGGGATTACCGCCTAGTTCAGGTTGTCGGTAAGCGAATACAAGCCTCCTTTGCCTTCGCCATCTATATGGCGGATCAGGGTTTGAGGGTAGAGGAACTGGTGATTGATTGGCGAGGCGGAAGACTGATTTGGGAGATTTATGATGGGGAGAGCGGGACGTTTATTCCCCGGATTATCGGAGTCAAACCTGCCTACCTGAATTTCAAGGGGCCGCTCTTCCCGAAATTGAATGAGCGAGTTGAGGCTCAGTCCATCGCCGCGAACTATTTTCCTTATCTTTCGATCCTGCAGCTCAACAAATACGTAAGATTGGAGGAGGCAAACCGAAAGGCGCGTGGAGAGAAGGCGGGAAGAGATCCTTCGGAACTCCCGCTAGCCGGCAGGATCGTCCTGATCTCCTATGCCGTCACCGGGATTTCGGACATCGGGAGCACACCGTTCGGGGAAAACGAACCGTTGATTAGCCTGCACCTGAATGCCCTGAGCGGGCTCTTTGAAGAAGAATTGATCGAGGAGGCGGGAATTCGCATGCAGATCGTTTTCTTTACTGTATGCATCGGAGCAATGCTCCTCCTCACCCGGATTCGCAGGACATTCATTTTTCTCACCGGAACCCTTCTCACCGTCGTCGTGGTTCAAACCACCGCCTTCGGATTGCTTCCCTGGAAACAGATATTCGCTTCGCCCATGGGCGCTTCGCTCCTGCTTGTGGGAGTAGCGTGCACCGGGATCCTCCGGCGCTTTCTCCTCAACCTTTTCGAAAGGGAGCGACTCCATTCCACCTTTCGCCGCTACTTTTCAGTGGAAGTGTTTCGTGAAGTTCTCGAGAATCCGGATTCGCTCGAACCTAAAGTGGCGGAGATCACGGTTTTGCTATCTGATGTAAGGGATTTTACGTCGATCGCCGAAAAACATGAAGTGCACGAGGTATTTGAATACCTGAACCGTATCTTTGAAATCGAGACCCGCTGCGCCTTGATACATGAAGGCAACCTGCAGCACCTGACCGGAGATCAGTTTCTCGCCTACTGGGGGGCGCCAAACAAGGAACCGGATCATGCCGATAAGGCTTTGCGAGCAGCATTGAAGATTGTCGCGGAGCTGAAGGATCTGGCTGGGGAAAATGAAGAAGACAGGATTCCCTTCTCGGGCTGCGGGATTGCGCTTGATACGGGAACCGTCGGGGTGGGGAACCTGGGATCGATCCAGAGGCAGGATTACTCAATTATCGGTGATTGCGTCAACGCGGCGGCACGCATAGAGGCTCTCACCAAAGTCTACCGAATACCGCTCCTAATCAGTGAAACGGCTTTGAGTCACATGAAGGATAAACCGCCTCACCGTCTGATCGATGTCGTGGTGCTGAAAGGCCGGCAGGCACCCGTCCAGCTGTATGAAGTGGAAAGCGCGGCTTCGAGACAGCCTTTCGATGATCTCGTAACGGCTTTTTCGAAGTCTTTTGAAGTCTACCGGAGCGGGGATTTCGCGGCCGCAGAAAAAAGCTTCCACGATGTGGCAGCAGAGTTTGACGATCCCGTGTCCGCCGCATTCGCCGAACGATGCAGGGGATTGCAGTCAGCGCCTCCGGAAAACTGGGACGGTGTGTTTGTGATGACGACGAAGTGAGTTTTGACGGCATTGCAGCATTTAATTCTGCCAAAAGGTGGAGGAACAACTAAGGATGGGCTAGCGCAACGAAGCCGAAATCAAAAGAGAAAAAGAGAACCGGTCTGCCGTACGGCAGACCACGCAGATGGACCCGTCTCCGTCCTCCGGGCTTCGCCGTGGCATGCGCGAATAAAGAGGAAGGCACCACGAATTCGAGCCGTCTTCGCTGCACTGCGCCGAGCCAGGGAAAACCGCGGATTGATTCAACGTTCAACACCGGTCTTCATTCTGCACCGTGTCTTTCGCAGACGCAATCGATCGCGGGATAAACCCGCTCCTACATTCTGTCGGATGGTCGAGCTGAGAATGGAGCCCTTGATTATTGCCAGGATGTAGGAGCTTAATCCATCGCGGGATAAACCCGCTCCTACATTCTGTCTGATGGTCAAGCTGAGAATGGAGCCTGTAATTACTGCCAGGATGTAGGAGCGGCTTTATGCCGCGATGGGAACTTCGGAGGGCTCCCGCATTCCTCTACCAGAGAAGTCTGTACTCAGCCGTAGCGGAATCCGGGAGGATTTCGGAAAGTCGGCCGCTGGGATTGAGAAGGGCTTCGTTTGGCCGCAGTGAGCCCCAACAGCAGAAATGCTTCCGCATTCCTCTACGCGCTCCTATGTGGCTCTTGAGGGTTCGTCCAAGTTCAGCGCACGCGAGTCATTGCGCCGAGAAGCTTGAAGAAAAGAAAGAGAATAATGGGAATTCCGATGATCGCGATCAGGACCCATTTCAGCGCCTTTTCCGGGATTCCCAGACTGGCCATGAGACCGTATACCTTGTCGAGAAATGTCTGCTCAGGGGCCGCCGTTTCGGCGTCGAAGGTATCTCCCCAAAGGATCTGACCGGTTTCCATTTCGGCGACGGTCATACTGAGGACGACCCGCGCCGTGTCGTCGTTCACGTCCGCCTGCCGAATGCGGCCGAAGAGGACGGCATCGCGAAAGCCGTCGGAACGTGGAGTCGCGGCGGCCGCATCCCCTTCCAGGACCTGGCGAATGATGAGGGCCATGTTCTGGAGTTCCGAAAGGCCGTTATTGGACAGTTCGGAGGCGATCTTGTTTACGGTGCGGCGCCCTTTCTGTCCGGCTACAGCCGAAAAGAACTGAAGGTCGTTTCCGCCGCCGCGGACGAGGTAGGGGAGAACGACTTCCATGGCGGCGAGGTTATCGTTCATCATGGCAAGGGGGTAGATCCTGTATTTCCCTTTTTCTCTCATGTCACTCTCAAATCGTTGTTGCGCCTTACCGGCAAGATCCAGAAGCACTTGAGACAGTGCCTTACTGGTGACGAGTTCCGGCTCGGGTCGAACGACGCCCTCCACGTTACCGGACCAGAGTACCTCCCATGTCTCTACATCCCGCAGGACAAGGGAAAAGCGGGCGATGGCTTCCGCTTCCGAATCCGACAGTTCACGTATGCTTCCGAGCAGAACGGCCCCTACGCCTTTGATCCGGCCAAACTGCGGAATCGTTAACGGGTCCATGATATCGCCCTTGCGCACGCCTTTTTCAATTTCGGCCACGAGCAACTCGTATTCCGGCGGATTGCTTGTGATAAAGGTAAAGGGTCCGGGGTAGCGGCTGAGTTCGGCTCGAAAGACCGAGGAAATATCCTGAAAATCATTGGGGAAGGGAAGGAAGGCAACATTCATCGGCTCGAGGCTCCGATTTGTCATCGCCTTGATGGTTTCGTAGGCGGAATCCTGGACCGCGTAATCAAGTTCCCGGGGGCCTCCATATGAGTTGGAGGAAAGGAAAATGGAGGTCGCGAGGAGAAGAGTAAGCGTAGTAAATATGCGCATGGTAACTATCTGATTGTAAGTGATCATAAAGGAGCTCCCGTGAAGTTTGCAATCATACAAGAGGCTTATTCGTGCCTGCACGACAAAGATCGGATTCCTTGTCTCCAGGAGCCTATCGGCAAAGTCCGACAAGTTGCTGGCCCATATATTTCACGCGGTCTCGCTACGAAGTGTGAATTGTCCGGGCTGGCGGTCTGTTTTTTTGTTTGAGATGGCATGGAGTTCCTATATAAATCCGAAATAGAGGGGGGGTATTTATGGGTCTTTTTTCGGATAAATGCAGCAAGTGTGGGACACCGGTAAAAAGGCGGCACGCTTTTGCAGGAAATGTGGCAGCGCGGCACCCAAGGGGTGGGTGAAGTCGCCTTTCAGCAGGAAATGGGTGGGAAACGATGCCGAGTTCGATCCCCATACCGGTGCGCGTCTCAACCTGGCGGACCTCGACAGTATCGATCAGGATGGCTGGAAGAGGCGGGAATGTCTTCTCGCCCAAAGAATCGATGGGCGGCTCATTGAGAACCGGCTGCAGACGGCGCTCTATGTTCAAGAGGGAACCCGGGTCCTTCTTCAGGAAAAGGGCGAGTTTGTAAAGCTGCTGGAGCCCGGGAGGCATCAGACGAGTTCGGTATTTTCATTTTTTAAACGGGATGCCGCGACCGCTCCGCGCGATTTTGTATTCCACGAGTTTACGGAAGCGGGAATCGATATCCGATTCGACGGGCTTTATGCGAAAGACGGTCTTCAGGTGGATTTCGTTTCGCAGGTGAGCCTGATGTTCTCCGAAGAAAATATCGATGCCTTTATTGTAAACGTGCTTCGGGATCAGCGTGAATACTGGCTGAGTCAGTTGAGTGAATTTTTTGAGAATGAGATCATGCCGGGATTGAAACGGGACTGCGCGGAACTCGTCCAAATGCATTCGGTTGACGAGCTGTTCGAAAGTCCCGAAACACGCCTGCAGCTGGAAGCGGACTTCCAGACCCGCCTCAATGCTCGACTGGGCGGCTTCGGGTTTGAGGTATTTCGGGTAGGCGCGATCGACTTCGAGGGCGAGGCGTATTTTAAACTGAAGGAGAAAAACGCCGAGGTCGAAGAGTTGCGCCGGAGCATTGAACTCGATCGGCTAATGCAGGAGCGGTTGACCGAACAGGAGAAGATCGAAGGACAGGGGGAATGGGACCGCGAGGCTTTCCTTCTCGAGATTCAGCAGGAGCGGGACCTGAAATCCGGTGAATTGGAGCATGCGCGCAATTTGATCGGGAGCCAACAAGCGCACGAGTTGAGCATACAGGAACTCAAGCAACAGGTTGAGGCGGATGCGCTCAAGCGAGAGGAGACGCACCGCAACCTCGTCGATCAATTGCGAGGGCGTGCCGCGGAGACGGATGCCGAGATCGACGATACCAAGAAGTGGCTCGATGTAAAGAAAGCGAAGGAAGAGCAGGAACAGGATCTCGAGCAGAGAGGCAAGCAGAAGGAAATCGAGATTGAAGCGCAACGACTGGATACTCTTGCGGGTCGGGACATCCAGACATTGATTGCCGCCATGAATCCCGACAAACTTCTCGAGCTTCACCGGCAGCAGATGCAGACTGGTCGGACTCCTGAGGAATTGCTGGCGGCTGCTGCCGCGGAAAACCCGGAGGTGGCCCGGGCCTTGTTCGAAATGCAGGAGGCGAAGAGACGCAGTGATCGCGATGCCGTTGCGGAGACGCGGGAGCTGTATGAGAAAACGATGGCACAGTTGGAGCGGGTTGTATCGGAAACAGTTAAGAGTATGGCAAAATCCACGAAAGGTCCTGATGTGTCGCTGAACCCGAATTTTCCCAATAGGCTTTCCTGAATTGGACAAGATTAGCTCAGATAGAAAAAAGATGCTTGGCCGCTGCCCTAATTGTGACGCGTTAATCGACGAATTTGATACCGCCACATTTTGCGACCGGTGTGGGAAATCACTTGTGGTAACGGCGGGAAACGGTGGGTCGATTCCACAGCCATCGGGGCATTCGGATCAGCAGAGCGAAGCGAGAATACCCAGGATTGAATTTCCCGAGCGGAGCGCCCCAGAGGATGACTCTCCCGCCGAGGGTAGTCGTGAGGCAATCTGGGCGCCGATGAGTGAGAGCGCTCTCAGAAAAGAAACGATCATTTCCAGCGGAACAATGCGAGATCACGAGGACCGCTCCTTCGTGCCGGAAAAAGGGGAAATCAGAGTTTCCTACGATGGCGCGCAGTTCTTTCAAGAAAGGCAGCTTGGGGGGCTGGATTTCAAGCTGGAGCGGGACGCCAATTGTAAGGATATCGTGATTGATACATTCGTTGACGAAGAGAGCAGGCATACCGTATCCCTGCGCAAGCATAAGGAGCTTTTTCAGTCTCGCGGGACAGATACCGATATTCGATTTTCTCTCCTTTTTGAATTTCCGGAAATGGATATGTCTCTTGAAAATATACCGGTCAACCTGTGCGCAGAATATCGATATAAAAAATCGTTGTTCAAGTATCAGGGGCAGTTTCGCGTCAGCTGCTTTGTCGCCACTGAAAATGTATCAAAAATAGCCGATTCCATCAAGATCACACTCGAGCAGGGCCATGCCGGCGGCCAGCAGGGTGTCAATCTGGGTGCTATCCGACCCCAGAATGCAGTCGAAAGCCAGGCACAGTATCTCCGAGAACTGAAAGGGCGACCCAAGCAATGGGTAGAGGTCAATCTGTTCAAGATTGCGGAAGAGAAAGAGGCGGAACCAATAAGCGTCATTCTACTGGAGAACCGACCGGCAACGGTGAAGGTGGAGAAGACGTTCGGACGCGAAGTCTGGCATCTGCTTACTTCGGATCCGAAAACTTTTGGACGACAAAGCGATAACGATATTCGAGTGCTCCACTATGCTTCGGGGGATCGAGAGAAAACCAAAAAGTACAGCATGAATATCAGTCGCCGCCACTTCACGGTTTTGAGCGACGGGACCGGAGTTCTGATTAAGGACGGTGCGCGGAGTGAGGGAGGTGAGTGGAAACCATCTGCCCTGGGAATCTTTCGCAAAGGTGAAGAATCGCGTAGCGAAGAGATTCATATCGGTCCCGGTGAGGAAGTGACACTGGAGATAAGGGAAGATTACAAGTTCGCCGTTATAGTGGGATACCGATTCCGCCTTTACTCCTTCGGGGAGCTGCGATTGGCTTATCCCGACGAGTACAGGGAGTGGAAAGGCCATTCTTTAGACCGTGAACTTGCTTGCCTGCTGGGACATCGGTTGGGTGTATTAAAGGAGCATGTTCTGATAATCTGGCATCCGGTGAATCTTCGGCATCTTGGCCTGGCCATGGATGATTGTTGGCTGGGGAACCGACAGTCAGCAAAGTCAGGCCGGGTTCGATATATCCGATTTTCCAACGATGCTCCGCTGCCCTCCGGTTGGTCAGTCGTTTCATATGGCAGACTTACATTTTCGAATCCGCACAGTTAATTGGGAATGTGAAAAAAAGAAGGATGGGAAGGTAATTTCCTATGAAAGTTAGAATAGCTAAAATGATTGTCATGTCGGCGGTCCTTATTCCAGGGCATGTGACGGTGATGGCTGATATTGAAGTGACGGCAGAGCGCATCGATCCGCGTATGGAAAATATGCGTGTGGGTGTAGGCGCATCTGAAGGCATCGTCGCCAAGGGCGATAGATTCCAAATGACAACACTGAGGAAGGAAATTAGCAGCACCCTCGGAGACCGCGGTTTTTATGTAGTGGAGAATGTATACGAGGAAGTCCGGGGCCCCGACATGATGGATATGATGTTGAAGGGGTGGAAGGAGGATCTCGACGTCGTCGTGGGCATCTATGCGGAGTACAAACCCTTTGACCGCACCGGTAATTTTTACCTGTTCGAAGGAAAGGCAACGGTTCGTGTGCTTCGCGGGGTCGATAGAAGGCTGCTGGGAATGAAGCGGTTTTCGGCTAAAGGTCAGAGGAAGTTAGGTGTCGAGGAAGCGGCGGAGAGCGCTGCGGAAATCCTTGCCAAAGAGATCAGTCAATGGGTAGGGCAGAATGTTAGTCCTTCCAAACTGGGCATCCAGGAAGCCGTGCTTCTCCTTAAAAAGATCAAGGACAAGGAGTTGGCTTCGACCATCAGATTCCTGAAAAGCGATCCCGCAATAATCAGTGTTGAGACTGTCGATCCGTTGAAGCGGCGTCGCTGCAAGCTCAAACTCGTCTATTTCGAGAAAAACATCTCCGAAGGGATCGTTAATCGCGTGAGAGAAATCACCGGTAAGAAAGTCAAGAGACGTTAGCCGGCTAGTGCTTACTCACTGGGTTTTTGCTCCTTCCTCTTCTTAATCTTCTTGTTCTTAGGGCGTGTCTTGCCGTGGGAACCTCTCCAGATCTTCCCTTTCTTGCTCTTGCGGTCTCCTCTTCCCATAGATATTCTCCCCAACCTTACAGATTCTTTCTGTAACGATGTCCAACCTTTTCTCGCAACTTTACAATTTGCACAATCCCGCTTTTCTTCAGTGGGTAAGTGGAATAGACTGCCGGATGCTGCGATTCGCCCGAGACGCGTCCTCCAAATTCGCGGGAAAAGCGGGTTAAGAACTTGTGCCCGATTGGGAAATCGCTTTGCTTGTGCGGAAATGCGTCCATTTGTAGCGTCTCTTCTTCTCTTGGCCTGTCCCGGATTCATCTCCGCCAAACATAGTGCGGAGCCGGAGATAATGCCCCTGTCAGAGATCGAGCCGGGAATGAAAGGGGTTTGGAAGACGGTGCTCTCGGGCACTACTGTCGAGAGCTTTCAGCTGGAAGTTCTGGGTATAGCCCAAAATTTTGTCGGGCCTCAGAGAGCGCTCATCATATGCCAGGCCCTCGATTCCAGGCTTAAATCGATGGGGCCGGTGGAGGGGATGAGCGGGAGTCCCGTCTATATAGAGAACCGGCTCGTGGGTGCCTATGCCTACGGAAACACCTGGGCGAAAGAGCAGGCGATCATTGGCGTTACTCCCATTGAACAAATGCTTGAGGTTCTTCAGGATTATCCACTTCACACGGATGGGTCAGAGGTTGCACCAATATCGACCGGTGAGTCGACTTGGCCGGGTAGATTCTCGGCTCTTGAAAATGGTGATGCATGGCAAGTCTCTGAGAGCGACGGTCGATTGCGGAGTGAAGAAATCGATTCGCTACTCCGCCCACTTCCGACACCGCTTCTGGCCTCCGGTTTTTCAGAGCGGACTCTGAAACTCTTCCAGCCAAAATTTGAAGAACTCGGGCTCAAGATCCTTCAGGCCCCCTCGGGCAGCGTGGAGGATGGAACGAAACTCCACCTGGAACCGGGATCGCCCGTGGCAGCCGTGCTTATGAGCGGTGACTTCAACATTGCCGCCACGGGAACCGTGACCTATCGCAACGGCGACACTTTGTTGGCTTTTGGGCATCCCTTTTTCCAGATGGGAGAGGCCCAGCTACCGATGGCCGGTGCGGAGATTATCACAGTAGTACAAACGCTGCCAAGCTCATTCAAATTGTCCAATACGGGACCCTTGGTAGGATCCATATTTCAGGACCGGCTGACGGCGGTGGCGGGGCAGATTGGGAAGTTTCCGCCTATGCTGGAAGTATCCATCAATACGAAGGCGCCCAACGGGAGAGTGAGAAAATTCTCGGGAAATCTTGTAGATCACCAGATGCTCACCCCCATTTTCGCATCGGCAGCTCTTATGCAATCACTCTTCGCGACCATGGAATCGGGTGAGGAGCAGACGTATTTCGTCGACGGCACTGTAAATCTGGAAAAGCACAATCCGATTGAGTTTAGGAATGTCGCGTCGGGATCCAGTGGAGTGGCGGAGTTGTCAATGGGATTCTTGGAGCACTTGACGCGATTGTATAATAATCCCTTCGGCGTGCCACGGGTATCGTCGATCGAATTTGGCATCGAGTTGCGGAACGAGTGGCTCATCAGCAGTTTAAAAGCGGTTCAGGTAGAGAACCGGAGAGTCAGGGCAGGGGGAGAGATCGGTATGTCTTTAACCCTTTACAATTACCAGGACGAGTCGACACGACATCGATTGTCGATACCGGTTCCAAAAGGATTAAAATCGGGTCAGAAACTTACCGTGCTCGTGGCCGACGCAGCGGAAGCCGAGCGCGTTAATGGAATACGCCAACCGCTTGTAACCTCCCTGGACGAGATAATAAATCAGTGGCGCGGAACTCTTTCCAAGCAGGCCGTATACGTAAAATTGATGCAAGAGTCGGCGGGACTTTCTTTCGAGGGCGAGAGGATGTTCGGTTTACCTCCTTCAGTTCGGTCGCTTTACACTTCCCCTGGCAACAATATTGCGAGGCAAACGCTGAACGAAGTGACGCTTTGGGAGACTCAGATACCCGTAGAAGGTGAGTTTCGCGGGAGTTATCGAATACCGGTTAAGTTGGAGTAATTTGAAATTCGAAACCGAATCCCGATCCTGGGGTATAACGATCTTACTACTCCACATGTTCATTAGTTTGCGATGAAGCGTTTCTTGCTCTCGTTTTTGTTTTTGAGTTTTCCTTTCTCTCTCGATGGAGTGCAGACTCGGTCATACCGTCACGACAGCTATGAGGACTTTGTTTCGGGAGAGTTTGAAAATGTCTCGCTGAGCAACACCGGCGTTCTCAAGTTAGCGCCCGCTCTGGAAGAATTGGTGGAAATCAGCGCACCAATCGTCTGGACTGCAATTGCGGACAAAGACGGCAACCTCTATCTCGGTACCGGGAATTTGGGAAAAATACTGAAGGTAGATACGGAGGGTGAGATCTCCACGATGTTTTCGCCGGAAGAAGTATTGAGCCGCGCTCTGGCCATAGATGCGGAGGGCAACCTCTTCGTTGGAACTTCGCCGATGGGACGTGTATACCGCATCACTCCGGGAGGCCGGCCGGAGATTTATTTTGACCCACCTGAAAGCTACATCTGGAACTTGCTCTTTGATAAGGAAGGGAGTCTTTATGTCGCCACGGGCAGTGAAGCAGTAATTTACAAATTACCGGAGAACTTCCAGCCGGAAGACGAGCCGGTTATCTGGTTCGAGTGCGAACAGTCTCACCTCACCAGTCTAGCCTGGGATGCAGAAGGGAATCTCCTGGCGGGAAGCAGCCCGGAGGGAATCTTGTATAGAATCACTGGAAACGGAAAAGGGTTTGCTCTCTATAATACCGGCGCGCAGGAGATTAAGCAGATACTGGCGAGAGAAGATGGCGGAATCTATTTTTCCACTTTCAGTACGAAGCAGGTCGAGACGAAAACGGGTTCTGTAATTAGTAAAACCAAAGGGGAGAATTCCAATTCTTACACAGTTACAGCTAAACGGGGTGAGGGCGATTCGTCGAGGAACTTGGTCGGCAAGAAAAGCGGAAGCGGCAGTAGCATGATCTTTTTTATGGATCCGGAAGGATTTGTGGAAGCTTATTGGGGGTTACCGAATGCACATATATTTTCCCTGGTCCTTAGTGATGAAAACCGTCTAATCGTTGGCACAAACGACCAGGGGCGCATCTTTTCCATCGAAGATCGCGGAAAATGGAGTCTCTTGCAGCAAGCTCCGGAAGGAGGCGAGATCTCAGTAATTCTCAAATCCGACGACGCTTCGGGCGCCCATTATCTATTTTCCAGCAACCCGGCTAAAATGTACCGAATGCATTCTGAACCGGCGGAATCGGGGACTTACATTTCCGCGGTATTTGATGCAAAGCAGATATCACGTTGGGGCAGATTACTTCCTTTGAGCGAGATAGCTACGGAAAACCATGAAGAATTTCGCACTCGCAGCGGCAATACGGGCGATCCGGATAAAACGTGGAGCGATTGGGAGGATGTTACATTGCGCGGAGAAGGCGTGACGGTATCGAGTCCGGTGGCCCGGTATCTTCAGTATCAATTCGGATTCAATTCCGCCGATTTCAGCGATCGGGAGTCCGGCATCCAGCAGGTACGAATATTCTATCAGTCAAAGAATGTGGCTCCCTACATTGCGGCAATTCGTATCGTTCCGATTGGATTTCAATTGTTAAAAACTGTCGCCAATCAGCCCAATATCGACCTCGCTAAATTGATTGATGAAAAAGACACGGAAAAGCTGTTGAAAGTACCGCCGGTTCGACAGCAGTTGAGAAAAGCGGGAGAGGAAGGCTTGATGTCGGTCGCTTGGAAGTCTTTCGATTCAAATGGAGATGCCCTCACTTATACGCTTAGCATCAAGAATACGGTAAATCCGGATTGGATTGTCCTGGTGGAAGATCTCAAAGATCCGGTCGCTACATTCAACACCAACGGATTTGAGGAGGGCTACTATCGCGTAAAGGTAACGGCAAGTGACGAATCCGACAACGAGGAGAATCAAGCACTTTCAGGATATCGATTAAGTGAAGTGTTTCTCATCGACAACTCTCCCCCTCAGGTTTCGGTGACAGAGCGCCGAGCGGAGCAGGAGAGTTTGCACTTGGAATTTCAGTCGGTTGACGATTTCAGTATTAATAAAGCGGCCTTCTATATTCTTGACGGGCGGCCCGCTCAGTCCATTCGCCCGATCGACAAGCTATTCGATTCAAAAATTGAGCGCTTTCAATTGATGATCGATTCTCTTGAGGAAGGATCCCACAGTCTCGTGCTCGAAGTCTACGATGAGAGTGGTCGATCCGGTGTCCTGACCGTGCCATTTGAGATTTGAAAAGGACACACCATTGCAGCGAACTTACGAAGTCGGACAACGGCGCGACGGTGACGCTGATCGGATGGGTCGATTCAGTACGTGACCACGGCGGCATTCTGTTTGTCGATTTGCGTGATCGCGAAGGATTGACTCAGGTCGTTTTTGATCCGGACGATAGGAGCTACGTCGGGCGCCTCAACGATCTTAAACCGGAATCCGTTATTGAGATAACTGGTGAAGTCAGTCTGAGGAGTGAGGAGACGATTAACGCAAAACTGAAGACGGGTGAAATCGAGGTACATGCTCGGGAGTTGGTCATTCATAACGTCTCAGATACTCCCCCATTCCCTGTCGATGAGGAGAAAACGGCCAGCGTAAATGAGGATCTTCGCCTCCGATTTCGCTATCTCGATTTGCGCAGACCGAGCAATCTGGTGGTATTAAGAAAGAGACATCAGGCTTACCGGTCGGTCCGTAATTTCCTCGATGACAATGGATTTGTCGAAGTAGAGACCCCTTTACTCTTTAAGAGCACTCCAGAAGGCGCACGCGAATTCCTTGTGCCGAGCCGAATGAATCCGGGAGAATTTTATGCCCTCGTCCAGTCACCTCAACAGTACAAACAGATGCTGATGGTAGGTGGAGTGGAACGCTACTATCAGATTGCAAAGTGCTTTCGTGACGAAGACTTGCGGGCCGAACGTCAGCCCGAATTCACTCAGATCGATATCGAATTATCGTTTATCGACCGCGAAGACATGTACGCGCTCGTTGAAGGCCTTTTTCATCAGATTTGGAAGGACGTTCTGGGCGTGGATATCGAGACTCCGTTTCCACGACTTTCCTATCACGAGGCGATAAACCGCTTCGGAACAGATAAACCAGACACTCGTTTTGAACTCGAACTGGCGGATCTAAGCGAGGTATTTGCAGATTCCGGATTCAAAGTATTCTCCTCCACAATAGGCGGAGGTGGTGTAGTAAAGGCGCTTAACGCGAAGGGGTTGGCTGATATTACCCAGGGCGAATTAAGGGATCTGGAAGAGGCCGCAAAATCGCTGGGAGGGAAAGGACTGGCTTTCATTAAGGCGGAGGGCGGAGAATGGAAGTCGCCCATATTAAAGTTCTTCTCTGAAACTGAAAAGCGTGCCCTTAAGGACACCCTTGCTATCGAGGAAGGAGATATCGTCTTTTTCGCGGCGTCCGATTGGGAGCGCGCTTCAACGATACTGGGTCGGATTCGCAACGACTGTGCCACTTACCTTAAGAAACGTGGGAAATTGAAATTGGCGCCAGGCGAATACCACTTTCTCTGGGTAATTGAATTTCCGCTCATGCTCCACGATGCCGAGACCGGTGAATACGCTACCGCTCATCACCCTTTTACCTCGCCGGTACCCGAAGATATTCCACTGCTGGAGACTGACCCTAAGGCGGTGCGTGGGCAGCACTACGATGTTGTCCTGAACGGAGTCGAATTGGGTGGGGGAAGCATCCGAATTCATGATTCGGAACTTCAGCGGAAGGTGTTTCAAGATGTTCTGAAGATCCCGCCCGATATTGTGAAGGATCGTTTCGGATACATGCTGGAGTCGTTCCGTTACGGAGCGCCTCCGCATGGTGGAATTGCTATCGGCTTCGACCGTCTGGTCGCGATCCTGACAGGTAAATCAAGCATTCGCGAGGTCATCGCATTTCCGAAAACCCAGAAGGGGCGATGCCTCATGAGCGATAGCCCGGGACCGGCCACGGATAAGCAATTGCGTGACTTGCATATCAAAACGTTGGAGTGAGGATCTTACACCCCGCTTTCCAATCCGAATTCTTCCAGTTCGGGGGGATTCTTCTGCTTGTTCAGACGTTCGATTTTCAGTTCAGCATCCTTGAGCTTTTTCTGGCAGAGGTCTAAAAGTTTGTTACCCTGTTCGAATCTCTCGACAAGTTTCGTCAGGGGAATTTCACCACTCTCCATCGATTCGATGATTGTCTCAAGTTTCTCGAGGGCTTCTTCAAATTCCGGACCATCTTCCTTCTTATCTGTCATGGCATTCTCCTCGCCTCGTTCTATTCAACACCATTGACGGCGAATTAACAGTCGATAATGGGTGAAAACCGGTCAATCTGTAGGTTTTTGTGAAAAATGCATCCGCTTCTCATAGCATTTATTGTTATTCTCGTCTTAAAGGTGCTCTTTGAGGTCTCTCTCGATATCCTAAACAGGAAGCATGTTGCTGCTTCAGCCGGCAGAGTACCAGAGGCGTTCGAGGAATTCATCGAACAGGAGACCTACGATCGATCGATCGAATACACCCTTGCTAAGAATCGATTCAGCAAGGTGGAAAGCGTATACGATGGTTTGATACTGTTCCTGATTATCCTGGTCGGATTCCTGCCCTGGTTGTACGGGTTGCTCCTGCAGGCATTTGGTGGCGGGATATGGGCTCAAGCGCTCATCTTGTATCTGATCGGGATAGTATTATCACTCCCCGGCCTGCCTTTGGAGTGGTGGAGCCAATTTCGGCTGGAAGAACGATTCGGTTTTAACAAGAGCACCATTAAGCTGTGGATAAGCGACAAGTTAAAAGGACTGATAATCGGTTTTCTGATTGGATATCCTATCCTCTGCCTCCTCTTGTGGATGATGAATTTGCCCTTCTGGTGGCTCTGGGCGTTTTTCGTCATCTTCTTTTTTCAGATCATCTTGATGATCATTTATCCAATGTTCATCATGCCTCTCTTCAACAAGTTCGAACCGCTGCCGGAGGGCACATTGCGCAACCAGCTCATGCAACTTTCCGATCGCACCGGGTTTAAAACTCAGACAATTCTGGTCATGGACGGCAGTAAACGATCCGGGCATTCCAACGCCTTTTTCACGGGGTTCGGAAAGTTTCGCCGAATTGTGCTTTTCGATACCCTTATTGAGCAACTGAAACCGATTGAATTAGAGGCGGTACTTGCCCACGAGATTGGCCACTACAAATTGGGACATATCCCTAAGAGATTGGCAATTTCCGCAATTTCGACCCTTGTCGCGTTTCGAATACTTGCCTGGCTGTCCAACCGTGAGTCGTTTTTCGAGGCTTTTGGGTTCTCTCACGCTGATGGAATGGCGCCTGCTTTGCTGCTGTTCGCTCTCTTGAGCGGATTAGTCACCTTCTGGTTGACTCCGATCTTGAGTTCCTGGGCGAGAAAGCACGAATACGAGGCGGATGCCTTTTCTCGGGACGCCATGAAGAATCCCGATCCTTTAATTCGTTCCCTTCGAATCTTACATGAAAGAAATCTGAGTAATCTTACACCGCATCCGCTCTATAGCCGCTTCTACTACTCCCATCCTACTTTATTGGAACGGGAGAACGCGCTCCGAGCTGACTGTAGCCCGCCGGGAGCAAGCGAGACTGAGGAGTGAGAACACTATCAGGGATTGAGGCAGCACATAAAGAATTGACCTCGGATGATCTAGCGCAGCAGAGCCGCACCCAAATTGGAAGATCGACGCACGAAAGAGGGGCTACAGAGAACAGCGAGAAGAACAGAAGAGCACGGAGAGTTGAACAGAAGGAAACGAAGAGGTTGGTATTCAATAAATTGCAGGCGACAAGGTTTGGGACAAGGTTCGCGACGAGGTTACCCAAGGGAAGTAGGAGTTTCCTTCTGCATTCGCGTCCATCTGCGTGCATCTGCGGTTCTCTTTTTCTTTTTTGGTTGCGGCTTCGCTGCGCTAGGTCATCCGCGGTGAAAATTTTCCCAACTCACTATTCTCATTCTTTCGACTAATGAGCCTCAGCAGCTTGTTCATCAATTTATCTTTCATTGTTCATTTGCGGTTACGTGAGAGTTTAGGATCAAAAGTAATGAAATTGTGCCTCTTGCTCTTCGCCTGGGGATGCACGGTTCAGGCAGAGACCGTTCGCGTGGCCTCGTTGAATTTGAAGAATTACCTGAGCGCAGATCGCATGGTGGAGGGTGTTGATCGCAAAGAATATCCCAAGCCCGAAGTTGAGAAGGAAGCTCTGAGGAGAGTCCTCAAGGAGATTAACCCGGATATCCTCGCTCTTCAGGAGATGGGAAAAGAACCCTTTCTTTTTGAACTGCAACGCGATCTTCGAGCAGTCGGTTTACACTATCCTTTCACGACACTACTGAAAGCCGCCGATGAGCAACGACATCTCGCCGTCCTTTCAAAAGCGCCGTTTCGAAAGGTGCATAGGCACAAGGACTTGGACTTCAAGTATTTCGAGTACCGCGATGAGGTAAAGAGAGGCTTACTCGAAATTGAATTTGAAACCGGAGAGACAGTCTGGACTCTCTTTGATCTACACTTGAAGAGCAGGCGAACGGTGCGAAAAGATGATCCTGAGTCTCGCACGCGCCGAAAGTCGGAAGCTTTGGCTATAAGGAATTTCATCGCGAAGCGGTACCCTCCGGAGAAGGACCCGAGTTTCCTCATCCTGGGCGATTTTAATGACACCCGCGGTTCGCCCGCCGTTAGGTATATGCTTAAAAGAGGATCTCGGTTACTCGCAATATTGGTTCCCGCTTTCGACAGTCGAGGTGAAACCTGGACTTACCATTATAAAAAAGAGGATACCTATTCGCGTGTAGATCTGATTCTCGCCTCTCCCGAAATGCTTCCAAGAGTACTGGATGAAAAGGGTAGGATAGTGGACCATCCCAGTATGAGAACGGCCTCAGATCACCGTATGATTTACGTCGATCTCTCCTTCTAGAATACCGTAACCGGCACCTCGATGATGTTGAAACCGGGAACATCGACAAAGAGTGTGCCACTACCCTCTTCGCCTCCTTCTACCGGAACGTTCACGGACCTCGCACCTTCCTCGATGATGACCCGCGGCATAATGATCGATGCCGGAACATCCGTGGTCGCATCGATATACAGGCCTCCTGGAGGAGCCTCAAAATCAACCGTAATCAACATCATGATACTTTCACCCGGAGCGAGAGAGAGCTGTTTGGGAAGAATCGAAAGAGTGGCACTATCAATACGAAAGGTCCCAATCGGGATGTCACCTTGACCCGTCCGCAATGCTACCTGATATGAGCGGCCGGAGGGCAGACTGGGGACGTAGAAACTGAGGGAATTTGGAGAAATGTATTCAGTCGGGACCTCCCTCGCTCCCATAAGGAGGACATCGTATTGGGAAAATC
Organism: Candidatus Moanibacter sp.; assembly: GCA_965215885.1. Classification (GTDB taxonomy): domain Bacteria; phylum Verrucomicrobiota; class Verrucomicrobiia; order Opitutales; family UBA2987; genus CBDCEW01. Next base: position 44,401 of record CBDCEW010000086.1, read on the forward strand.
CGCGACCGACGACCGCAACCTTGGCACCGACCAGCGCTCTGTCGCTTTCCAATTGAATAACATACCGATTGACCAGTTGAGCCGGATAAATATCGGAAAAAAGTTCGCGAGTCCGTTTCCTTTGATCGACGTAATAATCATATTTGAGGATATAGTAGTACCGCACTTCCGTCGTGTTGGGCGGCATCTTGTAATCAACTTCGAAAATCGTCGCCCCAATATCGCTTCGATGCATTTCGAAGCGCTCACCGTTGACCACAATGGCCGCGGCAGCTGACTCACGTACAGACTTACTTTTGGTGAAATTGGCCGCGAAGCTGAATGTGTAGATATCTGAGGGGTTGGCCGGGATTTGTTGCGGAGTCAGATTTGCAATTCGGGTAACGCAGCCGCTCCCCCCAAGGATAGTACTTAACAGTATCGTCCCGACAATGAAATTTTGTGTTTTCATTTGTAGTTCTACTACAGTAAGTAAGGCATACCTTTGATGTTTCTGCAAGAAAAAGCTGATCGCACCCTTTTGTTCGATAGCCCGCTTTTCCTGACCGGTGAGTAACTGCGTGTCAATGAGATGCCTCTGTCGGAATGAAACCGAGTAAATCTTTCGAAAGAGGCATAAAGTCCGATCCCGGCTTGCCGGGACTAGGGGTCTACCTTCATATCCCGTTCTGCGCCAAACGCTGTGATTTCTGCGCCTTCTATGAAAAAACGCCCCGCCGCGGTGAACTCGCTGACTTTATCTCCGGCCTGGAATGCGAATTGGCCCTCGTCGATATCGGGCGTCACGTGGATACAGTTTTCTGGGGTGGGGGAACTCCCGGGCTTCTCCCGGCACGCGATCTGGAAACTCTCGGTCGGGCCTTGAGGGAGAGGATACCCGAATCGCCCGAAGAGTGGACCGTTGAGATGGCGCCCTCAACCGTAAAGCCTGAGAAAATCTCCGTTCTGAAAGATCTCGGTGTAAACCGTATATCGCTCGGAGTGGAGACTTTTTCCGACAAGCAGCTTGAAATCCTGGGCCGTCAACATTTACGAAAGGAAGTCTACAAAGCGATCGACATGATCTATTCCGGGGGTGTGGAAATTCTGAATCTCGACCTTATGTTCGCCATTCCGGGGCAGACTCTTGGTATGTGGGAAGTCGATCTTCGGGAGGCGGTGGAGATCGGGCCGCAGCACATTTCAACTTATTGTCTGACTTACGAAGAGGACACGGCCCTTTACCTGAAGCTTCAACACGGCCGGATCGCTCCTAAGGGCAAATCCGAAGAGGCGGCCTTTTACGAATCCACTTGGAGATTCCTGCGGGAATCCGGCTATACCCAGTACGAAATCGCTAATTTCGCCCGAAACGGATTTCAGTGCCTTCATAATATCAACACCTGGCGCATGGGAGAGTGGATCGGTTTTGGCCCATCCGCTGCATCACAGGTCGATAATCGGCGATACACGAACATACCTTCACTCGCGGAATGGCTAATCGGTATCGATGATGGAAAGCCCGTGCGCGTGGATGAAGTCGACCTCACACCCGAAATTCTCGCCGTCGACTGTCTCATTTTCGGCCTTCGCATGAACCGTGGGGTCGATCTCCTCGAGCTGAGCCGCCGCTTTCCCTCTATCGCCTTTGAGAAACTCGAGCCGCTCTGGAAGCACCTGCACGAAGAGGATCTTATGAGCCGTCAAGAAAATGGCTGCTTGCGTCTTACCCCAAAGGGGCGCCTGCTCGCGGATAGTATCGCCGTCGAGATCCTCCATGCCTTTGAAAGCTATCAATTCTGATTAAAACTCGGTACTACCGGAATTGACGATCGAGATAGCTTTCGTTTTGGCACTCCTCCTGTTGGCAATTGCCTGCTTTGTGACAGAGCGGCTCCGACATGATATGATCGGGCTTCTCGTAATCGTTGCTCTCGGCCTGACGCGTATTCTGGAACCAGCGGATCTCTTCTATGGGTTCAGTAACGAGGCGGTTATTACTATCGGGGCGATGTTTGTGGTCAGCGCCGCCCTCGACTTGATTGCCACTGAACTGATCGGCAGGGTCGGCCAGTTGGGACTCTACGGGACCTTCTGGATCTTCTACTTCATGACGGGCCTGTTGAGCCTCCTCATCCTCAACAAACCTGCGGCGGTGTTGGCCACCCCACTTGCCATTTTATTGGCACTCAAGCTTGAGGTGGATCCCAAGCCGTTTATAATGGCGGTTGCGTTTGCGGCCTCAACCGCCATGGCAACTTCCATGGGCTACCAGACAAAACTCCTCGTCTATGGTCCCGGTGGTTACAATTTCAAGGATTTCGTGAAATTCGGCCTGCCCTTGAATATTCTGACGGGAATCCTCGCGTGCCTCCTGATTCCCGTTCTATGGCCGTTTCGGTAACGCCCGTGCCGATTTCAAGCTGGCCGCAGGGCGGCTCTCTCAGTCTCCCCGAAGAGGCGATCTGCCCGATACATAATCGCAATGCTGAATACGTCTTCGATGCACTCGACCGGAAAGAATTCCACCTGCTTTCGCACATGATCGGGCAACTGGCGCAAGTCACTCTCATTTTCCTTGGGAATAATGACGCGGCGGATACCGGCTCTATGCGCAGCCAACACTTTTTCCTTCACGCCACCGACCGGTAAGATCAGACCACTTAATGTGATCTCACCGGTCATCGCGGTGTCCCTATCGACCGGTAGATCCAGGTAGATGGATGCGAGCGCCGTCGCGATCGTCACTCCCGCGGATGGACCGTCCTTTGGCGTTGCTCCGGAAGGCACGTGAATATGTACGCCCTTTTCTGAGAACTCTTCCGCATCGATATCCAATTGATCGGCATGGGACCAGATGTAACTTTGAGCCGCTCTGGCTGATTCCTGCATCACATCCCCTAACTGTCCCGTCAGAGTCAGCCCGTTCGCCTGGGGAAGCTTGACCGCATCAATATAGAGTACCTCTCCGCCTGTCTCGGTCCACGCCAGGCCGGTCGCGACTCCAGGTGCAAGTCTTCGCCGAACGGAATTCAATGAAAAACGTTCGGGACCTAAAATATCGGGGAGATCGTCGGGGGTGACCGTCAAAGGTTCTGTTCGTCCCGTGACAAAAAGAGTCGCTGGCGTTCAAATCGACGACCGAGCGCTTTGGCGATTGAATGGCCGAGTGAAGTCTTTCCCACTCCCGGCGGTCCGACGAGGCAGAGGATTGGGGCTTTCGCCCTCGGGTTGAGCTTCAGGACAGCCAGATGTTCGATGATTCGGTCTTTTACATCCTCGAGATTAAAGTGGTCCGCATCGAGCACTCTTCGAGCCGAATCCAGGTCCAAAATGTCCTCAGTCGCTGCATGCCACGGGAGTTCGAGGATCAATTCGATATAAGAACGGACTATTTGATAGTCTCCCGAAGCTGGACCCATGCGTTCCAGCCGGGAAAGTTCCTTTTCCGTTTCGCTTTGAACATTCTCCGGCAAATTCGCCTCCCCGATTCGTTCTCGCAGCTCCTCAATTTCGGCCTTCTCATCATCCTTTTCTCCAAGTTCCTCCTCGACCGTCTGCTGATCAACAGAGGCTTTTTCTGTGAAGACGAGTATCTCTTTGCTCTCGCCCGTGATCGCCGCTTCCACAGCCGCAATCGATTCAGGTCGTTCGGCCGCCAGAGGTCTCAAGACTTTCGGAAATAACACCGTGTCCTTTAAAAGCAATACGGGCAAAACAACTGATTTCTCTTTTCCCCTGATCATGGTATTCGTATTCCCTGTTTCCTTTGAAGATCCGTTCTTCCCTTTGAATTCGCTCGTTTCGCAGCAATGTCGCTCTTCTTTATACAGATCTCATGCCAGTTTCTCATGGATTTGCAAATAGCTTACTATCAGTTTCATAGCGACAAAAACGAGCTTCGTATCAATCACCGGAAGCCGCGAGATACCGCCCGAGTGACGGGATTTCGTGTTTAATCAACCACCTGCAGTGACCCCGCAGCGCAGAGACTCGAAGTCAAAGAATCAGCCGGAGAGCGACGGTGCAAAAGGTGACTTATTGTCATTGCGAGACCCGCGTAGCGGGGCGTGGCAATCCAGTCCCGTTCGGCGGGTGAATACCAAATGCGTGGATTGCTTCGTCATTCTTCTTCGCAATGACGGCTGTAAGGGATTCGTATTCTTTCCGACTCATTGTGGAACGAACGGTCAACAAGTTTCACGAAAACCGGTATCAAAATTGCAAACATAAATGAACATGAAAACATAACTGATTTAACGGAAGCTAACTTCGATACAGAAGTAGTACAATCGGAAGAACTGGTCCTGGTCGATTTCTGGGCGGCCTGGTGTGGTCCATGCAAAGCGATGGCACATGTTCTCGCGGAACTGGCTGTCGAGAAGGCCGGGGAAATAAAGGTCGCAAAGGTGAACGTCGATGAGAACCCATCATTGGCTGAGCGCTTCAATATCCGATCAATCCCAACGCTCCTCATTTTCGAAAGTGGAGAGATCAAGGACCAGATCGTGGGAGTAGTTCCAAAAGACCTGATTCTATCGAAAGTTGAGAGGGCGAAAGATTCGCGCGAGGTCACGGCGCAGTAGGAACGGCATGGTGTCGGACGTCAGGCTGGCCTCCGGCGCCTTGACCTTTGCGGGTCTGACAGGTTCACCACAGGCGTGATCAAACTCTGCCGTACGGCGGGGTGAAACTTTGACTCAACCCACCTCTGTCCCCTCCCAGGAGGGGATCTTTTCGCTCCGGGGCTCGTTCACCAAGTTCCCCTCCTGGGAGGGGACAGGGGTGGGTTTCTTCCAAGACGAATTTCACCTTCAATAAACGTTAGCTTATCGCTTGCAAACTCGTTCTGCCGTACGGCAGAGAAGTTTAAAGTCAGGCTGAGATGGTGCTGAACTCTAAACAGGATCTGACGGGATCAGCTCTCGTAAGTGTTTCCTTATCTCCTCGATCTTGGTGAGCTTCTCAATCCAAAATTCGGGAATCCCTTTTTCTCCACCGATTCCGTAAGAGGCGCCGAGGACGGCCCCGAGAAGAATAGCGCGGCCACACGAGTCGCCACCGGCGTAGATGTTCTGGCGGATAGCGTCCTTGTAGGATCCGACGGTGGCTAGATTGTGAACAACACTGGGAACGCCGAAGACGAGGTTGCAGCTCATTCCGAATTCGAAGGTCACTGACGGCGTATCCTTGTTCCTGAGGGAGAGTGCTTCGTCGATGAGTTTGGAAACTTGAGACTCTGCCACTTCGCGACCGGCAGCGATAGCACCAGCCGGGTCCGCGTTACGAATTGCAGCTTCGATGATGCGGGCGGCGGCTTGACCAAAGGCAACCGCGCGATCATTGTCATTGGTTACGCGGACCGCGGATTCTACGACTTCAGAGAGCCGATCGTTTCCAGCGTAGGCGGCGACCAAAGCCGGAAGCTTCGAAATGGCCGGCATCTGCTCGTCGTTGGCTCCATGGTAACCACTGATACTTTCCAGCTCATCAACGATCTTGAACGCATAGGCGACCATATTGTCGTCGTCGTGTGTGAGCCGGACGGTTTCTTCAACCCTCCGGCGAAGTTCCTCACCCTTGGCCTGCTTCACGTTGGAGAGGACCTTGGTGATCATGCGGTGCTTGGTGTTCTCGTCACCATGAAACGGGATGGCCGCCGCTCGCTTGAGCGCTTGGCGTTCCGCGAAAGCGATGTTGTCCAAGGTGTCATGCATAGGATGGTCAATATACCCTACATAGTCCCCGCCGTAGCCAAAGTACTCGCGAAACAGGTCCTCATAGTGCGTTTTGTCGTACTTGCCTTTGTTCTTAGCTAGTGAGCGAAGAAGCAATATCGCCTGTTCCCCGTAATGGGAAAAATCCCCGACTTGCTTTCTACCATGAGCGTAGAAGCCGCGTATTCCCTCGTAGTCCCCGGGCGTGGGGATGCGGAATTCAGGCGCTTCAGGCGCGACTTCGCGGATACGTTGCTGATCGTAGACCCAATGCAGTCCCAGGGAAGCGGCGTCGGCCACCAGGGCGCCAAGGACTGTGGTTTGTACACGGTTTTTGTCTTTCTTCTTTACGACCGGAGATTGATTCTGAACTGAATTGGCTATTGTCATTTCTTTTCCGTCCTTTCGATTGTATTCATGCAGCGGCACGAGATCGCTGTATCGAGCGTTGCACGACCCACGCAATGAGCGCCTCCCTGTCACTTTCCATTTCCCAGACCTTGTTCAGCACCTCCGCAGGGTGAATGTCGTGCTCCTTGAGGAACTGTCGATCCAGAGGGCAGGGGTAGCTAAACTTGAACCGTTTCCTCCCGATCCCCGGCGATGTAGCGGAAGACATCGACCGCGTCGATGAAGAGAGATTCTGCGTTGAGAACCATAAGTGCAGGGATCCAGATACCGAAGAAATCAGTTGGCGGAATTTGACTGAGACGCGTCCAGAGAAAGATTAGGAGGGGAACCCAGAATATATGTCCGAGGCCGAGAAGGCGCGTAAATCCGGAGGTTGCTGTTAGTATGGTCATCAACAACATGCTGGCCATCACCGCGGTTAACACCATCCGCGCTTCGACACGATCGAGGAAGAAGAGTGGAGTAATCATGTTTGCCGCGACCAGAAGCATCGTCCATACCTTCCAGTGCGCCGGCATCTTCATCATGCCCCGGTTGAATTTGAGGAATGCATTGAGTAGGTTTTTCATTATTGATATGTGTTGTGTGTCTTATCGTTCCGATGAATTGGATATCTATGCCGCTTTACGATCGCCGGCTCGACTGATGACCCAATCGACGATGGCACCTTCGTTCTCCTCGTTGTGCCACAGTTGGCGAAGGAATTCCGCGGGGTGGATGTCAAACTGCTTAAGGAATCTTCGATCAGCGCCGCAGCTATACATGACATCCGAGTGCAGCTCGCCGTGAAGCTTTGCCTTCGCCTTTTCAATGATGCGGAGGAGCCATGGCAATCCCAATACTTCGGAGTTTCCTGCAGGGAGCTCGTTCGGGTCGATCGTTTTCCTGGTAGACTTGCCGTTCTGAACGTCAAGGAAGTAGCTCCGGCGAATATCATGCACCAAAGCAAATGTGGTAAAGTCCGGCTCCCCAGAGGTGACATAATCTTCCGCGAAATCGAAGACTTCCTGGTCGGTCGCACCGATTGAGCGAATGAATTCGGATTCTTCCGTGTCAAAATAGGAGGAAACGTCGAGATTTCCCCCTCCATACTGCTCGACGGCTTTCTCCCAGATTGCGTGTAGGTTTTTCTGATAGTCGTAATTCTTCATATTTATTTCCTCAAGAAAGATTATCTTGTATACGTTTGTTATATAGGTCGAACGAGTTTTCTATTCCTTACAAAAGGGTCGCTCACTCCTCTTGTTGATTTTGCATTTCGTGTTTAAGCGGATAATTTCCGTTCTCACTTCAGATTCAAGCCGCCCGTTTATTTTCGGGAGTGCAACCGCATTCGAAATTTTCCCGGACTTGCCGGACCTCGGAAAGCCTTGGAAGCCTTCGCAGATTGTCGACCTCGGTAGAAAACCACTCTCCAAAAATGAGGAGTGTTTCGGGTTCCAGGGGCAACCCAACCCTTTGCAGCAACATCATCTGAACGAGATTCCACCTTTTCAGGTCGATCATCTTCATGCTTTGTGCAGTCATTTCTTGGGTCTTCCTTTTTCCGTGAAAGTTCATTCACAGGTAACAGTATCTGTGCCAGTTCATACGAAAGTCCTTAATTGCTTTAGATCAATAGATTACAATTTTTGTGATGATACCTGTGGGGTAGGGGAGGCGCGGAAATTCGTGCGTGGCACGGTGGTCCGTGATTGACGGGGACTTCCAGGCTAAAAACTCAGCAGTACTTCTCGTCGAAAACATTTTCCCATGAGGTTATTTGTGCGCCCTCACGGCGCGTGTACTTTCTTTAATTTCGTCGTGGACGAACAAGTCCTCGTACTCGTGTATCATTCTCGTTATCAAAAAGAGGGATGTCCGCTAAACACGCGAAAAAGCGCGAAAGCGGTCTGTGGTCTGTAGTCCGTTGCCCCTGGCGAACGGAAGAGTGAACAAGGATGAAGCCCAGCTTGTTAATACTCTCTTTTTACTGAGAGGGTAGGAAGCTCGCTCGTTGCAGACCCTGAGCACGTCGAAGGCCGAGCGATTTAGGAGAGGGTTGTTTGTGGCCAATACGATGTGCCTGTTGATTTGCAGTAGCATGGAAACCTAACAATCCCCGGGGCAAGCCCGAGGGATTCGTTCACGCGATCAGCCAATTTCGAGGGCGATAACGAGAACGATTACGAGGACGGTATCTGATCCGCCTCACAGGAGGGGCAGATCTCAAGCTCCTCAATCTCGGCTTTAGTGTACCGCGGGTTGATATGCTGGGGGCAGTTACCATCCCAGGCCTCGATGTGGAAGATGAAAGCGCGCTCCGGTTTTCCGCTGTAATTGGGATCGGCCAGTTTATCCAGAAGCACGGGGTCGTTCTCGATCACTTCGGCAGTTCCCCAGACCTTGATGCGAGCGCGATTTGCGTAGTCCATCAGGAAGATGAAGGCTTTGCTATTCTCCGCCAGATTTCCGAATGAAACGTACTGGCGATTGCCTGTGAAATCGGCGAAACCCAAGGTACGGTCGTCGAGAATTTTGAGAAAGCCATTGGGGCCGCCGCGATGCTGAATATAGGGTTGGCCGTCAGCGCTGGCGGTTCCCAGGTAGAAGGAGTCGCGCTGAGCGATAAAATCCGCCAGCCTGGAAGTCACGCGATCTGACCCGAATGGCGCTAAGATAAGCCCGATTAACGACGATTTTTGCCTTTGTTTCTGCGCGAGCGCGAGACTTTCATTTTCCCTCGCGGCTTCGTTAGTAATTGGTAAGGTTTCGGTCTTCGTTTGACCGCTCGTGGTTCGCTGCGGTGTTCTCGTAGTGGAACAGTCTCCTCGGCAATAATCAGAACCATCTCGTCAATGATGCGTTGTTGCTTTCGAGGTTGCTTGCGGGTGGCGTTCAGAGCGGTGCAGTACTGCCGAACGGTGTCGACCGTGCTCTTGAAGCTGAGCCGATGCAGGTCACGCTGATAGAGGGTGGCGGCGTGTTGCATGAGGGCGCGGATGAGATTATAGGCGATAAAGAACAGCTGGATTTCCTTACGCACCATTTCGGGAGTAAGGCAGCGTACCGTTTCCATCTTCATAGTCGTTTTAATGTCGCGAAAAAACAGTTCCACTGACCAGCGGCGGAAGTAGAGATCGGCCAGATCCTCTACGGTGTATTGGAGGGGGTCGGTAAAGGTGGTCACAAGATCGATCTTTCGGGTACGGAATCCTTTGATCTGAACGAAGAAACGCACCATTCGCAGAGTCAGTTCGGCCGGTAATTGAGCCCATTCTTCCGGGCTGAACCCGTGCTGTCTCTGCGGTTTTTTCCAGGTCACCAGCCGATCGTATCGGCCCAGTGTTTGGCCGCTACGGAAGTCGCATTTGCGCCTTTGGTGCAGGCGCATGACCGCGTCCATTTGATGGTTTAGAAGCAGCCCCAGATTGGCATAAGAGCAATAACCGCGGTCGCACAGAACCACCTCTGCTTTTTTCAAATACCCAACGAATTTGCGCAAAATGCCGCTTTCATGGTTTTTTAAGGTGGTCTCGACACAGTGCAGCAAGGCCCCGCTGGCCAAACAGAAACAGCCCACCAGAAGCATGACGGGAAATCCGCACCCCTCTTTCTGCCCCCCGGGTTGGGGAAAGGCCCTCTGGTTCTGCTCGGTATCGGGCATACTGATCCCAGTACCGTCTATCACTCTGACCTCGTGCCCCTTCCACCGCTGCGCTTGCCTTACCTCCTTGTGTATCTGCTCGCTGACCTCTTCACCGATCTTTTGTAAGTCCTCTATACCTATGCGCTGACGTGCCTGGCAATAGGCCGAGGTGGAGGAACTGGGCAGGTTCAACTCCCGCTCACTACAGTAGCTCTGCACCTTTCTGACGACCTCCCGGCAGGCTGTCTGCGGGGAGAGCACCTGGAACAGAAAGCCCCAGAAGGTCGTTCTGAGTGAGTAGACTCGTTCCCGGCTGTTTTCTTTTTCGCTCTTGGGTTGCAAAACAGGGTAAAAGGATTCCAGGAAGCAACTAGCTGATAAGCAAGAAGATAAAAAAAGAGCTAAACAAACCCGAGGGAATCAGTCATGTTAAGATGGGATGAAAGACAAAAAATCTTACCAACTGAATCCTTCGATAGATCGTTTAACTCTGCGTCTGGTCCTGCCCGAAGAGCAGGAGCGATTCAATGATCTATTGAAACAACATCATTATTTACACAGTGCGGGCAGCGCAGGAGAGACCCTGCGCTATGTGGCGCAGATCGACGGGCAATGGATGGGCCTGCTCTTGTGGGGGGCCGCATCCTACCGGCTGAAGGATCGAGACGAATGGATCGGGTGGGACGGGGCGCAACGGCATGCACGATTGAAACTGGTAGTACAGAACCGGCGTTTTCTGATTTTGCCCGGGGTGGATCTTGCAAATTTGGCCTCCAAGACGTTGGGTATGTGCCTGAGAGTCTTAGCCGATCACTGGCAGGAGGCTTTTGGCTATCGTCCCTTAGTAGCGGAAACGTTCGTGGACCCACAGATTCACCGGGGCACTTGCTACGAAGCGAGCGGGTGGACGCCCTTGGGCTTGAGCGCGGGATATGGCCGCCAACGCGAAGATTTCTATCAACGCCATGAGCGTCCCAAGCAGATCTGGGTCAAACCCCTCAAGGCTAATGCCCTTGAGCTTTTGCGCGCTTCAGGGCCATTGCCCGCGGCACAGAGCCAGGCGCTCAATGAAACCGATAACTCCCATGCGGTCTGCCTCAAAGTGGAACAGATGAGCAGCCTGTGGGAACGCTTCAATCAGATAGAAGACTTCCGTCGTAAAGCGGGCCTTAGATATCGGCTCGCCACGGTCCTGAGCATGATTGTGCTCGGCACGATGTGCGGCAAACAGACCCTCAAGGGCATCGTGCGCCTGGCCCATCATCTCAATCAAGCCCAATTGCGCGCCTTACGCTCCTGGAAAACCCCAAAACAGGCCGCTATAAGGCCCCTTGCTATGATGTCTTCTATCGGGTCTTGCAAAACGTAAAGGCCGAGCTCTTCGATAAAACCCTCACCGAATTCATCTGCTTACAAGACGGCTGTTTGCCCCGCGATATTGCCGTCGACGGCAAGACCCTCAAAGGCACAAACACCGAAGAATCAAAGGCTCTGCACCTGGTGGCCGCAGTCGATCACCAAAGCGCTCAAACCTTAGCCCAAGTCGCTACCGCCGATAAATCCAACGAGATCACCGCCGCCCAGACTCTCTTGCGAAAGATGCCCATTTTGGACGGCTCCACCTTCACCTTCGACGCCATGCATAATCAAAAAGAAACTGCCCACATCGTCGTCGAAGAACTCAGTGCTGACTATGTTATTCAAATTAAAGACAATCAGCCCAACATGCATCAATACGCTCAGAATCTCTTCAGCTCCACCCCCTTTTTCTCCACCAAACCGTGGACAATGACCATGGGCGACTCGAAATACGTCAAATAGCAACCCATTCTCTAAGCGCTCCCTCTGCCGGCCTGCCCCATGCCCGCCAGTTCGCCTGTGTGCAACGCACCTTCCATTATCCAAACAAAGCTGAACCTTCCTCTGAACGCTCTTACTACGTAAGCAGTCTCGATCCCGCCGATTTGAGCCCTCAACAGTTCCTCTCGAAAATTCGCAACCATTGGGCGATCGAAAATAAAAATCATTACCCCAGGGATCGCTTCTTCGATGAAGATCGATGTATGATCCGTAATCATAACGCAGCCAGAATTCTTGCTGCATGCAGGCAACTGGTTCTCAGCCTCAAGTCTTCCATGGGCGCTGAATCCACTCCCGCACTCTGTGATGATTTCGTCTTTAACTTACATAAGGCCATCAATATCATCACCTAATGCTCCGAGAATCAAAATACCGTGTATTGTAAGTAATCATTATTTTTTCTCTTTTTGTTTTTACTCTTAATTCTCCCATCTACTAACAGGTTCTGTGCCAATTTCATGAAACCTCTTAAGTTGTTTACAAACAGCCGCTTAAGGGTGTGTTGCCTTTTCTGGTCCACAATATTGGAGACGACATTCCGCCGGAAGCATGGTAAACCGCGCACCCTGAAACGAAAAAACCCCGGCTGAAACCGGGGTTTCTGTTACTCCTAACGTTGAAGACCTATCTCAGTTACACCAGGAGCATTCTTAAGTTTCGCGCGCTTTTCGATTCGTCACCTTCGTCTATCGCACTCTGGACCGCAGCCACCGCGGTTTCCGAGTCCTTTAAGAAGAAGCTCAAAGCCGCAAGCATGAACCTGGAATCGACATCGCTGGAGTCATCCCTGACGGTTTCCCGGTAAAGAGACGCTAAACGGCGCAGTTCAACTCTCAGGGCACGCCGGGTTGGAAAATCGCTCGCACCGGTGGGATCCAGTTCAAAAGCGTTCCTCATGGCAAACACTGCTTCTTCATGTTTCCCGCTTATGGCGGCTGTAAGGGCGAGGCCAACCCTTGGTAGTCCGCTCGTTGGCGACCTGGCTGCCAGTTTGGCGAATTTCCTCTTGGCGAGTTCAACATTGCCCTTGGCGAGATGCTTCCACGCACCACTGGATTTGCCAAAAGTGGCAGGTTCCAGGGAGTAATCCAAATAGGGCCCGTAATAGCCCCCATAGTACCCATGGCCATACCCGTGATACCCGTATCCGAATGCACTGTATGGGTAATAACCGTGGCCGTAGTGGCCGTAGCGGTGATGGCCATATCCGTAGTAACCGTGATAGCCGGCTTGAAGTTGGGTAGCAAAACCCAGTCCGACAATTGCCGCCAGGATAGCAATACTCCTCTTCAGTTTGATTCTTTTGATTCGGGTTTAATTCGTGTGTTTAATTTTCATGCCTCGGGGCTTGCCCCGAGGATCTTTTTTCTTTCCTTTCCTTATTATGATTAACTATTGCAAATTACCTGAGATTCATAGCCGCCATGAGAGGTGGTCAGAATTCAAAATCCCGTTGCCACAACGCGCAGCCTGCTTCTCACTTCTAATCTACGTTCGTTGGACTAAGAGCGGAAACCTTACAGATTAATTCCCACGACGACTGATCCGTGGACGATTTAATCGCCTGTGCCTACTCCTGTTCCTCAGTCGCGGACGAATGGCCCTTCAGAAAAAAATCTCGTTTTTTCCATTTTTTTGTTGACCAATCGGTTCCTAAGAGTATAGTGCTTGATGTTAACCGACGAAAAATGGCAAGACCGCGCGAATTTGATATCGACGAAGCACTGGAAACCGCCATGCAGGCATTCTGGGATCACGGCTATGAAGGGACATCGATGGCCGATCTCGTCCAGGCAATGGGTCTCAAGAAGGGTAGCATCTACAAAGCGTTCGGTAATAAGCACGCCCTTTTCATGGCCGCACTCGAGCGTTACCTCAACCGGTATTCTGTAATGGTAAGTGAGGCCACCGCAAAGGCAGATTCCGCTATCGAAGCGCTTCAAAGTATTTTGTTTGAAATGACCCGAATGAGCCAATCCTCCGAGGTTCGACACGGCTGCTTCGCGCTTAACACCGTAGTAGAACTGGCTGCCCATGACGAGCAAGTCGAGGCATACATGGCAGAGGGCTATAAGCGCATGGAGCGCAAATTCACCGACCTCGTGCGCTGGGGGCAGGAGAGCGGCGATTTTCGAGATGATGAAGATGCCCGGGTCCTCGCTCGGTTTGTCTACATCTCTCTCGCAGGTCTCGCCGCCGCTAGTAAGGGATTCTACTCTCTCAGCGATATCGAAGAGATGGGTAGTTTCCTCATTCGCAATCTGCAGCCATCGCGCTGAGTTTTTTTGGCCCATTCTTGACCATTCGGTAAATAACTAGTTCTTCATTTTGCTTTAATTGTTGACCAATCAGTAACTAACTTAAGGAGAAGAGAGATGAGAAAAACAGTATCACGAAGACGAGCAGCGCTGGCATCGGTTGATGCATTTGCGGTGAAGGTGGCAGAGGCAGTCATAGCGAAGCGCTGGCTGATAATTGGGGCGACCGTGGCGCTGGCGGTTGTGACGGGAAGTGGGGCCCGTTTTCTCGAATTTGCGACGAACTACCGGGCGTTCTTTTCGGACGAGAACCCGGAGCTGGTCGCCTTTGAGACCTTCCAGAATACTTACACGAAGAATGACAACATTCTCTTTGTAGTACAACCGCGCGAGGGTGGCGTCTTCACAAATGAGGTGACGAGCGCGGTGGAGCAGCTCACGGCCGAGGCATGGAAGATTCCCTACGCCATACGGGTCGATTCGATCTCCAATTTCCAGCATACATGGTCTGAAGAAGACGACCTCACGGTAGAGGATCTGATAGTCGACGGAGCAACTCTGAGCGAAGAGGATCTCAACAAGAAACGGGCGATCGCGCTGGCAGAGCCGCTCATTGCGAACAACCTTCTGTCGGCCGACGCTGCTACGACCGGCATCAACGTCGTCCTGCAGTATCCCGAGAAGAGTCTTGCCGAAGTCCCCGAGGCGGCGGCCAAGGCGCGCCAGATCAAGACAGAAGTCGAATCGAACTATCCGGACCTGACGATCGCCATTACTGGGGTCTCGATGCTGAACAACACCTTTGCGGAGTCCGGAATACGCGACATGAGCACCCTCGTGCCTGTTATGTATTTTACTCTGCTAATTGTAATGATACTTTCGCTGCGCACGCTTAGCGGGACGTTTGCGACCCTTGGGGGCATCATGCTCTCGACGATCACAGCGATGGGAGTGGGAGGATTCCTCGCCATCGAGTTGACGCCGATCTCGATGACGGCGCCAACCGTAATTCTGACACTCGCAATTGCGGACAGTGTGCACATCCTTATCTCTCTACGTTCAGCGATGAAGGAGGGACGGGACAAGGTCAGCGCGATCGTCGAAGCGATGCGGATCAATTTCCTGCCGGTCTCGATTACGAGTGTGACAACCATAGTCGGTTTCCTGGCTCTCAACTTTTCCGATTCGCCTCCGTTCAATCATCTCGGGAACATTACGGCGGTGGGCATCGGGGCCGCTTGGATTTATTCCGTCACATTCCTCCCTGCCCTCATGAGCCTGCTCCCCGTGAAATTCAAAGCGGCATCGGCCGAAACTACCCAGCGGGCGACTCCAATGGAGAGGATCGCCAATTTCGCTATTCTGCGGTACCGCGGGATTCTCCTCGGCATGGGGACCCTGGCGGTGGCACTATCGATTCTCGCTCCGACCAACGATCTGAATGACGAATGGACGAAGTACTTCAGCAAGAGCGTCACCTTTCGCCAGCACACCGATTTCGCGCTTGAGCATCTCGGAGGCCTATATCCGATCGAATTTTCGGTGGGCACGGAAGGACCGGGCGGGGTGAGTGAGCCTGAGTTTCTCGCCTATCTCGAGGAATTCACGGCGTGGTTGCGGGAGCAACCCGATGTCACCCATGTGTATAGTCTGACCGACATCATGAAGCGGTTGAACATGAACATGCATGGCGATGATGGAAGCTACTACCGAATACCCGGTGAGCGCGAACTCGCTGCCCAGTACCTTCTGCTCTACGAGCTGTCGCTCCCCTACGGGCTCGATCTGAACGATCGCATTAGTATCGACAAGTCGGCCACGCGGGTGACGGCAACCCTGGGAGACGTCTCGACGGTGGAGACGCGAGTCTTTGTTGATCGGGCCGAGCGGTGGCTCCGAGATCACACCCCTGAGTATATGTGGACGAAGCCTACCGGCGCCTCCGTCATGTTCTCCTACATCGCGAAGCGCAATATCGACAGTATGCTCCGTGGAAACCTCTTAGTCGTCGTGATCATTTCGGCGATCATGATCGTAGCCCTGCGGAGCGTAAGGCTGGGGCTTCTCAGTCTAATTCCGAACGTCGTCCCGATATTGATGACGTTCGGTTCCTGGGCGGTCCTCGTGGGAATGGTGGGGATGGCAGCGGCGACCGTAACCGCTACCTCGATCGGGATCATCGTCGATGACACGGTTCACTTTTTAACAAAGTATATCCGCGGAATCCGTGAAAAAGGCCTCGATGTCCCTGATGCGATTCGCTATGCCTTTCGCACGGTCGGCACCGCCATGGCGGTCAATTCGGTCATACTAGCTTTCGGGTTTTCGGTCCTCGCATTTTCGACCTTCAAGATCAACGCGGAGATGGGTCTCCTGACCGCCCTGGCCGTCATCTTCGCCCTCATATTCGACTTTCTTCTGTTGCCGGCGCTTCTCATCGCGGGCCACAGGATCAAACAAATCAAGTTAACGGAAAAAGGAGAGATATATCATGAACAACCTGAAATGGCATAAACAGAATAATCGGGCGTGGCTCTTGGCTGTCGCCCTCATAGCAATTGGTTTCGGAAGTCCCGCTTTGGCTCAAACAGCTGAAGAGAAGGGGTTCGAGATCGCGGCTCGCAGCGACCGATCCGATCGCGGATTCATAAACAGCGACGTAGAGCTTGAGATGATACTTTGCAACGCCGCCGGCCAGGAGTCGACGCGGAATCTTCGCCTAACCACCCTCGAAGTGCCTGACGAAGACTTCGGTGACAAGAGCCTCGTTGTGTTTGACAGCCCGAGAGACATCGATGGTACCGCTTTACTCTCACACGCCAAGATCCTCGATCCCGATGATCAGTGGCTCTTTTTGCCTGCCCTCAAGCGAGTGAAGCGAATCTCTTCGGCGAACAAGTCGGGCCCGTTCGTGGGGTCGGAGTTTGCATTTGAAGACTTCACGGCCCTCGAACTCAATAAGTACGCCTATCGGTATGTCGGTGAGGAAGATATCTCCGGCCTACGGGCCGACATCATCGAACGTTACCCTCAATATGCCAATTCCGGCTATACCAAGCAAGTCACGTGGATCGATCAGGAGGTGTTTCAGGTTCGACGGGTCGACTTCTATGATCGGCGCGGCGATCTGCGCAAGACGCTTATCCTGGATGACTACCGTGATTACGACGGTATCTGGCGCGCCCATAAATTCTCCATGACTAATCATCAGACGGGGAAGAGCACCGATCTCCTCTATGGAGAATACACCTTCAAGACTCGACTCAACGACAACGATTTCGTAAAAGGGATTCTCAGCCGAATTCGGTAAGTGTGGGAATCACGGGAAAGCTTCGGCAAGGCAATCCTATGTATCTGAACAGTGTGATAGTGGAAGCCTTGGTTCGACTATATCAAGGTCGCTTTATTCCGGAGTGGTGTATAAATACGAGGCAAAGACGCTGCTTCAGGCTTCGCTCATTTTCGGCCGCGAGCGGCCTTCCTACGGCAGATCCCACCATTTGTAGGAAGCTCGCTTGCGAGCGAAAGTCTTTTTCTCCTGGCAACCCATTTCGGGTCATGCCACGAGAATTGATCGGGACAGAGGGAGGTCTCATCGGTCGACGTCTTCGAGTTCTCGTTTCGTTCTTGCTGGCGTCTGCCCCGATGGCATTTGGAGAATGGGAATTCTCCGGTGTCATCGGATCGGAGGCGCGCATCTTTACGGACAGCGCCGCTTTCGCGGACCAGTTCGACGGCGCCCAGTTCTCCCTCACGTTCGAACCCGAGCTCAGCTGGGAGGGAAATGACGGTCGAAACCAGGCCGGTCTTGTTCTTTTCGCCCGCGTGGATTCCGAAGACGACGAGCGGTCGCACTTTGACGTCCGCGAAGCCTACCTGCGCACCATCCGCGATGACTGGGAGATTATGGTGGGACTTAATAGTATCTTCTGGGGGGTTACTGAATCGCGTCACCTAGTGAACATAATCAATCAGATCGATCAGGTTGAAGCCACCGATGAAGAAGACTTCCTGGGACAACCGATGCTCCAGATTTCGCGGCAGACGGGCATTGGCCGATTCGGCGCGTTCGTCCTGCCGGGATTCCGCGAGCGCACCTTTCCCGGCAGTGCCGGCCGCTTTCGCGGTCCCGTTCCCGTCGACGACGATGCCGCCCGATACGAGTCGGAGGACGGGAAATGGCACGTGGATTATGCTTTGCGCTACTCTCACTTTTTTGGCGACTGGGACATCGGACTCTCCTATTTTTACGGCACAAGCCGTGAACCTCGTTTCGTGCCTTCCGCCGATGCGACGCGATTGAATCCCTTCTACGATCTCATCCACCAGTTCGGAGTTGAACTTCAGTATACCCGCGATTCCTGGCTTTGGAAGTTTGAGGGAATCGTGCGCGAAGGTCAGGGGGACACTTTCGCCGCTCTCGTGGGGGGATTCGATTACACACTCTACCAGACATTTGGGGGAAATGCCGACCTCGGTCTCCTCGTCGAATATCTCTATGATGAACGAGACGACGTCCTGGCCCCGCCCACCATGTTCGACAACGACCTCTTTTTCGGCTCCCGTCTCGCTCTCAATGACGTTCAAGACACGGCCCTACTCGTCGGAGTGGTTGTGGACCTGGACGACCGGACGACCTCCTTCCGCGTCGAGGCCGAAAGACGCCTGGGCAAGCATTACAAACTCGAAATTGAAGCCCAAGCCTTGACGAACGTCCATCGGGGAAACGCCGCTTACGCTTTCCGCAGGGACAGTTATCTACAGATCTCCCTGTCGAGGTTTTTTTGAGGTATTGAGATCTCGGGTTAGTCGCCTCCCCGGCGGGCTACACGAAAATATGTAGACAAAGAGGAAGATAAACTCGTACCCATTGGTTCCGTTTTCGGTTCTTAAAAGTGTCTGCGAACCGCCCGGGAACCGATTCGCTCTTCCCGTCGTCGTCGTTATCGTAGTCGAAAATCGAGAGCTACTTACTGACTATCGACGACGATTACGACCACGACATTCGAGTGGACAATAAAGATTGCCCGTATCGGCCTGCCAGGACGGGCAGTCATCATTGGGAAGCTTCCTTATCGATTAGGGACTTAACCGCTTCCAGCAGTGAATTTGCGGTGAACGGTTTCCTTAATGTGCGGTCAGCGCCGAATTGCTCTGCCGCCTTCAGATAGTTCGTAGAACCCACTCGTGCAAATAATCAGACAGGTTGTTTATCAATCGGTATCCAACCAATGAGGAGAGAGATCTTGAAGGGGGATTCGGCAGGGCCTGCCCCGATCCTGCTCGGCGAGACGAAGGCCTCACCCCGGCAAGCCGGGGATAGGAGAAAATGGCAGATTAGGGAGAGTGAGCGGCGAATTAGGAAACGGCAACGGATGAAGCGAAGATGCAGATCCCTCGGTTGCAGGACGGAGAATTAGCGTTCCGAAAGCTCGAATGCGTGGATTGCTTCGTCATTCTTCCTCGCAATGACATATCGATGAACCAGCAAAGTGCAGGTTTTTTGACCCACCATTTCCCACCTTTCGAGAAGAATCTCATACCTTGGAGAGGGTGCCGGAAGATGCTAAAGAGTATGGACGATGGGAAAGCCCCAGGTGGAGAAGAAACCGCAAGAAGTTAGCTCGCACGCAGATGCAATAGCCATACCTACTATTCCCTCTTAGCGGCCTCGTAATCCAGGCGGAGCAGGGCGTTGATCTGGTCGCCCGCCAATTTCATGCGTTCCACCATTTTCTCGGCGGCATTTTCCTCTTCCACCTGTTCGCTCAGAAACCAACCGAGAAATTCCAAAGTGGCATAATCCTTTTCTGAGTTTGCTGTTTCGTAGAGCCCGTTAATCTGTCCCGTGGTATTTCGTTCCTGTAGAAGGGCAGCTTCAAAAATCTCAAGGGTGGAGTTGTATTCACTCTTCGGCTGTTCCAGTGATGCCAGCACAACCTTGCCGCCGCGATCATTGAGATAATCGAAGAGTTTCATGGCATGGCCTCTCTCTTCTTCCGCTTGTAGCCGCATCCACTTGGCGAATCCCGTGTATATCGTCGTCTCCAGATGGGCTGACATCGCCAGGTAGGTGTATGCCGATGCCAATTCATTGTTTATCTGTGCGTTTAATCCTTCTTCTACAAGTGCGTTAATCATCAGAATCCTCCAGTTTCAATTAAAGATTATTAATAATTATTCCAATTATTATTAAAAATCAAGCGAGAAAGTTGGTAAATTGAAGAGGAGTTGACAAAGAATGGAAAGATTGCGCTGTAATCATCGCTGCATCACAGACTGGCGAAGAATTTTGGTATGAACTATAGAGTAGGGATAGTGGGAGCGACCGGCGCGGTCGGTCAAGAGCTGATTCGTCTTGTGTTGGAGCGAAAATTTCCGGCAGAGGAGATTCGGCTTCTGGCGTCGTCGCGTTCGGCGGGAAAAGTGATCGAGCGAGAGGGAAGATCCTGGACGGTTGAGGAAGCGACACCTTCGGTATTTGATGGACTGGATATGGCGATCTTCAGCGCTGGATCTGAGATATCGAAGAGACTGGCGAGGGAGGCGATGGATCGGGGCTGCACAGTGATCGATAACACATCGGCATTTCGGATGGACGGGGATGTGCCGCTAGTGGTGCCCGAGATAAATGCTGATGCCCTTACAGAACACGCGGGAATCATCGCGAACCCAAATTGCACAACGGCGGTTGCACTTATGGGGCTCTATCCCTTGCATTGCGCATTTGGTTTGCGGAGATTCTTTGCCTCTACCTATCAGGCAGTGTCGGGAACGGGAGCGGCGGCGATGCGGGAGCTGGAGGGGCAGACGCGCGCGTGGGCGGCTGGCGATTTGATAACGTCGGAGGTGTATCCCTACCCAATCGCATTCAACCTGCTCCCCCATTGCGATGATTTCCGCGAAGATGGCTACACGCGTGAGGAAGTCAAAATGGGGAACGAGAGCCGCAAGATCCTGTGCATTCCCGATTTACAGGTTTCAACGACTTGTGTACGGGTTCCGGTATTTCGCTGTCATGCCGTGGCAATATTTGCTGAATTCGAAAGAGGCGTCGATCTGGAACGAGCGCGGTGTGCGATCGAAGAATTCCCCGGGAGCGAGTTGTGCGATGAAGGGGGACGCAACCGATATCCCATGCCTTTAGACTATGCGGAGAAAATCCAATGTGGAGTGGGCCGCATTCGAATTGACAGCGCCTTGGAAAACGGACTCGCCTTTTGGGTGGTTGGCGACCAGCTTTGGAAGGGCGCAGCCCTCAATGCCATTCAGATCGCCGAGGTTTTGCATGAGAGAAGACTGGTGAGGCCGGTGGGAGTTTAGGGGGAATCCAGGACTGTAGGACCGGAAGACAGAGTTCAGAGTTCAGTTCTACATTACAATCTAATCATTCTGAACTCTTCCTCCCACAATCCTACGGTTCTTGCCCGAACATTTCACAAACCTTCTACTACGACGACGGATCTCACCGCGTGTAAAAGCCTTCCCTTGCCCGACGACCTCAGAGGGTCCTAACACACTGTCGTCCGTCGAGCTACGGAAAGGCATTGACACGCAGCGATCTACGCCGTCTTGCTACGAAGTGTGTGAAATGTCCGGGCTGGAAAAAACTCTTGTCCCTTATTGTAATCCCTGTTTCATACTACGACTTCTTGGAGAAGGGCGAGAGGACGGCTAGCTCAGATGGTTAGAGCGTCTGGTTTACACCCAGGAAGTCGGCGGTTCGAGTCCGCCGCCGTCCACCATTCGCCGTTTGAAAAATAGAGTCACGGTTCAATGAAACACACGATATCGGTTCTGGTTGAGAATAATTTTGGCGTCCTCGCCCGTATCTCCGGGATGTTCAGCGGACGGGGATTCAATATCGATACTCTCAACGTGGGTCCAACCCACGATCCGAGATTCTCGCGCATTACAGCGACGGTAAAAGGCGACACCCAGCAGCTTGACCAGTGCATCAAGCAGCTGAAAAAGCTTGTCGAAGTGATCGAAGTTGAAGATTTGGCACAGGGGCAATTTGCCGCACGGGAGCTCGTTATCGTAAAGATTGTGGTGGAAAACAATCGTTCTGAGATCATTCAGATCTGCGAAATCTTCCGGGCGAAGATAATCGACGTATCACACGACAATATCATAGTAGAGCTTACTGGAGACGACAGCAAAGTACAAGCTTTTCTCGATCTGATCGCTTCCTTCGGGATCGAAGAGTTAGCTCGCACCGGAAGTGCGGCTCTGCCAAGGGGTCGGGACAAGAAAAAGTTGGAAGAATTGGAATGATCGATAGATGGGGAATATTAGAAGAATGCCAGCAAAAGTATACACGAACAAAGACGCGGATCTGAGGATCCTCAAAAAGAAAACGCTTGCGGTCATCGGGTATGGATCCCAAGGCCACGCCCATGCCCTGAATCTCAAAGACAGCGGGTTAAAGGTAATTATCGGGCTTTATCCCAAGAGCAAATCTATCCGAGTGGCGAAAAGACACGGGTTTGAGGTGTATGAGACAGCGGAGGCTGTAAAACGCGCGGATGTAATCATGATGGGGGTGCCCGACATGAAGCAGAAGGCTGTATTTGAAACCGATATGCTTCCCCATCTGGACAAGGGAAAGACGGTCCTCTTCACGCACGGGTTTAGCATTCATTTCGGTTTGATTGAGAAGCCGAAAGGGGTGGATGTGATCATGGTTGCACCGAAAGGTATCGGCCAAACCGTGCGAACCCAATTTCTAGAGGGGAAAGGCGTACCTTCGATAATTGCTGTTCTCAAGGGTTCCTCGCGAAATGCGAAGAAAGTGGCATTGGCCTGGGCCAAGGGAATCGGCGCGACAAGAGCGGGCGTTATCCAGACGACCTTCCGAGAGGAGACGGAAACCGATCTGTTCGGTGAACAGGCCGTTCTTTGCGGAGGATTGAGCGCTCTCGTCCTGGCTGGTTTTGAAACTCTCGTAGAGGCCGGCTATCAACCGGAAATGGCCTACTACGAATGTTTGCACGAGCTGAAGCTCATAATCGACATTATGGTGGAGAGTGGAGTAGCCGGGATGCGTTTTACAGTCTCGGAAACCGCGACTTACGGCGACATTTCACGGGGCCCCAAAGTGGTTTCGTCGCACTCCCGGAGAGCGATGAAGAAAATTCTCGCCGATGTCCAATCGGGTGAGTTTGCGCGTGAGTGGGTAAAGGAGTACGCGAAAGGACTGCCCAATTACAATTCGCTGTTGGATGAAGGCGACCGCCACCAGATTGAACAGGTCGGTCAACGCCTCCGCAATCTCATGCCGTGGGTGAAGAAGACTAACATCAAGGGTGCGCAGGCGGCCTATTAGCGGCGCGGACAATTCATTGGGACCGTAGAAGCGTGGGAGAGGATTCAGGGTTCATTTTCTTGTACCTAGTCCCGGCGGGCCGGGATCGGAATGAAACACTGAAAATCTCTCGAAACAGGCATAAAGTCCGCCAGGCTGCTAGCGGGAGAACGTAGAAGGATTGCTTCTTTAGTTGTCAGTTTCGGGATTCGAGGTTGGCCATCGCCTGTCGGATTCGGGTAATCGGCGTTCAAGGGTTTTTCCATACCGTTCAACATTCGAACATATTCTTTATAACGTTTCCGAAATGTCTGAAACTGCGAATTAGCGATGATTGGGAAATCGAAGAAGAGACTGGTTCTGGCAACGCGGAAGAGTCCTCTTGCTCTGGCACAAACGGAATTGGTCCGTTTGCATCTGCAGGAACGGATCCCGGAAACGCTGTTCGAGGTTCTTCGAATTGTCACGACGGGCGATAAGCAACAAAAATGGTCACTCATGCAGAAGGGTGGAAAAGGGCTCTTCATCAGAGAATTAGAGATTGCGCTTCTTGAAGAGCGCGCCCACCTGGCTATCCACAGCGCCAAGGATCTGCCCACCACTTTAGCCGACGGACTAGCAATTGCCGGTTACCTGCCGCGGGAAGTTGCTCATGATGTGCTCGTCCTGCGTGAAGGCTGCCGGGAACCGGCGAATATCGCCAGCGGAAGTCCGCGCAGGTGTGCTCAGGCGAGAATTCTATATCCCGAAGCTATTTGGAGGGAGATTCGAGGAAATGTGGAGACGCGCCTGCGGAAAATAGCCGAGGGCGAAGCAGATGCTACGATACTTGCGGCGGCGGGTTTAAGGAGGCTCGGCCTGAAGGCTTGGCCGGGCCTCAAATTCATTCCTTTGAAACTGGATGAAATAGTGCCTGCGGCAGGTCAGGGGGCGATCGCGATAGAATGCCGGAGCGAAGCGGTAGGGCAGTATGGCTGCCTGTTTGATGGGGACACAAAGTGGGCTGTTGATATCGAAAGGCTTCTTCTGAGAGAGTTTGGGGGTGGTTGCCAAAGTGCCTTTGCGGCTCACTTTGAAAGAGGTCGATTATCGGTATTTCATGAGAGTGCGGGGTTCCGAGAGTACGCCGTAAGCAATGATGGGAAAGAAGAGGCGGAGAGAGAAATCAAAGAAATCGTAAAGGAGTTGAAGGGCTAGCAGCCTGTCGGACTTAGCATTTCTAATCCCGGCACGCCGGGAGCGACGGATCGAAATCCCGAAGCAGCTAATTTCGACAGATTCCCAGGGAGATGATGCAGTATATTCTCGAACTGAACCCGGGTGAATATGGGTTGCTTGAGGCACGCGTAGAGAAGCTGCTTGAAAACGGACTCTCTCCTGAAACTCCCGTCTGCATTCTGGGAAGAGGCACCAAACTGAGTGTTTTGAGACAGTCGACTTCCCTGCGATCATTACCGAATGCGCTTGTTGAATTGGGGATGAAAGAGCCTGTCATCCTTTTGATTAACGCAGTCGAACCGCACCTCTTGAACCTCGACGAATTGCCTGAACTTCCCCTTGCAGGAAGACGCGTCGTGGTGACACGAAGTCGCAAGCAAGCCGGAGAATTGAATCGAATCTTACTCAGGCGAGGAGCGGAAGTGATTGATCTGCCACTTATTGAGATCAGGCCCCAATTCGACCCCAATGCGGCGGCAGAGGTTTTTGCGGAGATTTACCAATACGACTGGCTCGTCTTTACAAGCAGCAATGGAGTGAGATATTTCTTTGAACTTTTTTTCGGCGAATTTGAAGACATCCGTTCTCTGGGTTTAATTCGAGTTGCGGCGCTGGGTAAGGCCACGGCAAGGGAAATCTCGAAACTGCGATTGAAAGTCGACTTGATCGCGCGCGATGCCTCCGCGGAATCGCTGGCTCAATCTCTTATGGAAGAGCAGACACTGGATAACTTGAAAATCCTTGTGATTACTGGAAATCTCAACCGTGACAACCTCGTGAGGAAGCTCGACGAGGCTCGTTCCATCGTTGACACCTTTCAGGTCTACGAGACTTTGAATACGGATCTGACAAATCTACCAGCTGCCGCATCCTTCAGAGAGAAGGGAGCAGATGGAGTGATCTTCACCAGTTCTTCCGCCGTGCGATCATTCACAGGCCAGGCCGCCGCTCTTCGCCTTTCCGCAAACGCCGTTCGTCCTGTTACTTGCAGTATAGGGCCGGTTACGTCGGAGACTATGAGAAAATTGGGCATACCGGTTGACCTCGAATCCAAGGAGCGATCACTCGAGGGGATTCTGGAAGCTCTTGTCCAAAGATTTCAGTGCAGAAAGTAAGATTAGCCCGAACATTTCACAAATCTTCTACTACGACGACGGATCCCACCGCGTGTCAATGCCTTCCCTTGCCCGACGACCTCAGAGGGTCCTAACACACTGTCGCCCCACGGTATTTTGATTCTCGGAGCATTAGGTGATGATATTGATGGCCTTATGTAAGTTAAAGACGAAATCATCACAGAGTGCGGGAGTGGATTCCCAGTTTGCCCATGGAAGACTTGAGGCTGAGAACCAGTTGCCTGCATGCAGCAAGAATTCTGGCTGCGTTATGATTACGGATCATACATCGATCTTCATCGAAGAAGCGATCCCTGGGGTAATGATTTTTATTTTCGATCGACCAATGGTTGCGAATTTTCGAGAGGAACTGTTGAGGGCTCAAATCGGCGGGATCGAGACTGCTTACGTAGTAAGAGCGTTCAGAGGAAGGTTCAGCTTTGTTTGGATAATGGAAGGTGCGTTGCACACAGGCGAACTGGCGGGCATGGGGCAGGCCGGCAGAGGGAGCGCTTAGAGAATGGGTTGCTATTTGACGTATTTCGAGTCGCCCATGGTCATTGTCCACGGTTTGGTGGAGAAAAAGGGGGTGGAGCTGAAGAGATTCTGAGCGTATTGATGCATGTTGGGCTGATTGTCTTTAATTTGAATAACATAGTCAGCACTGAGTTCTTCGACGACGATGTGGGCAGTTTCTTTTTGATTATGCATGGCGTCGAAGGTGAAGGTGGAGCCGTCCAAAATGGATAATCTTTCGCAAGAGAGTCTGGGCGGCGGTGATCGCGTTGGATTTATCGGCGGTAGCGACTTGGGCTAAGGTTTGAGCGCTTTGGTGATCGACTGCGGCCACCAGGTGCAGAGCCTTTGATTCTTCGGTGTTTGTGCCTTTGAGGGTCTTGCCGTCGACGGCAATATCGCGGGGCAAACAGCCGTCTTGTAAGCAGATGAATTCGGTGAAGTTTTATCGAAGAGCTCGGCCTTTACGTTTTGCAAGACCCGATAGAAGACCTCACTATATTGCCCCTCTAAAGGCACTATGCAATCGCAAGTTTAAATCCCGATTTTTTGCCCAGTCGGAAGATGATTCTTCGGCCTGAACCGTCGGGCATCAGTAAGGGCTTCTCATTGAGAGTTTGCAGATACTCAAGCACCACCGCCTGCACCCGAGGGGGATAAGTTGCGGTGGGGAATAAATGCGCTTCGACCGCACAGCCCCTCTCTATAAGAACGCCGTCACTGTGAGTCAAATTGCGAAACAGATCGTGGTCGTCACGATAGTTGTTGTAGCGAGCTTTAAAGGGTTCGAGCTGCTTGTAGAAGCTGTTACGGGCGAAGATTTTCAAGGCATCCATGAGGGACTTGTTAGCGGTGTCCAGGCGGACATAGTTTTCATCAATGAGGCGCTGCAGCCTCGAGCATTCGGTGTCGATTTGCTCCAGTTCGAGTTGGAGGGCTTTGAGGGCCTGATCGAGTCGACGGATCTTTTCGCCCCTTGAGGCGCTTTTGCCCGGGTGGGCATGCTCGGCCAGGAGCAGTCTTTTCAATTCTTCGGTAGCATTGCTGTTTTTGCTTCAGGAGGGCTTTGGCGGCACCGCTTTTCTCCTGCTTGTCCTCAAGGTGTTGGGCTAATCGCTTGTAGTGGACGGTGCGATAAGAGGTGATCTGATTAATCCCAAAGTGCTTATCGAGGTATTTGAAGTCATTCTCCTGAATCCAGCGACTGAACATCCCTTTGATTACCTCTTCATTTCGGGCCTGCTGATCGGTCGCCAGGATGCTCACGGTAATGGTTCGATTTTTTGGATTGGTCGCCTCCACGATCCACTGCACCAGTTGAGGATTTTTCTTCCAGGGGCCCCGCTGATAGCGAAGATGATACTCCTGGAGATCTTCGGCATGGTTGCGCGCGCGCTGCAGGCGCAACTGCCCGTCGATCCGTTGGAGGGGCTGGGCGCTGGCCTTGTAACCTTTTTCCCAGGTAATGATTTCGAGTTGAGGATGCTCCACGATGGCTTCGTAAAACCACTCCGCGGCGATCGCCCGGTCCACGTAAATGCTCACCTTCTTATCAGCCGGCAACTGCACCAGCTCGAGCATCGCTTCGCAGTTGGGGATAAACCGTTCCCTTATATCCTCATAGTTGTCGGTACTCGCAAAATAGATCGGATAGCCCTTGAGGGTATGAATAAAATCGCTGTGGAGCGCTTTGTCGGCCAGACGGATACCCGGACACCATCCCGCCAGCACCTTGCTCATTCCGGTGTAATGTTTGGTGTGCGGATCATAATAAAAGCTCTCTTCATCCGAAGCATTCAGGCCCCTCGCGTTCACTCTGAGGATCTCTCTTAAAAGCCCTTCATCGGTTGGGCGCTAAGGCTTTGGCGTTGCAGATAGGGGGTATACAGGACTCGCCCGATGAGTTTTTGCAGGTCTTCGAGATCGAGCAGTTTGCTCTGCTCGATATTGACCGCGGCCAACAACCCGCAAGCCACCCATTGTTTCAAAAGCCAGCCCTCTTCGCGATCAATCTGAGCGACTTCTCTGAGCGCGGCACTGAACAGAAGTACTCCCAGGTGCCGATACCATTGCACCGCTTCGGAGCTCTCCCTCGAAAAATCGGGAGACTCCTTGCGATTGTCCCCTTCGCTTTCGGGGCTATTTTCTGCTTCTTGCTCCTGTTCGTCCCTCCCCGAGTCCTCCGGGCAATCCCAGGGAGTCTCCCGATTTTGCGCCCTCTCGGCTTCGGCCTCCTTTGCCCGGGCCTCTTTAAGCTCCTTAAAGACAGGGCGCAAAGTTTCCCCACTGAGGTTAACTCCGAACACCTCCTCGATCTCCCCCCGTATCTTCTTGCTGTAGCCATACCGACTCTCCCCATAGATCTGCCCGAAGCGCATACAAAACTCCGGATTTCCCTCGTCAATTTGCGATGAGCGCTGCGTCCCGCCAGCACTCGCGCTAAGGTCTCGGCATCTCCGCTTTGAAGCGCCTCCCCCCACCGCTTCATCGTTTTGGGGTCAACCTCAAATTGCTTCTCTAAGCGCCCTTTCTTCAACCCCGCATTGTAGAGGCGCCCCACCAATAGCTTGAATTCAACTTGCTCCCGATCGTCCTCTACGACTTCAAAAAGCTCATGCCCGTAATAGACGTGCAGTTTGCCTTCGCTCAGATCCCGATAGACCGTGATCGAGGGAGACCCTTGTCCACTCCAAGGATGCACTGTAAGAAGGTCTCTTCTTTGACGGTAGGTTTCTCCATTTTTCTTCGAATTTGATGGTTCGAAGATGAAGCCTACCGTTTTCTTTAGCTCTTAAAGATCCTCGGGGCAAGCCCCGAGGCATTTGATATTAGACTTTATGAATTAGAAACGAAGCAAGCTTCGGGGAATTAAACCCGAAGCGATTAAAAGCCGGGAATTGTATCTGCGATTGCCCCCTGCCCGCCAACCCGCATGATAGCGAGTTCGTCGTCAACTTAGTCGTCGTTTTCGGTCGATTCTTCGACGAAGCTTACGCCAAAGTTTACGGTTAAGTTTGGAGAGCCTTCGAATACCCGTGAGAAAAGCAGGCTAGCCCGAATATTTCACAAGCCATCTACTGCGACCGCGGATCTCACTTCCCATGAAGGCGATGCCTTGTCAGCCGACTTCAATGTGTCTCAACACGCTATTACCCGCCCGTCTGCTGCAACACCTTCATGGGCAGCAATTTACGCGGCCTCGCTACGAAGTGTGTGAAATTTCCGGGCTAGATGGCCCCAATAATGGAAAGAGAAGCTTCGATATTGAAGGCGACAATTTCGCCCATGGAATGGCAACCGAGGAATCTGTTGTTCTTGTGGAACTCGGCCAACTGCTGTTTTAATTGAGTCGTCTTTTCTTCGGTTGAGATCTCGTCGGCGTGCATCGCTTCCAGGAGAACCTTCGTTCTCGCATGGGCTGACTTATACCTTCGCGCAATAAGGGTGCGTTCTTCATATTGATATTGTTTGACGGTCTCAAAATTTAAAAGGTCCATACATAGCTTAACAATAGGGAAATTTTCCTTAAAGAACTGCGGAAGATAGAGCGTTCGCGTTCCCTCGTAAGACTGCTGGTCGAAATCGATCGCGCGGATGCGGTACTGCTCCTCCTCAAAGTCCGGTGTAATATCTACTACAAAATTGTAGGAGCGCATATCACCGAGAAGCCGCACGAAACAACGCTCGTTGAACTTGACGAATTCCTTGGCCATTCGCACGCGGCTCAGATCCTCCCTGTTTAGATATCGTCGGAAAAAATCATCTCCTGGTATACCGGCAATGTGTTCTTCGATAAGGGTCGCTTCACTGACGAGGTAACTAATGCGGTTTGGAGAGAGCAGATGTTCCAATTCCAGACCGTAAATGCGGGATGCGTCGGCCTTCTTTACATAAAAATAATCGTAGTTGTCGTTAAACTGATTAACAATTCGCACGCGAAACGGATTGGAGTTTCCAAATGTGCAGTAATCCACCCGATCCACTTTGAGATGCTCCATGACGGAGACTTCCCCTCCTGTTTTCAGGAGTGAATAAACCTTAGTTAAACCCTCATTAATACTTTCGACACAATAGGGATCGTAGACGGGTGTTTCCCAGAGTGTATCATTATGATCTTTGTCGAGGAGGGGAAAGGAAGTATCGAAACGAAGGAGATCTGAGTAACTTAGCGGCAACTGATAACCTCTGCCGTACTCGCTGAGATATTCTCGCAACTTATCGCCGACGGGAAAACTCTTTTTCTTCTTTGATATGGTGTTCATCGAGAGCAGCCTTTGGCTGCTGGGAGAGAGTTCAGAGTTCGGAGTTCAGGGGGGGGGGGGGAGGAAAGAGTTCAGGATGGCCTTTCCGTAATTCAATCCCGTCTGAATGAATTCGGCCAAATGAAAACTTCCCGTTTCGCTAGTCCTGCAGTACGACAGGATGGGGTATCTGACTCTTCGGGCAATAGTTCCGAATTTTCTTTTGCTCATTGCGAAGTTGAAACCAACGTCCCCGAACCCGCCTACGCTCTGCCGTACGGCAGAGCTACGGCGTGGCAAGGGGGCCGCCTGCCTTGGCGTAGTTGCGCTTGCGCAACGGAGACGGGTTCCACCACTAATATCCTTGCTACGGGTGGATCGGGCGCCTGACCAGAGCCATATCGAAGGGCTTCGCGCACGATGACAGACAGCGATCCGTTTACGATCTCCCGCGAGGGTTCACCTGAACTCTGAACTCCTCCGCTAAAGAAGCTCGTCAATAAGGCTTTGGGCTTCTTCGGCGGATATACCCAACTCACGATGGGCGAGGGGGCCTCCTTCGTCGAGAACCGGCTCGAGCTCATCTAAACTCTCCAAATCCGTGCGATGCCAGAGCAGCCCAATTGGAATCTCTTCGCCCCAAAGATAGGCTTTGTCCAAAGCGGAATGGAAATCGCTCGGATCATAGCTTTCATCCTCTTCCAATATCTTCACTCTTGGCGTAAACCATTTATAAGTGTTGTCCAGGTTGTAGGTCACGCATGGGCTGAAGACGTCGATAAGGGCAAAACCTCTATGCATAATAGCGCCTTTCATGAGCTCGATGAGGTGCTTCTGTTTACCGCTGAAACCGCGCGCCACGTAGGTCGCACCAGCCACCATTGCCATTGGCATGGGATTGATCGGATTTTCCACATTTCCATGAGGTGTGCTCTTAGTCTTCATGCCCTTTGAGCTCGTGGGAGAAGTCTGTCCCGTGGTGAGACCGTAAATTTGATTGTCCATCACGATGTAGGTGAGGTCGACGTTTCGTCTCATGGTGTGAATAAAGTGATTCCCACCAATCCCGTAGCCGTCTCCATCGCCGCCGGTAGCGATGACCTTCAGCTCGTGATTGGCGAGCTTCGCTCCCGTGGCGACGGCAAGACTGCGGCCGTGCAGAGTGTGCATACCATAAGCATTTATGAACCCGGGGAGGTTTGAAGAACAGCCAATCCCACTTATGACGAGCACCTGATAGGGTGGAAGACCGAGTTCGTAAAGTGCCTTCTGAAGTGCGTTAAGAACGGAAAAGTCACCACAACCGGGGCACCAGTCCGGATGAATTTTTCCCTTATAAGTATCTTTTTCGAGTTCCTTCGTGGTTGAAACGGTATTCGTTAAGGTGGTCATGGGAATCCTGTGCTAAACTATCATTTCATGTTGAGGAACAGAATGGGTAGTAGTTCCCGCGAGTTGGTCTTTGACGGCTTCAACAATGTGGTGAGGCATGAATGGCTCGCCGTCATATTTGCGAATAAATCCGTGCGCCTTAAATCCGGTCTCCGATCTTAGAAAGCGAGCAAACTGACCGCTGTAATTGTTCTCAACGATTATGACCCTCTTACATTTTGTGAGGAGTTCGGAGACTACCTCATCATGAAAGGGGACTATCCATTTGATATGCAAGTGACTGGCTACGATCGCTTCCTCACCGGCCAGCTTCTCCACTGCCTCGAGAATTGTGCCCCAGGTAGAACCGAAACCGACCAGGGTTACCACCGCCTCTTCCGGACCCACCAGCTTGGGAGGTTCGATCTGTTCCAGCACCGTCTCCATCTTGCGCGCCCGCTTTTCCACCATCATTCGACGTTTGTGAGGATGGGTAAATTCGTCGCTGATGATGACACCGTCCTCGTCGTGTTCGTCAGTGGCGGCAACGTGGATGTGTCCCGGGACTCCGGGAAGAGCGCGAGGAGAGATTCCGCTCTCGGTGTTTTTATACCGCAAATAGGTGCTGTCATTATAGCCCCCAAACGGGTTCTCGTGATCACTTCTACCGTTATTGAAGATCGTTTCGCCTCGATCGATTGGGACGTCAAAATCGAGATCGTCAGGATCGACGCTGGATGTGCCCTCGGAGATGAGAAGGTCGGAGAGGACAAGACCGGGGCATTGATATTTGTCGACGAGATTAAAGAGTACCGGTATGGTTCTAAAGAGATCGATTTCGCTCACCGGAGCCACCAGAATCTTTGGATAGTCCCCTTGGCCGGCTCCAAGCAATTGCCAAAGATCGCCTTGTTCAGTCTTTGTCGGGACACCGGTGGCGGGCCCGGCTCTCTGCACATCAACACAGACTACAGGGGTTTCAATCATACCGGACATACCGATCGCTTCGGTCATGAGGGCAAACCCTCCCCCTGAAGTGGCACACATCGCCCGGCAACCGGCATGGGCGGCGCCGATGACCATATTCATAACGCCGATTTCGTCTTCCACCTGGCGCACCATTATACCGAGTTCCCGCGCATGGTCGGCAAAGTACTGCAGCACACCGGTGGAGGGACTCATGGGATAGGCGGCGTAAAATTTCACCCCCGCGGCAATCCCACCCATGGCAATCGCTTGATTACCGGTAAGGACGGCTTTGCCCTTTTCGAGGCGGGGAACTCTAAAAGGAAACGATTTGAAATTATTCCTGGAGTACTCGTATGCGCCCGAAGCAATCTCCACATTCTCCGCCACCACAGCGTCTCCCTTTCTCAAGAAAATTCGGGTCAGTGCATTCTCAAGATCCTGAAATTCCACCCCCAGCATCTGCAGAGTCGCGGCAATAGCGACCGTGTTTCCAGCCAATTTGTTTCCCCTGGTCATCTCCTTTAAAGGTAAAGGACATACCTGGACTCCCTCTGAGGCATCTCCGTGGGTTAATTTGTCGGAATCGTAAAGTACACAGGCGCCCGCCTCAAGGTGTCTTAAGTGCCGGTCCATGGTATCCTGATTGAGCGGAATAAATACATCCAGTTTATCGCCCATGTTTCGGGCGGGACCATCACTGACGCGGACGGTAAGAAAGATATGCCCACCACGAATGATTGACTGGTAGGCGTTGTAGGCATTGAGATTGAGGCCACGACGCGCGAATATGCGGGCCAGGATATTTCCTGGCGTCGCAATTCCTTGCCCGGCGGCACCGCCAATACCTATTGCAAAATCGATCTTCGCCATGCTCTAAGAGTGATACGGAGTAGAGAGTTTTATTTTTTTCCAACAAGCCAAGTCAAGGTTCAAAGCCGATGACAGATTCCCGGTATTTCCTTTTCCTTGCTGTGTTACGAATTAACCTCTTGATGCATAGTAATATACGACGGTCTTTCGCACGCTTTTCGTCCGGCTTTTGAGGAAGGTATTTTTTGATATTCGACACCGCAATCGCCTCTTAGGCCGCATTTCTAGCCCGGACATTTCACACACTTCGTAGCGAGACCGCGTAGATTGCTGCATATCAGAGCCTTCGCGCAGTCCCGGCAAGCCGGGAACAGTGTGTTGAGACGCTCTGAGGTCGCCGGGCAAGGTAAGGCCTTGAGATGCAGTGATATCCGTGGTCGTAGCAGAAGGTTTGTGAAATGTTCGGGCTAGAGCATACGGTTGGGCTTTCCTCCTAAATCGATCGATCACTGTTAGGAACAGTGGGATGGCTCACTGAGAATTCTTACCTGCGAGGCCTGCAAGCGTTTCACGAATGATCGACGGCCTTAATCAATGGGTACCCTCTCCCCACTCCTGCAGTTTACTTGTGATAAATTGAACAACCTTGGCATGCTCAAGTTTTCCGTTTCCCTTAACCCGGAGAGGATCGCCGAATTGAAAACGCACGGTACGCTCGGGATAAATTCTTCCAAGGTCCCGAATGAATCTACCCGTACTCCAGGCGTCCGTCTTTAAAGCCAACGGTACCACCGGAACTTCTGCTCGGCGTGCCAGTTTTATCCCTATGGAATTAAACGATTTCGGATCAACACGTCTCGTGCGTGTCGTCTGTGGAAATATGACAACCGACACTTTCTCCTCCAGAAACTTCACACCGCCATCCATTATCTGCCTGAAGTCTTCTTTGGGACTCACGCGTCCCACCGCGATGGGGTTGCGACTTCTCAAGATATGTCTGAAAAAGGGGTGATTTAATAAGCTTTCCTTAACGACAAAGGTAAGTCTTCGGAAAGGGCGAATCATGCAGGGCAGGATGAGTGTTTCCAGGGTACTCATGTGATTGCCTACAAATACGCAGGGATCATTGAGCTCTTTGACAACGGAGAAGTTTTCTACAATGACACGCATTCCGACCGATTCCGTCAGCCTGAACACGTCGGCGCTGCTTTCGACCCAGCGTTCATCGGTGTAAGCGCCACTCTTAATTTCGCGTGTCGACCGCCAGACCAGATAGGCAAAGACGGGATAAAAATACAAGCTGGGGAATAGCCGTGCTACCCCGTTCAAATTGCGATCCGGTGAGGTATATGAATCTTCGTCGAATAGAGGGATCATAGAGGGTTCAGAGTTCGCTTTTGAATTTAGATTACGATTATGAATCACGACGGGGAGAGCGAATTGGTAGCCTCTCTTTCATCGTTACTCATAGTCGTGATCTTCGG
Organism: Candidatus Moanibacter sp.; assembly: GCA_965215885.1. Lineage (GTDB taxonomy): Bacteria > Verrucomicrobiota > Verrucomicrobiia > Opitutales > UBA2987 > CBDCEW01. Next base: position 79,285 of record CBDCEW010000086.1, read on the forward strand.
TCGTTCTTTTCATCTTTCGAAATTAGATCACGATTATGAATCACGATGGGGAGATTGGATTGGTAGCCTTTCTTTTATCGTGCAGCTCAATCGTGATCTCCTCTCGATCTGTCTTTTTCAATTTTAGATTACGATTATGAATCACGATGGGAAGAGCGAATTGGTAGCCTCTCTTTGATCGTGACTTTCAATCGTGATCTCCTGTCGATCGTGACTCTCAATCGTGATCTCCTGTCGATCTGTCTATTTCGAAATTAGATCACGATTATGAATCACGATGGGGAGAGCGGATTGGTAGCCTCTCTTTCATCGTGACTCTCAATCGTGATCTCCAGTCGATCTTCCTTCTTTCGATTTTAGATTACGATTATGATTACGATGGCAGAGCGAATTGGTAGCCTCTCTTTGATCGTGGCACTCAATCCTCCATATCCCTCATTCGACAATCTTCCCTATCGTATTCTATCTCAACCGTGACGTGTTGGAGTTTATAGACATCGGCCGAGTCTCTTACGGCATTTTTGATCCTGAGTACTTCCTCTCTTCCGGCTTCGTCCTCAATCACGAGATGAGTAGTGAGAATATGCTTTTCACCGTCGAGGGACCAGATGTGAGTATGATGAGTGGATCTTACCCCCTCGATTGCAAGAAGTGCATTTTTCAATTCTGAAATTTCGAGGTGCTCCGGAACAGCTTGGAGAAAGAGGGCGAGCGTTTTCCTGAGGTTTCCAATTGTGTGGTAGAGGACATAGGCGGTAATCAAGATTGAGAGTATGGGATCCATGATGTAGAGGTCGGTAAAAAGGAGTGCGATTCCGACGATGAGCACTGCAATCCAACCGAGGACATCTTCAAGCAAATGCCAGGCCACCATCTGAGCGTTCATCTTTTCGGTTCCGCTGACGCAGGCCACTCCTATTCCGTTCGCGATTACTCCCACAATCGCAATTATGATCATCCCGGGTGCGTGCGCGCGCTCAGGATCTAAAATCCGAGGAATGGCCACCGAAAGGATAATGAGCGATCCTACGATCAGAATGACCGCGTTGACTAATGCGCCGAGAAGAGAGAAGCGGCGATAACCATAGGAAAACCTCGAGTCCTGTCCTTTTTGAGAGTATCTTTCCAGATACCATGCAAGTCCAAGGGAGAAACTGTCGCCCAAATCATGGAGAGCATCTGAAAATATTGCCACGCTATTGGTCAGAAAGCCGCCTGCGAGTTCAAATACCGTGAATCCAAGGTTAAGAAAGAAGGCAGCCTTGATGTTAGAAACCGAGTCCGCCTTTCTAGTTTGGTGGGGATGTTGATGGTTTCTCAATCGATCAGGTCATTGATCGCCTCAACAATCTTCTTTCCGTCCAAAGGTTTGGTAAAAACCCGTTGAGCTCCAAACTCGAGTGCCGAGTCGAGAGCGTCGCGTGTCCCCACACGGCCGCCTCCGGAAAATGCGATGATTTTGACATCGGGATAGGCCTCTCGCAAATGCAGTATGGTTTCAATCCCATCTTTGTCCGGCATGAAAATGTCGGTGATTACGAGATCGATAGGACTCCTGTCCATCATCATAATTCCTTCATGGCCGGTAGACGCCTCCTCGATTTGGTGGCCAATGGGCTCCAGGAGATCGCGAAGCAGAGACCTTAAATCCGGCTCGTCATCAATTATGAGGATGCGTCCCATGGCAGGACGGAAGGAGTCTCACTTATGCAGACTGGAGAAAAGTGAGATTGCGTAGCGGGCATCAATTCTCCGCAATCTTCTGCTCACTTCTCTGGCCAGGTTGCTGAGAATGGTGGTATACACGGTGGAACTGGTGGCGTCGATTATGGCCAACGCTTCCTGAGATAGTATCAGGAGAATCGTGTCTTCCGTAGCCTTGACTGTGGCGGATCGTTCAAGTCGATCGATTATAGCCATCTCACCAAAAGTCTCTCCTGTTCGAAGAGTGGCAATTTTCAATTGTGATCGTTCTTCCGTATCCGGAACTTCCTTTAAAATATCAACCCTGCCTTCGACGATAAGATAAAGACTGTCTCCGGACTCTCCTTCCTCTACGATTGTCTCACCCGCTCCCACATTTTCCTGTTTCATCCGGGCCAGCACGTTTAACAAATCATTTTCCACCACTCCTCTGAAGAGTGCGTGGGATCTAAGGAAGCTGAGGGATACCCTACTCGCTGTGATTTCTTTCATGGCTCAATATACCTCGCTGAACAATGGAATTATTACGATTAGATATAGAATAGCGATTTTGGACGATATTTCCACACTTAAAATTCGGAATCTAACGCGAGATTGACGATAGAGGGCATGTCGTCTCAGAAGCCTCACCGCCGTGTTCGACGCGACCGTAGCCCGCTCTTCTCAGTTCAGCGAGATTTCTTCCTAAACGTTCCAGGGTGGAACTTCCAGTCCAGGTAATCATTCATGCGGGTTGAATCCAGAATCCCAATTACTCGATGCTGAATACATACTGGATATATCAACTGTTCGTTTCGCAGAAGAGAGTCAGCGAATAACTCCAACGGCCACTCCGCCTGCAAGACGGTGAATCTCTTTCGAGCCTTGGGAAGGAGAATTTCATCATGATACCCTCGAGTGGCGAGTTTACTGAGAGTATCTGCATCAATAATTCCTCTAACCCTTTCATCTTGGATGAGCAGAATGCATTTTGCGGGACGTTCTCGCGTCAGGTCTAACGCTTCGCCAACAGTCGAATTCACGTCTAAGGCGACAAAGTCTTTTTCAACGATATCAAATACTTTGACTCCACGAAACGCCTCGCGCCGCTTAACAAGAGAATACTCGAGTTCTCCTCCAATAAAGATGAAAGCAAAAAGGGCAGCGGTAATCCAGTTGTTGAGATAGAATAGCGCGACTATGATTCCCGCCAGAGCCAGAGGTTTGGCAACGATTACAGCGAGCCGCGTGGAGGCCAAGTAGGATAACCTGAGCGCGAGCAATGCTCGAAGGATGCGGCCTCCATCCATGGGGAAGACGGGCAAAAGATTGAACAAGCCCATTAGGAAGTTGAATACCAGGAGAAGCTTAATAAGCCCGTTCCAATCATAGTGGATATCGAATGCAAACCAAAGAGCGGGTTGCCCCATACCGAAGTAGAGCAGGGCGCCGATTGCAAAATTTACGGAGGGTCCCGCCAGCGTTATCAACAACTCCTTGACGGGATGTCTTGGAATGTTTCCAAACTGTGCCATGCCTCCTATGGGGAGCAGAAGGATGCGGTAAATCGGTATTCGATAGGCGCGCGCCACGAGGCAGTGGCCCAGTTCGTGAAGGACTACACAGGAAAAAATCAGGATTATGGCTGAAGTGCTCCAGAGGCCACCGATGACGCCCGCTTCCATCCAACCCTCATACGCAACCCAGATAAGGAGGAGGAGGAAAGTTAAGTGCAACTCCAGTTGAATTCCAAAGAGACGGAACAGTTTGATTGACCAGAACTTTCTCATCTTCCAGTCCCGGCAGGCCGAGATCGGAATGAAACCGGGTGCATCGTTCGAAGGAGGCAGAAAGTCCGATCCCGGCCTGTCGGGACTAGGCAGAATGTGGTGCCTCCAGTGAATTCGTCAAGAAGCAAGAGGCGGAGAAGTAGCAGAGTTTAAGAGCTGCAATCCCCGAAGCTTGACCTTCCCGTTGGATCCCGGCAGCCTTCCCGCAATGGATGCGCCTGTTCACCCCGCCCGCTGTGATCGGGTGCACGTAGCGCCCGCAGAGCCATCTATCATCATTTGACCAAAGGCATCCGCACCCGCGCTACATTCTGAATTATGGAGAAAACTTCCATCGATATCTTGTGGGTCGCGTTCGCCGCTCTGCTTGTTTTCCTGATGCAGGCAGGCTTCCTATGTCTGGAGTCCGGTCTCACCCGCAGCAAGAACAGCATCAATGTTGCTCTGAAGAATCTAGCCGACTTTGGGGTCGCCATCGTTTTATTCTGGACGGTGGGGTTTGCCATGATGTTTGGCGAGACTTTCGGAGGTTGGATCGGCACATCAGGATTCATGCCCGGAAGCGAAATTGTTGGAGCGTGGTACTGGGCTTTTTTTCTCTACCAGATGATGTTCTGCGGCGCGGCAGTGACCATTCTCTCCGGAGCTGTCGCCGAGCGGATGAGATTCTCCGGTTACCTGATGGTGGCCTCAATGGTTACGGTCCTGATTTATCCGATTTTCGGACATTGGGCCTGGAATGGCCTCGGTGAAGGCATTCGGACGGGATGGCTTCGAGCGCAGGGGTTTGTCGACTTCGCAGGTTCGACGGTTGTGCACTCGATTGGCGGCTGGGTGGGATTGGCGGCAATTATTGTGATCGGAGCTCGCACAGGAAGATTTCCGGAGGGTCAACCACCTCAGAAGATCCCCGGCTCTAACCTGCCGGTCGCAATGTTGGGTGTGTGCCTGCTGTGGGTGGGTTGGTTCGGCTTCAATGGAGGCAGCACTCTGGCCTGGAACGATCGGGTCCCTGCAGTGATCGTAAACACGGTGCTGGCGGGCGGGGCTGGAATTATGGCCTCCCTGGCGCTGAGTTGGTGGCGGATCAAGCGTGGCGAGGTTGAGTTTGTCATGAACGGAGCCCTGGCTGGCTTGGTCGCGATAACGGCAAACTGTGATGTCGTGAGTGCGCCGTCGGCGCTCATTATTGGCGGAGTCGGAGGAATAGTTATGATGCTCGTGTCCGGGCTTTTGGAACACCTGCGAATCGACGACGCCGTAGGCGCGGTCCCGGTCCATCTCGGGGCGGGTATATGGGGAACGCTGGCGGTGGCCCTGTTCGGGCAACCGGAGCTCCTTGACACTGGCCTCACCATGCTCGAGCAATTAAAGATTCAAATCGTCGGGATTCTCGCCTGTGGCGCCTGGGCGTTTGGTCTTGCATTTGTCATTCTCAAGACTCTGCACCGTTTCGTTCCACTAAGAGTATCACCTGATGATGAACACATCGGTTTGAACGTCGCCGAACACGGAGCCACAATCGAACTGCTCGAACTGTTTCGGACGATGGAAAGCCACGCCAGGACAGAGGACCTGAGTGTGAGGGCGCCGGTCGAACCGTTTACGGAAGTTGGTCAAATCGCTCTTCGCTACAACGAGGTCATGGGGAAACTGGAAATCTCAAACAGTGAACTGAACGCGTCGAACGAGCGTTTGGGAGAAGCTCTCAAGGAAGCGCGTCGATTGGCCGATGAAGCCCAAGTGGCAAATCGGGCCAAGAGCGAGTTCCTGGCCAACATAAGTCACGAAATCAGGACTCCAATGAACGCCATACTCGGA
>CBDCEW010000087.1:0-100308 GCA_965215885.1 Candidatus Moanibacter sp.
TGTCGAGCGCGGCATAGAACTTGCGAATTCTCCAGGGCAGCTTAGAGAATTAAAAAAATGCGTGGAGAAGAACACGATTCGCGCTCCGCTGTTCGACACGGTTCGATACACAAGGAATCTGGAACGCGGTTACCGTATCATGTGGGAGCGACAACAACGTGGGGAATCGCCCGTAGCTATCGATCTAGGAATCTGTCGGACTTAGGATTCCTAACATCTCATTGGTTTAGATTTCATGGTGACAGATCGACATTCCGATCAAGTTTAGACCGACAGATTCCTTTGAAGAAAATGAAACTGAAATGAGTAAATTCTTTGTCGGTGGTAGCCCTCGCTCCGGAACGACGCTGCTCCACCTCCTTTTGTGCCGGGACAACGAGACGAACAAGCCTACTCTGGAATCAGGCTACTTCAGAATTCTTTTTCATGCCTATTCTCAGGCGAAACAGGAATTCGATCGCCATTCAAAACACTATTTCGACGACCGAAGAGACCTTTGGAATTTCCACCGTTCAGTCATTTCACTTTTCCTCAAGCGAACGGCGAAGCGATTTCCGGATTCCAGGCATCTGGTCTTTAAGGAAACGAATTTCTCGAAGTATTTTCCGGATATCCTCGAGCTCATCCCCGACTCCTATTTCTTTCTTACGGTCCGTGATCCTCGCGATGCGGTCGCCTCTATGATACGGGTGGGTGAGCGTCACAAGCAGGAGGGAGAGTATCTCGGATTTCAGGAGTCCACCATCCGGACTCTGTGCAATCATTACAGGAGCTTTTATGTTGCTCCCGTATCATGTAAAGCGAAGATCTTTAAGGACCGCCTCTTCGTTTCAAAATATGAAGAACTTGTCACTGAACCGGACAGGGTTCTCGACCGCCTCCGGCGTTTCTCTGGTTTGGAATTGAAATTTGACAGCAGTCGAGATCTGGATGACGACGGATTTGACGCGAGATCAAAGTATGGACTTTGGGCAACTGAGCTTTTCGGTAAGAAAATCTCCTCTGAAAGAATAGGTAAGTACAGGGATGTCCTTACGGACGACGATGTGAAGGAGATAAATCGGAATTGCGAGGATATCTATAGGATTTTCGGTTACTCGTGAGTAATTTGAATCGCCCGTTTCAATCCTTCCCGAGTGCCGATGTCGACGCAAAATCCGGGCTCAAACAACTCAGTCTCGATAGTCAGACCCTCCTCCTCCGCCGCGGCCAGGAAGATATTGCTGAGTTGTAATTCCCGGTTTCTGTCACCGGATTCTGATCCTTCCGCGCTTTCTGATTCTCGCAAAAATCGATGCAAATACTCGGTAAAAGTGGGAGCCCACGCCGTTATAACCCAGGCATGTTTTAAACGGCATTGTTCGCGCTTAATCACAATGTCGCGGACCTTCCCCTCTTCCGTAAGGTCGACCATATCCCACTTCTGCGGTTCGGAGACGGGAATCAGACCCAGGACGATGTCGCTATCTGTTTCCTTTAGTTTCTCCAGCAAAGCTGTGAAAGGATCCCTGATTTCCATGATGATGTCAGGAAAGCCCAATAAAACCTGCTTGTCCTTGATGAATTTATAGGCTCGATCCAGGGAAAAGGGAACGCCCCGCGGTTGGCTGTCGACGACATAGGCCAGGCTCATTCCGAATAGTGATCCATCGCCGAGGTAACGAAGAATATCTGTCTTTTCTCGATTGATAACGATAAAGGCAGTATCGACTCCCGCCGATCGAAACTGTTCAAGCAGATTTAGACAAACCGGTTTTGGCTGACCCTGGAGTTCCTGATGTTCGTCGAAGAAACCGACCGGATATATCTCCTTGCTACAGGGTAGCGGGTTAATTCTTGTTGCTTTTCCCGCGGCGGGAATCAGGCCCACAGCATCAGGTGCACTTTTCATCGGGATCGCTTCTTCCTTTCATAATCTGGGTAATTTGCGTCTCTATCCGATATTACGGCGGGTTGAACGGGCCAATCGATGTTGAATGCAGGGTCGTTCCAGCGGATTCCCCGCGTGGATTCCGGCCGGTAGAATGCGGTCATCATGTAGTGGACGCTGGTGGAATCTTCCAAAGTCATGAATCCGTGGGCGAAATTCTCGGGTATATAAAGCATCCGTTGAACGGCAGCTTTAAGTTCCACACCAAGCCACTTCTTGAAGGTCCCTGAATCCGTCCTCAGATCGATCAAGACATCGTAAATAGCTCCCTGTGTGCAGGTTATGATTTTCACTTCCCCATGAGGGGGCCCCTGGTAGTGCATCCCGCGCAAAGTGCTTTTTTCCGAATTATGGGAAATATTGGTCTGTGCGATGCATGGGTTCAAGCCGTACTGCTGGAATTCCCTTTGGCAGAATGTCCTGGCGAAGAAACCGCGTTCGTCCTCCCGGCGTTCAATGTCAATGATGAATGCGCCCTCCAGTTCTGTTTCAGTGAATAACATATTTCGCTTTCTATCTTCGCTCGGTTGATTCGTCGCGGATAACAATAGCGCCGAAAAGCTCCCGCTTTCCGCTACCTTCGGAATCGAAGCGTGTAGCGGAATGCGGGAGCATTTCGTACTGCCGATACAGCAATTTTCACCCTGTGTTTGAGCCGGCTGCGCGCCGTGGGCGCGACTGACTTGCAAGAATGATAGCACAGTCGACAAGTTAGAAGATGTCGAACTGTTTTCCCCTCCAATTACACATCGCGCAATCTGTGATCGCCCTGAATCCGTACTGTATGATAGGCTCTTACTCTTGAACTTGATCATTTCCTGTCCCGGCCTGCCGGGACAGGGTTTCGAAAAAACACCTCGTAGGACGACAGCCGGTCCCGTAGGGTAAAAAAAAAGAAGATTCCCCGTAGTCCCGGCAAGCCGGGACGGGGAGTAGGCTTTTTAAGGCTGTCGTTCAATTCGGATACGGAACTGAGCTGACGGTATTCATCTTCACTGCATAGAGACGTGGCAACACTACTGTCCGGTTGTTTTTCTAGGAACGCAGGTTAATCGATTGATAACCAACATTTTACATATAATTTCTGCTGTTTTCGACTTGAAATTGCAAAAAGCCTTGTGGACTCTCAAAAATTTCGAGGGTCCAAATCATGTATACAGGTCGATTCGTTTTTTCTCAAATCATAGATTATCTTCCGCGCCATCAGTTCCATCGTTGCGTCCAACGCTACGGAGGCGACTACAAAGTTCAAAAGTTCAGTTGCTTCGAACAATTTCTCTGCATGGGTTTTGCCGAGTTGACCTACCGGGAGAGTCTGCGCGACACCGAAACCTGCCTGCGGGCAGTACAACCAAAACTATACCACGCAGGGATTCGAAGCGGAGTATCCAAAAGCACGCTCGCCGATGCCAACGAGAAACGAGACTGGCGCATCTACGCCGACTTTGCACAGGTCCTCATCGCAATGGCTCGTCCTTTGTATTCAAACGAGGATCTGGGCATCGACCTGGACAATACGCTCTACGCTCTGGACTCCACCACGATCGATCTATGTCTATCACTCTTCCCGTGGGCACGTTTCCGCAAGCACAAGGGGGCGGTGAAGGTCCATACGCTTCTCGATCTCAGAGGCTCTATCCCTTATTTTATCGAGATTACCGATGGAAAAGTTCACGACGTAAACATTCTGGATCTCATCATCCCCGAGGCCGGTGCTTACTATGTAATGGACCGAGCCTATCTGCATTACGAGCGCCTCTATCGGATCGCACAATGCGGTTCTTTCTTCGTCACACGCGCCCGCCGCGGCTTTCAGTTTCGCCGCCTCTACTCTCAAAAGGTCGACAAATCAACCGGTCTGCGTTCGGACCAGACCGTTGCCCTGGTCAGCTTCTATCCTGCCAAGGCCTACCCCGAAAGACTCCGGCGTATCACTTACCTCGACCCCGACAGTTCCGAGCGCTTCGTGTTTCTCACCAACCAGTTTGCCCTCCCAGCCATAATCATCACCCAGATTTACCGTTTACGCTGGCAGATCGAATTGTTCTTCAAATGGATCAAACAGCACTTGCGCATCAAGAGCTTTTTCGGCACCTCCGAGAATGCTGTGAAGACTCAAATCTGGATTGCCGTCAGCGTCTATGTGCTCATCGCCATCATCCGCAAACGCCTTCGCCTGGAGATCAGTTTGCACAAAATCCTACAGATTCTCAGCTTCACCCTATTTGAGAAAACTCCTATGACTGAACTACTTACAGAAACCGATTACACTTTCAATGAACACCGCATTCCTAAACAGTTGGAGTTGTTTGACTTATAACCGGACAGTACTGTCATTGCACATCCAATAATCTCCCTGCTTATGCCCTCGTGTTTCATATATGTCCCGCTAAATACCTCTGGATTCTCATTCTTCCTCACCCATCGTTCACTTGGAGCGGCCAGGCCACAACCAAAACTGCCTAACGATGGAAGGGTGACCACGGATGGCACGGATTGACACGGATTAGAAATCAGTCTTCCGATTAACTGATGCCAATAGTTGTACAGGAAAATGAATCTGCTGCCTTTCGTTGATCATCCCCTGTTTCCTCTAAGAATCCCTATCCCTCCTATCCGTGTCAATCCGTGCCATTCGTGGTCACCCTCTTCTCTCATCCGTGGTTAACCTTTTCCGTAAACAACATACAAATAATCTCCCCTACCCCGCCAGTCCCAGAGGAGCTTAGACCAGGCTGCCATGGACTCGGCCCTCTCACGGTACGCTTCCGGAACGGCAATACCATGAGGGACAGCGCCGGCCAAACCGAGTTCATTCAGTTGCAAGCTCATGGCCGACCAGTAGGGATGCGAAAAAGTCCTCCATCTCCTCATTTCGAGGTTCGCCTGAAGACCCATCTGCTTCAACGAATCTATACTGAATATATGCCGATGGTATGGCGGATGCCAATGCGGCCAGGTGGGGCCGAAGCGGTCGATCTGCCAGGAATTCAAATTCGGGGTGCTCAAGACGAGAATACCTGATGGCCTCAGAAGCTGGCGCAATCGCCGCAGTGTAACCAACGGTTCCTGGAGGTGCTCAACGGTTTGCCCAAGGAAGATCAAATCGAATTGCCTGCCAATCGGAATGGCATAAACCGCATCTTCGGCACGGGCGTGCCAGAATTCGAGACCCAACTTTCGGGCCACACCGACAGCCTTCTCATTGGATTCAAGACCGGACAATTTCCACTGTGTGCGCTCCCGTAGATCCTCAAGCAGTTTCCCTTCAAAACAACCGATATCCAAAAATGCGGTCGCTTCACTCTTCGTTGGGAAACGCACACCTATTGTCTTCAGCAGTTCCTCGGCGGTTGTATCCTCCCAAGTCAAACCCAGCCGTCTGCGCAAGGACTTCGGCAGCGATCTCCCGCCCAACCAACGCTCGCTTCCAGCGGATCCATTGAAATTCCGATAGGGCGATCCCGTCTCTTCGGCGGGACGAACCAGGGAAGGGGTTGGGGAAGAATAGTGGCGCTCGTAAAGATCACTTAATACGTCACTCTCCATGGTTGGGTGGCAGATCGCAGTGGAGCTACGCGCAACATAATACCAGTCATGTATCTGCCCATCGCCGAAACGCGTATCCGGGGAACTGAAAAGGAAGCGGTCGGGAGTGGCACCGGTCACGGGACAAACTGCCGAATTCGCATTTTCGACCGGCACCTCGCATTCCGGCGGAGGCAAGTCTTCGAACGGGATGGGAAAGAAAAGACGGCGATCATTAAAAAACTCTCGAGAATGATTCCTCATCGAGTTCCTGAGACAGTGCAGGAGGCTGACCTCTCTCTTCAGCGGGGCACTGTCTTTCAATAACGTATCCTTCGCTCTCTCCAACTCATTATCATAGCGCTCACGAATCGAAGTGAGTTGTCCCTCGTGAATCCGAAAACAGCTCACATGTCCATCCATCCGCTGGAACGGAAACCGGAAAGCGAGGCGTGCCCACATCTCCCAATCACCAGCCAACTTCAGTTTCCCGTTGAATCCTCCTGCCTCTTCAAATGCGCGACGGCTGAAGAATACTCCATCCTGAAACAGTATGTGACCGTTGGCCAGGTGCCGGTAATCCACATGCGGCTGCCAGAGATTGGGGAAGCGCCAGCCCATTACTTCCACAATGTCTTCATGGTAAATGACTTCCACCTTTTGATGGTCCCTGAAATATGCGCCGACACGCTGTAGGCCACCCGGAAGGTAATAATCATCAGCGTTGAGGTAGGCAAAAACGTCACCAGTGGCCCTGGCGAATCCCTTGTTCAAGGCATCGTACATGCCGCAATCAGGTTCCGAAATAAGCGTGTTGACCCACCCACGGAATGGTTCAATACGTTTCAGCGTTCCATCGGTGGAACCCGCGTCTATAATGATATACTCAAGGTCGGGGTAGTTCTGCGAGAGGATCGATTCAATCGTTTCGACGATGGTTGATTCCGCATTCAGCACCGGCGTTACGATTGAGATCCTCGGGAGGGGCTTCTCCTTTTTCCTCGATCTTCCCTCTCGTAGATCGAGACACTTTATTATTCCCTTCCCGAGGCAGTCATAGACCCACGAACGGAAGCCTTTCCTATTGGCTGATTTCATGGGCAGGTTCTGTTCAGTTTTCCGCAGCAGAAGACAAGATGGCAACGAATGTGGACTGCGAGAGAAAAGCAAGCAACGGATAAAGAATTTACCGCGGATGACCCAGCGCAACAAAGCCACAACCAAACTGGTAGGTCATTCCGAGGAGAAGAGAATTGAACAGAAGGAAACGGAGAGAAACGGAGAAGAGAAGTCGAATCTTCCCGGCGCGCCGGGACCGGGAAACATCCTTCGACGTTAGGTCGATCCGGATCAGCGAGACCACGGATTTCACGGATGGCACGGATAGAGAGGGGACATCTCTACTACTATCCATCAGAACCTGGTTTTCTGAACACGTTTTTTCTTTGGTGAATTATAAGAGGCTGATATTCAAAGGATTGCGGTTCAATTGTTCACAATCCGTTTTTTTCCTAATCCGTTGGGTACTCCCTCTTGAATTAATCCGCGGTGTCCTCGAATCCGCGGGCTCTTTCTCCCAAATTCGCGTCCATTCGCGGTTCCTCTCTTTCCCTCAATTTGGCTGCGGCTTCGCTGCTCCAGGAAATCCGTGGTCAAATTCTCTATCCGTGCCCATCCGTGTCATCCGTGGTTTTATTTAATCTGTGGGGAGACCTCTCACTCTCACTTCTCAGCTTTCGTTCCAGTTCACATATCCGCTTTAGTTGACTCTGGATTACGGCTTCTTTTTCCTTCCAGGACTCGACCAGTAGGCTGCTGTGGTATCGCGAAAAGGCCTCAAAGGATCCATGCCTTCGGAGTTCGGTGTCGACCTCAATCTCCAGATTCACCGACTGCTCCTGTGTTTCCAACAGTTGATCCATCGCTCGCAGCACCGGCTCAACCGGAATCGTGCCCAGGCATGGCGCCGTCCCATACGCACATTCCCAACCACAGCCGAAGCAATCCAGCAGTTGGTAAACGATCGCGTATCGGTCTGCCGCCGGCCTGAAGCGCGGCCAAGTACCGCCTCCAAAGACCGCTGCTACAGGGATACCAAGGGCTGCCGCGATATGCATGGCACCGGTATCGTTCCCGAAGTAGTAAGAACCCTGGCTTATGAGCGCCGCCACAATCGAGAATTCGCCATCCTCACCCGACCACACGTGACAGGTTGCTCTGTTCTCACGAAGATCGACCGCAATCGAATCCAGAATTTCCCGTTCCGCCTTGTATCCCATTAAGACGATCGGTAGTCCCCTACTTTTCCACATCTCACAAAGCGTCTCCGAAAAGCGCTCGGCAGGCCACGCCTTGATTGGAACATTAGCGTTTCCAGCTGGACAGCAGGCAACCCAGGGAATAGAACTCAACTCTCTCATCTTCAGCCAGTCCACAGCGCGCGCTTTCCATTGTGACGGTACCGAGATTTGCGGCTGACTTTCAGACTCTGCTACACCGGTGATATACTCAGCCATTGCATTCCACTTGCGCCAGTCTTCCAATTCAGGACCGACCGTAACGATCTCCTCAAAGATGTCCCGCGGAGGGCGCTTTAGATAGGACGCCAAGGCAGGCTCCTTCCCCTTCGCAATTGTAAGATTACTGAAAGCGATCTTCCTGGCCCCGCTCATACGATCTGCAATCAGCGGCTCCAACCAGGTCATCTCGTAGGCGCCGGCTATAACGATATCAGGTTCAATTTCTCCCAATTCTTCCCATAAAGACGCAATAGCCTCTGGATATCCGGACGGGTCCTGAGAGTAAGGATCAATCGGTGTCGTCAGACAGTGAATCTGCGGAAACAAGAGAGGAGCCATATCCTGGTAGCCCTCCCTCACCAGAAGATGAATACGGCAATCAGGCCAGAAATTATGGAGGCGCCGGATTAAGGGTTCGATTAGAACAAGATCCCCATAGGTATCCGGCTTAATGACGATTACATTCTCAGGTTGAGACGCGCTCACCGAAGGTTTAGATTCTGCCGTGAATCCTGATTAATTTGAACTTGTGTATCAAATCCGGTGAAATTAGCAAAGGATGAAAAGAAAGAAGGTAGTTCTTAAGCAGGATTATAAGCAACGAATGAATGAAGGGCAACGAATATGCCAAATTTTCGACGCAGTTATTTATGACTACAGACGAACAGGATTTAAGGGAGGCCATACGCTTACACCAAACCGGGAAGCTGCCTCAGGCCGAGGCGCTGTATAAGGAAATCCTCAAAAGAGCTCCGCGAAATGCGGAAGCTCTCCATCTAATGGGCGTTCTCGCCTTTCAATGCGGCAAGCATGGCGTCGCTGCGGATCTTATCGGCCGAGCGATAGGCGCAAATCCAAATAAGAGCACCTATTATACCCATCTTGGGGAAGTCTACCGGGCGATGCACAAATACGAGGAAGCAGTCAAATGCTCCCGTAAGGCCATCGCGCTCGATCCTGAAAGCTCCATGGCGTACAATAATCTCGGTATAGCCCTGAAGGATCAGGGGCAGAATGAGTCCGCAATAGAAGCCCTGCAACGCTCCATTGAAATAAAACCGGAATACGCCGAAGCTCATCATAACCTCGGACTCGTCTACTCGAAGAAAGGTGCCTTATCGGAAGCAATTGCGTGCTTTCGCAAAGCGACGACCTTAAAACCGGATCTCACTACGGCACATATTCAACTGGGCTCGGCTCTGCAGAAACTGGGCAGATTCGATGAAGCGATCGGGGTATACAAGAGCGCGATCGAAACCACTCCTGGCTCGATCGACGCATACCGTCGCCTGGGAATTGCGCATAATGATGCGGGAAATCGAAAGAAAGCCATCGAATGCTTTCACAAAGTGCTTCAGATAGATCCAGAATACGAGCGCGCTCACTGCTACCTCGGTTTCACATATGCGCTGGAAGGCGAATTGGGGAGAGCGATTTCCTCCTTCAAGCAGGCAATTACAGTTAATTCCGATTACGCACATGCTCATTACGGTTTAGGAACGGTTCTGGAAGAGAAGGGTGATGTGGAAAGCGCGGCAAGAAGGTACGAGCGTGCCATTCACCTCAATCCAAAACTGACAGCGGCCAGAAATAACCTCAGAACTCGCTATCATGCGGGTTGGCGGGCAGGGGGCAATCGCAGATACAATTCCCGGCTTTTAAGAGCTAAAGAAAACGGTAGGCTTCATCTTCGAACCATCAAATTCGAAGAAAAATGGAGAAACCTACCGTCAAAGAAGAGACCTTCTTACAGTGCATCCTTGGAGTGGACAAGGGTAATCCCTCGATCACGGTCTATCGGGATCTGAGCGAAGGCAAACTGCACGTCTATTACGGGCATGAGCTTTTTGAAGTCGTAGAGGACGATCGGGAGCAAGTTGAATTCAAGCTATTGGTGGGGCGCCTCTACAATGCGGGGTTGAAGAAAGGGCGCTTAGAGAAGCAATTTGAGGTTGACCCCAAAACGATGAAGCGGTGGGGGGAGGCGCTTCAAAGCGGAGATGCCGAGACCTTAGCGCGAGTGCTGGCGGGACGCAGCGCTCATCGCAAATTGACGAGGGAAATCCGGAGTTTTGGGCGGGTGCGCTTCGGGCAGATCTATGGGGAGAGTCGGTATGGCTACAGCAAGAAGATACGGGGGGAGATCGAGGAGGTGTTCGGAGTTAACCTCAGTGGGGAAACTTTGCGCCCTGTCTTTAAGGAGCTTAAAGAGGCCCGGGCAAAGGAGGCCGAAGCCGAGAGGGCGCAAAATCGGGAGACTCCCTGGGATTGCCCGGAGGACTCGGGGAGGGACGAACAGGAGCAAGAAGCAGAAAATAGCCCCGAAAGCGAAGGGGACAATCGCAAGGAGTCTCCCGATTTTTCGAGGGAGAGCTCCGAAGCGGTGCAATGGTATCGGCACCTGGGAGTACTTCTGTTCAGTGCCGCGCTCAGAGAAGTCGCTCAGATTGATCGCGAAGAGGGCTGGCTTTTGAAACAATGGGTGGCTTGCGGGTTGTTGGCCGCGGTCAATATCGAGCAGAGCAAACTGCTCGATCTCGAAGACCTGCAAAAACTCATCGGGCGAGTCCTGTATACCCCCTATCTGCAACGCCAAAGCCTTAGCGCCCTGGCCGATGAAGGGCTTTTAAGAGAGATCCTCAGAGTGAACGCGAGGGGCCTGAATGCTTCGGATGAAGAGAGCTTTTATTATGATCCGCACACCAAACATTACACCGGAATGAGCAAGGTGCTGGCGGGATGGTGTCCGGGTATCCGTCTGGCCGACAAAGCGCTCCACAGCGATTTTATTCATACCCTCAAGGGCTATCCGGTCTATTTTGCGAGCACTGACAACTATGAGGATATAAGGGAACGGTTTATCCCCAACTGCGAAGCGATGCTCGAGCTGGTGCAGTTGCCGGCTGATAAGAAGGTGAGCATTTACGTGGACCGGGCGATCGCCGCGGAGTGGTTTTACGAAGCCATCGTGGAGCATCCTCAACTCGAAATCATTACCTGGGAAAAAGGTTACAAGGCCAGCGCCCAGCCCCTCCAACGGATCGACGGGCAGTTGCGCCTGCAGCGCGCGCGCAACCATGCCGAAGATCTCCAGGAGTATCATCTTCGCTATCAGCGGGGCCCCTGGAAGAAAAATCCTCAACTGGTGCAGTGGATCGTGGAGGCGACCAATCCAAAAAATCGAACCATTACCGTGAGCATCCTGGCGACCGATCAGCAGGCCCGAAATGAAGAGGTAATCAAAGGGATGTTCAGTCGCTGGATTCAGGAGAATGACTTCAAATACCTCGATAAGCACTTTGGGATTAATCAGATCACCTCTTATCGCACCGTCCACTACAAGCGATTAGCCCAACACCTTGAGGACAAGCAGGAGAAAAGCGGTGCCGCCAAAGCCCTCCTGAAGCAAAAACAGCAATGCACCGAAGAATTGAAAAGACTGCTCCTGGCCGAGCATGCCCACCCGGGCAAAAGCGCCTCAAGGGGCGAAAAGATCCGTCGACTCGATCAGGCCCTCAAAGCCCTCCAACTCGAACTGGAGCAAATCGACACCGAATGCTCGAGGCTGCAGCGCCTCATTGATGAAAACTATGTCCGCCTGGACACCGCTAACAAGTCCCTCATGGATGCCTTGAAAATCTTCGCCCGTAACAGCTTCTACAAGCAGCTCGAACCCTTTAAAGCTCGCTACAACAACTATCGTGACGACCACGATCTGTTTCGCAATTTGACTCACAGTGACGGCGTTCTTATAGAGAGGGGCTGTGCGGTCGAAGCGCATTTATTCCCCACCGCAACTTATCCCCCTCGGGTGCAGGCGGTGGTGCTTGAGTATCTGCAAACTCTCAATGAGAAGCCCTTACTGATGCCCGACGGTTCAGGCCGAAGAGTCATCTTCCGACTGGGCAAAAAATCGGGATTTAAACTTGCGATTGCATAGTGCCTTTAGAGGGGCAATATAGTGAGGTCTGAACCTGGAACTGACTCGAAAATATCTGGACCGTTCACGGAAAAACCTTGCTCAATACGGTGAAAAGCATTCTCAGAATCCGAAAGACCCAGATCTGAACCATAATCTCGGCATAGCTCTCTGGAATAACGATGAAGCTGAGGTGGCTTTCACGTTTCTGGAAACCGCCTCGAAGATCAGACCCAATCATGCCGAGACATTGTATTTTTCGGATTAATTGCGAAATCGTTCGGACAATATGAAGAGGCGTCTTCCAAGATAAAACAAGCGCTGGAGTTCGAACCCGAAAACGTCTACTATCTAGCCGCTCATGCGAGCGTTCGAGCGGCTGTATCGAGAAGGGAGTCATCGGACCAGTCCAGGAAAGGTTTGCGGATTGCCCTGCATATGAATCAGCGGTACCATTACAACATACTGAGACCGATCTTTGATGTCTTGAGAGAGAATCACGAAGTCCTGCTTACCCAGTTGTTGAAAGAGTTGAGGGATTTCAACCCCGCGGTCGTCGTTATCTCTGAGTCACAGGCCGCACTGCTGCGCAACCGCATTCCGCAGGCGGTCTTCGTCTGGACTCGCCACGGTCTGATTAGCAAGAATACGAGCTGCTACGACTCCCGGGTTTCCGATTACGCTTGTCTAACGAGCGAGGCGAGCAGGGATTGGTACATTAAACACGGCGGCCATCCACGCCGCGAATTTTGGGTTACCGGTTACGTGCAGACTGATCCCCTTTTCCGCGATGAGCTTCTTTCCTTGCCCATAGAGATTCCCAACGCTGGAAAAACAGTGATCTACGCTCCCACCTGGAACGAGCACCTCTCTTCCGCCCCCATGCTTGGGGAGAGGCTTGTCGGGTTGCTCCGAAAGGACAACGAATCAATTTGCATCGTAATCAAGCCGCACCCCGTCATCTACGAACGCCAGCCGAATTGGATCGCGTCGTGGCAAAATCTAGCCGATTCGAATCCAAATGTTTCCCTGGTAGAGGACAAAGCCGCCGACGTTGCACCCTACCTGCAGAGGGCGGACGTGCTGATCAGCGATGCTTCAAGTGTCGTCTTTCAATTCCTCGCCCTAAACCGGCCCATTATCCTGATCAATAATCCTAAACGATTCGGCACTTCCCATTTCGATCCCAAAGGCATCGAATGGCAATGGCGTGACCTCGCGGAGGAGGTTGAGGACCTCAGTGATTTGCCTAACGCCGTTCAACGGGCTTTGGAACATCCTGAACGTCGAAAGGACAGGCGCTCTTACTACCGGCACCAATTGTATGGCGAATTTACGGACGGACGCTCAGCAGAGAGAATCGCAGCCAGAATTGACGAACTTGAGTTGGGTGGGTGAAACCTTAATTGCCTTCCTGCGGTTCAGAAGGCCGGCTATTGAGGTGACGATCTGCCTCGGAGTAAACCCACCCCTAACCCGTTCGGCTGAGCTCACGGCCGAAGCCCTCCGCAGGAGGGGAACCTTATTAATTAGGTCCAAAGTGAAAAGATCCCCTCCTGGGAGGGGCAAGGGGTGGGTCGCCCCTCCTCTACCGCCCTAATGTTACGTTCTCGCCTGATTAGCAAGCGATCTTCGGGACATCCGGCCAACGTTTTCTTTACTCGGAGATCGCCTCAGTGGCGACACACAGCCTTGTGGCAGAGAACCCTGCGATATTCTTGGGCAAAGTTCCCGGCTATATGTCATCGCGAGCCGACCACAGGGAGGCGCGGCGATCCAGAGGCATTTAAGAATCCACGCATCCCTCTCTTGATTGCCACGCCCCGCTTCGCGGGTCTCGCAATGACACCGTTTTGGATTACGGTGAGGGCTAATCCAACACAACAGCCCGGTAAAAGCGTCGATTTTCGTTTTCCAGAACGATCGAAGTATCGGTAAAGGTATAAGCCGTACCATTGCCCTGGATTGCTGCCCCTATATCCTGCCAGGGCAATCCTAACTCGGGCGTGACTTGAACCTGCATGGTTCGACCGGGAATTGTCTGGAACGTAAATTGGAAATCTCCGCCGGCATCCCTTTCAACTTCAGATACGGAGAGAACGGTATTCTCATCATCATCGCCTAAATGGTAGATCACTCCTCCAATATCGGCCAAATAGAGATTCCCGGCTTCATCCTCGCCGAAAGTGTTAATCGAAAAGGCCGAGTCAAGAAGCTCCTCAGTGATCCATTCGCCATTCAAACGACTCGTACTCCAGATTCGTCCTGAACAATAGTTTGCGTAAAAGTACCTTCCATGCATTCGCGGATACAGCTTTCCACGATAAACATAGCCCCCGATGATAGCACAGTCTCCGGAGATGTGTTCATACTCGTCAATCGGAAACGTGAGATTGCCGGCACCTAAGCCAAAAGCATCATTAAAATCATGGTTTCCTTCGAACACTCTCCATCCGTAATTCTCGCCCCCGGCACTCGACGCCGTCTGAAAATTCAGCTCTTCCCAATCGCTCTGTCCCACGTCGCTCACGTAGAGATCACCGGTCCCACGATCGAAAGCGATTCGCCAGGGGCTGCGCAACCCCAAAGCCCAGATTTCATCGAGCACACCGGGATCGCCCACGAAGGGATTGTCAGCCGGGATGGCCTAATTCTCCCCCTGGGGTGGGACGCTTTCGGAATCAATGCGGAGGATCTTACCGCGCATTGAGAGAGGATTTTGACCGAAATCGAACTGATCTTGCTGCGGCCCTCCGTCACCCGACGAGACATACATATAACCGTCCGGTCCGAATTGAATCTGCCAGACATTATGGAACCAAATTTCCTGATCCACGATCAGCAGAATCTCTTCGGAATTTACATCAGCGACATCGGGATTGGCGCCCACCTGAAACCGCGAGACTACAGATTCCCATCCTCCGCTGCCGTCATCCCGCGAATACGAAACATAGAAATGACCGTTTCCCAAGAATCTCGGTGGGAAAGCAACGCTATAAAGACCGTCTTCGCTTTCAACATGCTTCACGCGGTCGGTAATATCCAGAAATGATGCAGCTAAGACCTGACCCTCTCTTACAATCCTGATCCGGCCGGCGAGCTCGGTAACAAACAGACGGCCACTACCATCTCCAGCGTGCCGGATATCGGTAGGAGTGTTAAGAGCGCTTGCGATCGCCCTTAATTCCACTTCCGGTGACTCGGGAAGGCTCTCGACACTGTCAAACAGGCGATAAATCCTACCGTCATTGAAGTCGGCAAAGTATAGATTCTTCGCTTCATCCTCACCGAAAGTGCTGATACTGAAAGTCGTATCCAACAGCTCTTCCCTCACCCACAGCATGCCGTCGTGATGCAGGCTCCAGATCTTTCCGGAACAGTAGTCTCCAAAGAAGTAGCGTCCCTGCATGCGGGGAAAACGAACGCCCCGGAAAACATAACCGCCCGTGATGGAGCAACTATTTTCGCTCGCATGCTGGTATTCCGTCAGGGTAAAAGGATTCCAGGAAGCAACTAGCTGATAAGCAAGAAGATAAAAAAAGAGCTAAACAAACCCGAGGGAATCAGTCATGTTAAGATGGGATGAAAGACAAAAAATCTTACCAACTGAATCCTTCGATAGATCGTTTAACTCTGCGTCTGGTCCTGCCCGAAGAGCAGGAGCGATTCAATGATCTATTGAAACAACATCATTATTTACACAGTGCGGGCAGCGCAGGAGAGACCCTGCGCTATGTGGCGCAGATCGACGGGCAATGGATGGGCCTGCTCTTGTGGGGGGCCGCATCCTACCGGCTGAAGGATCGAGACGAATGGATCGGGTGGGACGGGGCGCAACGGCATGCACGATTGAAACTGGTAGTACAGAACCGGCGTTTTCTGATTTTGCCCGGGGTGGATCTTGCAAATTTGGCCTCCAAGACGTTGGGTATGTGCCTGAGAGTCTTAGCCGATCACTGGCAGGAGGCTTTTGGCTATCGTCCCTTAGTAGCGGAAACGTTCGTGGACCCACAGATTCACCGGGGCACTTGCTACGAAGCGAGCGGGTGGACGCCCTTGGGCTTGAGCGCGGGATATGGCCGCCAACGCGAAGATTTCTATCAACGCCATGAGCGTCCCAAGCAGATCTGGGTCAAACCCCTCAAGGCTAATGCCCTTGAGCTTTTGCGCGCTTCAGGGCCATTGCCCGCGGCACAGAGCCAGGCGCTCAATGAAACCGATAACTCCCATGCGGTCTGCCTCAAAGTGGAACAGATGAGCAGCCTGTGGGAACGCTTCAATCAGATAGAAGACTTCCGTCGTAAAGCGGGCCTTAGATATCGGCTCGCCACGGTCCTGAGCATGATTGTGCTCGGCACGATGTGCGGCAAACAGACCCTCAAGGGCATCGTGCGCCTGGCCCATCATCTCAATCAAGCCCAATTGCGCGCCTTACGCTCCTGGAAAAACCCCAAAACAGGCCGCTATAAGGCCCCTTGCTATGATGTCTTCTATCGGGTCTTGCAAAACGTAAAGGCCGAGCTCTTCGATAAAACCCTCACCGAATTCATCTGCTTACAAGACGGCTGTTTGCCCCGCGATATTGCCGTCGACGGCAAGACCCTCAAAGGCACAAACACCGAAGAATCAAAGGCTCTGCACCTGGTGGCCGCAGTCGATCACCAAAGCGCTCAAACCTTAGCCCAAGTCGCTACCGCCGATAAATCCAACGAGATCACCGCCGCCCAGACTCTCTTGCGAAAGATGCCCATTTTGGACGGCTCCACCTTCACCTTCGACGCCATGCATAATCAAAAAGAAACTGCCCACATCGTCGTCGAAGAACTCAGTGCTGACTATGTTATTCAAATTAAAGACAATCAGCCCAACATGCATCAATACGCTCAGAATCTCTTCAGCTCCACCCCCTTTTTCTCCACCAAACCGTGGACAATGACCATGGGCGACTCGAAATACGTCAAATAGCAACCCATTCTCTAAGCGCTCCCTCTGCCGGCCTGCCCCATGCCCGCCAGTTCGCCTGTGTGCAACGCACCTTCCATTATCCAAACAAAGCTGAACCTTCCTCTGAACGCTCTTACTACGTAAGCAGTCTCGATCCCGCCGATTTGAGCCCTCAACAGTTCCTCTCGAAAATTCGCAACCATTGCTCGATCGAAAATAAAAATCATTACCCCAGGGATCGCTTCTTCGATGAAGATCGATGTATGATCCGTAATCATAACGCAGCCAGAATTCTTGCTGCATGCAGGCAACTGGTTCTCAGCCTCAAGTCTTCCATGGGCGCTGAATCCACTCCCGCACTCTGTGATGATTTCGTCTTTAACTTACATAAGGCCATCAATATCATCACCTAATGCTCCGAGAATCAAAATACCGTGCAGATAGCCGGTCATCTTAGCAATGTGATTTTCATTGAATGCAGTGACCACCTTGGGATCGACGACCACCTTTTTATCGACGATCAAGTCAGGTATTAGTGTTCCGACTTTCTGTTCCTTGTAGTAGACTGGATGTTTCAACTGCTGGTCGATCTCGTACCCCATCTCTACTATTTCAATGGCGAGTGCGTTCTCGTAGATTTTCTCATCCAATCCGGGCTTCAGCTCGTTAAGGATTTTCATCCCTGCTCCAATAATATCATGGCTTAACTCCTTATGTATAAGCCCTTCTTGCATCCCTCAATTATAACATTTCTGTCCATCCGTTTGAACCGCAATCCTATCTTCAACCTCTTCCTTCCCATCCGCCTACATCAGCATAATCCGCGGTCAACCTCTCCTACCCTATCCGTATCCATCAGCGCAATCCGCGGTCAACCTCTTCACTCCCATCCGCCCACATCAGTCTAATCCGCGGTCAACCTCTCCTTCCCTATCGGCGTCCATCAGCGTAATCCGCGGTCAAAGAGGAGGGAGTCCCGCATCCGTCAACTGCCGGCCCCACACCTCATCATAGTGATATCCCGTTGCGGGCAGCGCTCCGGGAAGGCGCCGTCGAGAATTCACAAACCGAGCGCTCGATGTCTCTACCCATCTCTCGAATACTCTATAAAGAAAGGGGTGAAATCGACGGTTCGGGATGTCGTATTTCGCCCACACCCTCTGCACCTCTTCAACGCCTCGCGTATTTAGTGTCTTAACGGTCTTGGATCCACCATGTTCACGAAAGGCACCGAGGAAGCGATTCACTCTTCGAAATCGCCCGACTCTCATGAAGCGAAAGAAAAGATCATAATCCATCGCAAAATCAAACGACGGGTCGATATTGCCGGCACGTTCCCAAAGACTCCGACGCCAGAAGCAGGTCTCCTGAGGGATGAGATCCCAACGCGACTGCAGATAGCTGGAGTGGCGCGGTAGAATCCAGTAATAGATGACAACATTGCTTTCGTTAATAGCACAGCGGTGACTGTAAAGAGCGTCGATTCGCGGATTCTCAGCAAAGAAACGGGCTACGAATTGGAGTGTGTCGGGAGCCAGCAAGTCATCGCTATTCAGATAAGCCATGATCTCTCCGGTCGAACCCAGAAGTCCCCGCGCTAAGGCGTCCGCTTGTCCCAGGTCCGGTTCTGATTCAAAACGGCTGAAATAGGCTCTATAGCGCTCCAGTCTCTCGATTGTCCCGTCATCCGAACCTCCATCCATAAAGATATATTCCAGATTCGGATACCGCTGCAGCAGCACACTCCGCACCGTCCATTCGACGTGCTCTCCCTGATTAAAGGACGGCGTAACGATCGAGATTTTTGGAAGATCTGAGAATTTTGAAACCACGGATGTCCTAGTGCAGCGTAGCCACAATCCCGCTGAGCGCATTTGCGTTAACCTAAGGAGAAGAAACAAGAGAGGAAATCAAGTCGAGAACGCTTTTCATAGGTGCAGTGTTTGGGGATTTGTTTGAGCCATCGGGGGATGATCTGATCTTTGGGAATGTGAGAGAGGATGAAGAAGTAGGGAGCAAAGAAGCCAAACCAGTAGGAGAATTTAAGGATACTCAGAGGAGAGGACAAACTGGTATTCGAATAGTGTCTAAGGGGACCATAGACGAAGTTGAGTAAGTGGGTAATGAGGATGAGACGGGCGTAGATAAGAAGCTCAACCTGGTAGGGAGTAGTCTCTTTGACCTGACCGAGATTAAGATGTTGCTTAAAGGCCTTAAAGAAAATTTCGATGCGCCAGCGAAGCCCGTAAAAGCTCAGAATCTGCTTAGGGCTAAAGTCTTTCTGATGGAGGTTTGTAATAAAGATTTGGAAACCGAGAAGGAAGCTGGTGCGGCTGGTATATCGAAGTCTATTGTCGCGGTTTTGTCTATGCTCGCGGCGGCGTTTATGGGCCACCTTCTGAGGGAGTTTGACGGCGATCAGACGAACCGGAAGCTTGGCTTTTTTACCCACCCGAACGGGCATATCGAGAAGCTTTTGGCCACGTAAAAGTTTGCGTAGATCGAGCTCTTCATCGCCTTCGTTGGCTAAAAGGCAAGTGCCGGTTTTCAAACGACTCACAAAGAAGCAGCCGCGCTGATCGAGTTGCTTAAAGACATCGAGGACAAAATAGCCTAAGTCGCGCAGGATCAAGTCGTTGGGTTGAGCGAGAGCGAGAATGTCTTTGGAAGCAGCCTGATCGTTTTTTCGGAAGCTACTGAGGCTGAAGTCAACGAAGGATTCATTGCGCAGATCGTAATAGGCCTGAATCTTCAGTTGAGCCTGTTTGGAGCCTGTCTGATTGGACGCTCCGGGGAAGAAGGGGGCCAGGGACCTTAGGCAAGCCAATCGAAGTGCTGTCGGCAATGAGAACCCGTTCAAAGCTCCTCATGCAATTTGGAACAGCTCTGCCCACAGGCCCATAAGCTTTAAGTTCTAAAAGCCTCAGGAGCACTAAGGTCATAAAAGCGGTGGCTTTTTTGGCGCACTTTTGGACCGCTTGTCTGGAAATGGTGCGGTTGGCTAAGAATCCAATAAGCTCGGCTTCTTTGCCAAGGGACAAGGCCCCCTTAGAAGCCATCGCCAGCAAAGCCAAAACAAAGCTCAGAGGGGAGATCTTGCGCGATTTCCTCTCTCTAAAACCACTCTGTTTAGCGAGGGCTGTGAGGTTCAACTTACGGAAGGTTTGACGGATACAATCAGCTTTTTTTATACTTTGCATCCGAAGGATAAATCCTATATATGAACGAATGTACAGTATAAAATGCTGCCAAAGTGAAAAAAAATGGGGTAGCCGGTAAAAGTAGAGAAGATAACCCGGCCAAAATGCACTCGCTCAACTGCGAATTTCCTCACCGCTGTGGTCGAAACGAAGCAAATAGAAAAGGGCGAACAAATGGAGTGGAACCTCGAGGATAGAGACACCCTCATACTCCGCCGCAAAATACCTCGCAAGTCTTTGAATCTGACTAAGTTGCGAAAATAAGGTTTACGCGTATGCGCTGAGCGGGACCCGATGAGTAAGAGAAACCACGGATTTCACGGATGGGCACGGATGGGGATTTAGATTGTGGGAAAGGGCGGCTCTACAAACGTGCGAACCTTTGACTCGATGCCTTCTTTTTTAGAGTTTTTCCGACACATGGCTTTGGCGAAATATTGCCAATGCTTCGGATGCTCTTTCTTATCCGTGTCCATCCGTGAAATCCGTGGTCTCTCTTCTATTGAGTTTAGCATCAATGCCTTATGAGTATTCGAATCATCCGTGGTTTCAATATTGTACAAAGCCTGTTTTATCTTACGACTCTCTTCCATTTTAACTTTGCGTATTTGAAATTGAGAAGAAGGGCTAACTCTAGTCCCGTTATTGCTAGATATCCAACCATCTTCGCAAGGTGCGCATCATTGAATTCGGTGACGACTTTGGGATCCACAACCACGAGTTCATCAACAATCAAGTCAGGTATGAGTTTCCCTATACGATGACTCCTAAAATACACTGGATGCTGCTTTTGCTGGTCTATTTCGTGCCCCTTTTCTAATAGCAGAATCACCAACGCGTTTTCATAAAGTTTCTCATCGAGCCCTGGCTTGAGCTCATTTAGTACTGTCATTGCACCACTACTGTCCGGTTGTTTTTCTAGGAACGCAGGTTAATCGATTGATAACCAACATTTTACATATGATTTCTGCTGTTTTCGACTTGAAATTGCAAAAAGCCTTGTGGACTCTCAAAAATTTCGAGGGTCCAAATCATGTATACAGGTCGATTCGTTTTTTCTCAAATCATAGATTATCTTCCGCGCCATCAGTTCCATCGTTGCGTCCAACGCTACGGAGGCGACTACAAAGTTCAAAAGTTCAGTTGCTTCGAACAATTTCTCTGCATGGGTTTTGCCGAGTTGACCTACCGGGAGAGTCTGCGCGACATCGAAACCTGCCTGCGGGCAGTACAACCAAAACTATACCACGCAGGGATTCGAAGCGGAGTATCCAAAAGCACGCTCGCCGATGCCAACGAGAAACGAGACTGGCGCATCTACGCCGACTTTGCACAGGTCCTCATCGCAATGGCTCGTCCTTTGTATTCAAACGAGGATCTGGGCATCGACCTGGACAATACGCTCTACGCTCTGGACTCCACCACGATCGATCTATGTCTATCACTCTTCCCGTGGGCACGTTTCCGCAAGCACAAGGGGGCGGTGAAGGTCCATACGCTTCTCGATCTCAGAGGCTCTATCCCTTATTTTATCGAGATTACCGATGGAAAAGTTCACGACGTAAACATTCTGGATCTCATCATCCCCGAGGCCGGTGCTTACTATGTAATGGACCGAGCCTATCTGCATTACGAGCGCCTCTATCGGATCGCACAATGCGGTTCTTTCTTCGTCACACGCGCCCGCCGCGGCTTTCAGTTTCGCCGCCTCTACTCTCAAAAGGTCGACAAATCAACCGGTCTGCGTTCGGACCAGACCGTTGCCCTGGTCAGCTTCTATCCTGCCAAGGCCTACCCCGAAAGACTCCGGCGTATCACTTACCTCGACCCCGACAGTTCCGAGCGCTTCGTGTTTCTCACCAACCAGTTTGCCCTCCCAGCCATAATCATCACCCAGATTTACCGTTTACGCTGGCAGATCGAATTGTTCTTCAAATGGATCAAACAGCACTTGCGCATCAAGAGCTTTTTCGGCACCTCCGAGAATGCTGTGAAGACTCAAATCTGGATTGCCGTCAGCGTCTATGTGCTCATCGCCATCATCCGCAAACGCCTTCGCCTGGAGATCAGTTTGCACAAAATCCTACAGATTCTCAGCTTCACCCTATTTGAGAAAACTCCTATGACTGAACTACTTACAGAAACCGATTACACTTTCAATGAACACCGCATTCCTAAACAGTTGGAGTTGTTTGACTTATAACCGGACAGTACTGACGTGGCAAGACTTCAGATTGCGTCGACTTACTTCGCTAGCGCGTTTGCCGTCTTCGCTGGTTGGAATACAGAATTCCTCCACGCCGGAACACCGGCTCTGCAGTCTGTGGAAGTGGCCGGGGGCTTCAGTCAACCTGTCGACATTCAGAGTCCGGCCGATGGGACGAATCGCCTCTTCATCGTCGAAAGAAGCGGGGTTATCAAAATCCTGAAAGGCGAGGTCATCTTTGCGACTCCGTTTCTGGATATTTCCGATCGGGTGCCCGACGGCTTTGTCGAAGAGGGTTTGCTGGGTTTGGCCTTCCCGGCGGATTTCGCGTCAACCGGCCATTTTTACGTTAATTACACAGTTGGCGCTATTTCCTCGGAAAGAGAGACAATAATCTCACGGTTTTCAATTCGCCAAATGAATCCCTACGAGGCGGATCCGGCATCTGAGGAGATGCTTCTGAAAATTGATCGACCACAAGTCAATCACAACGGCGGCCAGTTGCAGTTCGGTCCCGATGGTTTCCTCTATATCGGCACCGGAGACGGCGGCGGTGCGGGAGATTCAGATAACCATGCTCAAGATCCGAGCGACCTTCTCGGAAAGATGCTGCGTATCGATGTCAGTGGCGACGACTTTCCCGCTGATTCAGAGAAGAATTATGCGATTCCCTCGGACAATCCATATGTTGAAGATACCAACGTGCTCGATGAGATTTGGGCATTAGGGCTGCGCAACCCGTGGCGTTTTTCCTTCGATCGGGAATCCGGAGAACTCTACATCGCCGACGTCGGGCAGGATGACTGGGAGGAGGTGAATCGGCAGGCAGCTGAAAGCGCCGGAGGGGAGAACTATGGCTGGCGCGTGCATGAGGGAAACAGTGTATTTGATGACTCAGAGGTTTTGGGTCCAGGGACATTGACTTTTCCGGTGACGGAATACCCACGGTATTTTGATTCTCGGAGCATTAGGTGATGATATTGATGGCCTTATGTAAGTTAAAGACGAAATCATCACAGAGTGCGGGAGTGGATTCAGCGCCCATGGAAGACTTGAGGCTGAGAACCAGTTGCCTGCATGCAGCAAGAATTCTGGCTGCGTTATGATTACGGATCATACATCGATCTTCATCGAAGAAGCGATCCCTGGGGTAATGATTTTTATTTTCGATCGAGCAATGGTTGCGAATTTTCGAGAGGAACTGTTGAGGGCTCAAATCGGCGGGATCGAGACTGCTTACGTAGTAAGAGCGTTCAGAGGAAGGTTCAGCTTTGTTTGGATAATGGAAGGTGCGTTGCACACAGGCGAACTGGCGGGCATGGGGCAGGCCGGCAGAGGGAGCGCTTAGAGAATGGGTTGCTATTTGACGTATTTCGAGTCGCCCATGGTCATTGTCCACGGTTTGGTGGAGAAAAAGGGGGTGGAGCTGAAGAGATTCTGAGCGTATTGATGCATGTTGGGCTGATTGTCTTTAATTTGAATAACATAGTCAGCACTGAGTTCTTCGACGACGATGTGGGCAGTTTCTTTTTGATTATGCATGGCGTCGAAGGTGAAGGTGGAGCCGTCCAAAATGGGCATCTTTCGCAAGAGAGTCTGGGCGGCGGTGATCTCGTTGGATTTATCGGCGGTAGCGACTTGGGCTAAGGTTTGAGCGCTTTGGTGATCGACTGCGGCCACCAGGTGCAGAGCCTTTGATTCTTCGGTGTTTGTGCCTTTGAGGGTCTTGCCGTCGACGGCAATATCGCGGGGCAAACAGCCGTCTTGTAAGCAGATGAATTCGGTGAGGGTTTTATCGAAGAGCTCGGCCTTTACGTTTTGCAAGACCCGATAGAAGACATCATAGCAAGGGGCCTTATAGCGGCCTGTTTTGGGGTTTTTCCAGGAGCGTAAGGCGCGCAATTGGGCTTGATTGAGATGATGGGCCAGGCGCACGATGCCCTTGAGGGTCTGTTTGCCGCACATCGTGCCGAGCACAATCATGCTCAGGACCGTGGCGAGCCGATATCTAAGGCCCGCTTTACGACGGAAGTCTTCTATCTGATTGAAGCGTTCCCACAGGCTGCTCATCTGTTCCACTTTGAGGCAGACCGCATGGGAGTTATCGGTTTCATTGAGCGCCTGGCTCTGTGCCGCGGGCAATGGCCCTGAAGCGCGCAAAAGCTCAAGGGCATTAGCCTTGAGGGGTTTGACCCAGATCTGCTTGGGACGCTCATGGCGTTGATAGAAATCTTCGCGTTGGCGGCCATATCCCGCGCTCAAGCCCAAGGGCGTCCACCCGCTCGCTTCGTAGCAAGTGCCCCGGTGAATCTGTGGGTCCACGAACGTTTCCGCTACTAAGGGACGATAGCCAAAAGCCTCCTGCCAGTGATCGGCTAAGACTCTCAGGCACATACCCAACGTCTTGGAGGCCAAATTTGCAAGATCCACCCCGGGCAAAATCAGAAAACGCCGGTTCTGTACTACCAGTTTCAATCGTGCATGCCGTTGCGCCCCGTCCCACCCGATCCATTCGTCTCGATCCTTCAGCCGGTAGGATGCGGCCCCCCACAAGAGCAGGCCCATCCATTGCCCGTCGATCTGCGCCACATAGCGCAGGGTCTCTCCTGCGCTGCCCGCACTGTGTAAATAATGATGTTGTTTCAATAGATCATTGAATCGCTCCTGCTCTTC
Organism: Candidatus Moanibacter sp.; assembly: GCA_965215885.1. GTDB lineage: Bacteria > Verrucomicrobiota > Verrucomicrobiia > Opitutales > UBA2987 > CBDCEW01. The sequence continues at coordinate 24,920 of CBDCEW010000087.1, forward strand.
GGGCAGGACCAGACGCAGAGTTAAACGATCTATCGAAGGATTCAGTTGGTAAGATTTTTTGTCTTTCATCCCATCTTAACATGACTGATTCCCTCGGGTTTGTTTAGCTCTTTTTTTATCTTCTTGCTTATCAGCTAGTTGCTTCCTGGAATCCTTTTACCCTGACGGAATACCAGCATGCGAGCGAAAATAGTTGCTCCATCACGGGCGGTTATGTTTACCGGGGCGTTCGTTTTCCCCGCATGCAGGGACGCTACTTCTTTGGAGACTACTGTTCCGGAAAGATCTGGAGCCTGCATCACGACGGCATGCTGTGGGTGAGGGAAGAGCTGTTGGATACGACTTTCAGTATCAGCACTTTCGGTGAGGATGAAGCGAAGAATCTATACTTTGCCGACTTCAATGACGGTAGGATTTATCGCCTGTTTGACAGTGTCGAGAGCCTTCCCGAGTCACCGGAAGTGGAATTAAGGGCGATCGCAAGCGCTCTTAACACTCCTACCGATATCCGGCACGCTGGAGATGGTAGTGGCCGTCTGTTTGTTACCGAGCTCGCCGGCCGGATCAGGATTGTAAGAGAGTCAGGTCTTAGCTGCATCATTTCTGGATATTACCGACCGCGTGAAGCATGTTGAAAGCGAAGACGGTCTTTATAGCGTTGCTTTCCCACCGAGATTCTTGGGAAACGGTCATTTCTATGTTTCGTATTCGCGGGATGACGGCAGCGGAGGATGGGAATCTGTAGTCTCGCGGTTTCAGGTGGGCGCCAATCCCGATGTCGCTGATGTAAATTCCGAAGAGATTCTGCTGATCGTGGATCAGGAAATTTGGTTCCATAATGTCTGGCAGATTCAATTCGGACCGGACGGTTATATGTATGTCTCGTCGGGTGACGGAGGGCCGCAGCAAGATCAGTTCGATTTCGGTCAAAATCCTCTCTCAATGCGCGGTAAGATCCTCCGCATTGATTCCGAAAGCGTCCCACCCCAGGGGGAGAATTATGCCATCCCGGCTGACAATCCCTTCGTGGGCGATCCCGGTGTGCTCGATGAAATCTGGGCTTTGGGGTTGCGCAGCCCCTGGCGAATCGCTTTCGATCGTGGGACCGGTGATCTCTACGTGAGCGACGTGGGACAGAGCGATTGGGAAGAGCTGAATTTTCAGACGGCGTCGAGTGCCGGGGGCGAGAATTACGGATGGAGAGTGTTCGAAGGAAACCATGATTTTAATGATGCTTTTGGCTTAGGTGCCGGCAATCTCACGTTTCCGATTTACGAGTATGAACACATCTCCGGAGACTGTGCTATCATCGGGGGCTATGTTTATCGTGGAAAGCTGTATCCGCGAATGCATGGAAGGTACTTTTACGCAAACTATTGTTCAGGACGAATCTGGAGTACGAGTCGTTTGAATGGCGAATGGATCACTGAGGAGCTTCTTGACTCGGCCTTTTCGATTAACACTTTCGGCGAGGATGAAGCCGGGAATCTCTATTTGGCCGATATTGAAGGAGTGATCTACCATTTAGGCGATGATGATGAGAATACCGTTCTCTCCGTATCTGAAGTTGAAAGGGATGCCGGCGGAGATTTCCAATTTCAGAACTCGCTATCATGCGGGTTGGCGGGCAGGGGGCAATCGCAGATACAATTCCCGGCTTTTAAGAGCTAAAGAAAACGGTAGGCTTCATCTTCGAACCATCAAATTCGAAGAAAAATGGAGAAACCTACCGTCAAAGAAGAGACCTTCTTACAGTGCATCCTTGGAGTGGACAAGGGTAATCCCTCGATCACGGTCTATCGGGATCTGAGCGAAGGCAAACTGCACGTCTATTACGGGCATGAGCTTTTTGAAGTCGTAGAGGACGATCGGGAGCAAGTTGAATTCAAGCTATTGGTGGGGCGCCTCTACAATGCGGGGTTGAAGAAAGGGCGCTTAGAGAAGCAATTTGAGGTTGACCCCAAACCGATGAAGCGGTGGGGGGAGGCGCTTCAAAGCGGAGATGCCGAGACCTTAGCGCGAGTGCTGGCGGGACGCAGCGCTCATCGCAAATTGACGAGGGAAATCCGGAGTTTTGTGCGGGTGCGCTTCGGGCAGATCTATGGGGAGAGTCGGTATGGCTACAGCAAGAAGATACGGGGGGAGATCGAGGAGGTGTTCGGAGTTAACCTCAGTGGGGAAACTTTGCGCCCTGTCTTTAAGGAGCTTAAAGAGGCCCGGGCAAAGGAGGCCGAAGCCGAGAGGGCGCAAAATCGGGAGACTCCCTGGGATTGCCCGGAGGACTCGGGGAGGGACGAACAGGAGCAAGAAGCAGAAAATAGCCCCGAAAGCGAAGGGGACAATCGCAAGGGGTCTCCCGATTTTTCGAGGGAGAGCTCCGAAGCGGTGCAATGGTATCGGCACCTGGGAGTACTTCTGTTCAGTGCCGCGCTCAGAGAAGTCGCTCAGATTGATCGCGAAGAGGGCTGGCTTTTGAAACAATGGGTGGCTTGCGGGTTGTTGGCCGCGGTCAATAGCGAGCAGAGCAAACTGCTCGATCTCGAAGACCTGCAAAAACTCATCGGGCGAGTCCTGTATACCCCCTATCTGCAACGCCAAAGCCTTAGCGCCCTGGCCGATGAAGGGCTTTTAAGAGAGATCCTCAGAGTGAACGCGAGGGGCCTGAATGCTTCGGATGAAGAGAGCTTTTATTATGATCCGCACACCAAACATTACACCGGAATGAGCAAGGTGCTGGCGGGATGGTGTCCGGGTATCCGTCTGGCCGACAAAGCGCTCCACAGCGATTTTATTCATACCCTCAAGGGCTATCCGATCTATTTTGCGAGTACCGACAACTATGAGGATATAAGGGAACGGTTTATCCCCAACTGCGAAGCGATGCTCGAGCTGGTGCAGTTGCCGGCTGATAAGAAGGTGAGCATTTACGTGGACCGGGCGATCGCCGCGGAGTGGTTTTACGAAGCCATCGTGGAGCATCCTCAACTCGAAATCATTACCTGGGAAAAAGGTTACAAGGCCAGCGCCCAGCCCCTCCAACGGATCGACGGGCAGTTGCGCCTGCAGCGCGCGCGCAACCATGCCGAAGATCTCCAGGAGTATCATCTTCGCTATCAGCGGGGCCCCTGGAAGAAAAATCCTCAACTGGTGCAGTGGATCGTGGAGGCGACCAATCCAAAAAATCGAACCATTACCGTGAGCATCCTGGCGACCGATCAGCAGGCCCGAAATGAAGAGGTAATCAAAGGGATGTTCAGTCGCTGGATTCAGGAGAATGACTTCAAATACCTCGATAAGCACTTTGGGATTAATCAGATCACCTCTTATCGCACCGTCCACTACAAGCGATTAGCCCAACACCTTGAGGACAAGCAGGAGAAAAGCGGTGCCGCCAAAGCCCTCCTGAAGCAAAAACAGCAATGCACCGAAGAATTGAAAAGACTGCTCCTGGCCGAGCATGCCCACCCGGGCAAAAGCGCCTCAAGGGGCGAAAAGATCCGTCGACTCGATCAGGCCCTCAAAGCCCTCCAACTCGAACTGGAGCAAATCGACACCGAATGCTCGAGGCTGCAGCGCCTCATTGATGAAAACTATGTCCGCCTGGACACCGCTAACAAGTCCCTCATGGATGCCTTGAAAATCTTCGCCCGTAACAGCTTCTACAAGCAGCTCGAACCCTTTAAAGCTCGCTACAACAACTATCGTGACGACCACGATCTGTTTCGCAATTTGACTCACAGTGACGGCGTTCTTATAGAGAGGGGCTGTGCGGTCGAAGCGCATTTATTCCCCACCGCAACTTATCCCCCTCGGGTGCAGGCGGTGGTGCTTGAGTATCTGCAAACTCTCAATGAGAAGCCCTTACTGATGCCCGACGGTTCAGGCCGAAGAATCATCTTCCGACTGGGCAAAAAATCGGGATTTAAACTTGCGATTGCATAGTGCCTTTAGAGGGGCAATATAGTGAGGTCTGAATTTACGTTCCAGACAATTCCCGGTCGAACCATGCAGGTTCAAGTCACGCCCGAGTTAGGATTGCCCTGGCAGGATATAGGGGCAGCAATCCAGGGCAATGGTACGGCTTATACCTTTACCGATACTTCGATCGTTCTGGAAAACGAAAATCGACGCTTTTACCGGGCTGTTGTGTTGGATTAGCCCTCACCGTAATCCAAAACGGTGTCATTGCGAGACCCGCGAAGCGGGGCGTGGCAATCAAGAGAGGGATGCGTGGATTCTTAAATGCCTCTGGATCGCCGCGCCTCCCTGTGGTCGGCTCGCGATGACATATAGCCGGGAACTTTGCCCAAGAATATCGCAGGGTTCTCTGCCACAAGGCTGTGTGTCGCCACTGAGGCGATCTCCGAGTAAAGAAAACGTTGGCCGGATGTCCCGAAGATCGCTTGCTAATCAGGCGAGAACGTAACATTAGGGCGGTAGAGGAGGGGCGACCCACCCCTTGCCCCTCCCAGGAGGGGATCTTTTCACTTTGGACCTAATTAATAAGGTTCCCCTCCTGCGGAGGGCTTCGGCCGTGAGCTCAGCCGAACGGGTTAGGGGTGGGTTTACTCCGAGGCAGATCGTCACCTCAATAGCCGGCCTTCTGAACCGCAGGAAGGCACCTAAGGTTTCACCCACCCAACTCAAGTTCGTCAATTCTGGCTGCGATTCTCTCTGCTGAGCGTCCGTCCGTAAATTCGCCATACAATTGGTGCCGGTAGTAAGAGCGCCTGTCCTTTCGACGTTCAGGATGTTCCAAAGCCCGTTGAACGGCGTTAGGCAAATCACTGAGGTCCTCAACCTCCTCCGCGAGGTCACGCCATTGCCATTCGATGCCTTTGGGATCGAAATGGGAAGTGCCGAATCGTTTAGGATTATTGATCAGGATAATGGGCCGGTTTAGGGCGAGGAATTGAAAGACGACACTTGAAGCATCGCTGATCAGCACGTCCGCCCTCTGCAGGTAGGGTGCAACGTCGGCGGCTTTGTCCTCTACCAGGGAAACATTTGGATTCGAATCGGCCAGATTTTTCCACGACGCGATCCAATTCGGCTGGCGTTCGTAGATGACGGGGTGCGGCTTGATTACGATGCAAATTGATTCGTTGTCCTTTCGGAGCAACCCGACAAGCCTCTCCCCAAGCATGGGGGCGGAAGAGAGGTGCTCGTTCCAGGTGGGAGCGTAGATCACTGTTTTTCCAGCGTTGGGAATCTCTATGGGCAAGGAAAGAAGCTCATCGCGGAAAAGGGGATCGGTCTGCACGTAACCGGTAACCCAAAATTCGCGGCGTGGATGGCCGCCGTGTTTAATGTACCAATCCCTGCTCGCCTCGCTCGTTAGACAAGCGTAATCGGAAACCCGGGAGTCGTAGCAGCTCGTATTCTTGCTAATCAGACCGTGGCGAGTCCAGACGAAGACCGCCTGCGGAATGCGGTTGCGCAGCAGTGCGGCCTGTGACTCAGAGATAACGACGACATCGGGGTTGAAATCCCTCAACTCTTTCAACAATTGGGTAAGCAGGACTTCGTGATTCTCTCTCAAGACATCAAAGATCGGTCTCAGTATGTTGTAATGGTACCGCTGATTCATATGCAGGGCAATCCGCAAACCTTTCCTGGACTGGTCCGATGACTCCCTTCTCGATACAGCCGCTCGAACGCTCGCATGAGCGGCTAGATAGTAGCCGTTTTCGGGTTCGAACTCCAGCGCTTGTTTTATCTTGGAAGACGCCTCTTCATATTGTCCGAACGATTTCGCAATTAATCCGAAAAATACAATGTCTCGGCATGATTGGGTCTGATCTTCGAGGCGGTTTCCAGAAACGTGAAAGCCACCTCAGCTTCATCGTTATTCCAGAGAGCTATGCCGAGATTATGGTTCAGATCTGGGTCTTTCGGATTCTGAGAATGCTTTTCACCGTATTGAGCAAGGTTTTTCCGTGAACGGTCCAGATATTTTCGAGTCAGTTCCAGGTTATTTCTGGCCGCTGTCAGTTTTGGATTGAGGTGAATGGCACGCTCGTACCTTCTTGCCGCGCTTTCCACATCACCCTTCTCTTCCAGAACCGTTCCTAAACCGTAATGAGCATGTGCGTAATCGGAATTAACTGTAATTGCCTGCTTGAAGGAGGAAATCGCTCTCCCCAATTCGCCTTCCAGCGCATATGTGAAACCGAGGTAGCAGTGAGCGCGCTCGTATTCTGGATCTATCTGAAGCACTTTGTGAAAGCATTCGATGGCTTTCTTTCGATTTCCCGCATCATTATGCGCAATTCCCAGGCGACGGTATGCGTCGATCGAGCCAGGAGTGGTTTCGATCGCGCTCTTGTATACCCCGATCGCTTCATCGAATCTGCCCAGTTTCTGCAGAGCCGAGCCCAGTTGAATATGTGCCGTAGTGAGATCCGGTTTTAAGGTCGTCGCTTTGCGAAAGCACGCAATTGCTTCCGATAAGGCACCTTTCTTCGAGTAGACGAGTCCGAGGTTATGATGAGCTTCGGCGTATTCCGGTTTTATTTCAATGGAGCGTTGCAGGGCTTCTATTGCGGACTCATTCTGCCCCTGATCCTTCAGGGCTATACCGAGATTATTGTACGCCATGGAGCTTTCAGGATCGAGCGCGATGGCCTTACGGGAGCATTTGACTGCTTCCTCGTATTTGTGCATCGCCCGGTAGACTTCCCCAAGATGGGTATAATAGGTGCTCTTATTTGGATTTGCGCCTATCGCTCGGCCGATAAGATCCGCAGCGACGCCATGCTTGCCGCATTGAAAGGCGAGAACGCCCATTAGATGGAGAGCTTCCGCATTTCGCGGAGCTCTTTTGAGGATTTCCTTATACAGCGCCTCGGCCTGAGGCAGCTTCCCGGTTTGGTGTAAGCGTATGGCCTCCCTTAAATCCTGTTCGTCTGTAGTCATAAATAACTGCGTCGAAAATTTGGCATATTCGTTGCCCTTCATTCATTCGTTGCTTATAATCCTGCTTAAGAACTACCTTCTTTCTTTTCATCCTTTGCTAATTTCACCGGATTTGATACACAAGTTCAAATTAATCAGGATTCACGGCAGAATCTAAACCTTCGGTGAGCGCGTCTCAACCTGAGAATGTAATCGTCATTAAGCCGGATACCTATGGGGATCTTGTTCTAATCGAACCCTTAATCCGGCGCCTCCATAATTTCTGGCCTGATTGCCGTATTCATCTTCTGGTGAGGGAGGGCTACCAGGATATGGCTCCTCTCTTGTTTCCGCAGATTCACTGTCTGACGACACCGATTGATCCTTACTCTCAGGACCCGTCCGGATATCCAGAGGCTATTGCGTCTTTATGGGAAGAATTGGGAGAAATTGAACCTGATATCGTTATAGCCGGCGCCTACGAGATGACCTGGTTGGAGCCGCTGATTGCAGATCGTATGAGCGGGGCCAGGAAGATCGCTTTCAGTAATCTTACAATTGCGAAGGGGAAGGAGCCTGCCTTGGCGTCCTATCTAAAGCGCCCTCCGCGGGACATCTTTGAGGAGATCGTTACGGTCGATCCTGAATTGGAAGACTGGCGCAAGTGGAATGCAATGGCTGAGTATATCACCGGTGTAGCAGAGTCTGAAAGTCAGCCGCAAATCTCGGTACCGTCACAATGGAAAGCGCGCGCTGTGGACTGGCTGAAGATGAGAGAGTTGAGTTCTATTCCCTGGGTTGCCTGCTGTCCAGCTGGAAACGCTAATGTTCCAATCAAGGCGTGGCCTGCCGAGCGCTTTTCGGAGACGCTTTGTGAGATGTGGAAAAGTAGGGGACTACCGATCGTCTTAATGGGATACAAGGCGGAACGGGAAATTCTGGATTCGATTGCGGTCGATCTTCGTGAGAACAGAGCAACCTGTCACGTGTGGTCGGGTGAGGATGGCGAATTCTCGATTGTGGCGGCGCTCATAAGCCAGGGTTCTTACTACTTCGGGAACGATACCGGTGCCATGCATATCGCGGCAGCCCTTGGTATCCCTGTAGCAGCGGTCTTTGGAGGCGGTACTTGGCCGCGCTTCAGGCCGGCGGCAGACCGATACGCGATCGTTTACCAACTGCTGGATTGCTTCGGCTGTGGTTGGGAATGTGCGTATGGGACGGCGCCATGCCTGGGCACGATTCCGGTTGAGCCGGTGCTGCGAGCGATGGATCAACTGTTGGAAACACAGGAGCAGTCGGTGAATCTGGAGATTGAGGTCGACACCGAACTCCGAAGGCATGGATCCTTTGAGGCCTTTTCGCGATACCACAGCAGCCTACTGGTCGAGTCCTGGAAGGAAAAAGAAGCCGTAATCCAGAGTCAACTAAAGCGGATATGTGAACTGGAACGAAAGCTGAGAAGTGAGAGTGAGAGGTCTCCCCACAGATTAAATAAAACCACGGATGACACGGATGGGCACGGATAGAGAATTTGACCACGGATTTCCTGGAGCAGCGAAGCCGCAGCCAAATTGAGGGAAAGAGAGGAACCGCGAATGGACGCGAATTTGGGAGAAAGAGCCCGCGGATTCGAGGACACCGCGGATTAATTCAAGAGGGAGTACCCAACGGATTAGGGAAAAAACGGATTGTGAACAATTGAACCGCAATCCTTTGAATATCAGCCTCTTATAATTCACCAAAGAAAAAACGTGTTCAGAAAACCAGGTTCTGATGGATAGTAGTAGAGATGTCCCCTCTCTATCCGTGCCATCCGTGAAATCCGTGGTCTCGCTGATCCGGATCGACCTAACGTCGAAGGATGTTTCCCGGTCCCGGCGCGCCGGGAAGATTCGACTTCTCTTCTCCGTTTCTCTCCGTTTCCTTCTGTTCAATTCTCTTCTCCTCGGAATGACCTACCAGTTTGGTTGTGGCTTTGTTGCGCTGGGTCATCCGCGGTAAATTCTTTATCCGTTGCTTGCTTTTCTCTCGCAGTCCACATTCGTTGCCATCTTGTCTTCTGCTGCGGAAAACTGAACAGAACCTGCCCATGAAATCAGCCAATAGGAAAGGCTTCCGTTCGTGGGTCTATGACTGCCTCGGGAAGGGAATAATAAAGTGTCTCGATCTACGAGAGGGAAGATCGAGGAAAAAGGAGAAGCCCCTCCCGAGGATCTCAATCGTAACGCCGGTGCTGAATGCGGAATCAACCATCGTCGAAACGATTGAATCGATCCTCTCGCAGAACTACCCCGACCTTGAGTATATCATTATAGACGCGGGTTCCACCGATGGAACGCTGAAACGTATTGAACCATTCCGTGGGTGGGTCAACACGCTTATTTCGGAACCTGATTGCGGCATGTACGATGCCTTGAACAAGGGATTCGCCAGGGCCACTGGTGACGTTTTTGCCTACCTCAACGCTGATGATTATTACCTTCCGGGTGGCCTACAGCGTGTCGGCGCATATTTCAGGGACCATCAAAAGGTGGAAGTCATTTACCATGAAGACATTGTGGAAGTAATGGGCTGGCGCTTCCCCAATCTCTGGCAGCCGCATGTGGATTACCGGCACCTGGCCAACGGTCACATACTGTTTCAGGATGGAGTATTCTTCAGCCGGCGCGCATTTGAAGAGGCAGGAGGATTCAACGGGAAACTGAAGTTGGCTGGTGATTGGGAGATGTGGGCACGCCTCGCTTTCCGGTTTCCGTTCCAGCGGATGGATGGACATGTGAGCTGTTTTCGGATTCACGAGGGACAACTCACTTCGATTCGTGAGCGCTATGATAATGAGTTGGAGAGAGCGAAGGATACGTTATTGAAAGACAGTGCCCCGCTGAAGAGAGAGGTCAGCCTCCTGCACTGTCTCAGGAACTCGATGAGGAATCATTCTCGAGAGTTTTTTAATGATCGCCGTCTTTTCTTTCCCATCCCGTTCGAAGACTTGCCTCCGCCGGAATGCGAGGTGCCGGTCGAAAATGCGAATTCGGCAGTTTGTCCCGTGACCGGTGCCACTCCCGACCGCTTCCTTTTCAGTTCCCCGGATACGCGTTTCGGCGATGGGCAGATACATGACTGGTATTATGTTGCGCGTAGCTCCACTGCGATCTGCCACCCAACCATGGAGAGTGACGTATTAAGTGATCTTTACGAGCGCCACTATTCTTCCCCAACCCCTTCCCTGGTTCGTCCCGCCGAAGAGACGGGATCGCCCTATCGGAATTTCAATGGATCCGCTGGAAGCGAGCGTTGGTTGGGCGGGAGATCGCTGCCGAAGTCCTTGCGCAGACGGCTGGGTTTGACTTGGGAGGATACAACCGCCGAGGAACTGCTGAAGACAATAGGTGTGCGTTTCCCAACGAAGAGTGAAGCGACCGCATTTTTGGATATCGGTTGTTTTGAAGGGAAACTGCTTGAGGATCTACGGGAGCGCACAAAGTGGAAATTGTCCGGTCTTGAATCCAATGAGAAGGCTGTCGGTGTGGCCCGAAAGTTGGGTCTCGAATTCTGGCACGCCCGTGCCGAAGATGCGGTTTATGCCATTCCGATTGGCAGGCAATTCGATTTGATCTTCCTTGGGCAAACCGTTGAGCACCTCCAGGAACCGTTGGTTACACTGCGGCGATTGCGCCAGCTTCTGAGGCCATCAGGTATTCTCGTCTTGAGCACCCCGAATTTGAATTCCTGGCAGATCGACCGCTTCGGCCCCACCTGGCCGCATTGGCATCCGCCATACCATCGGCATATATTCAGTATAGATTCGTTGAAGCAGATGGGTCTTCAGGCGAACCTCGAAATGAGGAGATGGAGGACTTTTTCGCATCCCTACTGGTCGGCCATGAGCTTGCAACTGAATGAACTCGGTTTGGCCGGCGCTGTCCCTCATGGTATTGCCGTTCCGGAAGCGTACCGTGAGAGGGCCGAGTCCATGGCAGCCTGGTCTAAGCTCCTCTGGGACTGGCGGGGTAGGGGAGATTATTTGTATGTTGTTTACGGAAAAGGTTAACCACGGATGAGAGAAGAGGGTGACCACGGATGGCACGGATTGACACGGATAGGAGGGATAGGGATTCTTAGAGGAAACAGGGGATGATCAACGAAAGTCAGCAGATTCATTTTCCTGTACAACTATTGGCATCAGTTAATCGGAAGACTGATTTCTAATCCGTGTCAATCCGTGCCATCCGTGGTCACCCTTCCATCGTTAGGCAGTTTTGGTTGTGGCCTGGCCGCTCCAAGTGAACGATGGTTGAGGAAGAATGAGAATCCAGAGGTATTTAGCGGGACATATATGAAACACGAGGGCATAAGCAGGGAGATTATTGGATGTGCAATGACAGTACTGTCCGGTTATAAGTCAAACAACTCCAACTGTTTAGGAATGCGGTGTTCATTGAAAGTGTAATCGGTTTCTGTAAGTAGTTCAGTCATAGGAGTTTTCTCAAATAGGGTGAAGCTGAGAATCTGTAGGATTTTGTGCAAACTGATCTCCAGGCGAAGGCGTTTGCGGATGATGGCGATGAGCACATAGACGCTGACGGCAATCCAGATTTGAGTCTTCACAGCATTCTCGGAGGTGCCGAAAAAGCTCTTGATGCGCAAGTGCTGTTTGATCCATTTGAAGAACAATTCGATCTGCCAGCGTAAACGGTAAATCTGGGTGATGATTATGGCTGGGAGGGCAAACTGGTTGGTGAGAAACACGAAGCGCTCGGAACTGTCGGGGTCGAGGTAAGTGATACGCCGGAGTCTTTCGGGGTAGGCCTTGGCAGGATAGAAGCTGACCAGGGCAACGGTCTGGTCCGAACGCAGACCGGTTGATTTGTCGACCTTTTGAGAGTAGAGGCGGCGAAACTGAAAGCCGCGGCGGGCGCGTGTGACGAAGAAAGAACCGCATTGTGCGATCCGATAGAGGCGCTCGTAATGCAGATAGGCTCGGTCCATTACATAGTAAGCACCGGCCTCGGGGATGATGAGATCCAGAATGTTTACGTCGTGAACTTTTCCATCGGTAATCTCGATAAAATAAGGGATAGAGCCTCTGAGATCGAGAAGCGTATGGACCTTCACCGCCCCCTTGTGCTTGCGGAAACGTGCCCACGGGAAGAGTGATAGACATAGATCGATCGTGGTGGAGTCCAGAGCGTAGAGCGTATTGTCCAGGTCGATGCCCAGATCCTCGTTTGAATACAAAGGACGAGCCATTGCGATGAGGACCTGTGCAAAGTCGGCGTAGATGCGCCAGTCTCGTTTCTCGTTGGCATCGGCGAGCGTGCTTTTGGATACTCCGCTTCGAATCCCTGCGTGGTATAGTTTTGGTTGTACTGCCCGCAGGCAGGTTTCGATGTCGCGCAGACTCTCCCGGTAGGTCAACTCGGCAAAACCCATGCAGAGAAATTGTTCGAAGCAACTGAACTTTTGAACTTTGTAGTCGCCTCCGTAGCGTTGGACGCAACGATGGAACTGATGGCGCGGAAGATAATCTATGATTTGAGAAAAAACGAATCGACCTGTATACATGATTTGGACCCTCGAAATTTTTGAGAGTCCACAAGGCTTTTTGCAATTTCAAGTCGAAAACAGCAGAAATCATATGTAAAATGTTGGTTATCAATCGATTAACCTGCGTTCCTAGAAAAACAACCGGACAGTAGTGTTGCCACGTCTCTATGCAGTGAAGATGAATACCGTCAGCTCAGTTCCGTATCCGAATTGAACGACAGCCTTAAAAAGCCTACTCCCCGTCCCGGCTTGCCGGGACTACGGGGAATCTTCTTTTTTTTTTACCCTACGGGACCGGCTGTCGTCCTACGAGGTGTTTTTTCGAAACCCTGTCCCGGCAGGCCGGGACAGGAAATGATCAAGTTCAAGAGTAAGAGCCTATCATACAGTACGGATTCAGGGCGATCACAGATTGCGCGATGTGTAATTGGAGGGGAAAACAGTTCGACATCTTCTAACCTGTCGACTGTGCTATCATTCTTGCAAGTCAGTCGCGCCCACGGCGCGCAGCCGGCTCAAACACAGGGTGAAAATTGCTGTATCGGCAGTACGAAATGCTCCCGCATTCCGCTACACGCTTCGATTCCGAAGGTAGCGGAAAGCGGGAGCTTTTCGGCGCTATTGTTATCCGCGACGAATCAACCGAGCGAAGATAGAAAGCGAAATATGTTATTCACTGAAACAGAACTGGAGGGCGCATTCATCATTGACATTGAACGCCGGGAGGACGAACGCGGTTTCTTCGCCAGGACATTCTGCCAAAGGGAATTCCAGCAGTACGGCTTGAACCCATGCATCGCACAGACCAATATTTCCCATAATTCGGAAAAAAGCACTTTGCGCGGGATGCACTACCAGGGGCCCCCTCATGGGGAAGTGAAAATCATAACCTGCACACAGGGAGCTATTTACGATGTCTTGATCGATCTGAGGACGGATTCAGGGACCTTCAAGAAGTGGCTTGGTGTGGAACTTAAAGCTGCCGTTCAACGGATGCTTTATATACCCGAGAATTTCGCCCACGGATTCATGACTTTGGAAGATTCCACCAGCGTCCACTACATGATGACCGCATTCTACCGGCCGGAATCCACGCGGGGAATCCGCTGGAACGACCCTGCATTCAACATCGATTGGCCCGTTCAACCCGCCGTAATATCGGATAGAGACGCAAATTACCCAGATTATGAAAGGAAGAAGCGATCCCGATGAAAAGTGCACCTGATGCTGTGGGCCTGATTCCCGCCGCGGGAAAAGCAACAAGAATTAACCCGCTACCCTGTAGCAAGGAGATATATCCGGTCGGTTTCTTCGACGAACATCAGGAACTCCAGGGTCAGCCAAAACCGGTTTGTCTAAATCTGCTTGAACAGTTTCGATCGGCGGGAGTCGATACTGCCTTTATCGTTATCAATCGAGAAAAGACAGATATTCTTCGTTACCTCGGCGATGGATCACTATTCGGAATGAGCCTGGCCTATGTCGTCGACAGCCAACCGCGGGGCGTTCCCTTTTCCCTGGATCGAGCCTATAAATTCATCAAGGACAAGCAGGTTTTATTGGGCTTTCCTGACATCATCATGGAAATCAGGGATCCTTTCACAGCTTTGCTGGAGAAACTAAAGGAAACAGATAGCGACATCGTCCTGGGTCTGATTCCCGTCTCCGAACCGCAGAAGTGGGATATGGTCGACCTTACGGAAGAGGGGAAGGTCCGCGACATTGTGATTAAGCGCGAACAATGCCGTTTAAAACATGCCTGGGTTATAACGGCGTGGGCTCCCACTTTTACCGAGTATTTGCATCGATTTTTGCGAGAATCAGAAAGCGCGGAAGGATCAGAATCCGGTGACAGAAACCGGGAATTACAACTCAGCAATATCTTCCTGGCCGCGGCGGAGGAGGAGGGTCTGACTATCGAGACTGAGTTGTTTGAGCCCGGATTTTGCGTCGACATCGGCACTCGGGAAGGATTGAAACGGGCGATTCAAATTACTCACGAGTAACCGAAAATCCTATAGATATCCTCGCAATTCCGATTTATCTCCTTCACATCGTCGTCCGTAAGGACATCCCTGTACTTACCTATTCTTTCAGAGGAGATTTTCTTACCGAAAAGCTCAGTTGCCCAAAGTCCATACTTTGATCTCGCGTCAAATCCGTCGTCATCCAGATCTCGACTGCTGTCAAATTTCAATTCCAAACCAGAGAAACGCCGGAGGCGGTCGAGAACCCTGTCCGGTTCAGTGACAAGTTCTTCATATTTTGAAACGAAGAGGCGGTCCTTAAAGATCTTCGCTTTACATGATACGGGAGCAACATAAAAGCTCCTGTAATGATTGCACAGAGTCCGGATGGTGGACTCCTGAAATCCGAGATACTCTCCCTCCTGCTTGTGACGCTCACCCACCCGTATCATAGAGGCGACCGCATCGCGAGGATCACGGACCGTAAGAAAGAAATAGGAGTCGGGGATGAGCTCGAGGATATCCGGAAAATACTTCGAGAAATTCGTTTCCTTAAAGACCAGATGCCTGGAATCCGGAAATCGCTTCGCCGTTCGCTTGAGGAAAAGTGAAATGACTGAACGGTGGAAATTCCAAAGGTCTCTTCGGTCGTCGAAATAGTGTTTTGAATGGCGATCGAATTCCTGTTTCGCCTGAGAATAGGCATGAAAAAGAATTCTGAAGTAGCCTGATTCCAGAGTAGGCTTGTTCGTCTCGTTGTCCCGGCACAAAAGGAGGTGGAGCAGCGTCGTTCCGGAGCGAGGGCTACCACCGACAAAGAATTTACTCATTTCAGTTTCATTTTCTTCAAAGGAATCTGTCGGTCTAAACTTGATCGGAATGTCGATCTGTCACCATGAAATCTAAACCAATGAGATGTTAGGAATCCTAAGTCCGACAGATTCCTAGATCGATAGCTACGGGCGATTCCCCACGTTGTTGTCGCTCCCACATGATACGGTAACCGCGTTCCAGATTCCTTGTGTATCGAACCGTGTCGAACAGCGGAGCGCGAATCGTGTTCTTCTCCACGCATTTTTTTAATTCTCTAAGCTCCCCTGGAGATTTCGAGTTCTGGAGCGCTTTGTCGGCCAGCCCTGGAGAATTCGCAAGTTCTATGCCGCGCTCGACATATTCGTCCAAATTCCCGACGACCAATTCAAGCAAACCGACTGCATTGAGGAGACTCGTACTCATTCGTGAAATGAAGCTTTTCCCGTAGACAGCTAGGACTGGAACTCCGGCACGGAGCATATCAATTGTCGTCGTTCCTCCATTGTAGTTCATCGTATCGAGAGCCAGATCCGCCAGTGAGACTCTCCTGATGTGTCTCGCTATCGGCAAGCGGCCGGCGTATCTGATCCGATCGGGTTTCACACCCCTTTTCTCCGTCTCCTTCAACAGGTTAGTCTTCGCCAGCTCATTGAAATCCAATAACCAGAGAACACTTTTCGGCACTCGGTTCAGGATGCGCATCCAAGCGTCGAACACGTCTCGATCTATCTTATTTGGCCGGTTGAATGAACAGAATACAAAAGCATCCTCGTCCAAGCCGAAGGAGCTTCTCTCGAATTTCTCATCGGAAATCTCCTGCTTTCGATCAGCCGGCATAAAGGTATCCGGCATGAGGACAAGCTTCTCACAAAAACACGGTGACTCCTCCAGTGGAGTAACGAACCGATCTCCGATCAGGTAGTCGACATATTCAGCCCCCGTCATACCGGCATAACCCAAATACATGACCTGAACAGGAGCAGGCCGGAGTGCGAAAATCCCCATTCTATTCATGGGCATGTGACTCTGCAGATCGACAAGAATATCTATTCGGTCATCTTGAATTCGTTGTGCCGCTTCCCTATTGCCGAAGGGTCCAATATCGAGAAATTGCCTACAATTCGCCGAGATTCTCTTACGGTAGTTGCCGGTGTCTTCCGGTCCGTAAGAGTAGCCGAATATATCGAATTCATTAGTATCGTGCTCTTCGAAGACGCCCGCGATCAGATGCGATGTAGGGTGTTCTCGACAATCTCGAGAGAGATATCCTAATCGAATCTTCTCATTACGCCGGTTCTTGGCGTGGGAGAATTCCAATGCGCCGGATTTCAGCGTTTTGTCGCTGACATTCCGCGCCCATGACATCGCCACTTCGAGATTCAGTTTCGGGTTGGCATGACGATAGAGATTCACAAAGGGATGCTCTCCCGTGCGCCGCCTTTCCTTTATTGCCGCAGCCGTGGCAGAGTCCACTTTTTTGCCCAATTCCCGTGCTTCGTCCCACGCGCACACATTAATCAATACATCCAGAAGACACGCCTGGAAAATCTCGCTTTCAGGACTCTCTTTAAGGGCGGTCCTATAGGCATCGACCGATTTCTCCAACTCTCCTATCTGGAAATAGACGTTTCCCAAATTATAAAACGCGCTGGCATACCTGGGGGACAGCTCAATCGCCTTCACAAAACATTCAACTGCTTGAGGAAATCGCCCCATCTCCTGCATAACGATTCCCAGGTTGTTGTATCCAAAAGCGAATGAAGAATCCATTTTCAGCGCCTCCTGGTAGGCCGCGCCCGCTTCACCCAAGTCGCCCTTCTCCAGAAAAGCATGCCCCATCATATTATAAGTCTCCGCTTCCTCTGGATTTATTCTGGCCGCTTCCCGATACGAAATAATGGCCTCGTCCAGTTTTCCCCATTTCATCAGGGCATTACCGAGGTTTAAACGCGCATGAAAATATCGGCTGTCAATATTCAGAGCCTTTTCAAACTCCCTGATCGCCTTTTCATACTCTCCATCATCAAGGTAAATCACGCCTATGTTGTTGAGCGCGGGTGCAAAGTTCGGTCTTATTTTCAAAGCCGTACGATACGCCTTGAGCGCCTCTGAATCCTCTTTCAAACGGGAAAAAACACCTCCCATATCGTTGTGCAATTCGGCCGAATTCGGAGCGAGCTCGACCGCGCGCAGATAACTCTTCTTTGCCTCATCATACTGCCCCATTCCCGCAAATGTCTTTCCCAGGTTACCGTAGACTGAAGCCTTTGCCGGTGCCATCCGGCTCGCTGTTTCCAAGTGCTCGATCGCCTTCGTATCATCTCCACTCTTGTGGTAAACTAAGCCCAAGAGATGGTGTGCGTCGGCAAATTGAGGCTTGTGCTTGATCATCTCCGCGCATGCGCGTTGGGCATCTTTCAATCGACCAGACCGGTAGTCTTCAAAGGCTTGCCTCAAAGAATCCGAGCCATCGGGGTATTGTCCTCCCATCATAAATCTGTCCGCTTTTGCACCACGGCCGCACCCACTATATAGTCATGATGCTCGGCAGTTGTGCGATGCCAAGTGTGGAAATCCTCGATAACTTCCAGGTTCCAATGAAGTTGCAAACCACACCCGGTAAACGCGGCATTGTTCCAAATCAACTCCTCAAACCGATCTAAAGTGAGAGCCGAGCCGTCCGCATCCGGATAGGTCATCCCCCGATCAGGCTCACAAATGTCTAAAGAGAGTCCGAAAACACCACCTTCTTCCAAGACACGTCCCAATTCATCGACGACCTTCGCCTTGTTCGGCTGATGTTCAATTACGGAAAAGCTGGTAACAATTTTGAATCGCCCGTCCGGAAGCGGCAAGCCCGCGACATCGTGATCAAATCGGAACTATGCCGTCTAAAATATGCCTGGGTTATAACGGCATGGGCTCCCACTTTTACCGAGTTCTTGCGTCGATATATGAGTGAGTTAGAAAGTTCGAAGGAATTCGAAGCCGGTGACGGGAACCCGGAATTGCAACTAAGCAATATCTTTCTGGCTGCGGAGAAAGTCTTGTTGTCCCGGCATAAAAGGAGGTGGAGCAGAGTCGTTCCGGTTCGAGGGCTACCACCGACAAAGAATCTGCTCATTTTCGTTGCAATTGCATCAGAGAAAACCGCGGGACTCTAAGTCCAACTCATTCCTAGATCGATAGCCGCGGGAGACTCTCCTCGTTGGAGTCGCTCCCACATGATACGGTAGCCGCGTTCCAGATTCCTTGTGTATCGAACCGTGTCGAACAGCGGAGCGTGAACCCTGTTCTTCTCAATAGATCTTTTTATTTCTTTCAATTTCCCTGGAGAATGCGCGAGTTCTACCGCACGTTCGACGTATTCGTCCAAATTCTCGACGACCAATTCAGGCAAGCCGAATGCATTGAGGAGACTGGTGCTCATACGCGAAATGAAATTCCCACCACGGACCGCCAATACCGGAACTCCGCCGCGAAGCGTATCAACGGTCGTTGTTCCCCCACTACAAACCATCGTATCGAGAGCGAGGTCGGCAAGTGAGATTCTCTTAATGTGTCTGCCGATCGGCAGACGTTCCGCGAATCTGACCCGGTCTACACTCACTCCTCGAAGCTCCGTTTCTTTCATCAGATTCTTTTTCGCCAGTTCATT
The DNA here is from genome assembly GCA_965215885.1 of Candidatus Moanibacter sp. Classification (GTDB taxonomy): domain Bacteria; phylum Verrucomicrobiota; class Verrucomicrobiia; order Opitutales; family UBA2987; genus CBDCEW01. The sequence continues at coordinate 43,805 of CBDCEW010000087.1, forward strand.
GAAAGCGATTAACCACAGGACACTCCTCGGAACTCTTTTTAATATGCGCATCCAGGCATCGAATATCGAGGGATCAATTTTAACGGGTCGGTTGAAGGAGCAGTAAACAAAGTCTTCTTCGGGTAGATTGAGCGATTTTCTCTCAAAGACCTCATTGGAAACAGGCTGTCTCCGATCCGACGGCATGTAAGTGTCCGGCATAAAGACCAACTTTTCACTGAAACAATGTGCCTCCTCCAGCGGAGTAACAATCTTATCTGCGATAACGTAATTGATAAAATCGACTCCTGAGGTACCGGCAAATCCCAAATAACTAACTTGAATCGGAGCCGGGCGAAGAGCAAAAACACCCATTCTGTTCATCGGCATGTGAAGCTGAAGATCCACCAGTATATCTATCCTGTCGTCGAATATTCTCTGGGCCGCTGCCCTATTGTTCAGAGTTTCAATATCCCGAAATTGACTGCAACACTGAGCAATTCTCTTTCTGTAATTCCCCGTGTCCTCCGGTCCATAAGAATAACCGAAAACTTCGAAATTCCCGGCATCATGTTCTTCGAATACACCCGCTATGAGATGCGACATTGGGTGTTCCCGAAAATCCCGTGAGAGATATCCTAATCGAATCTTCTCATTACGCCGACTCTTGGCGTGGGAGAATTCCAATGCGCCGGATTTCCGCGCTTTCTCGCTGATTTCCCGCGCCCACGATTCCGCCACATCGAAATTCAGTTTCGGATTGGCATGGCGATAGAGATTCATAAAGGGATTTTCTCCCGTGCGCCGCCCTTCCTTTATTGCCGCCGCGGTGGCAGCGTCCACTTTCTCACCCAGTTCCCGTGCTTCGTCCCACGCGCATACATTAATCAACACATCCAGAAGACTTGCCTGAAAAATCTCGCTCTCAGGACTCTCTTTAACAGCGGTCTTATAGGCATCGATCGATTTCTCCAGCGCTCCTGTCTGGAAATAGACACTTCCCAAATTATAAAAGGCGCTGGCATACTTGGGGGACAGCTCGATCGCCTTCACAAAACATTCAACAGCTTCCGGAAATCGCCCCATCTCCTGCATAACGATTCCCAGGTTGTTGTATCCGAAAGCGAATGAAGAATCCATTTTCAGCGCCTCCTGGTAGGCCACGCCCGCTTCACTCAAGTCTCCCTTCTCCAGGTAGACATGCCCGATCTTATTGTAAGTCTCCGCTTCCTCCGGATGAATTCGGGCCGCCTCCCGATACGAAGCAATGGCCTCGTCCAGTTTTCCCCATTTCATTAAGGCATCACCGATATTCAAACGTGCATGAAAATATCGGCTGTCAATTTCCAGGGCCTTTTCAAACTCCCCGATCGCATTCTCATACTCGCCTTCATCGAGGTAGATCACCCCTATGTTGTTGAGCGCCGGCGCAAAGTTCGGTCTCAATTTCAAAGCTGCTCGATACGCCTTGAGCGCTTCTGAATTCTCTTTCAAACGGGACAACACACCTCCCAAATCGTTGCACAATTCGGCCGAATCCGGTTTGAGCTCGATCGCGCGCAGATAACTCTTTTTCGCCTCTTCAAACCGTCCCATTCCGGCAAATGTCTTTCCAAGATTACCGTAGACTGAAACCTTTGCCGGTGCCATCCGCCTGGCCGTTTCCAAGTGCTCTATGGCTTTCGCATCATCTCCACACTTGTTGTAAACCAGACCCAAGAGGTGGTGTGCGTCGGCAAATTGAGGCTTGCGCTCGATCATCTCCGCACAGGAGCGCTGGGCATCCTCCAACCGGCCGGATCGAAATTCCTCGAAGGCTCTCTTCAAGGAAATCGAGTCATCGGGGTACTGTCCTCCCATCATAATTCTGTCCGCTTTTGCATCACGGCCGCACCGACGATATAGTTATGATGCTCGGCCGTTGTGCGATGCCAAGTGTGGAAGTCCTCGATATCTTCCAAATTCCAATGATGTGGCACACAACACCCGGTAAAGGCGGAATTGTTCCAAATCAACTCCTCAAATAGAGTTAATGTCAAAGCCGAGCCGCTTTCATCCGGATAGGTCATCTCCCGATCCGGCTCACAGATGTCGAAAGAGAGCCCGAGAACACCATCTTCTTTCAAGACACGCCCCAACTCTTCGACGGCCTTCGCCTTATTCGGCTGATGTTCAATCACCGAAAAGCTGGTAACAATGTCAAAGCGGCCGTTCGGAAAGGGCATACTCTGCTCTTCGAGCACTCTCCAATCCACGTGGAAATTATGCTCCTTGCGAATCCACTTCCAATGACCCACCAGTTCATCGTGAATTTCCGTCAGAGTCACTTCCGCTCCTTTGCTGGCGAAAAACCAGGGCATCGGTGAAAGCTCGCTACCAATATCGAGAATCCTCACACTTGGCCGCACGAGATCCTCAAGTCTGTTGAACCAGAGCCATGGGTATTCCCAATTCTTGCTGAAGTCGGAGTATTGATGCAGCCCCAATGGTTTGGCGAACGCATTGAGCTGCTCCATAAAAGCGATGAACGCGGGAGACTTCAGTTCCTCTACGCTTCCGAGTCGAGCCTTGTTTATGATGACTTTTACACCCATTTACCTAAGTTTTGCCACGCGGAAACTGTAAAGCAATCAAAGAGGTTCGGGAAAGCAGAAGTCCCGCTCAGAGGGAGATGATGGGGAAGCCCAAGTTGGCAAAGAATTCGCAAAGAGTTGGCCCTCTGATGCAGTAGCCATACCACTGTTCCTTGCGGTGATCGATGAAGGAAGGAGGAAAACTCAAATGAGACACTATTCGAGCTGGGGACTTGTGGTCGCCGGCAGGCACAGTGGTATGGGGCGAAGCCCACCGTGGGAAAAATCTTAAAGAGTAATCCCATCCCGGCACGCGAGGGCTCCGCAGTACCACTGATGGAGAGGGGGAGGTATGGCAGCGGATTAAAGCACAGCAACGAATGGGGAGGGATCAAATGCAGCTATCGGGACTTCTGTTATTCGTAAGCTCTAGCGCAACATGATGGCAAGGAGAGGAATCGGCACTTTCCTGGGCTCACTTTGCCTCGAGGGGGGTGCAAGGAATCAGGTTCACAGTATTGTTGTGTTTCCCAAAGGTTTAAGTAAAAAGTCCCTGACTGAATGAGAATTCTGATCACGGGAAATATGGGTTATGTAGGACCTTCTGTAGTCGAGACAGTGAGGAGGAGCTTCCCGGAGGCCACGATAGTGGGATTCGATACCGGGTACTTCGCGAACCGCCTCACCAACGCTGAGGTCTTCCCCGAGAGAAGACTCGATGCGCAATGGTTTGGCGACATCAGAGATTTTCGGGAAAGCATCCTTGATGATGTAGACACCATTATACACCTCGCCGCGTTATCGAATGATTCCATAGGCAATGAATTCGAGGAGGTAACCCTCGATGTCAATTGGAAGTCAACCATACGGCTTGCCGCGTCCGCCAGGAAAGCCGGAGTAAGTTCCTTTATTTTCGCCTCAAGTTGCAGCATATATGGTGCGGCGGACTCCGAACCGAGAACTGAACGTTCTACTATAGATCCACAATCCGTATACGCAAAATCCAAGGTGCTTGCGGAAATGGACCTTCGGCCTCTAGCCGGTGATAACTTCAGGATTACATGCCTCAGATTTGCCACCGCTTGCGGAATGAGTCCGCGACTCCGCCTCGATCTGGTTCTGAACGATTTTGTGGCAGCAGCGGTGGCATCAAGAGAGATTACCTTGCTGAGTGACGGCACTTCCTGGAGACCCCTCATCGATGTTAAGGACATGGCGAAAGCGGTTCATTGGGCACTGATAAAAAGGCAAGACGAGGGTGGGGACTTTTTGGCAATAAACGTCGGTAGCAACGCATGGAACTACCGGGTAAAGGAGTTGGCCGCGGCCGTAGCTGGCGTAATTCCGGGCATCGATGTTTCAATAAACCTTGGGGCAGAACCGGATAAACGGTCCTACAAAGTCAATTTTGATCGGTTCAAAGAGGTCGCTCCAGGTCATCAACCGGATTTTACACTTACTGACACAATTGGGAATTTGAGACATTGTCTCGAAGCCATGAATTTCTCGGACGTTAACTTTCGTAACTCTCATTATATGCGTCTGCATACATTGAGAAGGTTACAGAAGCAAAATCGCCTCGATCATCAACTCCGATGGGCTGAGTGATATGATTATCGTCGATACCGCTTTGAAGAAGCGCGACGAGGAGCGAAATCCCATTCGCGTCGCCCTTGTCGGCGCTGGTTTCATGGGCCGTGCCATCGCACAACAGATTTGCCGATACACAGCCGGTATGAAACTCGTCGCCATTTCAAATCGGCATATAGATACCGCCCTGAGCGCATACCGTAACGCCGACGCAGAAAATGTTGATAATGTAAATACCGTAGAAGAACTCGAAACGAGCATCGCAAGAAGTCACTTCGCCGTTACGGAAGACGCCCTCTTGCTGTGCAGAGCCGAAGGAATTGATGCGATAATTGAGGCAACCGGCACCGTAGTATTCGCCGCTTCCATCGCATTGGAAGCCATCCAGTGCGGTAAGCACGTCATTCTCTTCAACGCGGAATTGGACGCTACTCTCGGACCAATTTTGAAAGTCCATGCCGATAAGGCCGGGGTGGTCTACTCTTCCGCCGATGGCGATCAACCCGGAGTCACCATGAACCTCTACCGATTCATCAAGCAATTAGGCATATGTCCCGTCCTGTGCGGAAACATCAAAGGTCTTCAAGACCGCTATCGAAATCCCACCACGCAAGCAGAATATGCGGCGAAGCGCGGTATCGGTCCGCATATGGCTGCTTCCTTCGCCGATGGAACAAAGGTATCATTCGAACAAGCGATAGTCGCAAATGGAACGGATATGTTCGTTGCAAAACGAGGTATGCTCGGCCCTGTCGTAGCACCCGGCACGCCACTGGAATCAGCTGTTTCGCAGTTTCCCGAAGGATTGACGCTGAAAAGTCGGGGATTCGTCGATTACATTGTGGGAGCCTCTCCCGCCCCCGGGGTGTTTATCCTCGGAACTTGCGAGGATCCGGCACAACGCAGGTTGCTGGAACACTACAAAATGGGAAGCGGTCCGCTCTACTGTTTTACTAAGCCCTTCCATCTCTGCCATTTCGAAGTTCCGAATTCAGTAGCGCGCGCTGTAATTTTCGGTGATCCAACCCTGCAACCGCTGGGCGCTCCAAGAGTCGACGTTATCGCGGCGGCGAAAAAGCCACTCAGGGAAGGTGAAATCATTGACGGCATAGGGCACTATATGTCTTACGGCTTGTGCGAGAATTATGAAACCGTAGTTAAAGAGCGCCTCCTCCCAATGGGTTTGGCCGAGGGGTGTCGACTCAAGCGCGACATACCGAGAGATCGAGTATTGACCTACAATGATGTGCATCTTCCCGACCGTCGTCTGGCCGATGGCCTCAGGCGGGAACAGGATAAATTCTGGCAACGCAAGGAGAAGAGAGAGGAAGCAACGAACGAATGAGTCGGTTAGGTTCCTGTTTCGGAAATCTCCGGGCTAAGTACTCGATAACGCAAATACAGTCATGTATGCCGAGGCGATTTTGGATGCTGGGGGAGGCGGTCGAGTCGAGCCAGGCTGGAGCCCTTGCTCAACTCGACCAACGCTGCCCAGCGCCAAAAGCGCCCGGTCCCATAGGGATGGGGCGGCACCGGGGGTATTGCGGCGTTGCGGCGACGAGGAAAGCGCCTTGAGGCTGTCCATCGTCGGCGCGCCTTGCACTACCCCAGGTGGCGCTCCCACATACGTGACCGTATTTACGTGATCGAGTACTTAGTCCTACAGTTTCCTTGCCAGTACTTCGGTTTGGCAAGCGTCTCCTGGTAAATTTCGAGGACACTTTGGGCAGCCCTCTTCCAAGAGAACATTTCCGCCTGCTTTCGGCCCGAATCTCTCAAGTTCGAGCGCAAATCACTCTCTTTCAACAAGCGGGCAAGCCCTCCATAGATACTATCGACTGAAAACGGATCTGCCAGGATCGCAGCATCTCCCGCTACCTCAGGTAGCGACGAAGTGTTGGAAGTAAGAACGGGAGCTCCGCAACTCATTGCCTCCAGGACCGGCAGTCCGAAACCCTCGAACAAAGAGGGGTAGACGAAGGCAAAGCAATTCCGGAAAAGCCACGCCAGCTCGAGGTCATTGACATACCCCAATAACGTTACCTCTCGATCGAGGTCCTGCGAATGGATCTCTGATTCTAGATCCTCCATTAACCAACCCTTCCCTCCCGCAAATATGACCGGTAAAAGAAATCCAGTCTCTTTCTTCAGTCGGGCATAGGCCTCGATCAGCCGTAAATGATTCTTTCGTGGTTCAAGTGTGGCCACGGTAAGCCAAAACTTCTCGGCTTCCCAATCCTGCAGACTTTCTGGCTGTTCCAAGTCCTCCGAAACATGCATGCGGCAAGCCTCGTGCACGACCCCGATCCGCTCCTCAGGATAATGAGGAAAAGTCTCGAGGTAATGCTCGCGGGTATAATGGGACACAGCCACGATATAATCCGCGTAAATACTGGCATTGAAAACTCCATCAAAACAGCCAAACCGATTCTCTTCCGTCGTCCATTCCGGATAATTTAGAAAACCCAAGTCGTGCAACGTGAATACAAGGCGACTGCGTTCCAAATTCCCGGGACAGAAAAAATTGTTGGAATGCACAATATCTGGATCACCCAACCGACTCTCGAATTCCGGATCAGACCCTCTCCAGTATTCCCGCGTTTCCCTTTGGCTTCCGCACCCGTTGAGGCGGGTCACATTCGGGTGCTCAATGCTGAAAGTGTGCGCCTCCCAGTCTGGATCCCAATAGAGATCACCGAAGGTAGGAAAGAGGACGAAATCGTGCTTTGAATCCAGCTCTATAAGACTTCGGATCAGACAATCGGCATAGTATCCGCAGCCCGCCTTGTTGCTTCCGGATTGACTGACGTCAAAGCCGATCTTCATTGGTCAGATTTCTGGTGCGACGTTAACATCAGTCACAAAGGACCCTAGTGCAGCCAGGCCGCAACCAAACGAGTCCGCTGAAAGAGGGGAAACCACGGATTTCACGGATGGACACGGATTGGGAAGAGAGTGGATCATCCATCGCTTTACAAAATCCGAATCTTATCCGTGCCCATCAGTGTAATCCGTGGTCTCTTTTCCTGTGTTCCTTTTGATTGCGGCTCGACCGCGCCTGGACATCCCTGGTTTGCATAACAACACGAGGGAAATCCCTCAGGCTCTTCCAGCTATTCGAAAGGGTCCAATGAAGAGTCTTTCGAAATACTTTACGCGAAATGCCTTTATTCCAACGAAGCGAGGCATGGAGTGAAATAGCCGACACCGCTACCGCGTAGCGCCACTTATTTTCTCTCTTATAGCCCTTGGAGTCCACATAGGCATGGGCAAAACTAAACAGCCATGCCTCGGGCACGCGCCCGAGCTTTCGTAGCATCATGTTGTTTGTTTCGCTGTGTACTTTAGGAGGGTCTCTCAAAGTCTTGTTCTCCGGATAAAATCGCGAACCAGCCAGTATTTCAGGCAGGTAGTGAAAATCCTCTCCGCCTAACGAAAGGCGCAACCAGTATTCGTAGTCCATGCAAAAGTCGAGGTTCTCATCCAAATATCCATAGCTTTCCACCAAATTTCTACGAAAAAACACAGCGGGCTGGCAGAGAAAACAAACCTCTCTAAGTCGTTGCGGTTCCCACCCTTCAGTTCCGTATCGCTCGATAACTTCATCGTGCTCATCGATGTGGTTCGCGTCGCCATACACCAAGTTCGCCTCAGGATGAGCGGAAAAATAGTCCATGACCTCTCTAACTGCACCAGGATAGTAAATATCATCAGAATTCAACCACCCGATAATCTCTCCGGCGCTCTTCGCGATGCCTTTGTTGACCGCGGCTGCCTGGCCATTATCCGCTTCCGATACCCAGCTCAACCTGGAATCAAATCGTTCCAGAATCTCGATGGTGTCGTCATCGCTTCCACCGTCAATCGTCCAATACTCAAGATTCGGTACTTCCTGATCCAGGACACTCCGAATCGTTCGTTCGATAAACCGCCCCTGATTCAAGGATGGTGTAATGATGGAAATACTCTCGCCCACCCGCCTCAGTTCATTTGGAGCACACTGTCAAACGCTTCCGCGTACTCGCGACACATCCTCTTTGTGTCACTAAACAGCCTGGCCCGCTCATAGCCATTTTCAATGACCCTCTCCAGATTTTGGCCGCTCACTTCAACTTTTTCTATAGCCGCGGCCAAGTCCACCGGTTTCCTGGGATCGAAATAGATCGCCGCATCGCCGCCGATCTCCGGCAGACTGGCAGCGTTACTGCAGACAACGGGCTTACCGAAACTCATCGCCTCGAGCACAGGCAGACCGAATCCCTCGTACAATGAAGGATAGACGACGGCGCGGCATCGCCGATACAATGCTGCCAGTTCCACCTCACTGACAAAACCGGTAAAATGCATTCTCTCTTTGAGACAAAACCTGTTTCGTGCCAGGATCAAATCATCCAGCCTTGAATCCGGCGCTCCCGTGCACACCACCACCAGGTCAGACCCAGGATTTTGGGAGCAGAACATACCGAAAGCCGTTAACAACATACGGTGATTCTTGTGCGGCCAGAAGTTTGCCGGATACAGGAGATACCGTCCCTTTTTTACCTTCAGCCCTTCCAAAGTTTTCGTCGTGTCATTCGAGTCTCCATTGTTCAGCCGGCACGATAGACAAATGGAAATCGTTCTGACTCGATCCGGCGGAATTCTGCCTGTCTCGACAACCGACCTGCTGACATGTTTGGAATAGCAGACAATGACACTGGAATGCAGGCAGACACTTTCGAAATTTGCGATGCGTTCATTCAGATCATGCTCTTCGAAAAACTGGGGGTAGGAGTTGAATTGCATGTCGTGGACGACCGTTACCACAGGCAGCTTACACTCTGGAAACGATATGCCGGTAAATGGGCAGAACGTTATGTCGGCACGCAGCTCCGTGAACAGGTCTTTTCTCTTTCGAATTCCGATGCGGTGGAGCAATCCTCGCTTCGGACCCTCATCGACATTCACCACCCGCACGTTGTCGGATTCTTCAGAGGTGAGTTCGCTGTGATTCCGCTCCGATGATAAAAGAAAAAAGGTGCACCGAGGCTCCAGCCTGCTCAATCCGCGAATGAGTTCGAGCGCGAACGGCTTTGCACCACCATTCGCACCGCCGGGAACCAGCGGCAACAGATCAACGATGACTCTCTTCCCCTTTAGCATTCTGTCAGTTGCGTATCTGTTTAGCGTCCCGGCTGAAAAGATGCTCGTTCAAGCTCAGGAAGAGGTCAGCCGCCGAAATGCTTACATGACATCAGCAAATGCGGGCTTCAGTTTTTGAAAGACACCATAGCCCAGAAAGAAGAACAGGATCCCCACACCGTAGAGATAGAAGAGGTATGTAACATTCATTGGAATATTCCAAAGCAATACATTTCGGCTGAGTTCGACAATGTGGATCATGGGATTATACTTCAGAAACTCCCAAATCTCCAACGGTATCATCGAAGCCGAATAGAACACCGCACTGGCGTAAAGGATTGCTGTCGTTGCGAACTGCATGATGTGGCTTATATCACGGAGAAAGACGCCAAGAGACGCCAACAACCACGTCAATCCCATTGTCAGGAATATGAGAGGGAGGAGTATGACTGGAAACCATAGATTATTGATATTTAACCCATTACCAAACAAAATCAAACCCAGGAAAAAAAGGCCGATACTGACCAGAAAATGGAAGAGGGCAGCGCCTAAAGTTGCAACCGGGATTATTCGCAGGGGGAACACAACTTTTTTTACGAGATTCGGACTATTCACAATCACGATGGGCGCCACCATCAGTGCCTCCGCCAGAAATTGGTACAAACTCAAGCTCAAAAATAATCCCAAAGCGAAGTCGACAGCGCTTTCTTCTTCAAGGATTCCATAGTTTCGCTCAAAAATCAGGCCGAAGACAAAATAGTAGAGACCCATCATTAAGAGCGGCGTAAAAACTGCCCAGAGCAGGCCCAGGTAACTCCCTTTATGCCGAATTTGAATATTGCGAACGGTGAACTGCCATAGCAGTCCGCGGTGGGTATAGAATTCGCGGACAATACGAATCGGATTCAATTCCGACCAGACCGTTATCTCTCGAGAAGCTATTGGAATCATGACACTTGTGCAGGTTGAACTGGGATAGAATGGAGAGTTGGAGTGATGGAGGTCATTGGCTCACTCTAACTGAGTCTTCGCGTAGAATAGTATTCATTCTACTAATCAGAAACACACGAAAGGCCAACACGTTATGGCTTACACTTGGCAAATAGCCACTATCCAGAACCACATTCACCAGGAATCTCGGCACAAGTCTCTCTACAGAAGCCTCCAATGCAAGTAATCCTGATCTCACTGCCTTTGCCTGCCGGTCGATTTTCACACTACTCGATATGTAGTGCAGGAAGCCCGCAGGGAAAATTGACTTCGTTTGCTCCGAAGAGAGTTCTCCCTCCAGCAAGTTTACTACCTCCTCCTGCTTGAACACGTTCTTCCGCCGTGCGATTGCTTCATCAGTCGCAAAATCGACTCTTGGACTGAGATCAGTCACCACTTTCTTGTAGAGGGTCTTCTCAGTCCGTAAATCGTCCGGCAATCGCCTAACCTGTTGAAGTATCTTTCTGGACAACAGTGGATTCATCAGCTCCACGTAGGGAAGTTTCAGATCGGACAGAGAGGACAAGATGGTGGGCAATCGGAATCCGTGATATAGCTTGTCACGCCACGCGGCCAGTGTCTCTCCTTCCCTCCGAAGTAAAATTCCCGGTAACTCCTGGGTCTTAAAGCCAAACTCCTCAAATTTCTTCAAGTCCCTGAAGTCTGAACAAAGTGGACAACCAACACTGTGCCTTACGGATAAGGAAGATGAAACTCCAACCCAGCCAAATCCTTCGTCGCCCCTAATCACTCCTTCGACACCCTCTTCGAACAAAGTCTTCCAGATTCTGAATCCATCCATATAGCCCGACAAGTGGTCGATACGTCCCTCTCCTAATAGGACAAACCTGTTGACTATCTCTTCTACAGGTTCTTCAGGCTCCTCCGTAAGATAGTACTTGTGGGAGACCCTGAGTCTGTTCGCGAGCTCCCTCGCAACATAGGCATCATTTCGCTTTTGGTGTAAGGAAGCTTCCAAGCCCCAGGTGATTGTTCTCAGTCCTTCACTGCCATTGCTGGTATTGTGCAGTAGACAAAGTATTCCCCTGCTGTCATAGCCTCCAGACAAGGGCAAGACCCAGCTGGATAAGTCCAAATTGAGTGACTCAAATGTGTCTTCAATCGCTTCCCTCAGCAGTTCTTCATGCTGACTTTTCGACTCCTCTAACAATGCGAAATCCACCGGATTCGACTTGGTAGAGATAGACCACTCCTTCTTTTTGAGTATTACCGCTGAGTCAGGCGGCACTCGCTCTATTCTCTTATCCCAAGAGAGCTGTGGGCCCAGAGAACCTGTTGAAAGCATCCATGGAATAATCCTCTCATCAAATTCGAAACTACCAATATACATGGTAATCGCCCTTTGTGAGGTGGAAGCTATGAAAAGTTCGCGATCCAAATAGTACCAGATTGCTCTCGAACCAACAGGATCACTCACTATTTCGAAGCAGTGCTCCGCGTCTCGGAACAGGGCAAATGAACCATCTAATAAGCCGTGGGTCGACTCCCACCAATTGGCCTCTTCTTCGAAAAGTTTACCGATCAATACACTATTGCCCCTCTCCAGCATCGATCCTGCCGGGTTCATCACTCCATAGGCAGTCTTCTCGTCTACAACAATCTTTGGCGGATTTGGAGCAATGTTGTCTGGCGCAAGATTTCTGCAGATCTCCTCTAATCGTTCTGCAACTGATACAGCAAGCCTGTCCCTGGCACAGACATAGATCACTTTCGACATTGGAGTTCTCCCTGGCCCGCTTTTCTCACCGCGACACCATTGTCCGTTTCCGATCTAAAGCGTTCAAGCCTGCCTTCATGCCCTGGCAATACTTGCTCACACGTATACCCATCGGCTCACTACGGCTCAAAAGAAGCCTCAACCAATTCGGTATACGCTCATTCACCTTGATTTCCATAATAACCGAATCCTGTGCCAGAACAGGCCGGTTCTTCGTTAACAGACTCAAGTCAAAGTTGTGGGTGCGATACGCGAGGAGGTGATCGAATGTTACTCTGACCCCGGGTTCAAAACGGCCTCCCACAAAAGGTTCACGCTGGTAGGAAATAATACACTTGGGCGTTAATGACAATGCCCTCACCATATAACGCACTTCCGAAGCGGTATTGCGGTCAGTTACATCCATCCCCTCAAGCGAGATCTCCGATCCCCTACAGAGTTTCTCCGCCTCCGCGAAGTCGAGCCACATTCTTCGCTTCTGCACTGTTCGGTCGACGCGCTGCTTTATTTCGACGAAAACTCGTGAGAGATCAGAGCGGTCATAGGTTCGAATACGCAGCTTCCTGCGGTATTTTACTCCGTCCAGTTTACTTCGAAAACAAGCCAGATCCGAACTGTCGAAATAGAGACTCGATATATAGTAGCGACCGCGGTCGGACGCATGGGGATCGCGCAACATCCTTTTCAGAATCTGATCGCGCATACCCTCGTACTCTCGATAGCGGAGGAGGAATTTCAGCTCATACCGATTAAACTTTCGAATCATAGCAGGATTATCCGAACTCCGAGAATACGGGCATCCTCAGCTGAAGGCGTCCAACCTTTGGCGGCCTGAATCCTAACCATCCTAACCTCACCAGGCCCGGTTTCTTCAAGCCGATGTTCAAACGTCGTTGTCTCATTTTCACGGAATGTATACGCAGTCTCTGCTTCTCCGTCCCTCACCGTGACATCTATGGGAAGTTCCAAATTCGGCGCGTGACAGGCAAGCAGAACACGATGGGAAACAGGCGCCGAATCACCATTACTTACCACGAGAAAACCCGCCTCGGTTCCCCTTGTCCATCCATCCCGGGTTGTCCCAAAGATCTGTATGTCAGTATTCTGTTGTGACGAATGAACCTCGTCCTCAGTCTCCTGAAGAATCCCGACCAAAAGGCCAAAAAAAGAATCTGAAGGATCATTGTATACACCCTCCGCCACAGCCATGAGAGTCTCGTGCTCACGATTGCCCTCCTCAATGAGTTTCTTAGCCAACGCAGTCGCCTCCTCCGTCTTTCCGAGGAATCGAATCAATCGCAGACTTCTCCCGGAATCAATGAATTCGGCCGGAATTCCCTCTAGCAGTACCTTTATCCGATCGGCCCGCTCTCTAACTCCCAACGCTAGCCAGATATTCAATGCCTCGATTAGCCAGTCTGCCCGCTTCTGGAGTGAGGTGGTGCGTCCCGCGATGTGTTCCAGATAAAGCGCGTACTTATCTCGATTTAGACCGATACTCTCCTTCGATTCGTACCAAGGTGGAGTAAGGACCCAGCGGATAAGAATGATGCTGAGCGCACCGATCGTGAGAAGGTAAACGAAACCAAGACTGGGCTTCACCTTCATCGTTCTATCGGTATCGAAAACTCAAGTCAATTTGAGAGAGGCGCCTGTAGGGCTGTTTCCCGATATCGACCGTCCCAATAGCTCGAATATCCAACCTGTTCAACGACTTCACCAAATGAAACTCGAGAATAAGCATCGTAGGTGATGTCTCTCTCACAATTGACGACGTAGATATCTCCGGCTTCAAGCAAACCGCCTCCGTCGTATCGCCAATTCTTCTTCTGAAGGTCGATCGCGACAGGGGATCCGTCAATAAGGTTTTCCCTGAATTGCACTTGGGATCGATCCTTTATCTGCAGACCGATCACGCAATCCCTGAAAAGACACTTATCAATCACAAGATGGGAGTCTTCGCCCACCGATACTCCTTTGTCCCGGGCGGTATCGAAGACAGATGATTCGATACTTGCATCAGTCGTCATCAGATCAATTGCATCATCTCCGCTGTTTCGAAATCGTGAATTCGTGATACGGAGATTCCTGCAGATATCCGCGTCAAACGCATCCATGGCGGAGTCCAGGAATGTACAACCCTCCACCAGTGCGTTGTCGCAGTAGGCCAGTCTAAGACTGTCGTCTCCAACATGATTGCGAAGAAAGGTGCAATTTCGAAGCGTCACATCATCAACATCGTGCAGGGAGACGGCCCCACTGTATTCGATCAGCGACCTCTCCGCTCGCGACCCGTCCGACCAGATACAATGCTCAAAGAGGGAACCGTTTGCTCCCCTACCCTGCAGGACGAACGCTCCCCACGGCTTGCCACGATGTAAAGCCTTGATACGAATGGGATTCGCCGCCGTCCCTTTGGCTACGACCCGTCCAAATGAGAACAAAGATACTTTTTCCTCTAGTAACAGAGTTGTGCCGGCGGCGATTTCGAGCGTTACTTTTTCCGAATATTCCAAATTTTCATCCACGATTATTTCACCTGGGCCAATGCGTAGAGTCTCGGGTAACGCTTCTTTCCTCAGCTTCCAAGGATGCAGGGAAGCTGAATTCGCGCTTTCCTCTTCGCGAATCTCTTCATATCGCGATACAATCGACGCTTCGTTAACGGCGTTAGCCGCTGTAACACTGACTTCCTCGACACGTCCTTCTCCAACATCGATGAGGATAGTGTAAGCAAGCGGAGAAGGCACCAAATCAAAAGTGCCGAAAGAGAGAGCATGCCTTTTCTGAAGCGCTTCCTCGTATCCAGGATACAAAATCTCGTCTAATTCAATTGTGACACCTTCGTCCTCCCCTGGCCCTTTCGCAATCAACTCATCCGCATCGTCGACTTCTTCATTTCCGTTACGATCGCGAAAGAGCCCAACCCTCTGAAACTCACCCACAACCTTCAACTCGGTCACTCTCGCCGCCACGTTCCCGCTCGATGTAATCCTCAACAGATAGGAGTTTTTCCCTCTTTCAAGACTATACTCCAAAGAGGCGTTATTTAAGTAAGTCATGAGAAAATCGACACGTTCATCGATCCCGTTGAGATAAAACCCAAGCTGCTCCTCGTACTGGGCCATGTCGTAAACGACAACCGGAGTCTTGCGAATCTTCATGAATCTTCTTGACCAGTTGTCTCTGAAATTTTTGAAGACATCGGCCTCCAGGCAGGGACGCAGAATCCCGTCCAGTTGCTTGAACCGTTCAACAATCTTGCGCTTCGTGAGCGCCCCGGTCGTGAGATTCTCGAAAAGAGTACGGTGTCGGAGAAATTCAAACTCAGGAATGAGTTTAAATCTTACTAAAAGCGGGTTGAGCACTAAATCGAGAGAACGGCTCTTCAGATTCCACTCATTTGCATCCCAAGCCGCCGGTTCGAATTTTCCGGTGACCGGATCGAAATAGATCTTATGGTTATGATGATAATCATGAATTGCGCATGCGGTAAGATTATCCAAACTCAGATAGTGCGCATATGCCTGTAGGTTGAGGTGCCTCTTTGCGAATTCATAAAACTCCACCAATGACGCATTATTGACCTGTTCAAGGAGGATTCCAATTTCACTTCGATCCTCTTCGTACTCCAGACCTCGAGAAGCAGATTTCTCCCAATATCTTTCATCTTCCCAAAGCATGCTCACACCAGTGACGGAATTGCGTGGCGCTCCATCGCCGCTGTAGAGACTGCCTGGCATTCGCCGTGACCTGCGAATCGTACTCTCTTCCATAGGATCCTGCCACAGATATACTCCCATATACTGGCTGTTCAGCACAAATCGCACGGGAAATACTCTGGGAGCGACTAACCCGAGTTCCTTTCCGAGTTCCATTGCAATCACTTCGTTGAATGCGAGACGGGTGCGCGGGTTCTTGAGGTTAATGAGTCGAGATCCATTGATGAGCTGCGACCGCTTCGTTTTGATTTTCCAGGATTTCTGCGGATACAACCAATGCCAGTGGTTATCCCCTACATACCGCGCTTTTACCGTATGTGTCTCGTCTCCCCATTTTAAATAGGCCCGAAAATAAGTGCTTTTGCCGCTCGCAGGCAGGTCCCTGTTCAGCTCTGCGAGGTTCTCCGCGCTCACCGACATCTGCACCAGAGGAAGTTCGCTGTTCAGCGGCATTTCAGTCGCGCCTGTCCGCAATTCGAGCCTCTTTATCTGATCACGAATGAAATAGCGTACCAATTCGGGGTTCAAAGGGAGCCAATCGTCCCTTCCCGCACTCAAGGCTGCCAAACGATAGTAACTCCCCATAGAGATTGCGATAAGCCATCCGAACCAGATCAATATAGGTAGTGAAAGCAGTACCGCGGTACCTAACCGTATCTGATAGAGCGACTTACTCCATTTTCGAAGGGATTTCATGCAACCAAACTGGTAGGTCCTT
This sequence comes from Candidatus Moanibacter sp., assembly GCA_965215885.1. Classification (GTDB taxonomy): domain Bacteria; phylum Verrucomicrobiota; class Verrucomicrobiia; order Opitutales; family UBA2987; genus CBDCEW01. The sequence continues at coordinate 60,236 of CBDCEW010000087.1, forward strand.
CCGTGGAGAAGAGAATTGAACAGAAGGAAACAGAGAGAAACGGAGAGGAATAAGAGAGGAAGAGTAGCCCACGGATGGCTCCGCAGTACCACGGATGGGGAATGAATCGGAAAGGCTCGGTCTGTGGCCCCGATTTAGTCATGATTTAACCCTTCGTTCCTAGCTCAAATTCCCAAGATATCTAAGGGCCTAAAAGTCGATCTCCTGCTGCCCTTCTACCAGTGTCACTTTGTGATTTTGGTTGGCCTCCCTCATCTCACGCAAGAATTCTTCCGCCTTGAACCGACCCTTTAGATTGACACTGTAGATCAACTCGATGAGATCGCCTTTCAAGACTGTCTCAATGCCAATCAGGCTCGTTTCCAGAAAGTATTTCTGAAAGAGGCGATCGAATTCCACTTCGTGAGGAAAGTCTTCGGGCACCTGAACCATCAATATTCGCTCGCTAACCGATTGAGCGAACGGCTGCAACTTATAGAGAAGGAACATTACCGCACAGATCGCCACCGTAGCAAATATGGCCAACAGATAAAAGCCGGTGCCACATGCCATACCAATCGCCATGGCGAAAAATACAAATCCCACATCCTTGCTATCCTTTACCGCGTTTCGAAAGCGTATTATTGACAAGGCTCCCACAAGGGCGAAGGCGCGGGCGATATTGGAACCGATTATGAGCATAATCAGCGAAACCACGGTTGCCATCAGGACGAGTGTTTCTACAAAGTTTTGAGAATAAGATATCCCCCGATGGGTTACCTGGTAGACTTTGGCGATGGGTTAAACTTTGGCGAAAGAAAGAAAGAAGCGCGGATAGAGCAAAGGTGATAGCGACGTGCCAGATTGTGAAGAGCCCAGTCATGTCCTTGACGGCCGCGGTCTGTTTTATGAGTTCGTCCATATCGTGTACTTCAGTTTTCGGCATTCATACTGTCAAGACATTCCACATCGTTCGAGGAATGAATGACCGACTCCGGAACGGAGCGAAGAGCAGAATCGGCCCCTGCTTCCACTATCGGATTCAACTACTCTTCCAAGCCTGGTGTCGTGTTTCATAGATTTCATTGTACAGGTAAGAGCAGACTCTGGTTTCTCACAGCATTGCTCTTTTCTTTCACACCAAATCTAATCTGCCTTTCATTTACGCCCATTGCCGGGGAGAGGGCTCTGCAGCTTAAGCCCGATGAGGACATAGCATCCCGCCTGAAGCTGGGAGACGAATTCAGCTTTGTCGTGATCGGACACGTTCGCGCGAACAAGAATCAAACCATAAACGAGGCCTTCTCCATCGCGATGACTGCGATGGAATCCATTGATCCGGACTTCATCGTCTTTACTGGAGACATTACATGGGGAGACTGGAACAACGGTTTGGAGAAAGTCCTGGATGAATGGAGAATGTTCACGGAATTTCTGGAGCGGTTCAGGATTCCCTACTTTCTGGTTCCCGGAAATCACGAGATTACAAATAGACGATCCGCCAAGAGGTATCAGGAGTATTTCGGACCGACCCACGGATTTTTTCAAATAAACCGATTCCGATTCGTATTCCTTGACACAACCGCATTTGGGACGGCCGACACCTACGGTTTGCCCATTGAACAGATTCCGCTGCTGACCGGAGAGACCGAGGTGGGAGAAGATACTTTTGTATTCATGCACCACCCACTCTGGAAAAAACTTAAACACCTCGAAGAACCGTACAGATTCAAGGAGCAATTTCTCTTTGCAGGAAACAGCAAAGACTTCCAATACTCACTCACAGGCGATGGAAAGATCCAGATACTGAATGGGCTGGATTCATGGCCCGGAGGTGAGTCGCCGAATCCTATATCCTTTACCCTGGTCTCAATTCGAATCGAGAAAATCCAATTGAATCACGTATCCGTATCCACTACTGACAGGAAGCTGAGATTCAGAAAGATATACCCAAATTGATTGCGCGGCTCTTTCGAACTTTGCATTCGTTCAATAGACATTTCTCTGTTCAATCATCATTGAATCATCGATCGACAGGCTCTATGAGACAAATTCCGATGAAGAAGAATAACAACATTCTGCGTTTCTTAAGGTTCCCAGGACTTACGATCGTTCCGGGTGGAATGATGCTGGCCATGCCTACCCAGTGCTTGGGAGATGTTGGCTTCACTACGGCTGAAACTCTCTTCCCGGAACTGGCCGCAATCTACGAAACGACAAGCGAGAAGGCGCCTTCCTTGCATGTGCAATACCAGAGTGTCGGAATCTCGGAAGGGAATGCCTTCGTCTCCGCTTCGGAGAAATATCCCGATCTTCGATTGATAGCGAACGGTGGGTATGCGCGCAACGTTCGGCAAGATGCGGCGGCCACGGATATCGCCCGGGCGGATTTCAGCTTCGCACTCGAGCACCCAATCTACAAATGGGGCGCCGTAAAAGCCCAGGACCGTATAGGCGAGATCGATGTCACCCTGGCGAGGAGTAACTATCGGCGTTTTTATCAGGCGCTTGTCTCACAAGTGCGTTCTCTCTATCTCGATCTCGTCCTGGAAAAGATCACCTGGAGAAACAAGCTTCTTCGGGAGAAGATCGTAGGGAAGCTTATTAAAGACCAGACGGAGAGACAGAGACTCGGTACTGTATCCGAGGAGGAGACAATTCTCGTGCTGATCGATCTCAAGGAGACGCTTCTTCGAATCGAGCAGGACAAGCTGTCGATCGAGCGCGATTTGGAGCAATTCAGGCACCTGACCGGATTCGACAGACTTTTTCTTGAGGCGATTCCAGAGACGATTCCACAGCTGACATTCTCCAAAGATGCCTCCAACGAACTCCTCCTCGAGTTTATTGAAACCGGAATGATGGAGAAGTCAGAATGGCGCATTAAGGAAGATCAGATCAATAAGGCCAGGGAGAAACTAACCATCTCCAAATCTCGCAATCGTCCCTTGCTGGGTCTCCTCGTTTCCGCACGGCAGGAACAGAGAGACACCTCAGCGCGCGACGACGTCCCTACCCTCGTCTATTTTGGCGGGTTCCAGGTGAAGTGGGATATATTTGATGGATTCGCAACCAAGGGCAGAACCCTTGCCAATATCGCTCAAATTCGGCTCTTAGAGCTTCAACTCAAAGACATGCAATCCCAATTCACACGGCAAGTTGAAGAACTCGCTTCCGATTTGTCTCTCGAACACAGATTTCTCGAACTCACGGAGGAGAGATTTCGGGTCGGTGTGAGAAAGTGGGAACGCGTGCAATCGGACTGGGCAAACAAGATCATCTCTGAACTGCAATACTTGCAAGGTCAGTCCCAGCATTTCGAGAGGGAAAGGAAACTCTATGAATCGCGGTCTCGCTTCCTCTTGAAGTCTTCTGACTTTCTCTCCCTTGTAGGCCATGATCCTGCCATGGACTATTACTCAAACCCGACCAGGTGATGACAATCCGTTCCAGTCTGAAGTGGCTGGCGGCGCTCATTATAGTAATTCTGGCCGCTCTTTTTTTCCTTCGGATGGTGCGTCCAAGAGCAATTACCGCGGAGGTGAAACGCGACGAAGCGATCAATGCGGTTTCCGGAACTTTGACCGTGGAAGAGAAATTCCGCATGCAGGTTCGGAGCGAGAGTGGTGAACGTGTCGTGTCTACCAATATGGAGGTCGGTCAAGGAATAAGAGAGGGTGAGACGATTCTGCAGTTGGACACGACCGAACGAAAACTGCAAATTGAGGCCATAGTAATCCAATACGAAGCACACAAAGATCAGATGGCTCTCGGTTCTCCACTCAAATTCAATATTTCGGAACAGGAGGAGGCCCTGGCCGATCTCGAAGAATTGGATGAACAGGGTAGCGTCTCGCCTCGCCAGCTGAAGAAGTCCGAACGGCGATTGGAGGAACTCAAAGAGAGTGAGCAGAGGCAGCGAATTAATGATCGTTCACGTCTCCTGCTTCTTGAGAACAGCCTTCGTGAAAAGCGGATGGAACTCGCGCAGATGACCGTTAAGAGCCCCATTGACGGGGTTATTGTAAACGTCTTTGCATACGAAGGTGATTTGATCAACCCAAAGAGCGTTGTTGCCGAGATTATCTCCGCGGAGCGTCGTATCCTGGCAAAGATCAGCGAAGAAGACTTCGCCAAAGTTGAAGTTGATCAGAAGGCGACTGTCCGCCTTCTCGGCTACGGAAAGAGACTCTTTAACGGCAGTGTAGTGCAGATTCTGCCTACCACTGATCCCGATACACAACGTTACAGCGTGTTTCTGAACGTTGAGATCGAACGGGAAAAGCTCACTCCCGGATTAACGGGAGAAGTCAGCATCATAGTGGGGCAGCGGGAAGATGCGCTCCTCGTTCCCGCCCGTGCTGTTTTTGACGGCAAAGTTTACGTCGTAAATGATTCTGTGGTAGAACTGCGATCCGTGGAAAAAGGGTTTCAGAGTCTGAATCTGATCGAGATTCGCGAGGGGCTGAAGGCCGGTGAGCGAATCATTGTGGAAAATCTTGAACGCTTTCGCGACGGCGATCGTGTCAGATTGGACAAAGCTGACTGATAAACCACGAAACGATTAACTCTAATCTAAACATCGCGATCAGATTCCTTCTCTCAAAGAAGCGAGCCATGTTAATGAGCCTGGCCGGCATTATCTGCGGCGTCAGTCTCTTCATCCTCACCCAGGCGCAGACAAGCGGTTTTGAAGGGTTCTTTGTTAAGACCATCTGGGGCACAAACGGCGTCATCAGGGTTGCTGACAGATTCCAGGACACACTTCGCAGCATGTCTGTGCAGAACGAAAGTAAAAGGGAAACTCGATTCGAATACTCGCATACGGAAAGCAAGAGATACATCGAAGGCGTGGAAAACAGCCGGCAGTTAATGGAGGCGGTGCGCCAGTTTCAAACCGTTTCGGGGGTATCACAAGTAGTCAGCGGGAGTGTCACATTTACAAACGATTTCCGAACTAAACCGGCGCAGCTATTCGGAATCGAACCGGAAGACTATCTGGCTGTCTCCGATCTCGAGGAGCAAATTGTCTTCGGCAGCCTGGAACAGTTCCGTCACAACAAGACCGGCATTCTCGTGGGGCGAACGCTCGCTGAAAGGATGCTCATCGACGTCGGTGACCCTGTAATTGTCTGGTCCAAAGGGGAGGATTTTCGCTTTCGTGTCAGTGGCGTGTTCCAGACGGGTGTCTCCAGTATCGATTCGTTCAGACTGTTCGTTCGCCTCGATCAGGCTCGCACCGTGCTACAGAAACCCCATGGCGCTTCCTTCCTCCAGGTGAATTTATTTGATGAAAGCAATGCCGAGAGGGTGGCCCTCCACATGAGCGCAGTGTTGAATCATGCCGCCAGCAGTTGGCAGGAGAGAGAGCGGGTTTGGCTTGAAGCATTCCGGGCCCTGCGAGTCTCTTCAGCAATCACCGTTTCGACCATCATTCTAATTTCCGGCTTGGGGATGTTTAACACGCTTGCCATCATCGTGATGGAGAAGAGCCGGGAAATCGCCATTCTCCGCTCCATGGGATATACCCGAAACGACGTATCCTCAATTTTTCTTCTACAAGGAATGCTCGTCCTTGCGCTTGGGACTTTCCTCGGCAGCGGCCTCGGTGCCGCATTCACCTTTGGAGTTTCGAAACTACCTATTCGCATTCGCGGGATTTTTTCCACGGACTATTTCGTCGTGCATTGGAGTGTCTGGCACTATATCGCAGCTGTCCTCACGTCCCTCGTAGTCGTCCTTGTTGCCAGCTACCTGCCCGCCCGCCAGGCAGCCCTTCTCGAACCGGCCGACATAATCAGAGGAACCGGTCAATGAGTGAACCCCAAAAAGCACCGCCAGGGGAAACCCCTGTTCTTCAATGTGTGGATCTCGGGCGTTTCCTCGGACAGGAGCCAAGCCGCGTCAGGATTATCGAAAACATCGGTTTCGCCCTCGAACCGGCCAAAGTATACGGCATCATGGGTCCTTCAGGCTGCGGTAAGAGCACACTGCTCTACCTGGTCGGTCTGCTTGATCGCCCGGACTCCGGTGATATCTGGCTCACCGGCAACTCCATGGTTGACGCTACCGACGAAGCGCGTACCGCGGCCCGCAATCGTCATATCGGTTTTGTCTTCCAGTTTCATTTTCTTCTGCCCGAATTTTCCGTTCTGGAGAACATCATGCTACCCATGTATAAGAAGAATTCTCTCTCCCACACAGAGATGAAAGAGTACTCCTATTCTCTTCTTCAGGAAGTCGGACTGGAGGACAAGGCGGCCCGCATGGCTAACGAATTGTCGGGCGGAGAGCAACAGCGCGTGGCCATCGCGCGGGCCCTCGCAAATTCGCCTTCTCTTATCCTGGCCGACGAACCTACCGGAAACCTCGATGTGGCCAATTCCAGCGCCGTCTTCGACTTACTCTACGGTTTCGCCAAAGAAAAAAGGCATGCTGTCCTCATCGTCACCCACAATATCAGGCTGGCGGAAAAGTGCGACCACGTCTTCCGCATGGAAGATGGTAGCTTCCTCTAGCCCGGACATTTCACACACTTCGTAGCGAGACCGCGTAGATTGCTGCATATCAGTGCCTTTCCGCAGTCCCAGCGGGCGACAGTGTGTTAAGACCCTCTGAGGTCGCCGGGCAAGGGAAGGCTTTGAGATGCAGTGATATCTGCGATCGCAGCAGAAGATTTGTGAAATGTTCGGGCTAGGTTCCTCTCAAATCTAACATGGATCCACCCGATAGGGAAACCTCATCGCGAACCTTGTCGAATCCATTTCCAATTAAGATCTAGACATTCGATCGAACTGGTTTCCGCTCCCCCATCGTGGCTCCCAATCGTGATCTCCCGTCGATCTTCCTCCCTTCGACTTTAGATCACGATTATGATACACGACGGGAGTTCGATCGGGTTTCCTATCTTCCATCGTGATTCTCAATCGTGATCTCCTATCGATCTTTTCGACTTTAGATTACGATTAAGATTGGTTGGATATCCCTACGCAGGTCGTGGTCGTAATCGTAGTCGACTTTCGATCTGTTGACGAAGTTGACGACAATGCTTACGACCAAGTTTTTGTAGTTCCTAGTCCTCCGTAATATCCATGAGCTGCATTCTCAAAAATTGGGACAATTCAGTCTCCGAATTGGTCGTGTGGCGCGAAAATCGGGGTTGTCGCGAACAGCGCAAATGCACAACCGAGAAAGGCAAGGGTAGGAGATGTCTGTCCCATGTCCTGAGACGCCAAGCGGATTTTGAGCCGGCCGAGATCATGAGAATCGGCGCATCGGAAATCCGGGCGATAAACATCGCTCCTCTCTTAAATTCGTATAATGGCCCGCTCGGACCATCGGGAGTTATGCCGATATCGTCTCCCGATTTAAAATTTGAGAGCAACTCTCTGGTTGCGGCGATAGACCTTCGGCTGCTGGAGCCACGGATTGTCCGATAGCCCATCGCTTTACAAAATGCGTCAACCCAAGCCGCCATGCGGCTCGGGCTGATCAGGCAACTAAGCCTTCCCGGCCTGCGATATCGACGTAGAATCTCAGTAAAGAGCAAGAAACGGTTGTGCCAACCAACGAGCAACATTGCTTCATTTCTATCGGAAAGCCACTCTTTCTCTTCTTCAACAATCTCAAACCGTAAGGTGCTGAGATAGAGCCGAATCAACTGACAGAGAGGCCAGAAGATTGCTCTGCGCCAACCAGATATACGGAAGACGCGTCCACTCAGAAACGGTTTGGGGCTTTTGGCGCAATCAGTGGCGGCGGCTTTGAGAAAGCGCAACACCTTGTCTACCTGTACTTTCCTGGAGAAATTCTCCTTTACAAACGGTCGAGCGCGACTGCCGAACTTTCTACGCAGATTCGAGTCGTCGTGCAACTCAATCACCGCCTTAAGGAAGGCCCCCGAATCATGAGGAGGTATGAGAAAACCTGTCTCGCCAGGCTTAAACGCTTCTTTCACTCCGCGTGTATCCGAGGCGATCACGGGAAGTCCCGCGGCCTGGGCCTCAATCAGGAAATTCGGCAGCGAATCCTCCATAGAAGTCGTCACGGCAACGTCGGCCGCCGCGTAGAAGTCACCGACCTCCTCCTGGTAGCCGAAAAAGCGCATGCGCTTCTCCACTCCAAGCTTCCGCGCAAGCAGACGACAACGGCTACTCTCTTTCCCATCGCCCACAATCCAGAGCTGCCAATCCCTTCTAACATCCAGTTGCGAGAATACCCTTATCAGAGTCCGATGCCGTTTGCCCCGTCGAAATTCGGCAACGTTTAGATACACGCAGGTGGCAGACGACGCTCCAAACTGTTCCCTCACCTTTGTTCGCTTCTCCGGGTCGGTGTAAGCCGTCTCCGGAAGTGCCAAAGCATTGTATATCACTTCGACTTTGCCCGCCTCGATCCCGCTTTTGATCAACTGGTTTTGCCACCAGCGCGAATTCACTAAAATCGCTCTTACCCGCCCTAAGGACCATCGGTAAATGAGGGAAAGTTCCTTTCCAGTTCTGACGGAACCAACTACGGATACATCGTGATACTTTCTCTGAATGAAACCGGCGTAACAGTTAGCCATGCGTCCCATGCACAGAATCACGTCTGGCGCATCTTGGCCCACTTTGCGCAGGAGTCCCGGCGCGAAGAAGGAGTACCCCAAATCCCGCTTCTGTAACGCTGCGTGGACCACGCCGAGATTCTTCAGACGTTCAGCCAACTCGCCGCCGGGACGAAAAGTCAGCACCGAAACATCGTTTCCTTCTCCCTGAAAGTAATCAGCCAGAAGCACGGCCTGCTTCTCGGTCCCCCCCCATCGCAGATAGTCCTGGATTATTACAATTTTCACCTATCCGGAAGAAAGACAAAATTAGTCTCCACAGACTGCCGAACTTCACTCAAAATGGGAACTTCAATTTCACGGATTCAAGTGTCATCTAACCCAGCCGCTTTCAAATAAGTCAGCTTCCGCATGGATTGATATCCGTGCTGAATATCTCATTCCAAATTCCCCATGCACCAGAACGGATTATCAGCCTCCCGAGTAATCATCATAACGCACGAATTCTACCCGCGTAAAGGCGGCATTTCGACCTACGTACAGGAAATGGCGAAGAGCCTTTCTCTCGCCGGGGTGTCCACTACGGTGTGGGCTCCCAGCCATCCCGCAATTGAGACACAGACTTTTCCCTACCCGATTCGAGAACTGCCCCTGAAAGGCACCCAGAACTGGTCCTGCCGTATGAAGCTGGCCCGCGAGTTCCTCCGATCTCACGCCGAGCTAAGAGACGAAATCCTCTACCTGCCCGAGCCCGGACCCATCAGGGCGATGCTCTACCTCCAATTCTTTAAAGCATTCGCGCCCAGGCGCCTGGTACTCACCCTGCACGGTACGGAGATACTTCGTCTCTCAAGTCCGATTCATCGAAAGCTACTCTTTGAACGTCTTTTGCGGCGCGCAAATCGCATTGGAGTAGTGTCACGAAACGTGCATGCACTCTTGGAGGAGAGATTTCCCTCGTTGCAATCCAAGTCGCGACTCACTTCTGGCGCACTCCGGTCGGACCTTTCCTATGAAACTTCCTGGAGGAAAAGTAATCCGGAATTTACAACGATCCTTACAGTTGGCCGTCTCCACCAGCGAAAAGGCCAACTCTGTCTGCTCAAAGCGATTAACCGGTTATCCGACAGCGCAAAAGAGAAAATCCTCCTGCGCTTTGTAGGGCCGGAGAACAATAAACGATATGCAGCACAAGTCCGACAATACGCCAATCGAAACCAACTGAGGGTGTCTTTTGAAGGTGAAGTCAGCGATGAGAGCCTCAGTGATTGCTACCGGGATGCCGACATTTTTGCACAAACCAGCATCCAGTATGGAAAGAGCATTGAAGGATTTGGGCTAAGCTATCTCGAAGCCTCGGCTTTTGGCCTTCCCATCATCGCTTTTCGAACAGGAGGTGTTAGTGACGCGGTGGTGGATAATAAGACCGGCTTGCTCTGCGAAGCGGGCGCGATCGAAGATCTCGCCAGGAACATTCGCCGATTGATTTCGGGGAGGGATCTCAGAAAACGTCTGGGCCAAGCGGGAAGAGTATGGGCATCGAAATTCTCATGGAAACACAATGTGGAGGAGCTCTTTTCTGGACTGTGACCAGAAAATTTCGGAAGAAGGTTATTTACACTGGGGAAGAAATCCATTTTTTTCCTAGCAGTGTATCCTCAAATTTCCGAGTCGGGCGAAACTTTTCAACTTGCTTTGAGTTGTTAAGAATCGGCAACCTATTGGCAAACATCTACGATTCGATAAGCATTCTAAAACCATGAGCAGCCTTCGACTGGACACCCCACCTTCACCTGTTCTCGCACCACCGAAACCCCTTCGCACAGTGCTTAAACGCTGCCGTGACGATCAATCGACGAAACTGCGGCTGAAGTACAATCCCTTCTATCACACGATCGAAAGGCAGATCGGCTCCCGCGTCATCGTTGACGGGCGTGAGATGATAATGCTCAGTAGTAACGACTATCTTGGGCTGACCGATCATCCGAAGGTCATAGAGGCCGGAAAATCCGCCTTGGAAAAGTGGGGAAGTAGTACGACCGGCTCCCGCATGGCGAATGGCAGCCGAAAATACCATATCGAATTGGAAGAGAAAATGGCGGTTTTTCTCGGTAAAGAGGCCTGCCAAATTACGACTGCCGGCTACCTTTCCTGTATGTCTTCCGTAGCCACTTTTGTCAGGAAAGGAGACCTGATTCTGGTCGACCGAAACGCTCACTCTTCCCTCTGGTGCGGCATTGGCCAAACAGGCGCCCGGGTGGAGCGCTTCAGTCACAACAGCCCCGAGGACCTCGTCGAAATCCTGAATCTGGAATCTCGTGAAACACCAAAACTCCTCGTCATCGAAGGCGTTTATTCCATGGAAGGCCATATCGCGAGGATACCCGAGTTCCTCGAAGTTACTTGTGAACAGAACTGTTTCATAGTCATTGATGATGCTCACGGTGTCGGAGTTCTCGGAAAATCCGGTCGCGGAACAGCCGATCATCTCGGAGTCACGGATGATGTAGACATCATTGCCGGCAGCATGTCGAAAGCCCTATCGAGCACGGGGGGGTTTGTTGCCGGTTCAAAGGAAGTAATAGAATATCTCCGGACCAACTCGAAACAGACGATTTTCAGCGCTGCCATCAGCCCTTGTCAGGCAGCCTGCGCAGAAGCAGCACTCGACGTTCTACAAACCGAGCCTGAACATTTAGAGAGACTTTGGAAAAACACGCGATTCTACAATAGTGTCCTGGCAAAGTTGAATCTCGACACGTGGGACTCTGAAACCCCCGAGGTCCCGATCGTACTGGGTAGTAAAGACCGGGCATATCGCATGTGGAAATCACTCATGGAACGGGGTATCTTTACGGTAATGGCTCCTTCTCCGGCAGTCAGTCCGGGGAAGGACCTGATTCGGACGTCGATCTCTGCCCGGCATACCAAGGAGGATCTCGAGATCATTGCCGACGCCTTCACCGATATTGCTGGGCGTCTCTAATTTGGGCACCGACGAATTTCAAGGCCTCGAGAAGATCGTCCTGGCGCGTCCGGACCGGATTGGCGACGTGATCATCACCAGCGCCTGTCTGAAACCAATTCAACAGGCGCATCCGCAATGCCGGACTCATCTACTCTTGCGGCGGCCTCTGGCTCCTTTATTCGCGGAACACCCGCTCCTCGAAGCAGCCATTCCGATTCCGGAATTCGAAGATTCCGCCCAAAGCGACGCCGCTGAACTTACCAGGATTTTCAAGCGGCACAAATTCGATTGCATCGTTCATCTTAATCACGATCCAGGAATTTACCTCGCCGCCAAGCGCGCCGGTATCCGCTACCGGGTTGGGTACGGGACCGGAAGTGAAGCTTCATCTCTCACGCATGCGGTAGAGGATAAGCGATCGGAAGGACGCAGGCACGAGGCACTCTACAATCTGGATCTTCTACGTCTTCTTAATATCGAGGCGCCGCGTATCTTCCGTCCTTTCATTTCTCCCTCCGAGTCCGCAAAGAGAAAAATTCCACTGATTCTCCCAATTTTGGAGAACGATCGGCCATACGCGGCCCTCCACCTCGCTGCCCATGGAAGTAAGGCGCGTATGCCGGTGGGAGTCATGGCGAAGATTGCCATTTGGTTGGGCCGAGAGCGTCACCTCGACATCGTAATCGTGGGTACCGAAGTCAACGATCCAGCCCTTGGTACCCTCAAGAAAGATCTGCCGGACAACGTTTCCATCTGGGATCTGACGGGGAAAACCAATCTGGACGAGCTGGCCTGGATACTGAGCAGAGCAAAAGTTTTTCTCGGTCGTGACAGCGGTCCGGCGCATATCGCCGCAGCTATGGGTTGCCCGACGGTCACGATCATGGGTCCGCACAAAAAAAAGTCGACTTCGACTCGGTGGGCGCCACTGGGAGAGCGGGTAGGAATCGTCGAAGGCCCTGCCAATCCCCGCTTCTTCGAGACCGCTCGGGCATTTCAGCAACGCTACTTTTCTTCTATCGACGTTGAGGAGGTTAAAGCGGAAATCAGCGAATTGACCGGAGTTCCTCAAAGGCTGCTATGAGCTGCCCGGTATTCTTCCTTCCGTCATAGTTCTGCTCCACCCAGCGCCGCGCCGCGCCGCTCACTTTCTCATAGAAGTGATCGTCATTCCGTACGGCTTCCACAAACTTGAACCAGGAGCTACTATCGTTCCAGTCGATCAGACCTCCCGTTATTCCCGGCTCGATCGCTTCTACGACTCCCGCAACCGGGCTGGCGAGTACAGGAACACCAACCGCCATGGCCTCCACCAAAGCGTTCGGCAATCCGGGTCGATCTCCACTATCGGCCACTTTCCCAGTATAGAGAAAGAGATCCGCCCATTCGAACTGTTTCAGAACTTCATCAAAAACCATGCTCCCCACCAGTTTAATCTCCTCTTCCAATCCCAATTCCGCCACCTGCTTTTGGAGCGATCGTCTTAACCGCCCTTCCCCCACAATCCGGGCTTCGAAGCTGACCTTCTTTTCCTTCAAACCCGCATAGATTTTCAATTGATCGAAGTACCCCATCTTCTCAACCAGTCGGCCTACGCTCAGGATTCTTATTGGTTCGCGGGGACTTCGCATTCCCCCGTTCGGCGGAATATCGTCAAAGCCTCGCCGTATAAGCAGGACGTTCTCCGGATTATCCGAGAGTTCAAGAAGATGACGACGCGTGGCATCGCTTGAAGTATGAACGAATTGAGAATTTCTCAGTTTTTTCTCCAATAGCCAATCGCCGCCATTTTCGAATACATCGTAGGCGTGGGCTCCCATGGAATACGGAATCCCCGTCAATCCAGCCAGGAAAAACGCGGCGGTAGCCGGCATGGTTGACCATACGGCATGAAACAGATCCGGACCCTCTACCTCGAAGCGACGGGCATAAACAGTCGCAAAACAAAGACCGATCAGGGTTTCGCCCGCGTTCAACAGTGAAGGCATGGGATTCCCAACAAGACTTCTTATCACTTCCAGGAAAGCGCGAGGTCTGCGAAAAGACCAATAAGGAAGCCACCAGACAAGAGCGAGTATTTTCCATTTAGGAAACTTGCCTACTGCCATTCCTTCAAATTCGCTTGAGCCTCCCCATAACGAATACAACGAAAGTTTGATCCGCATCGTTCTCAGAACACGCACTTCCCTTTGAAGAAAAGTCTCCGTGAGAAGGGGAAAGGAAGTAAACAGGTAGATTACCCTTACCGCTTCCGTTTTCTGTCCGCCCATTTGACTAATTAGCCCGCTTTTCTCACAGATTCCGGACAATCCTTTCCGCCGCTAAGACATATTGGCCCAGATTTCCGCATCTCAAGCACTCTTGAAGTTCTCTTCCACCAAAATTCAGTTTCATTTTCTTGTTTCTAGCAGCCTTTCGGAATGAAACAGAGTAAATCTTTCGAAAGAGGCATAAAGTCCGACAGGCTGCTAGGTCTCGTTGGCGAGACTGATTAGTTCATCGACAAAGGTCGGTGGACTGTCTTGGGATCTTAACGCCAATAACCGCTCCATGCAGGTTTGGTAATCATCGGAAATCGCCATCCAATCATGGATGAGATCATCGAATTCATCCATATTCGCAACCAACCTGGCGGCTTTCAGCTTGAGAAAATACTCCATTGTTAAACGCTCCTGAGGCATACTTCCACCAAGCGTTTGAAATATGATGGGACAGCCGAAAAACAAAGCCTCAGAAGCGGTATTCGCCCCTCCACGCGTGACGACTGCGTCGCTCACTTGCATCAACTGATGCACCTGGCTGCTATACCCTTCCAGGTAAAATTGAAAATGGGCATGCCGCTTTTTCCAGGCCTTTAAACGTGAATAGGCGTCTGCGTTGCCTCCACAGATCGCAACTGCCTGAATATTCCCCTGATATCTAACGAGGATTTCCAGAAATTTCTCGTGGTCATTCGCTCCCTCTCCGCCGGCCGCCAGCAGTACCGTAAACTTGCCGGCTGCCAATCCCAAGATCTCTTTTCGAAACTCCTTCCTCCCCTCTCCTTCCAGCACTTTGGAAAAGGCTTCCGGGGGCAGGAAATTCTGGAGCAGTTTGGTCCTTTGAGGTGGAACGCCCAGGATTAAGGCATGTGCTCGTGCCTCTTCAGTACGCGCACAAAAGAGGTTCACATCCGGATCAACCCAATGTCTGCTGTATCCCCTCCCGCTCGTGTACTCACCGCAGTAGGTCGCACATACGATGGAATCTCTTCTCAGCAGTTTACGGGCGGCTTCAAAGTATCCTCGATTCGTAGAGTCGTGAACGCTCAGAATAATATGCGGCCGATAAGCGAGTATCAGTTTCCGGAAATATGAGTACCCGAAGATTCCCAAGCGGTTGTTCAGCGCTCCAAATCCCTCTACCACCCACCAGTATACGTTGTGGAGAAAGGGTGCCGTCTTTTGAATCCAATTATACAGTTCGACGCCAAACTTCAGCAGCAATGAGGAGTTTTCCAGGAGCCTTTCTATTTTAACGTCAATCCTGTCGCCGTGAAGCTTATGCACCCAGGCTCGAAATGTGAATGCCCGCGCATCGTGTCCTCCCCCGGTGCTCGAAGTTAGAACCAGAATTCTCAATTTAGGAGTCTGTCGGATTTTGTGATTCGATTGCTTTGCAAATACCAAAGTCCGACCGACAGACTCCTAGTAGGCTCCGAATAGCAACGCCACATTTGCGCCCCCAAATCCGCTACTGTTGCTCAGCACAATTCTCGGTGCCGTCTCCCGTGTTTCCCCGATGATTTCGAGCTCCTTCGCTTCAGGTTCCAGATGTTCTATATGCGCCGAACCGGGCATGAAGTGTTCCTTGATGCACAATACCGAAAATGCAGCTTCCATGATGCTTGCAAACGATAATCCATGTCCGGTGAGAGCCTTCGTGCTGCTGACGGACGGTTGCCTTCGCCCATTACGAAACGCCCTCAACAACGCTCGCGTTTCCGAGATATCACCGTTTGGTGTCGAGGGCGCGTGAGCGTTGACGTAGTCTACTTCCTGAGGTGATACCTCAGAGCATTTGAAAGCATTCTCGATCGCTAATGAGAGACCTTCACCCTCCGGATGGGATATCACCATATGGTACCCATCTGAAGCCTGCCCCCACCCTAAGAATTCAGCATATATCGAAGAGTTTCTTTTACGCGCTACTGCTTCATTCTCCAAAATTATCGCGACCGCGCCTCCCGTTCCGACAAATCCGTCACGATCACGATCAAAGGGTCGAGAAGATCGGCTCGGATCCGTCGATTGTGAGAGCACACGCAAACTGGCAAAAGGAAGTATGCTCTCGAGATTTCCGTCTTCCGCACCCACAACTATCATCCGATCCTGCCTCTTGTTCGCTATTTCTTCGAATGCGTAACCGAGAGCATGTCCTGAAGACGAACATGCCGAAGTGAATCCCGTGGAGGCCCCCTTGATCTTAAAGGTGGCGACCAAATTGAAATTCAAGGTTCCCGCCACCGAGGAGATGATACCCATTGGGGAACAACGTTGGACACCCACTTCAAAAAGCCGGCTCAGATAGCGATGAATATTTGAAACGGAACCGGCCGATGCGGCGAACAAGCCGGTCAGGGGATGCGATACCTGCTCCTCCGCAATCCCCGCGTCTCTCAACGCTTGGACCGTTGCGCAGTGGGCGTATAGACCGTGCGGAGAAAATGCCCTGAGATTCTCGAGGCGAATCTTGTAGTCTCCCGGATACGACCAGTCTTCCGGATCAATGGAATCGGTATCGAACCCCTTTACAGGAGCGGCAACTTTTACCGGAATGCCCTTATCTTGAAAAGGTGGATACAGAATAATCCCGTGTCGGAGCTCTTTCAGGTTCTCTACGACCGTTTTCCGGTCGTTGCCGATGCACGTAATAAAACCCAACCCGGTTACCACAACTTTCGGTCTGTCACCCACTGAATAAACTCCCTAGCGTCTATTCCTTATACTTGAAAGTTAATGCGAGCTCCTGGATAAAGGCAACTCTTTCCCCCACCGTTGTTATTGCTCCTTCAAATACAGCCAGCGGTTTCCGGACCCGGCACAATTTGATCCGTAAATCGAGGGCGTCCCCGGGCTTGCATACCCGATAGCACCGCACGCCATCACAGGAGCCAAACATTATCTGGTTTGGGTCGACACTTCCGCCGAGCTTTGCGTTCGTATTCTTAATGAGGAAAAGCACGGCAAGCTGACCCAGGGCTTCGATCATTATTGAGGCCGGGAACACTGGATTTTCCTTAAAATGCCCTTCCAGAAACACCTCATCACCCTGAATGCGATACAGCCCTTCTGCTTCATCCTCTTTTATGACCGCCTCGTGCAGAAACAGAAAGGGATGCTGGTATGGGACGATCGCAGCGATCTCTTCCAATACGAGGTGCATCGGTCTCTCCGGCATTGGTATTCCCTCTATTTTACAATGGATCAGAGTCTTTACATCACCTAGCGTTTTCAACTCCAGCAATTCATCATTCTGAATGGAGAGGTTGAGCGTCTCCTCTACCAACATCACAATCTCGAGCATCATCAGGGAATCGACACCGAGATCCTCCACCACCCGAATGTCATCGTCTCCATCACTCAATTTTGAGCGAAATTCCGGCTCTACAAATCGCTCAATTATACCCAGAACTATTGTGGGCAGATACTTGCTGTCTCCGCACCTTCGATATTCGATGGCCGCCTCGACCGTTTCTTCTGAACAACGTCGCAGCGACTCCCTAAACTGCTCTTCCAGTTCCAGAGAAGAGCTGTTCTTCTCTTCGATTTTCATCAGATTAGATCCTCTGCACGGTTCCTGAAGGATCGCTACTTGGAACCTGTTCGGTACGTGTTTAGCGCGATGCCTTATGCATTAGTTCGATGTTGGAAGCAGGGGGTCAAGCCTTAGAAGTGTCTGTTTTTCGGGGTCAGCCGCCTTAATCCTGCCGTACGGCAGGACCCTGAGCCTGACGCAGTCCCTGAGCTTTGTCGAAGGGCGAAGGGCGGTTTGTAAGGCCTGACCCCCTCAGCGAAGCGGAAAAACAGCCACTTCTTAAGGTCATGACCCCGAACGGCGAATAAATCTGCAAGAACTTTAAGACCATAAGCCATCGCGCTAAACACGTACTCGCAGGCTCTACTTTAATGCCTTTTTCATGTCAAGGATACTTAAAGAATACATATCGCGTTGACGCTCACCGCAAAAGACCGTTTTCTGTCTCCCATCTGCATCGCGATGTCCCACGAAGACAATCAGGCGCTGGTGGAGGACGCCACTCTCGACTATACCTTGGGCGACAACGAATCCGCCATAAAAAAGCTGAACATGGCTATCCAGACCGACCCCCATTGCTTTGAGGCCTGGCACGCACTTTCGGAGGTATATTTCTCCCTACGCAATCTCGACAGGGCACTGAAAGCGGCCGAAAAGGCGCACTCCCTTCGACCTGCCGACATTCATATAAACACGAGCCTATCCAGGATTTGGATGGAACGGGGCGATAAGGCCACGGCCGAAAAATTCGGGGCACAGGCACGCTTGCTGGGCTGGAAAAAGGATCTGAAGGAGCCCGAATCCGAGGAATAGACCTGGCCCGCTTGATTCGCACAATAAGCGGGTTAGGAAGATGTCGGTGGTGGAATCGGCCGCGAACAGAAAATGCACCAGGATAGGTCCAGCGCACCGCAAAATCGCAAAGCGAAGTCCGACAGATTCCTGGCAGCGCTTGGTTGACAAGTCGCCTCGGATAGGTTTCATGTGTGATTTTTAACTATCTGATCAGAAGCGCTCGCGGGAAGATCCCGATTCCACTTTTTAGAGCACTTTCTCAATTTGCTTCTTATGGATAAGTCTCAATCTACATTGAATTTTGAAAAGCCTATTCGTGACCTCGAGGCGCAACTCGAAGCACTTAACAGATCCTCAAAGGCTCAAAATCTCGACGTTGCTGGAGAAATTATCGCTATCGAAAAAAAGATCGAAGCCACCAGACGCGAGATCTACTCAAATCTCACTGCCTGGCAAAGAGTCCAGATTTCAAGGCATCCCCAAAGGCCATTCGGCAAAGACTACATAGAGAGCTTGTTCGATGATTTCCAGGAATTACACGGCGATAGGAATTACGGAGATGACCACGCCCTGATCGGAGGAACAGCTTTCTTCGAAGGAAAGACCGTCATGCTCCTGGCGCAGCAAAAGGGGCGTAATACGAAAGAGAATATCTTCCGAAATTTCGGAATGCCGCAGCCGGAAGGTTATCGAAAGGCCCATCGCCTGATGAAAATGGCCGAAAAGTTCAAAATTCCGGTTATCAGTTTTATCGACACACCCGGCGCCTACCCGGGCTTGGGAGCAGAGGAACGCCACGTGGCAGAGGCGATCGCCGTTAACCAGCAGGTAATGAGCCGCCTCAACGTGCCTATTATTTCTATCATTATCGGCGAAGGAGGGTCCGGAGGCGCTCTCGGCATCAGCCTCGCGGATCGTATATTCGTCCTTGAAAATGCTTACTTCTCCGTCATATCCCCGGAAGGATGCGCGGCCATTCTGTGGAGAGACCGCACCCATGCTCCCAAGGCCGCCGAAGCATTGCGACTGAACGCTGAGATTCTTATAAATTTCGGTATAGCGGACGCCATTGTTCCTGAACCGCTCGGCGGGGCCCATCGTGATCACAATGAAACGGCCAGAAATGTACGATCGGTAATTTCTAAGCACCTGAAGGAATTACGCTCATTATCGGCCAAAACTTTGAAAGAGCGTCGCTACCGAAAATATCGTGCCATCGCCGTCCTCGACGAGCCCGGCATCGAAGAAAAGACGAGCGAGTTTCCCACTACCCAATCGAAAGCGGTAAAAGACAAAACCGCCTAGGAATCTGTCGGACCTTTCGGCAGCATACGTCCGCCCTGCTTCAATTCTCGATTGCGATTAGGATCACGACTGGAGATCCATCGGAATTAAACTCTCCCCCGTCTCCGGGTCTTTTCGGTTCCCTCCCTCCCCCATCGTGAATCTCAATCGTGATCTCCTTTCGATCTTTTCTTTTCGACTTTCGACTACGATTATGATTCACGACGGGAGATTGAGCAGGTTTCCTATCTTCCATCGTGAGTCTCAATCGTGATCTCCCGTCGATCTTCCTCTTTTCGACTTTCGATTACGATTATGATTCGCGACGGGAGTTCGATCGGATTTCCTATCTTCCATCGTGAATCTCAATCGTGATCTCCCGTCGATCTTCCTCTTTTCGACTTTAGATTACGATATTGATTCACGACGGGAGTTCGATCGGATTTCCTATCTTCCATCGTGAGTCTCAATCGTGATCTCCTGTCGATCTTCCGCTCTTTCGACTTTAGATTACGATTATGATTCACGAGGAGAAAGACTAATCACGTTTCCAACCCTCCGCGTCTCCGCATCACCGCGTCTCTTCAATCCCCTCTCCCATCGTGGCTCCCAATCCATTCGACAGCCTCATGGCAGGCCGTGCTCTCCTGTCGATCTTCTCTTTTCGACTTTCGACTACGATTATGACGATCAGGGAAATCGGACAACGGATGGCACGACCGAAAACTACCGAGAAGAAGCGGAAACTAATCTTAGAAAGTCGACTTATACCGTAAACAGTCTGAATCGAATGGCGCTAAGATAAGCCAAAAATAATTGTAAAACATATGTAAAAAGCTTGTACTATGACCGTTGGTAGGCTAATCTTGTTGTATGAAAAATATGACAAGATTCCTGCCTGGGTTTAATCACATTCTATGCGGTCGCCCGCCTAAGTCGGCCCTGGCACAATTAAAGCAAAAACTGGCTCATCTAAGAGAGTCAACTCTATCGGAGTTGTCGGATCTGTTTGATCGGTGGATTCCTCTGGGAGTTTTGCAACCCAAGAGCGAAAAAGAAAACAGCCGGGAACGAGTCTACTCACTCAGAACGACCTTCTGGGGCTTTCTGTTCCAGGTGCTCTCCCCGCAGACAGCCTGCCGGGAGGTCGTCAGAAAGGTGCAGAGCTACTGTAGTGAGCGGGAGTTGAACCTGCCCAGTTCCTCCACCTCGGCCTATTGCCAGGCACGTCAGCGCATAGGTATAGAGGACTTACAAAAGATCGGTGAAGAGGTCAGCGAGCAGATACACAAGGAGGTAAGGCAAGCGCAGCGGTGGAAGGGGCACGAGGTCAGAGTGATAGACGGTACTGGGATCAGTATGCCCGATACCGAGCAGAACCAGAGGGCCTTTCCCCAACCCGGGGGGGCAGAAAGAGGGGTGCGGATTTCCCGTCATGCTTCTGGTGGGCTGTTTCTGTTTGGCCAGCGGGGCCTTGCTGCACTGTGTCGAGACCACCTTAAAAAACCATGAAAGCGGCATTTTGCGCAAATTCGTTGGGTATTTGAAAAAAGCAGAGGTGGTTCTGTGCGACCGCGGTTATTGCTCTTATGCCAATCTGGGGCTGCTTCTAAACCATCAAATGGACGCGGTCATGCGCCTGCACCAAAGGCGCAAATGCGACTTCCGTAGCGGCCAAACACTGGGCCGATACGATCGGCTGGTGACCTGGAAAAAACCGCAGAGACAGCACGGGTTCAGCCCGGAAGAATGGGCTCAATTACCGGCCGAACTGACTCTGCGAATGGTGCGTTTCTTCGTTCAGATCAAAGGATTCCGGACCCGAAAGATCGATCTTGTGACCACCTTTACCGACCCCCTCCAATACACCGTAGAGGATCTGGCCGATCTCTACTTCCGCCGCTGGTCAGTGGAACTGTTTTTTCGCGACATTAAAACGACTATGAAGATGGAAACGGTACGCTGCCTTACTCCCGAAATGGTGCGTAAGGAAATCCAGCTGTTCTTTATCGCCTATAATCTCATCCGCGCCCTCATGCAACACGCCGCCACCCTCTATCAGCGTGACCTGCATCGGCTCAGCTTCAAGAGCACGGTCGACACCGTTCGGCAGTACTGCACCGCTCTGAACGCCACCCGCAAGCAACCTCGAAAGCAACAACGCATCATTGACGAGATGGTTCTGATTATTGCCGAGGAGACTGTTCCACTACGAGAACACCGCAGCGAACCACGAGCGGTCAAACGAAGACCGAAACCTTACCAATTACTAACGAAGCCGCGAGGGAAAATGAAAGTCTCGCGCTCGCGCAGAAACAAAGGCAAAAATCGTCGTTAATCGGGCTTATCTTAGCGCCATTCGAGTCAGACTGCGAAGTCTTTGATTTTCTTTAACGCTTTGTAGGATTTACTTGTCTCTTTTTGCTCACGCCGGAAGATACTGACATTGTGACTGACGGAGTTAAATTCGCCCATATTGATCCTGCCGGCGATCCATCCGTTGCGGGCCGATGTACGCTCTTTCAGCACCAGGGCGATGGCCAATTTCCATTCCGCTGACTTTCTATCTCTCTCAATGTCGGACTTTTTCTTCTTCAGAGTTCTCAGACATTGTTCCAGAGTGGTCTCCCAACCGAGCTCATTAAGCTCCTGCATTTCCCGGGCCTCCATGTGCATCAAGGGATGCGACTCCTTGAAGTCTTTTATGAGGGCTTTCTTGTACCCTCTACCTCCTATGTACCATCCCAGGCTCATTCTCCTGCGCTGCTTCTGAAGCTTCTCAGTATCAGTCGTATGAGTTTGGCGGAGCAATTCCAGATACTCTCGCCATCCCGCTGCTTTATCCTCGATCCCTCCCAGATCATACAGCCAGTCGTTGCAGTGAAGCACTTTCTCGCGCCTTCGCCGTATAAACTTCGGCAGGCTGCTGAACGAGTAATCGGCCACATGGCCGATGCTCACGATACCTGCCCGGACCGGGTTCAGGTGGATGTAATTGACCACCTCACACAGGGCCCTCCCAGGCTCCACCACCAGCGACTTGTAGCGACCTTGAAAGAGGTACCCGTTCTCTCCTCGCAACCGGTTGAAACGGTTGGCGAAGGTGGACTGAAGCCACTGCATCCCGGAGATCAAATTTCCCTTTGGTGTTGCAATTGCCAGGTGGTAGTGATTGCGCATAATTACATAGGCATACAGCCACTACCCGGACTTCTCGCAAGCTTCAAATATCGTACTTTCGAAAGCTCTCTTTGTCTTCGTCGAAGAGAATAGATCTCGCCCATAATTCCCCCGGTTGATGATGTGGTAGAGGCCGTCGTTACTTTCTATCCTTGGTTTTCGTGCCATTAATTAGAATTACAGGCAGCTCAAAAACCCCTGTCAATCAAACATCTCGCAGTCTGACCCCCTGCGATCCAAGAAGAAGAAGAAGAGAACCGCCGATGCACGCAGATGGACGCAAATGCAGAAGGAAACTCCTACTTCCCTTGGGTAACCTCGTCGCGAACCTCGTCCCGAACCTTGCCTGCCCCGGCAAAGCGAAGCGGCGACGGGTCGACTGCAGTATATTGGATACCAACCTCTTCTACGCCAAACCTTGCTAGAAAAACAAGCTTCTGACGGATAGTAATACAAAGAATCCGTTTCCTTTTTGCGCTCTTCTTGTCTAGGGGAAGACCCGCTCAGCGGAACGAAGACGGATGCGTTTTCTCGGGGCCAATCAGAAGATCCTGTATTATTCCACTCTCCCTCATTTCGTACAGCGAAATGTTTAGAAATTCGCGTTCAAGCGCGAATTTCTTGGTGAAGCAGGATCAACAATCTCAGGCTGTGAATCCGAGAAGCTCGCAATGGCGATTATTATTGTGAACGATTGGCATGAACTTGGCTATGGCTGTCCTCATTCGCAGAATGACCCTTTTCGCGTTGCCTATTCAAATTCGCAATGCCTCTGCGCGTGTCTCAGAGATCTAGTTCGATACTATTTGACGAAACGCCATCCCCTGAGTCGAAAAAAACAGATTTTGGATAGAGATTTAATCGAAACGAAACTCGTCCTTCCTTATTCGCAAGAACCCTTCCAATCGCTCCTAGATTCAAAAACTTACCTATCGTGTTTTCTTCTGTTCTAGCATCTAGATAGAGTATATATGGATCACTAGGAGAAATTGCGACGACGACTTCATCACTTTTGCGATTATTCAATCTTAGTGCCGGGCGATCGACTATTTCAGATTCAATACTTGTCACGGTAAGATAATCCTGAATTGCATCAAATATCACTATTTCGACTTCGCGATCCGAACTAATCGCAACTTCCAATATCAGATCTCCATTCTCATTGGGCACGTTCGGCCTATGTGAACTAAGGCTGATATCAACTTTTGATTGCGAGGCACGACATGCCCCTAACAACACGCAAAATCCAACGAATAAGAGAAATAACTCGGTTCTTCTAGGGTTCATTACTAACTCCTTTGATGATTAGTTCCTTCGCTCTCTCCCTATCTAGACCCCATTCGAAAAGCCTTTCGAGCGGGCGGTTTAAGGTTCTCCGCCACGGGCGGACCAGCCTATGGCTGGCAGGTTTCGGATTTTAGGCTGCCGGCGCTGCCGATGAGCAGGTATTGAGCGGCCATCGGCGTGGCTTGCTGCACAATACGTATATTTGCCGCTGTCTGGAGGCATACTCATCCCGTGGTGCTTTTTTCTCTGAGCTTCAAAGCGGTCAGATTCAGGCTGCCTGTTCCAGTTCCTCCCCTCGGCGTTTCTTCATCAGTATGATGCGGCAGAAGTTGTAGGCCAGAACCTTCTCGAGCAGTTCATCGCCTACCGCATCGATGCCGCGGCGGCCGAGTTCGCCAAAGGCAAATCCATCTTTAATCGTGAACATCAGCGACTCCACTGCGGAGCGATCGCGGCGTGCCTCGCGATACGCCTCGCTCTCCCAGTCCTCGGGGGTGGTCAACTTCTTGCCCTTCGCCCCACTGATACTGATCTGCTTTACCCCCATGCTCAGCACCTCCTTGCGTCCCTTCGCCGAAGCATATCCGTCATCGGTGCTGACCAGTTCAGCAATGACACCGGTGCGCTTGATCGAATCGCCGATGGCCGGCGCCAGCTCAATGGAGTCTGCCGCATTGCCTTGCGGTACGATCAGGCTGGTGACAAAACCGTTTTCGCTGCGAACCAGTTGTGGCTTGTACCCGATCACTGGATTGCGGCTGCCCTTCTTGATGTAGGCCGCCGATCCGTCCGAGAGGCTCAGGACCTTCTGTGTGGACGGTAGCTTCTTTTCGTGAAACACCCGATCATGAGCATACTCAACAACCCGCTTGGCGTCGGCAATATCGCCCCTGATCTGGCTCAATGCCCGCTCCAGAAGCTCCCGGCGAGTGGGAGGCAGTGAATCCATCGACAGGCCCTCTTCAAGATGGCTCAGTTCCCCCGTTAGTGAGTCGGCCGCCTTGCGGCCCCGCTTGAGCAACCGCCGGTAGTGTTTCTTCAGCTTGCCCTTCGACTTCGGTTTGCCCGCGGCCAGACAAATCTGAAACTCCAGCTTGTCCATTTCCTCCAGCCAACGCCCAACCCATCCCTTGCGAAAATCCTCCAGCCCGAAGACATGCAACTTCTGACCCAAACGATTG
The DNA here is from genome assembly GCA_965215885.1 of Candidatus Moanibacter sp. Lineage (GTDB taxonomy): Bacteria > Verrucomicrobiota > Verrucomicrobiia > Opitutales > UBA2987 > CBDCEW01. The sequence goes on from CBDCEW010000087.1 coordinate 85,251, forward strand.
GCCCGCATCAAAAGACCGCTCAGAATCTTCCCATCGGTGGGCCAGCAGCTGTTTGCTTTCACCGAGGTGCTGTCGATCGTCAGCTTCCCGAAATCGTCCCATTGCTCCTGGAGGATAAACCCAATCTGTTTATCAAAGATCAACTCGCGGGTCGTATGGCTGACCAGGTTCACGTTCTCCAGAATCGTCGTCACCGCCGGCATTCTCAGTCCCCCGCTCTGCAAAAATCCGTACAAGCTCATCGACTCGCGCACAAACCGCCGTGCCGGTTTCGTGGTCAACGAACCCAGAAACCCTCGAATCATCACGAACACGTATACCGCATAAGCCGGCATCCGCGGCCGGCCTGCCCCAAGATTCAATTCAGCAGCCAGAATATTCTCCTCCTCGATGTCCAGCTCCGGCAGCTCCGCTGTGCGCCCTTCAAAGAACCTGCGATCTTCCAATCGAAGTTTCTTCTTCTCACGCGCATGGGCGTCCAGATCCTTCTCGATCGCCTCGATGATTTGCGCCGCGAACCCGGCCAATTCTTCAACTTCATCCAGAAAATCACGGAAATCCGTGTCTGGAACCGGCAGAATGAGGTTGCTAAGGGGCGTCTTATCGCTTTTGTTCTCCTCTGTCGCACATGTTGGCATGTTTAACTCCTTTCTTAATCTTAGGTTGTTAAACACTAGCATGTTGCGACACTTTTTATCAAGCCACAAAATGATTTTTCTCAAGTTTTTCTTGCGCCTTTTGCGCCTCTTTGCGGCCAATCAGTAGCTTTTCGGATAAGGTCTATCTACTAAAGGAGAGCTTTCAGCTCTTGTGGCATTATAAAAGTCCCTACTGGGCCCAATGGTATCTGAAAAAATGGTGCACGCGCGCCATGCGTTCGCGCCTCAAACCGATCAAAAGGTTCGTGCGCTCGGTGCGCAAACACGAGCCGCTCATCCTCAACTGGTTTCGGGCCAAAAAGGCCTTTTCCTGCGGCATTGTGGAGGGCTTTAACCGCAATATAAATCTCACTATCAGAAAAGCATACGGCTTTAAGAGCTTCGAAGTGCTTAAGATCGCCCTATTTCATACCATGGGCGACTTGCCTGAACCCGAAATAACCCACAGATTCTGCTGACGAGGCATAAACAGATTCAAAAGAAGCGACTGACTACCGATGATTCGATGGATGAAGGACGATTGAATAGTTTAGGCGGCGGGATGACGGAAGCGAGGGCCGGAGAAATGCTTTTCGAGATTGTCGCTGCCTGCCGGCTCGCAAGAATCGATCCGGAGTCGGCTTTGCGTCGCTACGTTAAGAAAGTAGTCAATCGTAATGCCCATGCCAACAGACACTAGGATGTGCACCGTGAATACGGCGGATGAGGTCATCATGGTGCCTTATCTGCTCAAACATTCACGTCGGGCGCGCTATATTCGACTTAGTCTGGATGGGGCAAATTTGGCAGTCTTAACAATTCCGCCTCGTGTAACGGAAGCAGAGGCGGTGCAATTTTTGAGGGCGCAGGGCGATTGGCTGAAGAGTAATTTCGGTAAAGTCAAAAAGCAGCCGACACTCTTGGAATATCTTACGAAAAAGTCCTTCCTGTCGGCCCATGGGAGGAAACTCGAACTCTCCCTCCAATTCTCTCGAGATCGCGCGAGGTTAATCCTTGATCGCGATTGCGCCTCGGCACGGTTAACCCTGAATTCGGAGCGGGCAGTTGAGCCTCAGTTAGTCGAGATGCTGAGATATTTCGCGCGTGATGTGGTGAAGCCGCGAGCTCTCGATCTTGCCGCAAGGGTCAAGCGCCGGATCTACCGGGTCACAATACGTGACCAATTGCGCTGCTGGGGTTCATGCTCCGATAGAGAGACGATCTCTCTCAATTGGCGATTGATTCTGATACCTCCCGAATTGCATGACTACATTATCCTCCATGAGTTGGCGCATCTGACCCATTTGGATCATTCGGAGGAGTACTGGCGCCTCTTACTGAACTACGACTCGAAAGCAGTTCGGAACGATATGCGGATCGGCCGATTATCGGAGCAGATTATGTCGCTCGGTCGCCTCTAGCCCGGAAATCTCACAAGAATCCCGGCTTAATTTGAGCGCCAAAGCGGTCTACCGTTCACGCTCGAAGGGAGACATCCTCCCAGATATCAGGGGTAGGGTTCCTCGTGGTTGCGAATAATGTTGTCTACGTGAGGAATCTTCTTACTTTTGTCTGCTGTATGGGTAAGACCGCTTTTATCTACCATCCCGACTATGTGTTGCACGACACCGGAAATTTCCATCCCGAAACTTCACTGCGGGCAAAGTTTATCTTTGAGCATATGAAATCCTCCCGCTCGGTTGAATTTCTGGATTTCAAGAAACCGAAAGCGGCGGCGACGCAGTGGGTAGAGAAGATTCATGCACCAGATCATTTAAGATTCGTGGAGGATGCTTGCGCACAGGGAAAGAAGATTGTGGATCGCGGTGATACACGCTGTTGCCCGGATTCCTATCGAATCGCACTTCTGGCGGCCGGCGGGGCTCTGGCTGCTGTTGACGCAGTATTGCGTGATAACTATCGGAATGCGTTTTCCTGCGCCCGACCGCCCGGACACCATGCCAGGCGGGGCGCTGCGATGGGTTTCTGTTTCTTCAATAATATCGCTATTGCAGCGCGTTATGCACAAAGCGAATACGGCCTCAATCGAATACTCATCGTAGACTGGGATGTTCATCATGGTAACGGCACTCAGGAAAGCTTCTACTCTGATTCAACAGTGCTCTTCTTCAGCACTCACCAGTATCCTTACTACCCGGGTTCAGGTGCGGCGGAGGAATCGGGATTGGATCTTGGAGAGGGTTACACGATCAATGTTCCCATGGCAATAGGGGCCGATATCAGAGAATATCGGAAGGCCTTCGATGAGGTATTGCAACCGGCCGCGGAGAGATTTCAACCTGAAATCATTCTTCTCTCAGCCGGTTTCGATGCGCACAGCGACGACCCACTGGCGGGTATCAATCTGCATGACCGGGACTTTGCCGAACTTACGAAGAAGCTTGTTGCGTTGGCCGATGAGCATTGCGAAGGTCGCATTGTATCGATCCTCGAAGGAGGTTACAATCTGAGGGCGCTCGCGCGATCCGTGGAATTACATCTTTCTGTACTGGGGGATGCCTGATTTATCCATGGAGGGAACCACTTTCGGGCAGCGGATTGATTGGTCGCAGCTCTCTGCCTCCCCTTCGATCCCTCGAATCATGAATGAAAAGAGCTCAAGTCGAAAAACGAAATGGCCAGTCAAGGCCTATGCCAATCGCACTTTCTTGAATTGCTCCGAAGCGCGTTCCATCCGGGTGCAGTGTGAGTTGACGGAACCGAAGCACCGGCTGCAGGAAAATGCCGTTCACAATACGATCGTCTTCTTCGGTTCTGCACGAATACAGAGTGAGGCCGTGGCGAGGGCTCACCTGGAGGAACTGGAACGTAAAGGACGTGCCGCGGAGACGCCGGAAGAGGAATGGAAGAGGGAACTAGGAATGGCGAGAAGCCGAGTCGAGATGTCCGCTTACTACGAGTACGCTCGAGCTTTGGCGAGGAGGCTTACGGAGTGGTCAATGAAAATTGAGAATCCTAAGCACCGGTTCGTCGTCTGTTCGGGTGGTGGGCCCGGAATTATGGAGGCTGCCAATCGGGGAGCCGAAGAAGCGGGAGGAAAATCCATCGGTTTTGGGATAAGCCTGCCTTTCGAGCAGCAGAACAATCCCTATGTTACGAGGGAACTGAACTTTGAGTTTCACTACTTTTTCGTGCGTAAGTACTGGTTCCTCTATCATGCCGAGAGCCTCGTCGTTTTCCCGGGAGGTTACGGTACCATGGACGAACTCTTTGAAATGCTTACCTTACTGCAAACCAACAAGATCGAAAAGTATATGCCTATTGTTTTGATCGGATCGGGATTCTGGAATGAGGTTGTCAATTTTGAAAGGCTTTGCGCCCACGGAGTGATTTCCGAAAATGATCTCAAGATGTTTAGAATCCTGGATTCTGTCGAGGAAGCGGAAGAATTTATCGTCAGCGAGTTGAGTAAGATTTACCTGAAATAATCTGATTTGGATTGTGGGAATTCTAATTTGGGATTTTAGATATATCCTATGGAAAAGCTGCAGGAAATGAAATGCGAAGCGTGCCGGAAGGGCGCACCGGTAATATCTTCGGAGGAAATTGCAGAGATGCATCCCCAGGTGAGCCACTGGGAAATCGTTGAACGGGCGGATATCAGACGTTTGGAGAGGGTTTTCTCTTTCCGCAATTTCGCCGAAGCCCTGGAGTTCACTAACAAAGTGGGTGAGGTCGCCGAAACCGAAGGGCACCATCCGGCCCTGCTGACCGAATGGGGCAGGGTGACAGTGACTTGGTGGACGCACAAGATTCGCGGATTGCACCGGAATGACTTTATCATGGCCTCGAAAACAGATCAGTCATTTTTGTGTTGAACAGTTCCGCGGGACCGCGACAATCAATGCAGCATATCAACTATATCAACTATATCAACTAAATCGAGGAAAAATGAAAAAGAATCTTATACTCTTAAATTCGCTACTGTGTGCTGTCTCAGTTTTCTTTATCTCATGTGGAGAGTCAGAACACGAACATCCAACAGATACCGGTTCGGAACATCCTACCGACACGGCAGAACCGGCCGCGGAAGAACATCCCGCCGAGCCTGCCACGGAAGAACATCCTGCTGAGCCTGCCGCGGAAGAGCATCCTGCTGAGCCTGCCGCGGAAGAGCCTGCCGCGGAAGAGCATCCTGCTGAGCCTGCCGCGGAAATCCTGCATCCTGCTGAGCCTGCCGCGGAAGAGCATCCTGCTGAGCCTGCCGCGGAAGAACATCCTGCTGAGCCTGCCGCGGAAGAACATCCTGCTGAGCCTGCCGCGGAAGAGCATCCTGCTGAGCCTGCCGCGGAAGAACATCCTGCTGAGCCTGCCGCGGAAGAACATGAGCCTGCCGCGGAAGAGCATCCTGCCGCGGAAGAACATCCTGCTGAGCCTGCCGCGGAAGCTGAGCCTGCCGCGCGAAGGAGCCTGCCGCGGAGAGCATCCTGCTGAGCCTGCCGCGGAAACATCCTGCTGAGCCTGCCGCGGAAGAGCATCCTGCTGAGCCTGCCGCGGAAGAACATCCTGCTGAGCCTGCCGCGGAAGAACATCCTGCTGAGCCTGCCGCGGAAAGAGCATCCTGCTGAGCCTGCCGCGGAAGAACATCCCGCCGAGCCTGCCGCGGAAGAGCATCCTGCTGAGCCTGCCGCGGAAGAGCATCCTGCTGAGCCTGCCGCGGAAGAGCATCCTGCTGAAGAAAAGGAGGCCGCTGCAAAAGCAGAAGAACATCCTGAGGAGAAGGCAGAGCCGTCCGCCGAACATCCTGAGGAGAAGGCGGAGGCGTCCGCTGAGGAACCGGCCAGCAGTGAGGAACATCCCGAAAAGACAGAGGAACAGTCCGCGCAAGAGTCGGAGCATCCCGAACAGACGAAGATAGAGCGAAAGGCGGTTACGAAAGCTGATATTTTTGCCGGTATCAGTGCCCACATTAAGAATAAGGCAAAAGAAGGGAATGGAAAGTATCGGATGGATTACGAAAAGAGGGAATTGGCTCTTAGCTTGATCCTGGTCCATCTGGATAAATTGGCTCGGCTGAAAAATGGATTGTTTTTCGCCTGCACTGACTTTCAAGGCGACGACGGAAACACCTACGACGTAGATTTCTATCTTAAGGGTCGACCCGGCGCTATGGTAGTTACTGAGGCAATGGTTCATAAGGTTAACGGGAATCGACTCTACAAATGGAAGCAGGAAGGGGACGGCAATTGGAGTCGAGTCGCTGCGGAGGAGTAAGTTCTTGAACATTTATTCGCCGTTCGGGGTCATGCCCTTAAGAAGTGGCTATTTTTCCGCTTCGCTTAGGGGGTCAGGCCTTACAAACCACCCTTCTCCCGCTCAGCGGGATCCGGGCAATTTATTAAGGCGGCTGACCCCGAAAAACAGACACTTCTAAGGCTTGACCCCTTGCTTCCAACATCGAACTAAGGCATTTTCCATCACGCTAAACACGTACAAGCCCGGCAGGCTGCCAGGATGAACGCGAGGGAGCTTTTCCTTGCCGGTTTCTTGATCGGCGCAGCTTCTTCAGGATCAAGTGCCACCCCGGCGGCAACTCACGACGCGAGTATTCTCAGAGAGAAGGACTCGTTTGAGTTTGTCTATCGAGTGGAGGTTCCCGTGCTCGAAAATGAGGCCTATCTCTGGCTGCCATTCGCTACCTCCGACGCCTTTCAGGAGGTAAAGTTGATAGCGATCGATGCGCCGCTCGAATGGCGTGAGATCGAGGATCGGCATTACAAAAACCGGCTCCTTTTCTTTGAGTTGAGTCCAGAGACGAGCCGCGTGGAGATCGTTGTCCGTTATCAGGTCGAAAGACGTGAAAAGTCATCCTACCGGGCCGAAGAACGCGATCTGGAGCGGTATCTCGAACCGGAACGGTTGGTGCCGCTGCACGACCGGTTCAGGCGTTTGGCAGAAAAGGCAATTTATGGGAAAACCAGTCAGCGCCAACAGGCCTTAGCCCTCTATAATCACGTTCTTGGGATATTTCGTTATGATAAGAGTGGCGTGGGTTGGGGGCGTGGTGATGCTCTCTATGCGTGCGATATAAAAAGTGGAAACTGCACCGATTTCCACGCCTATTTTATCGGATTATCCCGCTCTGTTGGAATTCCCGCCCGCTTCGCAATCGGCGCGACAATTCCGGCAGGGAAGAGTGAAGGAAGAGTCAATGGTTATCATTGCTGGGCGGAGGTTTATGCGGATGGAGAGTGGGTGCCGGTTGATATCAGTGAGGCTTGGAAGAATCCTGCTCTGGCGAGCTATTATTTTGGAAATCAACCCGCCAACCGTTTCGAATTCAGCCTGGGGCGTGATTTGGTAGTCGAACCGCTTCCGGCCAATGGCCCGATCAACTTCCTTATGTATCCGATTCTCGAGGTCAATGGTAAGGCGCAGATCCTCATCCCGGACCTCTCCTTCAAAAGAAGCTAGCAATTTGTCGGTCTTAGCTATCCATGATACGCGAAGTTCGGTTAATAGGAGAACGTTTGGAAAATCGAGCCAGATCAGACCGACAGATTGCTAGGCGCTCTTCTGCGAAGAGCAAAGAGGGTGGCGCGGGATTGACCGAAATATAGTAACACTGTCTCGAATCCTTGTCGGATCTTTTCCCGCAGTCCCGAATAGTGAAACTTTGACCCAACCCACCTCCAGGAGAGGATCTTTTCATTTAGGCGCTCATTGGTCAAATTCCCCTCCTGCGGAGGGGTTAGGGGTGGGTTTCTTCTTAGGAAGTACGGCCCCCTGTGCGTTATGGCCGGATCGAACCGGTTTGAAACTTGACGCAGGAATTACTGCCCAAATGGTGAATGAGTTAGAAACCCCGCAGGTTGTATGTGGCGGATATCTTTGGCGTCGGTTGATGTCGGGTTGGTAAGATCCGCGATCTTTCGACCTCTCTACTGCGCGGGCAGACGCACGTTTGAATACTGGGGTCCGAGTTTCTCGCCATCGAGAATCAGGAGGTTTTTGGCACGGAGATCATAGGACTGTGAAAGATCCAGGCGCGATCAAATTCAAGAATAACGCCGGGATCTGTCCCGCGGTTGATTTTTACACCAATGACCTTAACTCCACCGCTGATTTCGTAATTCTCCGGATTGATGGCCGGGCCTTCCTCGACATCAAGGGTGAACGCTACAGACAGGTGTTTACCTCCATCAAGGCGGCGCGGATAGATGATGTCGAGAGAGAGTCCGCCAAGCGACAATCCGCACATATCGAATCGGCTCGAATCGGAACTCGCGTTGCCGACGACGTCCTCGACCCCTTCAATCGCTACTTCATAGGAATAGGTCTCGACGAGTTCTTCGCTCGGATAGAGGACGACCTCGCGTAGTTCTCCAAGTGTGTCGGCGCCCAACTCCGAATTTTCCAGACTGATTTCCCGATTACCGCGGACATCCCGTAATTTGAAACGATCTTTCGCTCCCGAGGAAGCCGAGAGTTCTTCATTAAAAATCAGAACGATGCTGCCGTCATCGGTGCAGCTCGAAATTCCTGTGATTTCAGGCGGATCACGATCGACCCTACCTGTAAAGGAAAAATCGGTCCTGAGAGACTCCTCGACCGAAGCCACGTTGGGAGGAAAAGATCGATCCGCGATGCGCGCAACGGAAAGCGAGTAGGACACTCCAGCGGCCATCGCCTGGGATTTAAGGATTGCGGTCTTTCCGTCCTCGCTCAAGTCCGCATCGTAAATGGCGAGACCATCCACCGCGAATGAGCTGGACGGGGGATCGGCAAGCAACCGGACAGGCTCATTAAATCGCACTTTCAACTCGGTCTGCCGATGGTCGGCGACGACCTCGGCAACGCGGGGTGGGATCCTGTCAATGTAAGAGAACTCCTCTCTGTAGGCCGGAATCGGATTGGCCGGTTCAGCACGATCGGACAGATTGTCGATTTGAAGCGTATAGCGTTCACCGTCCGCCATTTCGCTGAGCATATTCAGGGTGACCTGATTACCCTCACGAGCGAGGCGAGCGCTCTGGGGATGTTCGCCTGCGACTTTGTAGTTGGCTTCAAGCGTCGCCTCTCTGCTGGCTAACGGTTCACTGAAGAATAGCACCAACTGATGGCTGCTTTCACCGGAGGCGGATACTTCCACGACCTCGGGCGGTAAGGTATCCAAATACGAGAAGGGGTAGGTTGTGTTGGCTTCTATCGAATTCCCAGCCCGATCGGTTACTCCCCGGATCTTCATGATGTACTTCTGAGTGGGGTTGAGAGCGGATGTTGCAAGAATGACCTGAGTTCGGTCTTCCGGGTTGATGGTGCGCTCAAGGATTTCAACTTCTCCGCCCTCGATCGCGAATCGATCCGCCTCGTTGATCGATTTTTCATCAATTTCTTCGCTGAATCGGATTGTTACCCGGGTGGGCTCGTTTTCGGCATTGACAGCGGGATCTTCAGCGAGCGTAGGAGCTACCTTGTCGCGAAATACGTCAAAGAGGTAGGAAGCGAGACCAATCGCTATCACTGCTGCGACAATTCCAATAGCAGTGAGCTTGGCGACCGGCAGGGTACGCTTGTCGAGCTTATCGGCCACCGTATCCAATGTTTCCACACCGGTGACGGTCTTTTCAGGCCGAGGGGGGATATTGAGCTTTTCGTCGTCGACAAGGGGAAGGCACTTTTCCTCCTCGTCCCGATCGTCCAAAATGATGACCAGTCTCTTACCAAAAATAGACCCGACAGCAGAAAAGCTTTCCGGCGATTCATCGGGATCGGCGAGACGAAACCTGCGGCGGTACTCCTTTTCTACCTAGTCGAGCGATTCATTTTCGGGATGAGCCTTTTCGTAGAACTCAACGGCCGCTCTTCGAAAAGCCTTTGCCTGTCCAGGCATGATGCTCTTCAAGGGTTTAAGCGCCTTAGCGCCGATCGTCTCAAAGCGGTTCTCGACAGTGACGAGGTCGCCATCCTCGGTGCGATTGACTTGAAAGAGAAATCTCGAAAGAGGCGCCTGTGTATCCATCAGGCGTTCGAAAGTGTCTTTGCGCATCGCGGCCCAGGGAGTGATCCGTTCCCTCAGCCGTTCCGAAATGGTGGCGGCTTGCGCGCCCCCATCGGCGGCGGATGGAATACTCAAACGTTCGTCGCGAATGAGAGCCAGAGAACTGAACTCCTTCTGCTCGCAACCCCAAAGGATCAGAAGACGCGGCGCATACCGGGGACCGTAGACCCAATACGCATCCGGTTCGAGTTCGGGGTCCGGAAGTTTGAAGAACTTCCGCAGCTCTTTTTCGTGTCCGGGTATATTTTCGGCCTCTGGATAAGCCTTTTCATAAAAGCCGCGGGCCGCCTCCTCAAATGCTTCGATCTCGCTTAGCGGCAGGTCCTCCATCTGCCGGAGATCCTCGGAGGCGTAGGCCGCCAGATCGAATTTAAGGGTTCGATCTCTTCCGGATTCAATCAGGGTTCCCCTTGCCAGGAAGCGTGCCAGAGGCTCCCTCAGAGAAGTGAGAATCCGGTAATTCTCTTTTTCGAGGTAATGGTGAACTCGATCAGGAGCGCGGACCAGAAAGTAAGGTCTCCGTATGTCACGGGTAAGGGGAACGTTCTCGGGTAACTGGGGCGTATCCTCGGGTCCCTTATCGCCGTCTCTGGAAGCCATCGATCTATCGGTTTACGGTAACTTTTTCCCGGATATCGAGCTTCGGATCATCGAGCCAGAAACTGTGCTCCATCATGGTGTTCAGTGTCAAACTGACCTCCGATGGACTTACTGGATGCGCCCCCGGCGCCGGTCTCATATCGACCAGTTCGAGCTTCTCCCCCTCGCCCCTTCGGGAGACCCAGCGCAACGTGACTTCGGCATGCACTTCACCGATGCGAGATGCCTCAGGATGATCCCACTTCAAACGGTAGACGGGTTCCGGAGCTATACCCTTTACCCGCTCGCGCTGTCGGCCGATGCGGCAATTAAGAGGAAGGGTAAACGTCTTTTCGACGAATACTTCATTCGGATCGGTACGGTCGCCCCTCGGGTAATCGGACGGGCGGAAAAGTAAATTCTCGTGATGATAGAAGTCCTCCGAGAGGCCCGCCGAAGAGATAATTCCCCAGCGGTAATCGCGCGAAGGGGCGCGCGTCGCCTCGTCGAGGACCGTGAAACCCTCGAGGTTGCCATTACAGATATCCTGATAGAGTGCGGCGCCCACCACGGTACACGTCTTCGCATCCATGATCTTACCCTCCTCGATTGAACTGAAGGGATACCATTCGCCGGCCGGAAAATTCTTCACTCGAATGATGCGTTGGGGAAGCAGGGGAATCGCCTTGGTGAGCAATTGCCTCAGCCGGGGGAGTTCCGAAGGTTTTCCGGAAATAATGACGAGGTCACAGTTGAAACGCATCACCTGCCGGCCGAGCGAATTAAAAAGCTTTTCGAAGACCTCATCGATACAGTTCTCGAGGCGCTCCCTGCTGCACTTCAGTTCGGCCTGAGGTTTGAATGGCACACCGTCCCACTCCCTCGCATTCGGTATTTTTCGACGGAAGATCTCGCGTATCAGTTTGTTGAGATCGTTTTCCAGAGTGGGATGATCGATATAGTCGCTGACGCGGAGGGGTTCCCATGGGGCATCGTGCTTTCCTTCGATGTAGGTCAGTCGGCGAAGCCATTCATTGGCGATTGGAATAAATACGAGGCGAATGATACGTTTCAGCCGCTCTTGCGCCCGCGGATCGATATCGCGAAATTCCTGATTTCCAGGCGAAAGAAAGAAACGCATGATCCAGTCCCTGGCCTCTGGCAGGCGATCAAACTGACCCTCTTCGGACTCTTCGATCCATGTGGGCAGAATGATACTCTCTATGATGGTCTTTACGAGAGCATCTCCGGCAATCGTGTTGCCGTCCCGAAAAAGCAGGTTTGGCTGGAGGCTGACCGTCTTGCTGCGGACCTGCTTTTTCTGATTGTATTCGATAACTGCGACGTCTGTCGTTCCGCCACCGACATCGATGTTCATGACGACGATCCTGTCTTCCCTGCCGTATAGATCGAACCAGGTCTCCCCGTCTCCCATCAGGCTGCTGATATCCGAGTAAAGGATCGGCAATTGGGAGCAGACCGCCTCGTCGAGCGGCTTGTCGACAAGGAGGGGGCGATTGCCTCCTCTGCGGTGGTCGCTCGGGTCGACCGGCCCGTGATTCTGAAAATGCGTAAGGGTGAAAATATTGATCGCCCGCTCCCACTGGCGGAAGTATTCGGTCCTCTCTTCGTGGGTCCAGCCGGAAGGGTAGGTTACGCGAATATTACAGAGTCTTCGCGGCAACCGCTTGCGTCCCGTGGAATCGAGATAAACGGCCGAATTGATCTGCCGGTGGGCGGCTTCGATTATGGCGAGGGCGTACCAGCATATCGAGTCCCGCCTTGGATAGGAGGCCGGGGCTTCCAGATAGGGTTTTTTGAATTCCTCTTCGGTCGGCGGATTGTCAATATCCCAATCGACTCCACTGGGATCCATGTAGACCCGGATGAGACCTGACAACTGGTCAAAAAAGCCCGTCAGCTCGGGATCTGTATCATTCGGTATCTGGGACCAGTAATTGCCTCCGGAATGACCCACCGCTTCATCATCCCAGACATAGCGTTTAGGTGAGCTGAGATAGAAACGGACGTCTTCGTCGAGCGGCACCTTGGAGAAAATGCTGGCCGCGCCGTGCTGGGAACGGCCGCCGCCGATCAGGGCCGGCGAAATCTCAACAAAGGTCTGTGGAAAATAACGCTTGTTTCCGTAGACGGTAACTTCCTTATCTTCCATTCCCGGCAGTTTCACCGCTTGCATCTCCCAGGTATCGACTAAGGAGTCCTCGCTCACGGGAGGTTCCAGGCCCGCGAAGATAGGGCGGTGCAGGATCATCCACGAATCGATGATTGAACATTTATCTTCGGATACGCCATACTCCGTCGCGAAGCTGCGGTTTTCATAGGAGCTTCCTCGTGGCAGGAAGCGAAGAATCCTCAGGCGCTTTCCAAAGGGAATGGGTTCCTGGCCGCACGACTCGAGAAGGAGGGCGACGGTGCGGGTATTACCGAGATCGATGATCAGGTCGACGTCGATCGGATCCCGCCCGTCCGGCATGGCCCAGTGTATGCTGAGGCGGCTCTTCGTATCGCTCTCCATGAGAGAGATCTGCCGGCCATCCCTGGAGGGCAGGAAGAGAAGGGGAATCAATCTCTCGCGGCCACAGTCCTCGACAATTTGAGCTTCGTCGCGGAAGGCGTAGGGATTTACCGGTTCATCCCCAAATCGAGCGGGTTTCTCTTGATGCTCGTCGACCTCAAAAAGCAGGCCTCTCGAAGAGTCTCCCAGGTTGGTTTCGACGGCGATTCGAATAATGGGAGTGCCGTCGTCGTCAAAACCATACTGATAACGAATATAAGGATAGACCGGATCCCACATGGCCCAGGGGGCGTAGTTTTTATTGACGAATTCTCCGAGCCACTCTTCGTCCCGATTGGGCAGGACCGCACTCAGCGGCACGGCAAAGAACTGGTGGCCGCTATTGTGAAAGACCTCGAGAACGGTCGTATTGTCCGGGCCCTCACTCATGGTTTCCGTCCCTTTTGGGTTCCATCGAGTATTCCTTGCATAGTGCGATGAGCTCGTCTTCTCCCGGTATATCATCGGGGCGCTCTACCGCACTGAGCGGAAGTCCAATAAGCGCCGGGAGTTGCTCTTCGAGAAAGGGTTGAATAAATACCCGATAGTGGTAGCAACTTCGGCCTGATCGATCGGAGATATCCTGGGATTCCTCTTCAGGATCAAAAAGCTCGTCGTCGAGGTCCGCCAGGCGTCGGGAATGCGCGGTGACGACGGCGTTTGCCATACGCATCGCGAGATGCCGGCGAAGATCCGTATTGCCTAATTGCCTTCTCGCGTTTCGATACTCACACAAGCGACTGAGCCACTGTGTCATTTCTTCAATTTCCGGCTCCATGGAAACGGCAAGCGCATTCAGGATGTTTCGGCACTGATCCTGGGTTTCGATTCCCAGTTGGTCCCATCTGGGGTCGTGGGGTCCCGAACCGATCGAAAGCTCTTTGAACCGATGAAGCTGCCCGCTCACCCAGTGGCGAAACTGCGAACGGAGAAAATCCTTGTTGATTTCCAATGGTTCCGTGGGAATCGGGAAGAGCATCTGGTAATTGACGTCCAGAAATTCGCGGAGGGCGTGATTGATCACCTTCATCTCACTTTCCCCTTTGTCGCTGATGATCGATTTCAACCCATCACGGAATGCTTTGAGATCCTCTTTACGGGCGTCGCGAATTTTAGGTGGCGGGAAAATGTCATGGGACTGGAGGAGGTTGGTCATCTCTTCCTCAATCGCCTCAATATTGAGGTTGAGAATCTGAATCCGATTTTTCGAGCTGTCCGACCGCGCGTCGTCGATCTGTGAGGTCAGCTCGCTGAAAAAGTAGTTCGTGCCGCCAGTTTTCTTGTCACTTACCATCTCCTCAAAGGAATCGATACTGGGCGATATACGGAACTGTTCCCTGAAGGCCTCTTCCCCTTTTATCGTTGTATATAACTTGGAGTCGACATCGAAAGATCTGCGGATCTCCCCGCGATCGAAATTGTAATAATTCAGGGCAAAAGTCGTGGTGACATCGGGGTTGGCGATTTTTCCGAGGGCGCGATAGACGCTTTCCTTATTACCCAGTATTGTAGCCGTATTAGCGGGCGCCTCATTGATTATTCGCGCCCACCAGCAGAGGCAGAGATTGAGCGGGAGAGGACTGCGGCCCTCCTGGTTGCCGTAGTAATCAGGCGCGATGTGCTTCCACCAGGTATTGATTCCGGTAATCAGTTGCTGAGCATTTACGGGTGGATAGGCATCGATATTCTGAAAAATATTGAAGCCGTCGATGGTCAGCCTCTTGGCGTAGGTAGACCCCATTCGAAAAGCCTTTCGAGCGGACGGTTTCAGGTTTTCCGCCACAGGCGGACCAGCCTATGGCTGGCAGGCGTCGGGTTTCAGGCTGCCGACGCTGCCGATGAGCAGGTATTGAGCGGCCATCGGCGTGGCTTGCTGCACAATACGCATATTTGCCGCTGTTTGGAGGCATACTCATCCCGTGGTGCTTTTTTCTCCGAGCTGCAAAGCGGTCAGATTCAGGCCGCCTGTTCCAGTTCCTCCCCTCGTCGTTTCTTCATCAGTATGATGCGGCAGAAGTTGTAGGCCAGAACCTTCTCGAGCAGTTCATCGCCTACCGCATCGATGCCGCGGCGGCCGAGTTCGCCAAAGGCAAATCCATCTTTAATCGTGAACATCAGCGACTCCACTGCGGAGCGATTGCGGCGTGCCTCGCGATACGCCTCGCTCTCCCGGTCCTCGGGGGTGGTCAACTTCTTGCCCTTCGCCCCACTGATACTGATCTGCTTTACCCCCATGCTCAGCAC
>CBDCEW010000088.1:0-99852 GCA_965215885.1 Candidatus Moanibacter sp.
ATCAACTCGCGGGTCGTATGGCTGACCAGGTTCACGTTCTCCAGAATCGTCGTCACCGCCGGCATTCTCAGTCCCCCGCTCTGCAAAAATCCGTACAAGCTCATCGACTCGCGCACAAACCGCCGTGCCGGTTTCGTGGTCAACGAACCCAGAAACCCTCGAATCATCACGAACACGTATACCGCATAAGCCGGCATCCGCGGCCGGCCTGCCCCAAGATTCAATTCAGCAGCCAGAATATTCTCCTCCTCGATGTCCAGCTCCGGCAGCTCCGCTGTGCGCCCTTCAAAGAACCTTCGATCTTCCAATCGAAGTTTCTTCTTCTCACGCGCATGGGCGTCCAGATCCTTCTCGATCGCCTCGATGATTTGCGCCGCGAACCCGGCCAATTCTTCAACTTCATCCAGAAAATCACGGAAATCCGTGTCTGGAACCGGCAGAATGAGGTTGCTAAGGGGCGTCTTATCGCTTTTGTTCTCCTCTGTCGCACATGTTGGCATGTTTAACTCATTTCTTAATCTTAAGTTGTTAAACACTAGCATGTTGCGACACTTTTTATCAAGCCAAAAAATGGATTTTCTCAAGTTTTTCTTGCGCCTTTTGCGCCTCTTTGCGGCCAATCAGTAGCTTTTCGGATAAGGTCTAGTCAAGTTCATCATGAGTTCACCGTTAATTGACAGTTTCAACGCCGTCGCCGAGCGTGCGCCGCAACGGACTGCACTCGTTGAGGGCGATCGGTCCCTGATCTTTTCCGAACTCCGTGGGCAGGTGCATGCCTACAGCGATTATTTGCGCAACCGGGGTATCGAGAAGGGTGATGCGGTGCTTGTTTATGTGCCGATGGGAATTCCGCTCTACGTCATACTGCTGGCGCTCTGGCATCGGGGTGCGACGGCTGTTTTTGTCGATGCCTGGACCAGTCGTAACCGCCTGCGACAGGTCGCCGAAAGCATCCAATGCAAAGCCTTTATCGGTGTGCCAAAGGCACATCTTCTGCGCCTCAGCTCATCGGCCGTCCGGCGTATCCCCGTAAAAATCTGGCAATGGCGTTGGAACTCCCCGCCTATGAACGGTAGGGAAATTGCACCGGTGAAATGCGATGAAGCGGATACTGCATTAGTCACCTTCACAACCGGCAGTACGGGTAGACCGAAGGGCGCTAAACGGACACACGGCAATCTCCTCTCACAGGCGCGTGTCCTGCAGCGTCACCTCGAGCTGAGTCCACAGGATACAGACCTGGCAACACTACCGATTTTTGTCCTCAATAATCTCGCGCAGGGTGTCACCAGTGTTCTGGGTGCGTTCAACCCGGCATCTCCGGAATCCGCTGACCCCAAAGTATTGACGCGACTCGCGGATAAACATCATGTCAGTTGCACGGCGGGCAGTCCGGCGATCTACGAGAAGTGGGCACGCCACTGCCGGGAAAAGGGTGGTCCTTCATCGCCGCTTGAAAAAATCTTTCTCGGCGGCGCCCCGGTCTTTCCGTCGCTGGCACGGGAGCTGGTCACAGCGTTTCCCGATACGCGTATTGAGATTGTCTACGGCTCGACGGAAGCTGAACCCATCAGCAGTATCCTGGCTGACGACCTCATTGCGTGGGAGAACGACGTCCTGACGGCGGGACTGCCGGTCGGCAGGCCTGTGCCCGAGATTGAAGTTGCCATTGTGCAAATGACTGATGATTGCCTTCCCGAGTTGTCTGAAAAAATGTTTGCCGCACGCCGGCAGGCACCGGGGGAGGTCGGTGAAATCTGTGTTCGCGGCGACCACGTTTTGCGCGAATACTTCCATAACCCGGAGGCCGAAGCCCGAACAAAGATCCATGTCGGCCCATCGATTTGGCACCGCACCGGTGATGCTGGTTATCTGGACGAGTGCGGCAGTCTCTTCCTCCTCGGGCGCGTCAACAGTCGTATCATGATCGATCACGACTGGTTGTTTCCATTGCCATTCGAAAACGCAGTCAGCCGACTGCCGGGAGTCCGCGGCGGCACGATCGTAGAGGTCAACAGCCAACTGTTGGCGGTTGTCGAACGTAACACCGGCGGAACAGCGGCGACGCCAAAAAAAGATATCCTGCAGCTTCTGCGACAACTCGCGCCAAGCGCTGACTGTGACGTTCGCTTTCAGACACTGCCGCGCGATCCGCGGCACCACTCCAAAATCGACTATTTGCGGCTCAATCAGCAACTAACCCGCATATTTCACCGCTTTGGCGCAAACGGAGTTAAGTAGGAGCGCTGCGATGAGACATGCATGGGTCTACCACGGGCGCTACCTCTGGCTGGCGTTGGCGTTAATCAGCGCCGGCATACTGAGCTGGCGGGTGCCGGAGTTGAAGGTCGACAGTTCAATGAAAATCTGGTTTGTCGAGGATGGCCTCGCCCTGCTGACCGATCTGATCCTGCTGCCGGTTTCTGGAAGTTTTCTATACGACACGAAACCAGCATTTGCTCATCCTGCCTCCAAACCCCATGCGTTCGAGACGGCGGAAATTGCGATTGAACGCCCTGCGCCTGAAAATTCCTGAGCGTTGGTCAGCGTGGCCTAATTCATAGCAGTGGCGTGACGATGACTGAACCCGATGTTGCCCTTACCGATTACGTGCTGGCGATCGAATGTTTGATCTTCGCGGCCATCCTTCACCGGAATAAAGCTCGGAATGTGAAGCTGGGTCGGTGGTTCACCCTCTTTTTCGCATCTATTTGCGCCGCGTCTCTTTTCGGCGGCACCGTCCACGGCTTTTTTCTAGAGGTAGATTCCCTGGGACACGCTATCTTGTGGCCGGCATCGCTTTTGACAATTGGCTTAACGGCTTTGGCGGCCTGGGCGAGCGGGGCGGAGTTTCTCTTTTCAGATCGTATTTCGCGGTTGATTGCGGCTGCAGCATTCGCCGAGTTCCTGGCCTACGCCTTCGTGGTTCTGTTGATCACGGCAAGCTTCAGGATCGCCTTACTCAATTATCTACCAGCTGCTCTATTTCTGCTCCTCGCGTTTTCCGTGGTGTATCGGCGAGAGAAAAACGGGAGCTTTCTTGTTGCCGCGTGCGGACTGGTACTCACTTTCGCAGCGGCGTTGTTCCAACAGTTCGAGCTGGGGATCCATCGCGTCTATTTCAATCACAATGCCGTTTATCACATTATCCAGGCAGGTGCGCTTTTTCTGATCTTTCTGGGAGGGCGGCGCCTGGTAGCGACAGAATTCAAAACAAGGAGGGAATCATGCTGACTCGACGTGAATTTCTGGAATTGAGCGCATCAGCCGCGGCAGGTGCCGCGATTATGCCCGCGAGCATTTTAAGGGCAAGTTCGAATTCAACCGCACTTTGGGTGAATGACATTCACTCACAGCTTAATCGGACGCGTGTCCACAGAATCACAAGGCCGGGCTCGCTCGAAGCACTCCAGGAGGTGCTTGGCACCGCCCACTCCGAAGGTCGGGCAGTAAGCATCGCAGCGGGAAGGCATGCCATGGGTGGGCAGCAGTTTGGGTCCGACACGATCCTGATCGACGCGAATGAGATGAATAACGTACTGGACTTTGATCCTGAACGAGGGGAGATCGAGGTTGGCGCGGGAATTCAGTGGCCCAGGATGATCGATTACCTGCTTCGTGAACAGCGTGGAGAGGAACGGCAGTGGGGGATCAGACAGAAGCAAACGGGAGCCGATCGCTTAAGCATCGGCGGAGCGCTTGCCGCGAATGCACACGGGAGGGGACTACGCTACAAACCGATCGTCGGAGACGTCGCGTCCTTCACCCTGGTCGATGCAACCGGTGAGGCACGAGAGTGCAGTCGAACAAAGAATGCCGAGCTCTTCCAGCTTGCGATTGGGGGGTACGGACTATTCGGAATCATCGCGTCCGTGCGTCTTCGCCTGGCCCCGCGCCGAAAGATCGAACGGGTTGTGGAAGTGATCGATACAGTAGAACTGCCGGCTCGTTTTGAAGAGCGGATCGAAGAGGGATTTTTGTATGGAGATTTCCAGTATTCTACTGACCTCAACTCCGATACGGGATTAAGGAAGGGCGTATTCTCATGCTACCGCCCCGTGCCGGACAGCACGCAGATTCCAGAGAAGCAGGCGAAACTCCTGGAGAAAGATTGGGTCGAACTGATCCACCTTGCGCACGTCGATCGCGGTCAGGCTTTCGCCCGATACTCGGAATATTATCTCTCGACCTCGGGCCAGATTTACTGGTCTGACACACACCAGATGAGCACCTACATCGATGACTATCACCAAGAACTCAGCGGACGACTCGGTCCGCTCCGGAACGGAACCGAGATGATTACGGAGATTTATGTGCCACGCCATGCACTACGAGACCTCCTGGAGGATGTTCGAGGCGATTTCCTTGAAAATGATGTGAATCTGATTTACGGGACAATCCGACTCATTGAGAAAGACGATGAGACCTTTCTCGCCTGGGCCAGGGAGCGATATGCCTCTATTATCTTCAATTTGCACGTTGGACACGATGCCGATGGCCTACGGAAGGCCAAAGCAGACTTCCGGCGACTGATTGACCGCGGCATCCAGTACGGCGGCAGCTACTTTCTCACTTACCACAGATGGGCAATTCGCGAGCAGGTCCTGAAATGTTATCCGCAGTTCCCCGAGTTTCTAAGGCTGAAGGGAAAGTACGATCCCGAAGCCCGCTTTCAGAGTGAATGGTATCGCCACTATCTGAATATGTTCGGTGATGAGATCGTGGGGTAGACCTAATCTGGTGCAAAAGTGGACTGCTTGCTAAGTTCGGAAAACTTCACGGGGTATAGGATCTCGTTTAGTCTGAGGGTAAATTCTCTTTCGATTATTTAATCGCTCCGGGTTCAATTCCCCGAAGCTTGCTTCGTACCTTCAATTTTGAGATCTGGAAACTCAAATGCCTCGGGGCTTGCCCCGAGGATCTTTACTGGTTAAGTACCAATTATCTGTGGAATCATCGCTCCATCTGATGCGTTCACCCTTTTGTAAAAAGGTTTTCGGTAATTGAGTATCGTTGAACTTGAGCGTATAGCCTTTCGTAGTGATATCCGTAATCTGAACGGAATAATACTCATCATTATAGAAAATGGAAAATGTACTTCCTACCTTCTTTACACCATGGTCGGTGTGTAGAATCTTTCTACCGCTACTTTCCAAAACCATGATGCCACGAACGCCGAGTTGATCGTCAGCTAGCAGGAGAATTTCGCCGTCGTTTGGCCGCGGAGGAAGAGGAGGAGGCGCAGGTATTGGATCTGGTTCCCCATATTTATCAGGCCTGGGATCAAATACATTGGGAAAGCACTCGAAGTCCGGAACCGGTTGAGGATCAGAGTTTAGCAACTCATTCGCTTGGCTCAACACCTCTACTCGCACTTTGAATGGTATTACATTGGTTAACATTTCTGCATTTTCCTGATAAGTTGCATTCAGGGAAACGCCGGCGGAAAGAATCGTAGTTAATGTAATACCGACTACTTTTATTATAGTTTTGCCTCGTCAGCAGAATCTGTGGGTTATTTCGGGTTCAGGCAAGTCGCCCATGGTATGAAATAGGGCGATCTTAAGCACTTCGAAGCTCTTAAAGCCGTATGCTTTTCTGATAGTGAGATTTATATTGCGGTTAAAGCCCTCCACAATGCCGCAGGAAAAGGCCTTTTTGGCCCGAAACCAGTTGAGGATGAGCGGCTCGTGTTTGCGCACCGAGCGCACGAACCTTTTGATCGGTTTGAGGCGCGAACGCATGGCGCGCGTGCACCATTTTTTCAGATACCATTGGGCCCAGTAGGGACTTTTATAATGCCACAAGAGCTGAAAGCTCTCCTTTAGTAGATAGGCCCGCACGCTCTTCAGATCGTATTGGAGCACCTCCTTGAGGCGGATCTGTTGGGTGGGGGTGAGATTTTGCGGATTTTTCAAGAAACAGTATTTGCTTTTGACCAGCACGTTGATGTAGCCGTCCCGTTGCAATCGCCTGGCTTCCGCAGCACGAATCTCATTGAGGGCCTTGTTCAGGTTGGCTACCAAGTGGAAGCGATCGAGGATGTGCAGCGCCTGGGGTGCCTTTTTCTTGATCACTTTGAGGTAAGGCTTCCACAGATCCGAGCAGACGTAGAGGATCTGGCTGCTCTTTTGCGCTCCCAATTCCCAGAAAAAACGCAAGAGCGATTTTACGTTGCGCTTATTGAATACGCCCAATAGCCGCCGCCGCCCCTCGTCAAGCTGGTAGACCACGGTGAGATAGTGATGGCCTCGATGATACTGCACCTCATCGACTCCGATCGCCTCAATCCCGCTCATATCGCGCCGTTTGAGCCCCCAACGCACCATCGCCTCGACCGACTCGAAGACGTTGCGCCAGTTCGTGCGAAAAACCCTTGCCGTCTCTTCCCAGCTCAAGCGCCTCGCCCACTGGGCCAGAAACCATTGCATTGGCCAACTCAGATGACTCTTGCCCTTGGCCCAGGGCACCTCTTCGACCTTCACCCCGCACCGCCGGCAATTGACCCGCCGCATGCGGTAACGAAAATACACCTTCATCCCCCACAAGGGCACAAATTCAAAATGCCTCGCCTCGCTCATGTGGTCGTAGCCGCTGGCCGTCCGGCCACACCCCGAACAGCACACCCGACTATTCTTGCGCGGCTCAATCTGCACCACAATCGCCTCCTCCGATTTCACCATTTCCATACTCGCCTTTGCGTAAACAAAGCTCTTGAGCCAATAGCACCGATTCAGTAGCGTTTTGATGAGCACTGGGTCCTCCGTGTTCAGGATGTATTTTCGGTACTACTTTCATCCTCGGAACGGCCCGGTGCTTCAACCTTTCAATCCCATATGCAAAGAAAACACCGACCAGCCCCTCCGGCTGTGGAGGAGCGGGATTCAGGGCAGCGCCCTGACTTCTCCTTGTGCTCACCGACTCTATTTCCTCTTGTAAGCGACGTTACCCACCCACAGATTCTGCTGTAGACCCATAGTTTTTATTTTCATCATTTTTCGAGTATTCGTGTTTCAGTTGAGGCGCCGTTTCTCTTTAACAACGCATTAGCTTGGGATTTATTAGGTAAAATTGTGAATTGTTAATGGGCGATGGGAGCACATTGGGAAGAGCATCTCGCCGCAACACTTTCCTCGAGAATTGTAAGATGCCTCCCGCTGAGCGGGATCGGTAGTGAGCAAAGGGGGGTTGGCTGCTTTGCAGTAGCATAGAAACCTAACGATCCCCGGGGCAAGCCCGGGGGATTCGTTGATGTTCAATGTCATATGGTGTAGCCCAAATCCTCAACTGACCCTCGGCAACCGCCGTCGCCCGATGGGCTATGGCGAGTCAAGAGCGTGGGGGATGGAAATCAAACACAACGATGAACCGATAAGAGCAGTCCTGCCGCACGGCAGGACAGGTAATGATCAAGTTCAAAAAACGATCACGCCTATCAGGCTGAGGCAGCAGATGATCAGGATAATGGTGAGGGCCTTTTTCTCTTGCTTCGTTAGTCGCCAGGGCATGGGTGGATGCTAAGAATTTCAAGTCTGACAGATTCCTAGACAAAATCGAGCGAGGGAAAATCTCCGCCGAGAATGGTACCCGGTTGACATTGAAACCAGTGTTTGAGGACGGTTGCGTAAACCTGTCGAAAGTCCGTGGAATAGGTGAGATCCTCGCCGGCAGCCAGGTTAAGGCCCGGCGCGGTCCCGTGAAGGGTACGCTTCAGCTTGCTCCCTAAGAGGAAGAGCGGGGCAGCGGTTCCGTGGTCGGTGCCGGCGCCGTTGTTTTCGCTGGGACGCCGTCCGAATTCGGAAAAAGTCATGGTAAGGACCTGGTCGTCCAAATGACGCGCATGAAGATCTTTCTGAAAGGCCGCGAGGGAGGTGGAGAGTTCCGAGAGGAGGCGGTTGTGAGCGTTGAGCTGGCCGGTATGCGTGTCGTAACCGCTTTGGGAGACAAAATAGACGCGCGTCTCGAGTTCGGCCTCTATCATGGCAGCGACGCCACGCAGTGATTGACCGAGTCGTGAATCGGGATAATCGGTGAGCGGGAGATAATCCTCGGTGATCCTTTGAATGCGTTTTTCGGTAACGATGGCATCCATCATGGTGTGTTGAAGGAAGCGGACGTTTTCTCCTTGAACAGGAGCATTAATGAGGCTCTCCATGAGGGCGGTATTAAAAGGACGCTTTCTCTCACCCATTCTCCGATTGATGCCGAAAAGGTTGTGTGGCGTTTCGGACTGGAAGGTCTGGGGAAGCTGGCTGCCGATGTGGACCGCAAGCGGACTGTCGCTTTGCGGCTTTCCGCAACAGTTATTGTCGAAAAAACGGCCGAGCCATCCGGTGGATCGGTATTCATTGCTGTCGCTTGCGGTCTCCCAGATTTCGGATGAACGGAAGTGGCTTCGGTTAGGATTCGGATAACCGACATTCTGGACAATCCCAAGCTCACCTTCCCTGTAAAGCGCGGCCATTTCACTGAAGGCGGGATGGAAGGCGAGGTTTTCCCCGAGAGGGATCACTTCCCTACGGTTGATGGCCAGACGCGGGCGCAGCCGGTGGTAGTTGTCATCCTCAAAAGGGATAAGCGTATTGAGGCCGTCATTGCCGCCGGCGAGTTGGACCAGGACAAGAATGGTACGGTCCTTTTCGGGTGCGGGAAGGTTGGCGAGAGTGGTATGGGTAAGGAAGGCGGGGGCGAAGCGGCTGAAGGCGAGCAAACCGATACCGCGTGTGCTTCGTGTGAGGAATTCGCGTCGAGTGGAAGGCAGGTTCAAAAACTGATTATTCATGATTTAACAGAGATTGTAATGTGGTGACAGCAATACCGACAGCAATAAATTCTCGACGGAGTGGCGGCGTTCGTCCTTTCCGTTTCGCAGGTAGCTTCTCAGGCTATTCGTGAATTCGGGACTCGTTTGTTCTGTTACGATATAGGTGGCAATGTGTTTGAGGAGAGCGGCATCATCCATTCGCGCTACCTGATTTAATCGTTTCCTGTCGACCGTTAACTGCGCGCGGTCTTCAAGGCGTGCCACCATCAGTTCCGCATAGTCATCGGCGTTCAGATTCTCTTCGTTCATGGAGGAGAAAATGCTCTCCACGATCCGGCGTCGCGCAGCCAGGGTGGAGGAATTGATCCACAGTTTCGCCCCCTGCCATCCTCGCACGTTGGGAGGCGCGAAAAAAGGCTGCCCCATATTTCGCAGTCCGTTGAGCATTACCCTGGGAAAGGGCGCCACATCCAGATCGAGGTCCTGAAGCAGACCGATGTAATATTGGACCGGACTCTTTATCATATTCCCCCGAAACTGAGGGTGATAGAAGAGACGACTGGAGAAGACTCTCTCCACCAGGTAGCCAATACTGAACTTGTGACGGCGCCAGTTTTCTCCAAGTTCTTCAACATAGGGCGGATCGAGAGCAATTTCGCTGGAGAGATAATAGCGAAGAAATTCTCCGGGCAAAAATGTGGCTGCGGCAGGCTGTTTGAGAGTGAGCGCGATAACGTCGTCACCAGAATGACGGCCGCGATCTCCAAACACTGTCTTGTAGCCGTCGTCGTGCTGGCGATAGGCAAATCGAAAGTCCGCGCCGTCGGACTTATAGCCAGTAAAGGCGCGTGCGGCTTCCTTTATGTCTTTCTCCGTGTAGTTACCTTCTCCAAGCATGAATAGCTCGAAAAGCTCGCGGGCGAAATTCTCGTTGGGCATGCCCTTTCGACTTCGTTGCAGGTCGAGATACTGAATCATGGCAGGAGAACGGCTGACATCCTTGCACAGTCTTCCGAACTCTCCCGTGGCCTGCTCCCGGAGTAGATTTTGATGCCGATAAAGGAGGTAGGGGTGACGCACCTTAGGCAGGCCGACTACAAACACGTCCTGCAGAAATGTGACGAGTTTCTCGTAAGGGGCGTATCTGAGTTGGCGGGCGTGCATCAACCACTTTATCCCGTAGTCAAGATAAACGGCATTGCCCTCCTGACGTAGTTGCCGTCGCCTTGGGCGGCGCTCATCCTCCGGAAGGTTGCGCATGCTGCGAAATTCCCGGGAGGATTTCTCGCCGTACTTCCTTACCGAATCCGGCATCGGCATCTTAGGCGTATTTCCGAAATAGTATTCGAGAGTCGCGCCTAAGCCACGATCAACTGCCCGTTCCACTTCCTTGGGAGTGGCGGAGAATCCGATACGCCTGAGCAGATGACAGGCGTTTACTATGCCCCATTGAGATTTTGGTAGTGGCGACCACGCTCGGCCGGGTGAGAGATCCCTGTATTCAGCGCTCATATCTCCTCACGGTCCTTAAACCATCGCGGCTTTGGAAAGTTGCATCCGCGAAAGAGTTCTGAGTTAATTTGAAGAGAGGCCACAGAGCGAGACTGAGGACCCTAGCGCAGCGTAGCCGCAACGAAACTCGTAGGTTCTTCCACGCTGAAGAGAATTGAACAGAAGGAAACCCCTTCGGCGGGGCTCAGGGCAGGAGAGAGAAACGAAGAGGCACCAGAGGGAATACTCTTCCGTCCTTTTGCCTACCAGAATGGCCGCACCCGTAGGCTACGACAGTACGCAAGTCATATACGAAACTAGACCTAAAATAAGCGCGTTTAAAGGTTGAACAGGAAACTTCGTTATTCCTAACGTTATTTGCCATGCTGGCGGTAGTTTTGCCGCCGCCACCCTTGGGCTGGTTTCATGTTTTGCTTTTTTTGAGTCATATCCGTTCTGTTTTAACGTTAGTTCTGTCCCCTTTTTGGGATACGCCGACAGTCCTTCCGTTGTGGCTGTGCGTTCGCGGTTACTTGATCTGCTACCCAGGCGACATAGATCGGAATCGCTCCCAGGTGCTGATAAAATCTCCCATCCACTCGTTCCAGCTTAAAAGCCGATAAACAATTCGGCGCCCGCTTCGGATGATTTGCGCGGGGAGCAAGATGATGGCGTGAAGGAAGCGCCGAAACTCCATCTTCACGATCTCCAACCCCCGCTGGCGGTTGGGCATGAGTAATCCATACCACGCCTTCAGGTTCCAGGCCAATGCTGTCATTACCATATAGGCCCAATTGCTCAAAAGATCATCCACGGGCATACGCATCGCATTAACCCCGTTTTTGAGTTGCTCAATAACGTTCTCCTGATCGCAGCGTTGATTCGCAAAGGCGACCACCTGCTCCTTAGTCAGGTCCCTACGATTTGTGATATAAAAAAAGTAGCGGATCTCATCAAAGAGCACTACTTCGCCCTTTTGCACACTGATGTTCTTACGCACCACCACCATCCGATAGGTCTTTTTGCACTTGTTGGGCCGATAGTCCAACTCGGCCACACTTTCTGCCTCCAGCACCTTGTTTTCAAAACCCTTCTGGTGCACGATCCCTTCCTTCACTCGCGGCGCTTTAGCTCTCGATTCGGTCGCTATTTCATGCTTGGGCAACCGCTCCAGTTCGCTCCAGGCCGTCTCTCTGAACTCCTCGGCCAGTCCCACCACTTTGGGATGCGCATCCATTCCGAAGATAAATCCCGTTCCTTCTTCATCCCACCGATCGAAGTTTTCTGTCAACGAAAAGTCCGTATCCCCTCGCAAGCAGATTTTCCCCGCATGCGCACGCACAAGTTCCACCGCCCGATCAATCCACTTTACGCATCCCTCATGGCTAGTCTCATTGCCCGGTCGATTCACCATGTAGAGCACTTCCCTGGTATTTGCCAAACTCACGATCAGCGGTGCATAGCCCCAGATCCCCTTATAGCTTATTCCCATACCCCCTTTGCACTTCCCTCTCGTCTGCGCTATCGTCCCGTCCACATCGATGAACGCCTCCTCCATGAATCCTTTTGCCTGCTTGTTCCACACCCCTTGCCGTATCCGGTTGATCCCTTCCATCAATTTTTCGATCGCGCCTTCATCAAAGCGTCGGGTGAAGTCTCCACTGGTCGTCGGATCCGGTATCCTCTGCGCTCCTAAGGCATTCAGAAAAACCTCGTCCTTGCGGCGCAATTCGATGTCTTCGAGCCGGATCCCTCCCAATAATGCGTTGTAGGCTATGTTGAGCACATGATCACTCTCATGATACGGCAGGTGGCGCTTGAGCAACTGCACGCTCTGGTCGAGCTCTTCCACCAACCCCAGTCTCTTCACCATCAGGTGAATCGCTCCTATCCCTCCACAACTCACCCCTTTGCCTCGTTCGGCCGTCTCGTAGTGGATGTTGCTCGCTTTGAACATCGGTTTGGCCTGTTCAGGCCAGCCCCGATTTCTAAGCCGATGCTTTATTCTTCTCTTGCTATTGTGGAGGTTCTTGCGGTATCTTCTTTTCACTCGAAACGTCCTTTTTTTCTGGGTGGTTTTTTTGGTCGATTAACAGTTTTCCCAGTATCTAAGCGCGTTTCGAGCTTTTTATTGCGTTAGGTATATTCCAATCACACTTGTTCGAGGACTAGACTTCTATGCTCTTTGATGGCGCTGGGCGTTCCACTTTGCGTATGAGGGTTTTTCCGGGCTGTAGGGGAGCGCGCCATCAACCCGGCGGAGCAATCCGGATTCTTCAAAGATTCGGGGTGTGGCGGCAAAAGTATAGTTGCAATTTCTTACTGAGGAGGGTGGGGGATTATTTTGCTTGCGCTGGTTGAGGTAGAAAAGCGATTGATCCAGCATTCTGACCTCTTCCGCCCGCACTCTACTGAGCGCAGAGACTCCTCCATCGCAGGAAACGGTGATCAGATTCCAGAGATCTCTTCTATAATCCGAAATAAGGCTGAAAGGAAGCTGAACGCCCCGTTGAAGAAGGAGGTGGGCGGCTGCCTCGAGGCTGTAATAGGCGAAAACTGGCGCATTACAATGAGAGGGCAGACTTCGCCAACCGTTGATTGCCATAGCGGCCAGACGGATACCCAGGACCGAACCCGGACCCTCGCAAAAAACAAAACCCTGCAGATCTTCCAGTCGGAGTTTGGCCGAATTCAAACAACCTTTGATGCCGGAAAAGAGTGAGTCAAGGGCCTCCCTTTCACACTCGAAAAAAGCCAACCATTCAAACCTCCTCAAAATTCCCACCTGGACCTGGAGGGAGCTGGCATCGAGAAAGAGCAGCGTTTGATCTTTCAAAAGAACGCGATATTACCTTTGGAAGAAGGTCTTGTCATCCTCTTTTGTGCGTTTTCGGTTGCGGGCCGGTAGGAAGTGCTTCCGCCTCGCTTAGCGGGTCTTCATTTTCGGTCGATTGGTCGACGAAGCTCGCGACAAAGTTTGGAGGGAGCTTCCTCCACCCGTAAAGAACCCTTAGTCGTAAGCTTCGTCGTCAACTTCGTCGCGAACCTTGTCGACCCTCGACTAAGTTTGCGACAAAGCTCGCGATAAAGTTTGGAGCAAGTTTCCTTCTACCCGTAAGGGACCCTTAGTCGTAAGCTTCGTCGTCAACTTCGTCACGAACCTTGTCGACCCTCGACTAAGTTTGCGACAAAGCTCGCGATAAAGTTTGGAGCAAGTTTCCTCCACCCGTAAAGGACCCTTAGTCGTAAGCTTCGTCGCGATCCTTGTCGACCCTCGACTAAGCTTCCGACGAGGCTAACGACGAAGTTTGGAGAGAGGCGGTTAGGGGTGGGTGGTATCCAAGTCAGATTCCACTCAATAGAACGCTAGTACTTTCTTCTTAAGTTTGTCGCCAGGATGCCCAATTCCTCTCGATATTTCGCGACCGTGCGCCGGGCGATTTTAATATTCCTTTCAACAAGGATATTTACGATGCCCTGATCGCTAAAGGGTTTGGCGGGATCTTCCTCTTCAATAATATCCGCGATAAGCTTTTTAATCGAAGTGTTGGAGACGGCCTCACCATTGAAGGAAGTGTAACCGGTTGTAAAAAAATACTTGAAGGCGAATACCCCGTGTGGAGTGTCGATGTACTTATTGGAGATTGCGCGACTAATGGTAGTCTCGTGCACCCCAATTATTTCCGCAACCTGGTTCATGGTAAGCGGGTGTAATTTCGAAACACCGTGTTCAAAGAAGTCCCCCTGAAATTGAAGTATCTCTCGTGTGATACGTTCGATCGTCTGTTGTCGTTGTTCGATCGAGCTTATTAGAAACTTTCCCGATCGGAGCTTATCGTGAATATACTCTTTCTCTTTGGGAGACAGTTTTCCTTTTGCTATCAGGTTCTTGTAAGTACTGTTGAGACGAAGCCGCGGGATATAGTCGTTGCTTAATGTTACGACCCATTCGTCGAGCTGTTTTTCCACTTTAACGTCGGGAACAACCACGCGGTTGGTATCCTCTCCAAATCTCCGACCCGGCGCGGGGTCAAGAGCAGCAATTTCTTCGATGGCTGCCTGGACTTCATCGATGTTGACACCCATTTTTCGCGCGATTTCGGGAATACGGCGCCTCAAGAGCAGATCGAAATGATCTTGTATAATGGTAGCGGCGATACTGGTATCATTTCTGGCAAGTTTGAGTTGAATCAAAAGGCACTCTTGAAGATCTACGCTTCCGATTCCCGGTGGATCCAGGCTTTTCAGCAGGTTATGCGCTTGTTCAATCAACTCCGAAGATAGACCCGAGCCATCCGCGACGACCGATGGAGGTAGAGTCAAGAACCCCCGATCGTTGAGGCTTCCCACGAGATACTCGAGGGCCTTCACCACCTCTGGAGAAGCATCGCTCAATACCGCCTGCTGAATGATGTGTTCTTGAAGCGATATTTCGGAGGCAATAGAGTCGAAAAAATGCTGGCGTTTTTCGGCTTGCTCGGAGGTGTAGGGGGTGGCTCCATTCTCCTGCTCGAAATACTCCCTCATATCCTCACTGAGCTTCATTAAGACATCGTTATCATTCTCAAAGTCGAGCTCTTTGCCGCTGTCTTCTCTTTCCGGCGAATCCTCGGATATTTCGCTCTCTTCCAAACTGATATCATCCATGGGTAGTTCTTCCAGGGCCGGATTTGTCTGAAGCTCCTCCAATATGGTAGTTCTAAGTTCCAACGCGGGGGCCTGCAGAATCTTCAACGACTGGCGCAGTTGCGGAGCCAGGACGAGAGTCTGTGTTTGTCGCTGGACTTGTTGAAGTCCTAAGGCACTCATGGGAAGTTTCTTACACTCCTATCCGATATTGTCTTAAAGAAGCTTGGTGGGGCTACTTGCCAGCCCGGAATCCGGTTCAAAGGCCATACCGTCGGCAAACACATCCTGGAGATAGTCTGCCAGCTTTGCATTAGTGGGACCGTAGCCGTCGCTGTATAGGTAGACTTCCAGTGCTGTGAGCATGTCGTCGCCTGTCTGGTACCTGGCGTCACGCTCTCGTTGAAGGGTCTTATGAAGAATCTCGTTGAGCCTCTCGTCGATACCTGGACGTAACTCCGTGAAATCCGGTATCTCCATCTCCAGAATATTTTTTCGGGTCTCGGACCCTTCGTCGGCCTCGAAAATATTCCTGTCAAGAAGCAATTCGGCCATTACGATACCACAGCAGAACAGGTCTGCGCGAGCGTCTGTAATTTGCCTCTCCGCCTGCTCGGGTGAAAGGTATTCATCTTTACCAGCAATGACTTCACCTTCTTCATTATACATGAGGTCGAAAGCCTTGGCGATGCCGAAATCGGTAAGTTTCACATCACCCTCCTGGGCGAGCATGATGTTCTTGGGATTTACATCGCGGTGGACGATACCCAGCAACCTCCCATTCGCGTCTCTTTTGTCATGGGCGTAGGCAAGACCTCGGCAGATCCTTGATATAATAAAGACGGCAATCTCAATAGGAATGGGACGGCCGAGACAGCGATGCTGGAAGATAAATTCCTCGAGATTAACCCCGTTAACGTATTCCATAACCATGAAATACTGTCCCTTGATCGTTCCCAAGTGGTAGGTTTGCACAATGTTGGTATGGATGAGATCGGCCACGAGACGGGCTTCTCCCACGAAATTGTCTCGAAATTCCTTGATAGCGGAAAACTCCTCGCGGATAAGCTTTATCGCGACGGTCTTGGAGAACTCATCAACACCCAGCTGGAGTGCTTCATAAACAACACCCATTCCACCAGAGGCAATTTTCCGCACAAGCGGGTAGTGGATTTCATTAAAGAGAGTATCTGGAGCAGCCACAAAATGAAATTAGAATTATTTCTGGTGGCGTTGCAAGTGGGATATTACCGCGAAAATTGCTTCATCGTAATAAATATCGGAACTTTAAGCTCGAAATAATGCGCTGCTAGGCATTTATTTATTCTAAAGGCTGGTTTAGAGATGATTACATTGACGGAACGGGCAGCGCAGCGTGTAAGCGAAATGCGGGCGGAGATCGATGATCCTGCCAAGATGCTGCGCATCTGCGTGGAGAAGGGCGGATGTTCCGGGCTGGAGTATGGAATGCGATTTGATGGAAGAGGGGATGACGATGTGGAAATCGAGAGCCGGGGGATTAAGGTAATTCTGGACCGCGGCAGTTTCGATCATCTGGAAGGCTCCGAGGTCGATTTTGATGACGGGTTGAATGGAAAGGGTTTCGAAATTCACAATCCCAACGCCAACACCACATGTGGATGTGGAAAGTCTTTCAGTTAGGAATCTGTCGGAACTAACTTTCGGAAGTCACCGAGATAATCCGCTTTCTGGGTGAGTGTGCATCACAAGCGTTTCGACCACCGACATATTCCTGAACCCGGCTAGCCGGGAAGCAGCAGAGCGGGGAGTGAATTAAATCCGGCGAGAGTTCTCCCAAACTCACCCTTAGGACATTTTCGATCTTGCGGCTGCGGAAAAGCTCGGTCAGATGAAGACTCCCCGTCTCGGCATGTACGTGTTTAGTGTGCCTTTGACTGCTGGCTGCCCCGGTCTTGTGCCGGGGTGGCGCGCGTTCCCTGCTGTAAACCGTGTGCCTCTACCAACCCCCGCCCGTCCCTTCTCGCCCCAGTCCCGGTGCACCGGGACTGGGGCGAGAAGGGACGGGCGGGGGGAGCACGGCGGCAATTGCGTATTATAGCTGTATACTGTGCGCCACCCCGGCACAAGACCGGGGCAGCCTCAGAAACGCTAAACAGGTACCCCGGCTTGCCGCGGACGGGGAATTAGCAAGTTCAATCGGGTGTTTCAACCCCCTGCTAGACTCGGGCGTGGTGGATGGCAGTGGTGGAGAGTGAGAGGGGCTGGGCCACGACTTGAGAGAAGCCGGCCGTCAGCAATTCCTCCGAAAGCGATTGGCGGGTGGGGAACTCCGCGATACTGTTAACCAGATAGCGATAGGCCTCGGGTCTACCGGTTGCCAGACCAGCAATTCGAGGAAGGAGAAATCGCAGGTAAAAAAAGTAAAACGGTTTAAAAAGAATCATAGGCTGGCTGAATTCGAGGACGAAGAGGGAGCCGGTGGGTTTTTTGAGGACACGAAGTGTCTCTTTCAGACCACGATTCCGGTCTTCAAGGTTACGGATCCCGAATGCAATGGTTATGGCATCGATGGTGTCGTCTGCCAAGGGTAGATTCAGGCAATCCCCGGAAACCAATTTGACATCCTCGAGATCGCTTTTGGCATTTCTTTTCTGTTCCGCCCTTGCGAGCATGGGGGGACAGAAATCCATGCCTGTGACTTCAACTTCAGCCCCGAGACTGCGTTTGAGGGCAAACGCGACATCGCCGCTACCGGTGGCGAGGTCGACTACGATCCTGGGATGGCATTGTTTTACGGCGCGGACGAGTCGATTCCTCCAGTAAAAATCGAGGCCGAAGCTAAGGAGGTGGTTTGCGAGATCGTAGCGCCCGGCAATCTGCGCAAACATCTCTCTTACAGCGTCGGCGCTGATCCGCTGCTGTCCTTTTATCCGTTGCAGTTTATCTTTCTTCTAGGCGCTATCATCCTCTTCGTTATCAAAGCTCTCTACAACGAGACGGGAGAGTTCCTGGTCCGGATTCTCGACAAATTTTCTCGTGATGGTGAAAGCATTCAAGCCCGTATTATTGGATACGATCTTAAGACCGTGTTGAAAATCGCGAAACTTACCTTCGCAGACAGCCCGGATTGTCATGTCACTTTCGAGGGAAATTCGAATGAGGGTGTTGCGCGCACTACGATCAAACTTCAGGGTCAAACTATGCTCTCTCTTAAATCTATCGGCAAAATCGGAGACATCCTTGTTAAGAACTTTGCGTTGTGCTTCCTTCTGATCCTTTAGAATCTCATTCAAGGAGTTTTCGGGATCGGCGATAGTGTCGCTGGTTACGTGGAAGGTTTTAACGGCTGTAGAAGGCAACTCGAACTTGAAGTTCCTAAAGATGCGCTCCAGAACGGTCATGAGCCCGCGAGCGCCGGTACGCTCTTTGAAGGCGCGTGCGGCGATTTCGTGAACCGCGCCTGGGTCGATGTCGAAACTGATCCGATAGCCTTTGAAATCCAGTCGATACTGTTCAAGGATGCTTCCTTCCGAGCTCGTAAGAATCTGGGAAAGATCCTCTTCTGAAAGCGCGTCACATACTTCGCGGACCGGTAATCTGCCGACAAATTCGGGTTCAAATCCATACTTGATAAAATCGGAGGTCTCGACGAACTTGAGAAATTCCGAATTGTCTGCTTCCTCTCTTTCCGGTTTGCTGCTGAATCCAATCTGCGAAGTTTCGACTCGCTTTCGTATCGTCTCAGCCAATTTGTCGAACGCGCCGCTGACAATGAAAAGAATATGCCTCGTGCTGATGGTTCTGTTTCTCGGTTTACCGCCTCGGGTCATCTCCATTACGGCTTGCATCTGTGAGAGCATATCCGTGGGGCTGAACAAATTGACCTCAGTGTCTTCCATCAGTTTCAGGAGATTTATCTGAACTCCACGCCCGGAGACGTCACGGCCGTGGCCGGTCTGGACGGAGGCAATCTTATCAATTTCGTCAATGTAGATGATGCCATATTGGGCCAAATCTACATTTCCGCCGGCCATCTTGAACAGGTCGCGCACGAGGTCCTCGACGTCGTAGCCCACATAACCGGTCTCCGAGAACTTCGTGGCGTCGGCTTTGACAAAGGGCACACCGATCAACTTTGAGATACAGCGCATGAGATAGGTCTTTCCAACGCCCGTCGGTCCAAGGAGGATGATGTTCTGTTTTTGATATTCCTTGTCCA
This sequence comes from Candidatus Moanibacter sp., assembly GCA_965215885.1. Lineage (GTDB taxonomy): Bacteria > Verrucomicrobiota > Verrucomicrobiia > Opitutales > UBA2987 > CBDCEW01. The sequence continues at coordinate 19,083 of CBDCEW010000088.1, forward strand.
CGAGGTCAGGATTTTCTATACACTGGCGGACGTGGTTGTAGTGATCGCAGATTGCTACGGAAAGTATCTTTTTCGCTTCTAACTGCTTGACTACAAACCGATTGAGGTAATCGCGAATCTCCTTCGGCCTGAGGTTGAATTCCTCGATGCGGCGCAGCACGACATCCTCATCCATTTCCTCAACCGCCGAATCGCCCTGAGATTCGCCCGTCTCGGGAGGAGGGCTCTCCAACGGTTTTTGGAAGCTGAAGCTTATATTTGGGTTTTTGAGCGCCTCCTGAATCTGTTTTTGCAGGTCCTCAAAGGGGTTCTTAGGTTCTTTATCGCTCACAATTTATAGTTTGACAGATCTTTACGGATTTACAGAAGTATCAGATAGTTAATAACTTTTAACGCAATATAACGCTCTTATACTAAAAAACAACTCATATGTCAGGGAACCTCACCAAGCGAGACATCGTCCTCAATATCTACGATAAGACGGGTTTTGCTCAGAAGGAAGTTCGCGAGGTAGTTCAGTTGACACTGGATTCGATCGCGGAGGCTCTAGCGGGAGGACGCAATGTTGAGTTACGCAATTTCGGTGTTTTTGCAGCGCAGGTGCGCAAATCACGAATCGGCCGAAACCCCAATAGACCGGAAACCGACGTAATAATTCCCAAACGAGCTGTCATAAAATTCAAGGCGGGCAAGGAACTCAAGGGAGCTCTGAAAAGTCTCGATCTTGAAGATATTGATGGCTAGGTGTTTGGGAAACCCTCATAGGTTGCGCTGGAATTTAGTCCCTTCCCGATGATCGAAAGTCTCCCGGGATTTCGTGAGTTTTACCCGGAACGTTGCGCTGTTCGCAATTACATCTTCGAAACATGGCGGCGAACCGCGAAGAGTTTCGGGTTTTTGGAGTATGATGCTCCACTTCTTGAATCGCTCGAACTCTATGTAGAGAAGAGCGGAGAGGAGATCACTGAACAGCTCTTTACGTTTGTGGATCGGGGCGGCCGCGAAGTGGCGTTGCGGCCGGAAATGACCCCTTCCCTGGCGCGACTGGTGGGAAAGCGTGGGCAGAGTCTGAAACGGCCCATCAAGTGGTTTTCGGTGAGTCAGAACTTTCGCTACGAAAAACCGCAGAAGGGCCGGCTGCGGTCGCACTATCAATTGAATGCTGATATTCTGGGTGAGCCGGGCCCTACGGCCGATGCCGAGCTCATGGCCCTTTGCATACAGCAACTTACGGAACTGGGTCTGAAGCCGGAGGATGTTTGGATCCGATTGAGCGATCGTGTGCTTTGGGTAGCCTTTCTATCATGTTTTGGATTTGAGGAACGACAGATCGCGGAATTGCTCGGCATAATCGATAAGCGGGAACGGGAAGAGAGAATGGCTACAATCGAGAAACTTCGCACCTATTTCCCCGAATCTGCGGAGGATTTTCTGGATAAGGTTGAAGATCTGGTGTCGGCGCGGACCATGGAGGATTTGAGATCCACGGTCATAAGGCACGTAGACGGCGGGGATTTGAGAACTGAGGTCGAGCACCGACTGACCGAATGGGAGGCTCTCCTCGAAAGTCTGGACGCAATGAAACTGATGCCTTTTGTTGGAATTGATCTGGGAATCGTTCGTGGGCTGGCTTATTACACCGGTTTCGTGTTCGAAGCTTTTGAACGGTCCGGAGAGTCGCGCTCTCTCGCGGGAGGAGGCCGCTATGACGATTTGATAAAGAGGCTGGGATACATGGAGATTCCAGCGGTGGGTTTTGGCATGGGTGACGTAACCTTGACTGATGCCCTGGAAGCGAGAAATCTGCTCCCGGATATCACGCAGTCTCCTGAAATTTACGTCGTTATAGGCGGTGAGGCGGAGAGAATTGCGGCTCTCGGTGATATCGGACTTCTACGGAAGCAAAGGTTCAGAGTAGAGTATCCGCTAAAGCTCTCAAAAATCGGGAAACAGCTCAAATCGGCCGGTCAATCGGGGGCGAGGCTAGCGCTCATTTACGGTTCTGATGAGCTGCAGATACAATCGGTAAAGATCCGGGACCTCGACTCACGGGAAGAGGAATTGGTGAAGCGAGTGGAGCTGTTGGATAGGGTTAAAGAGCTTTTGGGGTCTTGACTCGGTTGAGCGCCGATGCTGCGTTTTCTATGGAAGAGTTTGCGTGTAAGTCAGGCGGAGGGAGCGTCGTGGTCCGCATTATTGAGAATGGGCTTGATATACTCTGTGTTGGCGGGAGGGTTTTTGAGGAGGACACGTTTCTGGTGTTGAGTGAGAAGGTTGCGGTGGAACGCATCAGGAAAAGCAGTGAGCAACTTGTGCGCGACACGGAGCAATGGATTTCAGAGGCCGCCATTCCCGGAACCGTTCTTGTGCGTGGAAGAGATCCCTTTCGATTGATGGCGATCGTGCACAATTTTAAGCGCTTCGGGTTTAATTCCCCGAAGCTTGCTTCGTTTCTAATTCATAAAGTCTAATATCAAATGCCTCGGGGCTTGCCCCGAGGATCTTTACTGAGACGCCTTCGTGGAGAAAAGAGTGGGTGGCTGAGGCGCTTGACGGTGTATTCGAGCATGCGGAGATGCTCGATATCGAGGCTCTTCTTCTCCCTCTCCTGGGAAGAGTGCATGGTTCGTTGACTCCTTCGGAGTTTGTGTCGCTCTTCCGGGATGCACTCGAGCGCGTCTGTATCCAGAGCCTGAAGACGATTTTTCTCGAAGTTTCCGGCTCAGATCGATCTGAAGTTGAGCTTGCGATGAGCGAATGAAGGACTTTCGGGGTCGAGCTGCCGTCATGGTGCTGTTTACCGTATTACCTTTACGAGGTGATGTCGAATCTATGGCCGAGAGACTGATAGGGGCACATGAGACCGGCGAATTGTTGCCTCTCGTATCGTCGGAGGATGCCGGTTTGAAATTGGATGCGGCTTACCGCATTCAACGCCTGTTTGTAGAAGAGCGGTCGAAGAAGGAGCGGATAAGCGGCTATAAGGCGGGCTTGACCACGAAAGCAAGCCAGAGTCGGTTCGGTTTGGGTTCGGCGCTTTCGGGAGTTCTTCTTGAATCGATGGACCGGACCGGAGAACGAGTCATTGAGTTGAATGAATTCCATCGTCTTTTGATTGAGACAGAAATTGCAATTATTGTGGATGAGCGAATTCGAGAGCGAGTTGAAGATACATCTGCGTTAAAGGAAATGGTAGGAGCGGTGGCGGCTTCCCTGGAGTTGCCGGATGTGCGGTTTGCGGAGGGAGAGAAGCTCAGGGGAATTGATTTAGCTGCCAGTAATGTGTCGGCAGCCGCTTACGTTTTGGGAGAGAAAACTGGTGATTTGACGGCGAATCTCTCCGAACTCGAGGTAACGCTCACGCTCAATGGTAAGATCGTTAGTGAAGGGCACGGATCGGATGCTTTCGGTGATCCCTGGGAGGCGGCGCTATGGTTGGTGAACAGCCTACTTGAACAGGGTTGGGCTATCGAGCCGGGCCACGTATTGCTAACCGGGGCGTTGGGAGACATTGTCCCCGCCGAGGCAGGAAATTATGAAGCCGATTTTGGATTCCTGGGGAAGCTGTCGATCGAGATCCGTTAGGAATCTGTCGGACCCTGACTCGAAAATTCCACAGATTTTCGAGTCAGGGTCCGACTATAAGGCTGCTAGCCAGCAAATTTCACAAGCCATCTGCTACGATCCCGGCGCGCCGGGACACATCAAGGACTTGCCTCGTCCGCCGACTTCCACGTGTTCCAACACCCCGTCATCCGCCGGACTTTGGTAAGCCCTTGATCCGCCGTCCCGGCAAGCCGGGACTGTCTCGCGACGAAGTGTGTGAAATATGCGGGCTAGTGTTCTTCGATCATTCTTCGAACGACCGCTTTGAGATCACCTGTTTCCTTGAAAATGGCCATTTGCTTGTCTGCACCGGTCGGTGATTGCACCATCTTTTCGATGAGCTTGAGTTCGTCAACACAGTCAAATCGGCGAGCATAATCGCCGAGCTCATCCGCCAGATAGGTAACGTGCTCACGCGCGGGAATCGGCTTATGGGTGACGGGGTCAATCAACTTACCGTTCAAGCCGTAACGACATGCGGTCCATTTATTCTGCATGACCATGGTGGGATGAGTATCTCGCTGATAAACCCCTTCGTCGATATCATCGGAGAGTCTCCCCACGAGGCATTGAATGAGGGCAGTGAGTCCAAGCACTTCGTTGAGGCAGGAAGGCAGGTCGCAGATGCGGACTTCAATGGTTCCGAATCTTGGGTGGGGCCGGACATCCCACCAGATTTCACGAATGCTGTTGATGAAGCCTGTCTGAATGGAGTGGTTTACGAGCCAACAGTATTCGCTGTAGTTACGCAAGAATGGAGGCAGACCGGCAGCCGGCAATTGCTCCATAATTTTAGTCCGCTGGGAATGAAGGCCGGTATTGCGTCCGACCCAAAAGGGACTGTTTACGGAAAGAGCCAGGAGAGTGGGGAGGTAACGCATTAGGCGATCCACAAGCATAACCGCCTTATCACCCGAATCCACGCCGACATGAACGTGCAAACTGAAAGTGACGATACGGCGTGCCGTATCTTGCATTTTTTCAACTAAGGAGAAGTAGCGATCGTTGGGAGTAATATCCTGATCAAACCAGTGAGAAAATGGATGCGTGGCCGACCAGAAGAGAAAGGTGTCAAGCTCCTCGGCCATCTCGCGCACGATACGGATTTTATCGGAGAGGTCCCTCCCTACATCGGCGACCGTTTCGCAGATCTCGGTATTGATCTCGAGGTAGCACTGCATGAGTTCGGGCTTGACGTAGGCGTGGTATTTCTTGGGTAGCCGCTCGAGAAGCTCGGTAATGATACTCTTTAAGGCGTAAGTTTCCTTGTCGACGAGTTGCAGCTCAAGCTCAACTCCGAGGGAGTGGCGGTCGTTTGTTGTAAAAGAAAGTTCTCCTTTACTCATTTCGGATCAGAATTTGGAGAGGTGTATGGCCAAATGCGCGAGTATCCTTGCGCCGATAAGGGGGGCATCTTCGTCGATATCGAATTCTGGAGAGTTAAGGTAGCGCCGCACCCCGCGAATCTCCTCAGCCATGCAGTCGAGAAAACGGCAGATTTCCTGGGAGAGCGGATTGGAGACCGATGCTTCCATTTACCAGTAGGAAAATCTGAGGCTTTGAAATGCCCTTCAATGCAGAACCTATCCTGATTAAACGCATCGTGAGAGCCGGTAGCAAACCGAAAAAATTCTATGTTCCTGACTCATCAGCGATGCCCTTCATTGCTGCTCCTTCCCGCAGGAGGATCTCCCGAAGGGTTATCCGGGCGATTCTAATTGAGATCCGTTCTCATTATACATTTTTGTTAAATATATAATAAGAGAGCGCGGCTGATTTGGGGGGGGGAATTGGAGTAACGGCTGACGCCGTGTGGCAGACACCATCGCTCTGGATCGCAGGTATGATAACGGTGCTCAGGGTACTGAGGGCATCATGGTTCTGTTATCGGTTTTCGGGTATAGAGAGAGGTGTTGTGGTCGTAGAACTGATGAGAAAGCTTCTTGGTCACATTTCAGCAGGAATCTGCCCGGCCTTTGGTCTATTCCGGGGCAATCTGGGCGGTCTCTATGGAGTTTCTGACTCTCCCTCCTCAAACTGACTTGACAACGGAAACAATAAAAGTGTTCGTTCCGTTGCTCGAATGTTCTCGAATCGACATAACGTCACGGGCGAACCCGGCAACCCCTTAGTACTCGAATTCGAGTACTCGATGATTCCAAATCCAGAGTTATGGAAACGATATTCTGGTTAGCTCCAATTTCCGCGGTAATAACCCTCGCGTTTGCCGGATTCTTTTTCCTGGGCATGAAGCGGGAGGATCCAGGCAATGAGCGCATGGTGCAGATTGCTTCCCATGTTACCGCTGGGGCGCACGCCTACTTGCGCCAGCAATATAAGATCGTCCTGATCGTCTTTGTGTTTCTTTTTCTGGTATTTGGATTTCTTGCGTTTGGCCTGAAAGTGCAAAATCCTTTGGCGCCGGTGGCGTTTCTCACTGGCGGTTTTATCTCGGGACTGGCCGGTTATTTCGGGATGAAGACAGCCACCCACGCCGCCAGTCGCACGGCCCAGGCTGCGAGCAATTCACTGGATCACGGTCTGCGTGTAGCGTTTCGAAGCGGAGCAGTGATGGGGTTGTCTGTGGTAGGGCTCGGGCTGCTCGCGATTTCGATTTGGTTTGTAGTTTTGAGTATGATCTATCCGGTGGGTGGCGAATCTGCGGGCGACAATCTGATTCTGATCACGACTACGCTCTTGAGTTATGGAATGGGAGCTTCCCTGCAGGCGCTTTTCGCCCGCGTGGGTGGCGGTATCTATACGAAGGCTGCGGATGTGGGAGCCGATCTTGTCGGTAAAGTGGAGGCGGGCATCCCCGAGGACGATCCGCGAAACGCCGCCGTGATTGCGGACAATGTTGGAGATTTCGTCGGTGATGTGGCGGGGATGGGGGCCGATCTCTTCGAGTCGTATTGTGGCTCCATCATCGCTACTGCCGCTCTCGGCGCAGCCGCGTTTGCGGCTCAACCCGAGATGCAGTTCAAAGCCGTGATCGCGCCGATGGTGGTGGCAGGTGCAGGTGCGCTCCTGTCTATACTTGGGGTATTTTTTGTTCGAGTGAAAGAAGGCGCCGACCAAAAGGCGCTTCTGCATTCCCTGGATCGTGGCATTAATATCAGTTCGATTTCGGTCATTGTCTGCTCCTACTTCATCATTCGTTACCTGGGTCTGGGGAATTCGGTGGGAATATGGGCGGCAGTGGTGATCGGTTTGGTCGTAGGTATCATCATCGGTAAGTCGACCGAGTATTACACTTCGCATTCGTTCAGGCCGACGCAGAGTATTGCGGAGAGCTCGAAGACAGGTCCTGCTACCGTCATTATCTCCGGCATCGGCACGGGCATGATTTCGACCGTAATTCCAGTGGTGTCGGTAGCAGCCGGCATCGTGCTGGCATTTTTGTCTGCTTCGGGGGGATCTGGAAATATATCAATGGGGCTATACGGAATCGGCTTTGCCGCTGTAGGGATGCTTTCGACGCTCGGCATTACGTTGGCAACGGATGCCTATGGTCCGATCGCGGACAATGCCGGGGGCAATGCCGAAATGAGTGGACTGGATCCGCAGGTGAGGGATCGAACGGATGCGCTTGACGCTCTCGGAAACACGACCGCGGCAATCGGGAAAGGATTTGCCATCGGTTCTGCCGCTCTCACCGCGCTCGCACTATTGGCTTCGTATATCGAGCAGTTGAAGGTCGCGCTGAAGAAAACCGAAGAGACGCTCAAGATGCCAGACGGTCGGGAGGTAGCGATCGACAAGGCCTCCTACTATGACTTTATCGCCTACTTCGATATTACTCTCATTAATCCCATCGTGCTCGTAGGCATTTTCGTTGGATCGCTCCTGGCATTTCTTTTCTGCGGGTTGACGATGCAGGCGGTTGGTCGCGCGGCCTCTTCCATGGTGGAGGAAGTGCGGCGCCAATTCAGAGAGATTCCCGGGATACTGGAGGGCAAAACCGAACCGGACTACGCCCGTTGCGTTGAGATTTCGACTCGCGGCGCCCAGCGCGAGATGCTCATGCCTTCAATGGTGGCGATCGGAACTCCTGTTGTGATCGCGCTCCTCTTCGGTCCGGCCGGGGTGATTGGGCTTCTCACGGGTGGTCTCTGTTCGGGATTTGTGTTAGCTGTTTTCATGGCTAACGCCGGCGGAGCGTGGGACAATGCCAAGAAATATATCGAGGAAGGGCATCTGGGTGGCAAGGGATCGGATGCGCATAAGGCGACCGTAATCGGCGATACGGTTGGGGATCCATTCAAGGACACCTCCGGACCGAGCCTCAATATCCTTATTAAACTCATGAGCATGGTATCGATCTCGATTGCAGGAGTCACGGTTGCTTACAGTTTGATGTAGAGGCTGAGATGATATATAAACGCAGGGAATACTTTTCCGCCGGAACGGAGCAGGTTTGGGTTGTCGATCTAGAAAAGCAGGTGATCGAAGTGTTCTTTCCGGATTCGCGAAAGCTCATCGCCGGTTCCGGGGCGCTTGAAGGAGAGGGCATTGTCGCGGGCCTTACTCTGGACGTGGGTGCAGTTTTCAGGCCCCTGAAGCCCTGAGCTTTACACATATTGGGAACGACCTTGCGCGGGGCCTTCCCATTATAGTACATGGGTCCTCAGCGCCAATGCTGGTCATTCGTTCGCTGCTTCGCAATTTTGGCTGAGATCATCGGTGGAATGCCTTAAAATCTGCTAATGTCTCGGCCGAAGACAAGCGTCTTCAACCAGTCGAATAGGACGAGGGTTTTGTTCTTCCAACTCACCAGCTTAGTAAGATAAGCAGAACGCCAGAAGAGCCAGGTCGGAAAGCCGTACCCCTTAACGCCCGGCGTATCCGCGAGAGCACGCTGACTGCCAATGTAGGCCAACATCCCGAGGTGTCGATACTTGAAAGGTTTGACTGCCTTTCCCCGCGCTTCGCGGTTCAGGAGCCGGGCGAGATATTTTCCCTCCTGCTGTGCCACTTGAGCGGTCGCGGGAAGCGATTCACCTTCCACGATTGCTCCATCCCCAATGGCATGGATGTTTCTTTGTCCCTTCAAGTTGAAATAATCGTCCGTGATGAGGCGCGATGCCCGATCTTTTGCAAAGGGGAGCTGCTTTACCAATGGAGTCGGAGCATTTCCGGTTGACCAGACAATAAGCCCTGAGGGCAATGCGGAATCGTCGGTCAGGATGAGTTGCTCCGCTTCGATCGCCGTGACTGTTGTTCCCGTTCGCACATCGATTCCCTTGCGCCGAAAGAGCTTCAGGGCGTAGTCGCGGAGGACGGAATGAAAGGTGCCCAGAATCTGATCCTGGGCCTCTATAACCGTAATCTGCACTTCACGGGCGATGTCCGGATACCATCGGTACAAGTCCTGCCGAAGAAAGTCGTGCATCTCAGCGGCGAATTCGATACCAGTTGGCCCGCCGCCTACGACAACGAAATGGAGAAGCCTGCTGCGGTCCTTCTCCGGTAGACCCGGGGCACTCGCCCGCTCCAGGCATTCAATGATGCGCTGGCGGATGGCGCGCGCGTCGGAGAGCTGTCTTAAGAAGTATGCGTGTTCCCGTACGCCAGGCAGCCCGAACGTGTTACTCTCCGCGCCTACTGCAATAACAAGGCGATCATATTGCAGCTTAAATCGCTGTCCGTCCGAGGTGGCAGCACAGGATATCTCCCGCTGTTTGGAATCAATATCGATGCAGTTTGCTTCGTAGTAGTGGATTCCTTTTCGGGCAACTCGGATCGGCTCGATGATGCTGCGAAATTCAATTGTACCGACTGTGGTGCTGGGGAGGAGAGGTGTGAAAAGGAAGTGATTTCGAGGACTGACTACCACGATGTCGTAGTGGCGTATTTCAATCCTTTTGATAAGACTGAAAGCGGCGAATCCAGTTCCAAGGATTGTAAGATTGGAGCGTTGTGTAGGCATCTTCGCTTCTGTGCACCTTTGCTAAGGAGTAAACGGCGCCGCCGGCATGCGAAAGATTTCAGCGGCCGTATTTCTCGAGATTCTGCGTCACTTGCCGGCCTATGAGGGGGTCGTTGCGGTAGGGTTCGAGAATATCGAGGGCGTCCGGATTGCTCTGCCACCTCTGAAGATTGTGGAGCGCAGTCCATTTGTCGGAAGTGTTCGGGCTTTGAATGAGGCCCTGAAGGACGGGGAGGACGTCATAGCTCTTCATCTCGGTGAGGGAACGGATGGCATTTTCACGGACTTTGGGAACGGGGTCGGATTTGGCGAGCTGAAGGAGGAGGGGCACAGCGCTTGAAACTTTGTAGCCGCCCAGACTAGAAGCGGCCCGCTCGCGTACATCTGGATCCTGATGCCGGCTGCCGAGGATGAATATCTCCTCGAAGCCATCATATTTGTGCCGTGCGGCTGTGTTGAGTGCCATTGCGGCTACGCGTCCTTCCGGCTCGTTGAGGAGGCGATCTTCACAGATTTTCCGGACGTCAAAAGATCGGAATTGATCGAGGCTACCGAGGGCTGAGAATCGAATATTAGCTTCCGAATGGTTGAGAGCGAGATTCCTGAGCGTCGTGAAGGCGAGTTCGCTGTCGGGATATTTCTTAATCTGGTAAATGGCGCGGTCGATCTCTCGAATGTTGTCAGACTTGGTTTTTTCGATCGCCTCGATGAGGAGGGGGTCGGGCGCGGCAATGAGCGTATCGGAGATTTTGCGAAGTACGGTTTGATGAGCCGCCAGGCTGTTCCAGCCGAGGGCACGCTGCCAGTAGTCGAAAAGGGCTTCTTTATTTTCACGGCGCTTCCCGGACTGTTCTTTAATCTGGTGCTCCATTCGGTTCCGAAAAAGTTTAATGAGATCGGCGTCCTTTTCGAAGGCTGCAAGGAGAGGGAATGACCTGGCGTCTTCCAATTTCAACAGGCGATAGGCGAGGAGGAATTGCACATGACGGTGTGTTTCCCGGCGCAATTGATGAAAGATTGACTCGGCGTTATTCACGACCTCCATGCCGATGAGATTTTTCAATGCGTCGAGGCGGATGTGCGGTTTGGGATGTTCTAACACATATCGCTTGAGCACCTCTTCGACCTCCGGCTCCACCTGGTATTTCAGCAGCGTTCGATTTCCCAGATGCGAACTGTAATTTGCCCCCGGATTATCGAAATCGACCTCCTTAAGAGCTTTAAGATACTCCTGGCGGGCAGAGGCAAGGAGGCGGAAGGAGGCAGGCTCGAGACCCATTTCGGTAAAGACTTTTGAGGCGGCTTTCAGCTCACCGTATGAGGCGACCACGTGCTCGTGGCCGCTGGTCGGCGCCACGCTGTTCGCGACGGAGATATGAATACTCTTGAAATACCCGGGGAGAATGTCCTGAGAAAGCATCCAGACTCCACTCTGCACAGAGCCCCAACTCAATTTTTTCTCCGACGCTTTCCTTACAAATAGGGCTATGAGATCTTCTGATCGGGCGGCGATGAACTGAAATTCATCATCTTGGGATGGACTTTTCAGTTTTTCGGAGTCAACCACCACAACCTCGATTCCAACGGGATAGTGTTCCTGCGGGTCTATCCTGGTCTCCACCATCTTCCATACGTAATAGGTGGCAAGATTCGGATTATCGAGAGGAATGATCATTGTTCCTGCCCTAACGACGATTTCGATATACTTTTCAGCTTTCTCGAATCTGAGGACAAGCCTTTCGAAGCTGTAACCGTGGAGCCGATAGGCGGTCTCTTGGGCAAGTCGTTTGGCATCATCTGGTAGGATGAGAGTCTCAAACTTCACGGTTTTCGGCACAGGAGCGGGAGAGGATTCGATGGTCGGCTCTTCTTTGGAAAGCGGAACCTCGGAAGCTTTGGGCCCCTCGGGTTTTTCGCTATCTGCCTTGAACAGAGTCAGCAGTAACCAGACACCGACGCTTGCCGCAGCCAGGAAAACGATTGCGATAGCCGCAAGATCCCTGACAAGGTGCTTTCTAGTTTCGGAATCGGGCATATTGGTCGTTAGTTTTCAAAGCCCGGAGTTCAGTGTTCAGGATGAGGCCGGAGCCTTAGAGAGGACTTCGCGATAGCGAGTGATACCTTTGCTTTCAGCGAATTTCGCGAGTTTATGGGCGAATTCCCGAACATGGGAATTCTTATGTTTAGCGCCCACCTCGATGAGGTTGACGAGCTCAGGTTGTTCCCAATTCCACCCTTCACGACTATTCCGTCTGTGGTAGAGTGTTCGGAGAATCACCAGGAGTAGATCCTGGTCCGCGGAATAGGTGTTCGACACTTCGTGGAGCCGCCGTATAATCGAGGTTCGTTCGTCTTTAAGGCTGAGAAGCTCCGTGATAGTCGATCGCTTTAATGATCTCTCACCGCGGCTGAGTTGATCCGAGCTCTTATTCTGCAAATCGCGAAGGACTTCTATGAGATATGCCTGCGCCTCGTCCGGTTTTACGTCTTTTATTTCGTCCACGAGCTCAGACTCGATTTTGATCTGATATTCAGGTGGCAGTCCAACCCTCTTAATTTGTAGAAGAGCGTGCCATGGTTCGGGACGATGGGAGGATTTGATAAGTGAACCGAGTGCATTTTCTCTCAGTTTGGGGTGTCCAGTCTGGAGAACGCCTTCCCTGAGAATAGCGATCTCCTTTTCACTAATCTCGTCACGGTCGAAAGTGTACTTCCGCAGCATCGCTTCGCGAATTTTAGGATTGGCCGAATCATAGTGTTCTAAAACGGCCTTCCTGGCGAGGTTCGGCGCTCTCCCTTGCAAACTCAAGACGGTTTCGCGAGCGACAGCTACATCGCGATCGAGCACCCAGCCAAGGTAGTCGTCGAGTTTTTCTTCGGGAGTCTGTGAGAGTATGAATTCGGCGATTTGAGGTCGATTCGGCTCTCTCGGATTGGTGGCGATTTTCGTCAATTCAAGACGAAGGGTGTCGTCTACGAGGTGACCCCGCAGTGCGCGGAGAGCCTTGGATTTGAAGTCGGGGTTGGTCACGCGAATGAATTCCAGGATCGGTTCGTAGTCGCCGTACCAGGGATTCATAGCGAGCGCTTCCAGAATCCTGCGCTGGCTGCTCGTGGAAGCACGAGGGAGAGAATTGGTAATCCAATCTGCGAATTGCTCATGGTTTCCCTCGATAAGAAGGCTCTGCAAGGCTCCCCACACGATTAGGCTTTTCGCCCCTATCGCTTCGTCCACTTGTCCGACAAACTCATCCGGTGCGACGTATGCGAGCACCCTTGCCGTTCTTTCGTCAAATCGGCCGCTACTATTGAGGATAGTGAGATTGTCATGGGGCTGTCCCGGGAAGAGTTCGAAATCGGGGAGGGAGGCGAAACCTTCCTTAATCGCATCAATAAGAAGGCGGCGATTCTTCTCTTTTAGCCTGTCGGCTTTATCGGGAGATTTTCCCACCTTTTCTTTTACCCAAAGTGTTTCCGGAACAGGAGTTTTTGCTTCCATCAGCGAGAGGTTATCCCATGAGGTCGGCACCTCCTTGGTTCCTTCTATCTGAAATGAGACGTTGACGGACTCGGGAATGGAAGGTGGCGCCCTCCTCTTGAATTCGTTGTGTTCAAAGCTGTAGTTTGCAGTCTCCTCGTTAACACGAACTGTGAGTTTTTTCCAAGTGGCCGTGGATTCGAGGCGCCCAATGCTCGAGCCGAATCTTAACTCAAAGCGTGATTGGGTGTTCCAATTCTTTTCCAGCGCTGATCTTACCAGTTGGTTATATTCCGAAGAGGCGGGGGCCAGGATGCTCACCCTGAACCATTGCTTCGCCAAAGGTGCTCGGGCCATTTCAATAATCGGCTTAAGCTTCGTGTATTCCTTAGCGAGAGGACTGAAGACCCGATCATTGTAGGTGCGCACAAAATTTTCGGCCTCCTCTACTGGCAGTTGTCCTGTTTTCAGCTTTTCGGCCACCCAGGTGAGTTCACTCATCAGGACTTCAAGGAAGATTTTGTCCTGTCCCTCTTTCCATCCTCTCAAGGAGGTGCCGGACTCGACTTCGCGATTTCCGAAGCGATCGTGGTATGTAGCGATAGCTTCTCGCCCCTGTCTGTATAGCTTTGCGGCGGTTTCCCGGTCATGATTCTGGAGAGATTGAATTGCCTGGCTCCATTGGACCACGGCCTCTTCCATCGCCTTGATTACTTTCTCGTCGTTCCAGGCCGGTCCATCCAAGGTGTAGTCCTCGAAGGCCCGCTCGGTCTCCTGCTTCATGTATTTGTAGAATAGAAAGTAGGCCACAAAGGTTAAAGCGATGAAGGTGAAAACGTATTTTTTCGTGTCGATCATGATGGGAATTGATTCGAAGTAGAAGACTACTGCGATGCCTTCTTTCGCCGCAACCAAAGAGTTTGGAGCGAGAAAAGAGTTCAGGTTTCAGAGTTCGGAGTTTAGGGGATAGAACATCCATTCTGCCGTACAGAAGTGCTTGGGCGAGACAGGATGGAAGGGTGGAACCCACCGTGGCGTTGGGTAGGGCAGCTACGGAATCAGTTCGAATACCCGCGAGGGATGTAGGAGCGAGTTTACCTCGCGATGGGACATGGTGGTAGGGATCGCGGCATAAAGCCGCTCCTACAACCTGGCGGTCGTCGATGCGGCCAAACGTCTGCGATGAGGATTGGGTGGGTATCCGTTCGCAGGTTGTAGTCGATGGTGGACTTATTGGAGATTCGTCAAGTTGTTTACGGCGAACCCGTCGTTACGATTACGACTACGAATACGGCGGGGAGTTGCGAGTGGATCTTTTGACTGTAAATAGCCGTTTCATCCAACTGAAGGCGGAGCGGATGAGGTTAAAGAATCGCAGGGCACGGGGATTGTAGTCTTTGGTCGAGGTTAAGAGGAGGAGCCTGCAACCGGATTCGGAATATGTGATGCCGTGCTCGCTCCCCGCTTCAGCTTGGAAAAAATCGCCTGCCTTCAGGAGACGGCCTTCCATATAGAGATCTCCTGACAATAAGAACCCTTCTTCCGGTCCCGCGTGATGATGGCGGGGGTACTCCGTGTTTGGATCGAGCTCAACGAGCATAACGGAATAGCCTCGAGTTGGCTGCAAAGAGAGTTCTTTTATGCGAGCGCCTTTTGAAGGGAGTTCCTGCCAGTTTCCTTCGCTCTCCATCGTGAATGAGAAGCCTTTGGCGACAGACGCCTCCAGAAACTGTTCAATCCGTTCGCTCTCTGGGATCTCCGTCTCGGAAATACTGATAGACCGGAGGAGATTCTCCTTTATCTCCGGAGAGGGCGCGTGCGACGGCAAGTCGTCCGTTATGATCAGGGAAAGGGTATCGTGAAATGAGGCCAGTTCCCGCTTTTCTTCGGAAGTGGCTCCGGACAGATAGGTTTCGAAATCCTCGAGATCGGGACCATCCAGTGCTCCAACAGCATATAGTGGAGCGAGTTCTGAGAATCTATCAGTATTCATCGAGAAAGGACTTCAACTGTCGTCTTCCTTTTCTTCTAAGAGAATGCGGAGTTGAATCATACCGCGACGGATTCTGGCCTTGATCGTTCCGAGGGGTTGATGGAGGTCGCGGGCCACTTCGGATTGAGTAAGTCCCTTAAAGAAGGCGAGTTCAATGGCCTGTCGTTGTTCGTCCGGCAAATGGTTGAGGGACGCTCGCACGGTGAAAGCGGTTTCCATTGAAATTGCGAGATCGACCGAGCTTGCTACAGCTCTTTCGCCAAGACCGGGTTCTAAGAGAATCTCCCGAGCGATCCGGCCCCTTCGACCCGAGGCTCGCAGAATGTCGATCGATTTGTTACGGGTTAAGGTCGAGACCCAACTCTTGGGTTTTCCGAGGTTCGAATCGTAATTTTTCGCGCCATTCCAGATTTTCAGGAATACTTCCTGAAGGACGTCTTCGGCGTCGTTCTCGTTTCTGAGAATGGAGTAAGCGATGTTGTAAACCGCACTCGAGAATCGGTTATAGAACCTCGAGAAGGCGGCTGGGCTACGATTCGCGACGGACCTGAGCAGCTCAACATCGCTCGTCTCCCCCTCTGATTCAGCGGCCTGCATTTCACGCGCGGTCGGCCATAAGTCCGGATAGTCGGAAACAAACCGACTTACTGCAGAGAGGCGACTGAAAGCATCTTGTGATGTGGAGAGTTGCATCGGACTAAGGAATTCAGATTCCTCGAAAAGAGAACGCCCCGAAAGCCGATCCAGATGCAATTTGGAGAAATTTGAAGCATTAGATTATTTCGAGGCATGCAACTTCGAATGTGCGCCGTATATCTGATGAGTAAAACGTTTGGCGATTTAGTGTGTGAGGGTAAGAGAAGTGAGAAACAAAAACGGGTAAATGTGCCAAAGGGCACCAAACAAGATAATGTTAATGAAAATCATCTCCTCAAGGAAGACAAAGTGTATTTCGGTCGCAATTCTATTATGCCTCAATGGCGTAGCGCTGTTCGGCTCGAGCCATCGGGAAGCGCCTCTCATAACGACAACTCCAAAAGTGGATGGAACGGACTTATATATGTTTACCAGTTATGAGACCGGCAGGGACAATTTTGTGACGTTGATTGCCAATTATATGCCTCTTCAGGATCCGGGTGGCGGTCCCAATTATTTCACATTGGATGATGAGGCGGTTTATGAGATCCACATCGATAATAGCGGCGATGCAGTGGAGAATATTACTTTCCAATTTCAATTTACGAATACGAATCGCGCGATCTCCCTGGACATCGGTGAACTATCCGTTGCGGTTCCTGTGATCAATGTAGGGGCTATCACAGCAGGCGACAATGCGTCGTTGAATGTCGATGAGACTTTCACTCTGAAATATATCTCGGGACCAAGACGAACCGGAACAGCATCTGACGTATCAAACGCTGCCTCCGGGTCTACCGTGTTTACGAAACCGGTGGACAACATCGGAAATAAATCGATTCCCGACTACGAGAGCTACGCGGATCAGTATATTTATGAGATTGACATACCCGGATGTGCGACCGAGGGGCGCATGTTTGTCGGTCAGCGCAAAGAACCATTTGTCGTTAATCTCGGTGAGACTTTCGATCTGGTAAACTACCGGAATCCGTTCGGAGCGGTAAATGCCGCTGAAGACAGCCTTAGGGGCAAAAACATCACGTCCTTCATTCTGGAAGTGTCTAAGGATTGTCTCATGGGGAGCGGTGGTTCCGTTATCGCGGGTTGGACAACCGCGAGCAGAATTGAAGGGGAAGATTTCTTCCAAGAATCACGACTTGGACAACCCCTTGTAAATGAAGTCGTTATCGGGCTACCCGACAAGGACTCCTTCAATGCCAGTGAGCCTAAGGACGATGGGCAGTTCGCCGATTACGTGACGCATCCAACCCTTCCTGCGATTATTGAAATTCTGTATGGGGCGGCTGGGGTGCGTGCGCCGACTCTATTTCCGAGGCAGGATCTGGTGGATGTCTTCCTGACCGGTCTGGCCGGCCTCAACGCTGACGGAGGTGTCGCCGAGTTACTCCGGTTAAATATGGATACACCGCCGGTAGCGGCGTCGGCTCAGAATAATATGGGAGTAATCGCAGGTGATAGTGCAGGTTTTCCCAATGGCCGCCGGCCTGGGGATGATGTCGTGGACATCGCGCTACGGGTGGTAATGGGTGTTCTTCTTTCGGAGGATGATGCACCCTCCGGACAGCTCCTGTTCACGGATGGAGCCTGGATCAACGCCTCCATGTATGCCGACGAATTTCCATACTTGAACACGCCATTGGCGGGATCTCCGAATCCGGTGCCGGATGGCGGAGGATCAAACCTGCGCGTGGACGGAGACGCTTTCTTTGTCAACGATGGGACCACTTTCCAGGGAAATACCTACAATGGATTTGAGTTGAGTGGAAGCCAGGCTTCGTTCTCGTCTGTTGGGGGCGAAATTACCCGCGTCTCATACCTTGATCCGGATGGGGATCTCATTTTTGTGGAATTCGGAAGTGAAGATCCAGGAACGACGCTGACGGTTAACCTTGCCAACGCACAGGAAGATGTGGCGTCGCCATATAACCAGCCCGACGTAACCTATACCCAAGGTTTGGCCTCATTTACAATCAACAATCCAACCGACCTGACATTCTTCTCAATATTCTCCCTGGGTAATGATTCCGATCGGGTGGATCTCACGCTGATTAATGATGACACATTCACGGGAAACGTGGATGGCATAGCGGATGTAAAGCTGCTATCGGTACTGGGTGATGAAGGCGGCAGTAGTGAAATTGCTGGAATTAATGCCGCAAATGCAAACTTCATAGACTCATCCGGGATAATAGGCATCGACGCGGAAGATGTCGCGGTGACCGACTTCCTTTTCATAGGTGATCTTACCCGCTCGGACGACGCCCGACCCCGGATTCGTGTGAGCGCGGACTCAACCATCGATGAGATTCGCATTTCCGGGGGCGATTTGGCGGAGGCGAGAGGAAGCCGCCAAATCGATACGAACGGTGTCGTCTATGCGTGCCCGTTTAATGCTGCTGATGGGCAGCGCTCGATTAGCGATAGGCCACTTCGAGAAGATCTGGGGGATGGCGCTTTGCGCGCGGTGACCGACACATTCGCCGAAGGGGTGAATTTCTTCTTCATAACCAACGGTCAAACAGGAGGGGTTTCCGATGATTAGGTCAGAAATGGTAATGAGAAACTATTCAGGAATGAAGCCGAATTTGAAAATGAACACATCAGGATCGATTAGAAACATGAAAATTAGAATCCTTCTTCAGACATTGCTCGCCGGTACGCTAATTCATACGCTGGCCGTGACTGGATCGAAGCTAAATGCATCCAGTCATCGTGAAGCTCCGCTAATCACGAAGTCTCCCAAGGTCGATGGTACCGACTTCTACATGTTCAGCAGCTATGAGACGGGACGGGAGAATTTCGTTACTCTCATCGCAAACTACATTCCGCTGCAGGATCCGGGTGGAGGCCCGAATTACTTCACCCTCGCTTCTGATGCCGCCTATGAGATCCATATCGATAATGACGGCGATGCGATCGAGGATATGACATTCCAGTTTCAGGCTACGAATACGAATCGCAACATCTCCCTTGAAATCGGTGCTCCGGGTGAGACGAAAATGATGCCGGTCCCGGTGATCAACGTAGGAGCGATTACGGCGTCGGACAATGCTTCCCTCAATGTCGATGAAACCTATACGCTCAATATCATCCGAGGTCCCCGTCGCACGGGCACGGTGGAGAGTGTGACTAACGCCGCGGATGGGTCGAGTGTCTTCACGAAACCGGTTGATAATGTTGGAAACAAATCGCTGCCCGACTACGAATCCTACGCAGATTCCTATATGTATTCCGTCAATATTCCGGGATGTTCCGAAGTGGGTAGGGTATTTGTCGGCCAGCGGAAAGACCCTTTTGTTGTCAACCTCGGTGAGACGTTTGACTTGATTAACTACAGCGATCCGCTCGGCGACGTTGATCGCGGGCAGGACACTCTGGCAGGAAAGAACGTGACATCATTTATTCTCGAGGTAGCCAACGCTTGTCTTGTTTCACAGAATTCGATCATTGCGGGTTGGACGACTGCCAGCCGAATCGAGGATGGAGCGTTCACGCAGGTTTCGCGCCTCGGACAGCCCCTGGTCAATGAGGTTGTAATCGGAGTTCCCGATAAGGACGCCTTCAACGGCAGCGAGCCGATGGATGATGGACAGTTTGCCAATTACGTCACCAATCCCACACTCTCGGCTATCATCGAGATATTGTTTTCGGGGGCCGGTGTTCAGGCGCCGACATCGTTACCACGCAATGATCTCGTCGAGGTCTTCCTTACCGGATTGACCGATTTGAACGCGGACGGAAGTGTTGCTGAAGTGCTTCGTCTGAATACCGATACCGCGCCCGCAGCGGCCTCCTCCCAGAATAATATGGGAGTGATCGGCGGTGATGTCGCCGGATTTCCGAACGGGCGTCGTCCGGGAGATGACGTCGTCGACATTGCGCTCCGAGTAGTGATGGGGGTCCTGCTCTCGGCCGAAGACGCCCCCTCGGGTCAACTGCCTTTTACAGATGGCGCTTTCGTCAATGCGGATATGTTTGGGGAGACATTTCCCTATCTCAATTCTCCATTGCCCGGTTCGCCGCAGTGAAGGAGAGTGATTACCTACAGACACTGGAACAGAGTAGAGCGGCGAATAGGAAAGGGCGGATGCAATCAGCTCTTACTATTCGCCGCGTCTCTTGGTAATCCAGTAAGTAAGAACGACCAGGTAAGCCGAGACATTCCGGCATCCTTCCCTGGAGGACGAACCCACCACGCCCCTCCTTCTTCTCAAGGCTTCGCCGATAGTTACCGGGCACTTTCCCAGGAGTGCCAACCCACCCCTGGCCCCTCCCAGGAGGGGATCTTTTCACTTCGGAACTCTTTGTTCAGGTTCCCCTCCTGTGGAGGGGTCAGGGGTGGGTCCTTAACAGGCCAGTTTTCGCATTCAAGCAGGGTTAAACACTCGCGAGTGAACTCGCTATGCCCTACGGCAGAGAGATTACTGATTAGAATCTCCTCTATTCTGCCCGGCCTGCTTATCATCCTTTTTCCTGGAGATTTATTGAGTGAACCTTATCTCCCGGCGGATGACAGTGTGGTTTTGGAGCAGCTCTCCGGTGCCAGTAAATCTTCTGGCGAAGCCGGTGTGTTGAAAGAATTGCGGGCTCGTTTGCGGGAGAACCCCGAGCATCTCGGCTGGGCTTCCGAGTTGGCTCAGCTCTACATAATCAAGGGCCGTCGTGATTCCGATCCACGGTATTTGGGGTTCGCCCAGGCGGCGCTGCTCCCATGGTGGGAATTGCCGAATCCTCCCGTTCCAATCCTCGTGTTGCGCGCCACCATCCGGCAGAGCGATCACCGATTCGAGAGCGCTCTAGCCGATCTCTCGCTGGCCCTCAAGCACGAGCCCGATAATGTGCAGGCGCTTTTGACAAGAGCGACAATTCTACAGGTACAAGGAAATTACCGTGAAGCCAGGAATGCTTGTCTGCCCCTTTTCCGGGTCGCGAATCAGCTGGTTGCAGTGACTTGTGCGAGTAGTATTGGCAGTCTGATCGGCGAAGCCGAAAAATGCTATGATTTGCTGAATCGCACTCTATCAGGTTTTGGGAATGCCTCTGTCGAGGAGAGAGTGTGGGCGCTGACTCTCCTGGCGGAAATAGCGGCTCGACTCGGTCGGTCAGAAGAGGCAGAAGAGCATTTCCACGACGCGCTCGCCCTTAACCATCGCGACAGCTACCTGTTTGGCGCATACGCGGACTTTCTTCTCGACGAAGGGCGATCGACTGAAGTGTTGAGTCTCCTGCGAAACGAAATTCGCGCGGATGGTCTATTTCTGAGATATACCCTCGCGGAAGAAAATGTTGAATCCGAAGAGGAATTAATCACGCGGGATATCGAATCGCTGGGTGCCCGCTTCGAGGCAAGTCGTCATCGAGGATCCAATTTCAGAACTCGCTATCATGCGGGTTGGCGGGCAGGGGGCAATCGCAGATACAATTCCCGGCTTTTAAGAGCTAAAGAAAACGGTAGGCTTCATCTTCGAACCATCAAATTCGAAGAAAAATGGAGAAACCTACCGTCAAAGAAGAGACCTTCTTACAGTGCATCCTTGGAGTGGACAAGGGTAATCCCTCGATCACGGTCTATCGGGATCTGAGGAAAGGCAAACTGCACGTCTATTACGGGCATGAGCTTTTTGAAGTCGTAGAGGACGATCGGGAGCAAGTTGAATTCAAGCTATTGGAGGGGCGCCTCTACAATGCGGGGGTTGAAGAAAGGGCGCTTAGAGAAGCAATTTGAGGTTGACCCCAAAACGATGAAGCGGTGGGGGGAGGCGCTTCAAAGCGGAGATGCCGAGACCTTAGCGCGAGTGCTGGCGGGACGCAGCGCTCATCGCAAATTGACGAGGGAAATCCGGAGTTTTGTGCGGGTGCGCTTCGGGCAGATCTATGGGGAGAGTCGGTATGGCTACAGCAAGAAGATACGGGGGGAGATCGAGGAGGTGTTCGGAGTTAACCTCAGTGGGGAAACTTTGCGCCCTGTCTTTAAGGAGCTTAAAGAGGCCCGGGCAAAGGAGGCCGAAGCCGAGAGGGCGCAAAATCGGGGAGACTCCCTGGGATTGCCCGGAGGACTCGGGGAGGGACGAACAGGAGCAAGAAGCAGAAAATAGCCCCGAAAGCGAAGGGGACAATCGCAAGGGGTCTCCCGATTTTTCGAGGGAGAGATCCGAAGCGGTGCAATGGTATCGGCACCTGGGAGTACTTCTGTTCAGTGCCGCGCTCAGAGAAGTCGCTCAGATTGATCGCGAAGAGGGCTGGCTTTTGAAACAATGGGTGGCTTGCGGGTTGTTGGCCGCGGTCAATATCGAGCAGAGCAAACTGCTCGATCTCGAAGACCTGCAAAAACTCATCGGGCGAGTCCTGTATACCCCCTATCTGCAACGCCAAAGCCTTAGCGCCCTGGCCGATGAAGGGCTTTTAAGAGAGATCCTCAGAGTGAACGCGAGGGGCCTGAATGCTTCGGATGAAGAGAGCTTTTATTATGATCCGCACACCAAACATTACACCGGAATGAGCAAGGTGCTGGCGGGATGGTGTCCGGGTATCCGTCTGGCCGACAAAGCGCTCCACAGCGATTTTATTCATACCCTCAAGGGCTATCCGGTCTATTTTGCGAGTACTGACAACTATGAGGATATAAGGGAACGGTTTATCCCCAACTGCGAAGCGATGCTCGAGCTGGTGCAGTTGCCGGCTGATAAGAAGGTGAGCATTTACGTGGACCGGGCGATCGCCGCGGAGTGGTTTTACGAAGCCATCGTGGAGCATCCTCAACTCGAAATCATTACCTGGGAAAAAGGTTACAAGGCCAGCGCCCAGCCCCTCCAACGGATCGACGGGCAGTTGCGCCTGCAGCGCGCGCGCAACCATGCCGAAGATCTCCAGGAGTATCATCTTCGCTATCAGCGGGGCCCCTGGAAGAAAAATCCTCAACTGGTGCAGTGGATCGTGGAGGCGACCAATCCAAAAAATCGAACCATTACCGTGAGCATCATGGCGACCGATCAGCAGGCCCGAAATGAAGAGGTAATCAAAGGGATGTTCAGTCGCTGGATTCAGGAGAATGACTTCAAATACCTCGATAAGCACTTTGGGATTAATCAGATCACCTCTTATCGCACCGTCCACTACAAGCGATTAGCCCAACACCTTGAGGACAAGCAGGAGAAAAGCGGTGCCGCCAAAGCCCTCCTGAAGCAAAAACAGCAATGCACCGAAGAATTGAAAAGACTGCTCCTGGCCGAGCATGCCCACCCGGGCAAAAGCGCCTCAAGGGGCGAAAAGATCCGTCGACTCGATCAGGCCCTCAAAGCCCTCCAACTCGAACTGGAGCAAATCGACACCGAATGCTCGAGGCTGCAGCGCCTCATTGATGAAAACTATGTCCGCCTGGACACCGCTAACAAGTCCCTCATGGATGCCTTGAAAATCTTCGCCCGTAACAGCTTCTACAAGCAGCTCGAACCCTTTAAAGCTCGCTACAACAACTATCGTGACGACCACGATCTGTTTCGCAATTTGACTCACTGTGACGGCGTTCTTATAGAGAGGGGCTGTGCGGTCGAAGCGCATTTATTCCCCACCGCAACTTATCCCCCTCGGGTGCAGGCGGTGGTGCTTGAGTATCTGCAAACTCTCAATCAGAAGCCCTTACTGATGCCCGACGGTTCAGGCCGAAGAATCATCTTCCGACTGGGCAAAAAATCGGGATTTAAACTTGCGATTGCATAGTGCCTTTAGAGGGGCAATATAGTGAGGTCTGAATTTACACGGACGTTCGGAGGCCCGTTACCGGCTGCATCTGCGGAACGATCCTGGTGGGGCCCTCGAAATAGCCGTGCGCAACTGGCGAATTCAAAAGGAGCCACAGGACGCGCGCATTCTCCTGGAGTCGGCGCTGGCAGCCGGTGACATTGATGCCGCTGATCCCGTGGTGCGTTGGATTTCCGCCAATCGGTGGGAGGATGTCCGGTTGGAGAATCTAGTGAAAGAGCTCGAAAGTAAACTGTGAAGAAGACTTCTCTGGTAATATGCCTTTTCTTCGGCTTGGCATACGCGGAGATTGGAGCACACAAGTTGAGCGATAGCTATCTCAACATCAAGGTAGAGGAGGACGTTATTTCAGGGCAGTGGGACCTGGCGCTACGGGATTTGGAGTACTCAATCGGTCTGGACGCCAATGGAGACAGTGAAATCACCTGGGGTGAATTGCGCGCCAGCCATCGGGTACTGGAAGATTATTTGCTTTCCAGAATCGTTTTGAGTTTCGACGACGAGGGGTGCGCACTTAGAGTCACTGAACACCTGGTTGACTACCATACGGATGGCGCTTACGCGGTGGTTAGATTTGAAGGGACGGCGCCCCCGCATTCGAAAACTCTTGAAGTGGGATATGGCTTCCTATTCGACCTCGATCCCCTGCATCGCGGTCTGGCAAAGATCGAATATGGAGGTTTGGTTCGGACAGCCATATTCAGTCCTGCTGAAACAACACAGCAGTATGCATTTGGGCATATATCTCGTTGGCAGCAGTTCCTCGCCTTTGCGAAGGAGGGGATTCACCACATTATGATCGGATTTGATCATGTTCTTTTTCTGATCGCGCTCCTCCTGCCGGCAGTGTTGTATAGAGAAGAGGGAAAGTGGGTGGCGGTAACAAGGTGTGCCCCGGCGCTTATCAGCTTGGCAAAAATCGTTACAGCGTTTACTATAGCGCACTCCATCACTCTTACTTTGGCGGTTCTCGAAGTAGTCAGTTTACCCGCGCGTTTCGTTGAGTCAGTCGTCGCTGCTTCCGTCCTTCTCGCCGCCCTCAATAATCTGCGTCCAGTGGTAAGAGAGGGAACTTGGGTAGTGGCGTTTGTCTTCGGACTCATTCACGGTTTCGGATTCGCAAGTGTCCTCGCTGATATCGGGTTGATTTCGAAAAATCTCGTTCTATCCCTGGTGGGATTTAACTGCGGGGTCGAACTTGGGCAATTAGCGATTGTAGGTCTGTTTATACCGGCAGCTTTTCTGTCCCGAAAATCCGGAATCTACCAGAAATCTGCCCTAATGGGCGGATCCGCATTCATCGCCGCGATTTCGATGATCTGGATGGCGGAGAGGATTCTTGGAATTACGGTGATAACGTGAAATTGCTCTACGCTCGCAGCCAAACTGGAAGGCGCTTCAACGCTGAAGAAAATTGAACAGAAGCAAACCCCTTCGACGGGCTCAGGGCAGGAGAGAGAAACGGAGAGGAAGAGGGGAGATTTCTCACGCAAAGCCGCAAAGACGCAAAGGGGAGAGAGGAAACCCCTGCACGGACTCCGCAGTTCCATGGATGGGCACGGATGAGGGAATGACCCCACGGATTCGAGGGCAACTCGGATCTGCTGTACCGCAGACTCTGCGAGATTGGGGGCAAAGGGATCGAGTCTACTGAAGAGAATCCAAGGAGAATGTGTGAGAGTGGTCCTTTCGTTTTAAGCTCAGCGAGGCGCAATGGAATCAGCTCGAATACCCGTTTGGGTTGTAGGACTGCGATCGCGCGGGATGATCCTGGAGCGACTTATCCGCTTGGCTCATCCCGCGCGAGCGCGGTCCTACAATCTGGCGGCCATCAATGCCGCTAAACGTCTCCGATGAGGATTGGGTGGATAACCGCTGGACAGGTCCGATAGGCTCTTAGTCGCTCTCGGGATAACGACGTTGAGCCTCTTCGCGGCAGGCCTGCATCGTTTTCAACCAGACCTCACGTAAGTCGAAGAGATATCGGGCACATTCATCGACGCGATCGTTGCTGTTTCGATGTCTGTTCGCGGGTAGCCTTTGGAGTGTATCGAGAGAATGATTCACAGCGCTGAGGGCAGACTTGAAATGGCAGATTGCGAGTGCGTAATCGCCCATATCGAGTGCCTGAATGGCGAGTATTGCGTTGCATTCACCATCACGGAGTTGCCTGGTGAAGTCCCAGACCGTTTTGCGGGAGATGGATCTTTCACACTGTTCCATTCTCTGCTCCCATTTTGTGATGAGCGAGTTGTACAATCCTCGTGTAACCACAAAGAGGGGATGCCGGTGAATCGTATAAGGATCCGAATCATCGTCCACATCCTCTTCTTCGCGCAAGTAGAACCCCGCATCAAATCCGTAATCAATCAGATCTACTGGACAGTCGTCGAGATCCAGCCAATTGTCTCCCTCCCAACCCATGAGTTGGGCGACCTTGTCGAGACGGTATTCTGCATCCCCTATCTTTTCAATATAGGCGCAGAAGCGATCAACTTCCGCCTCGTAACGATTGAGGAACTGGCGCCATTCCTTCTCGGACCAGGTAACTTCTCCCCGTCCCTCACTGTCACCGTCGAATCCACTCTCATGTTCGTAGTCACTCATCGACTTTCAAGGATCGCAGAAGACAGACTTGAATTCTGAGAGAAAAAATCAAACCCTTTTTGACTGAATAGTCGGTCGCGGTTCTCGATCTCCTTGATCTCGAAGTAATCCGCTCTTGCGTTCCGCAATGCTTACTCGCTGTCGGCTCCACCCCTTAACTACACACCTGCGGATGACTCTCTTTGCGCTGATCGTAAAGAGTCGGCTTGAAAAAGTCCCTCGTGCGTTAGATGGACGCTCGTGCCTGAAGCTGGTTTTATTGGGGCTGTACGTTTTAGAATCCGCGCTACCCGCACCTACCCGAAGACATCTCTTCGTAATTCCCGCAACACCATCAGTCCTTCCCAGTCACTCCCTTTCATCGGTCGAGGTCCCGTTCTTCGCTTGCCGCCAAACTGCTCGCGAAACTCTGTGTAAATACCATGCACATACTCACGCGACCCCAAGACTGCTCCGTCCGTAAAATACCTTACCCGGCACCTCAGAGCTGCCGCTACTGGCAGCTTTCCCCCCTTCTCCATCACTGCTCTCCACTGCTCCTCCCTCATCATAGCTGATCCCGGCCCTTTCCCGGGCGCTGCCGTCGCTCCCTTGCGGTAGAGCAGCTTGCGATATTCTCTTGCTGCCGTGATCCACCTAATTTGCCTCTCCTCCGGCCTCCGCAACGCTACGCAGATCCCTCCCCGCGCTCTCGTTGCTCCTCCCATCGCCTCTCCATACCCGCTCCAGCGATAGTCCTTCGGGTCCTCTACCAGCTTCGCCCGTACCGGGTTCAAGTCAATGTAGGCCGCTACGATCCGCATGGCCGCTTCGCTTCCCTCCACCAAGGTGCTCTTGAAGCGCTCACTCCACAACGTCCCCACCCTCCCGTGGTTGCGGTTATACCAGATCGAAAAACGCTGCTTCAGGCTCTTCATATACTCCGACACATCGTGCATCCGTCCCAATAGCTGCCGTCGTATCACTTCCCTCTCCTCGCCTCCTTTTGCCAGCTCCATCTCCATCACCTTTGCCTCGGCCTGCTGATACTTTGTGGGCTTCGGATACAATACCCGATACCGCCGCATCAACTCCGAATCACTCATTTCTACCCCGTCCCTGTCAGGTACCCCCAACAGCACATGAAAATGTGTACTCATAATGCAGTAGGTCAATATCTCCACTCCGCTGAAGTCCGCCACCTGCCACAGCTGCTTTCTTAAAACCTCCCGGGCGAACCCTTCGATCAACCGCTCCTTGTTTACTATACGGGTCATGCAGTGATACACCGCCCGTCTTCCTGACACTTTTATCCTTCGCTTTCTCATCCCGCCAATATGCATATTTTTCGGGTTATGTCCAGTATATAAATACCTGTCCCTTATAAGGGAGCCAGAATGGGCTGGCCAAGGGTAAGAAAATGGGCAATCTCTGAGGAGGAAATGGATGAAGCAGTTTTCCATATGGAGGTGCAATTTTCGGGTCGGGTGCAGGGGATAGGATTTCGGTATCATACATTACATATAGCCAAAGAATATGAAGTTTCGGGATATGTGACGAATCTGGCGGATGGACGTGTAAGGGTGGAGGCGGAGGGATTGGAGGCGGAGGTGAAGGCTTTCAAAAAAGAGATCGAAACGCAGATGGAAGCGTTCATAAGGCAGGTGGAAATAAAGACGCAAAACAGGCCCCGATCCTTTTCGGGTTTTACGATCCGATAGGAATCCGCCGGGCGTCGAAATTCTAATTGGATGAAGCGCTTTGGCAGCGTTATTTTCAGATCGTGGTGTTGATGGGAATGGGCGTGTTGACCGCAGCATATCTTTTCTATTCGGATTTGGAACGAAAGGCGAATCTAACTCTATTGGCCCGTCCGGTGAGAAGAATAGAGTACGTTATAGGGGAAATTTCCGGGGATCATTCCGTCGTTTTTTCTCGAAGGGCTTGACTCGTTGCGGGCTTTCTTAATTTGGTTGCCGGGGGGGGCACTACGCTGCCCTAAGTGAGATATTCTCGATTTTTCCGCAACGAACAAGATTCATATAGGAGGTCCATAGCATGAAAGGAAATGGTGCAAGTAGGTCGATAGAACACATCCTTATTAAAAAGCTAGACGATGCAGTCGAGGCGGAAGATACCGCGACTATCTGTGCAAATGTAAAACGGGTGCTCGTCGATGTAATGAATTGCAAGGAGCAGATTTTGTCGGAGGGATTTTTAATTCCAAATCCTGAATGTTATGCGCGGCGGCTTCTCCATAAGGATCCCGAAGGCAGGTATTCGGCCGTTGTCATGGTTTGGGACAAAAGCCAGGGCACGCCCCTTCACGATCACGCTGGCCGTTGGTGCGTGGAAGGCGTGTATCGTGGGAGAATCCGGGTGCGATCCTACAATTACGATGGGAAGGGAAAGGAAGGAATCCACCGCTTTACTCAAGAGACGGAAGTCACTACAGGAATTGGAGAAGCTGGCGCGCTCATACCTCCATTCGAATATCACTCCATCGAGAATCCGGATGAGCGACCGGCGATTACGATTCACGTCTATCGGGGGGAGTTATTCAGCTGCAATGCTTTTTACCCTCTTGAAGGAGGAGGCTACCGCCGAGTGAGTAAATCGATGACTTATACGGAGTGAAGGAAAGTCCTCCTACGCTCAAGCTTCCCACTTCGCTCCCGCTGAGCGCATTTGCGTTAACCTAAGGAGAAGAAACAAGAGAGGAAATCAAGTCGAGAACGCTTTTCATAGGTGCAGTGTTTGGGGATTTGTTTGAGCCATCGGGGATGATCTGATCTTTGGGAATGTGAGAGAGGATGAAGAAGTAGGGAGCAAAGAAGAGTAGGAGAATTTAAGGATACTCAGAGGAGAGGACAAACTGGTATTCGTGTCTAAGGGGACCATAGACGAAGTTGAGTAAGTGGGTAATGAGGATGAGACGGGCGTAGATAAGAAGCTCAACCTGGTAGGGAGTAGTCTCTTTGACCTGACCGAGATTAAGATGTTGCTTAAAGGCCTTAAAGATTTCGATGCGCCAGCGAAGCCCGTAAAAGCTCAGAATCTGCGATGATGGAGGTTTGTAATAAAGATTAGCTGGTGCGCTGGTATATCGAAGTCTATTGTGGGATGCTCGCGGCGGCGTTTATGGGCCACCTTCTGAGGGAGTTTGACGGCGATCAGACGAACCGGAAGCTTGGCTTTTTTACCCACCCGAACGGGCATATCGAGAAGCTTTTGGCCACGTAAAAGTTTGCGTAGATCGAGCTCTTCATCGCCTTCGTTGGCTAAAAGGCAAGTGCCGGTTTTCAAACGACTCACAAAGAAGCAGCCGCGCTGATCGAGTTGCTTAAAGACATCGAGGACAAAATAGCCTAAGTCGCGCAGGATCAAGTCGTTGGGTTGGGCGAGAGCGAGAATGTCTTTGGAAGCATGATCGTTTTTTCGGAAGCTACTGAGGCTGAATCAACGAAGGATTCATTCAGATCGTAATAGGCCTGAATCTTCAGTTGATGGAGCCTGTCTGATTGGACGCTCCGGGGAAGAAGGGGGCCAGGACCTTAGGGCCAATCGATGTCGGCAATGAGAATCAAAGCTCCTCATCATTTGGAACAGTCTGCCCACAGGCCCATAAGCTTTAAGTTCTAAAAGCCTCAGGAGCACTAAGGAGCACTTTTGGACCGCTTGTCATGGTGCGGTTGGCTAAGAATCCAATAAGCTCGGCTTCTTTGCCAAGGGACAAGGCCCCCTTAGAAGCCATCGCCAGCAAAGCCAAAACAAAGTTCAGAGGGGAGATCTTGCGCGATTTCCTCTCTCTAAAACCACTCTGTTTAGCGAGGGCTGTGAGGTTCAACTTACGGAAGGTTTGACGGATACAATCAGCTTTTTTTATACTTTGCATCCGAAGGATAAATCCTATATATGAACGAATGTACAGTATAAAATGCTGCCAAAGTGAAAAAAAATGGGGTAGACGGAGTAGAGAAGATAACCCGGCCAAAAGTCGCTCAACTGCGAATTTCCTCACCGCTGTGGTCAAGCGAACAAATGGAGTGGAACCTCGAGGATAGAGACACCCTCATACTCCGCCGCAAAATACCTCGCAAGTCTTTGAATCTGACTAAGTTGCGAAAATAAGGTTTACGCGTATGCGCTGAGCGGGACTTCGAGGGACGAGTCGGAGGATGCAAGAGAGTGGGGTGGACGGTATCGTTCTCGACGATCGACTACGATTACGACGACCAGTTGCGATTGGATATTATTCGCAAATTTTGGGAGGGCGCTTTGTGTTTATATTGTGCAAAAGGTTGCTTTCGGGAATGAGGATATTCATTTTGTGATATATGAAGAATAGAATCGATCGGTTTTCAATCCTTCTGGTGATGGGTATAGTCATGGTTGGCTGTGCCAAACGAGCACAGGAAGAGGGTGAACAGGCCCGCGTCTTTTTTGTCGAACCCGTGGAGGGAGCCGAAGTGACGGCCCCCTTCAAGGTGGTGATGGGAGTGGAAGGTATGGATGTGCGTCCTATTGCAGACGGAGTTATTGAAGGAACCGGGCATCATCATGTTCTGATAAATCTGGGGCCTCGATACGGCCCGGGTATTGTGATCCCGAACGATGAAATTAACCGGCACTATGGGGGAGGGCAGACAGAAGGGGAATTGGACCTGGAGCCCGGAGACTACCGGCTCACTCTGCAGTTCGCGGATGGAAAACACCGTTCCTATGGAATGGAACTGTCGCATACGATAAACATAACGGTGGTGGAAGGTGAAGGTGGGGAGTAATGTGTGCCTCCGTGCTTCTCGTTGGTCCTCTTTGGCCCCTCTTTTGTCCTTCTGCCATCCAATTTGATTTCGGCGGTAGGCTGCAGTAGGAAATTTCAAAATAATCAGGGAGTGCCGGCACCCCTTCGACAGAGCATCCCAATATTTCTCGCGTTAGCTGGGTGCACTTCCGTTCTCGAGGGACAGTTGACAGCCTTGGGAGAAGCGCCTGATTGGGACAAGCTGGAAAGGTATCAGGAGACGATTACTCGAGATGAGTTCGTGAGACTCCTGGAAGAGGTTTACAGCCCTGACGGAGGGTATCGAGAGACCGTAGAAATTACTGCCGACGAGGCGCTGATTAAGAAGGGGGAAGAACGCGGAATTTCGCGGTATCGACTACGCTTTTCGGGAGGGGATAAGAAAGTCAACAGAAAGGATCGTTTCTGGCGAATTCGATCGGAGATTCCGACACACAGGGATAAAATCTTGAATGGGTTGCGAGTAGCTTTGGATCCGGGGCATATCGGGGGTCGCTATGCCAGAATGGAGGAGCGCTGGTTCAGGGTTTTGGATCAGAGGCCTGTAATGGAGGGTGATCTGAATCTGAGAGTGGCTCGATTGCTACGGGAGCGGTTGAGGGAACGAGGCGCCGCGGTTTGGCTGTTGCGGGAAGGTAGCGAGCCAGTTACCCAGGAGACTCCCGAAAGTCTGCGTACGGTTGCGGTGGAGGAGCTATCCCACGGGAGATTGAAAGGTGATGAGACGGATGGATATGGGATTAGCGGCTTCGGCGAGAATATTGCCGCCAAAGAAACTGAGTTAAGAAAGCTGAGTGAGTTGCTATTCTATCGAATGAGCGAAATAAGAGCACGGGCGAGGCTTATAAATGAGATTATCAGACCAGATCTAGTAGTTGCAATCCACTTCAATGCGGCGCCCTGGCGGGACGCGGAGAAGCG
Source organism: Candidatus Moanibacter sp. (assembly GCA_965215885.1). Classification (GTDB taxonomy): domain Bacteria; phylum Verrucomicrobiota; class Verrucomicrobiia; order Opitutales; family UBA2987; genus CBDCEW01. Next base: position 50,815 of record CBDCEW010000088.1, read on the forward strand.
CACACTGGTAACGGAAAATCACATGCATGTTCTCATCAACGGCGCTTACAGCAGTGAAGAACTCGCTTACGACGATACAAGATTTAAAATGGTCCAAAAACTACTGTCGAACGTGGTGGAGGAGGAGTTGCCTCTTGCTTCCACAGTGGCAAAGTCGATGGCGAGGGCGACAGGTTTGCCGCCCTTTCACTACGAAGGAAAGAACGCTGCCGCGATTAAAGGAGAACCATATGTGTGGGCGCGAAACTTGATTGCCAATCGGCTCTATCAATGTCCCGTTATTTATCTCGAACCTTACGTCGTGAACAGCAGGATTGTTCACTCCCGAGTCCAGGCGGGAGATTTTAACGGAGAGAGAGAGATCGAGGGTGAGCGCTACCCGAGTATCTTCCAGGAATATGCGGATGGAGTGGTGAAGGGGTTGGAATTGTACTATGGAGCCATCGGGCCACACTGAGAGAAGAGAATTGAACAAAAGGAAATCCCTTCGACGCGGCTCCCGCCTTCGTCCAGCCGAGCAGGACTTCGACGCGGCTCAGGGCAGGAAAGTGAAACGAAGAGGAGATTTCGAATCCTCCCGGTCCTCCCGGCAAGCCGGGACCGGGAGGACCGGGAAACATCCTTCAAAGGGAGATCGATGGAGTTTCCTTCTGCATTCGTCCCGGCATGCCGGGATGCATCTGCGCTTCTCATCTTCTTTTTTAGTTGCGGCCTGGCTGCGCTAGGAAATCCGTGGTTAATTCGATTTCCGCTGCCCACTTCTTTAACGCCTACCACGGGACCTAGCCCGAACATTTCACAAACCTTCTGCTACGATCCCGGCGCGTCTGGATCTCGCTACGAAGTGTGTGAAATGTCCGGGCTCGCGATGACCGAAATTTTCGATGGCCTTCGGGTGGGATTTCGGTTTTTGTAGTGTTTTTCAGCGCCATGTTAATCGTTAGGCGAAATTTGATAGTTGTGCTATGCCTGGCAGTTGGTTGCCAATCGGCATTTGCTCTTTCGACAATTGAGCTTGCCAATGGAAGTCGGTTGAGGGTGGAGGTGCTCTCAGAGAAACCGGATCGCATCTTTATAGATTTGGGTTTTTCGATACTGGCAATCCCGCGCGAGACAATACTTCGGATTTACAACGAAAAGACGGTTAAAGAGGGAGAGCAGTTCGGAGAGGATCTCTACCGGGAAAACGAAGATAGCGCGGAGCTTTCATTGAGAGAATTAGCTGAAAGAAATAGCGAATCCGTAGTGCTGATACGCACCGCGATTGGGCAGGGTTCCGGATTCGTCATACATCCGGAGGGCTATGTAGTAACGAACAATCACGTAATTGCAGGAGAGCATGAGATTTCGATTACTCTTTTTGACGAGGGAGGGAAAGAGATGAAGAGAGTGCAATTCAATAACGTGAGAATTGTTGCTACGGTTTCGGAGTTGGACCTCGCTCTTGTAAAGATCGAAGATACAGGTAGTCACGTATTCAAGACGGTTGCTCTGGGAGAGTCCGATGATCTTCGGCAGGGACAAACGGTATTTGCGATTGGAAATCCACTGGGGCTTGATCGGAGTGTTTCGGAAGGCATCGTGAGTTTGAAAAACAGGCTCATTGGCGGAAGACTCTTTGTGCAGACGACGGCTGAGATCAATCGGGGTAATTCGGGTGGTCCGCTCTTCAATATGAGAGGTGAAGTAATCGGCGTAAATAACATGAAAGTGGTGGCGCAGGGAGCGGAAGGCCTCGGATTTGCAATACCTTCGAGCGTCCTGAAGATGTTTCTAAGCAATCGAGACACATACTCTTTTGATCCGAGGAATCCCAATTCCGGATATCGCTATAATCGGCCGCCGCGCCAGTCTAGCGTTTCGGAAAATTGACCCCATCATTTCTCGAATTTTTGAAACAATGGGGTTGAAGCACCGAGAATTGCTTGGATATCTGCTGGTTTGCGCTCTGTATACTTTCCCGTCCGCAGTGAAGGGAGGTACAGGTGAGACGGTTAACCTGGAAGAAGCGTTGCCGGATACTATTCTCGGGTACGTAAGAATACGCAGCATATCGCGCTTGGCAGAGGAATACCGGGAAAATCCGATTTTATCTCTCTGGCGAGATGATGAGGTCGTGGCTTTCTTCAAACCACTTCGTGACAGATACGGCGGCGAGGAGATATTTGACGAGCTTTTTGAAGAACTGGGTGTCAACAAGGAGGAATTTATTGAGCTCTTCCCGGGGCAGTGTGTTATGTCTTTACCCGACATTACATTTGGAGAGAAGGAACACGGTGACGACGGTGAATTTTCGAGTATGCTTTACCTGATCGATTACTCCGGTGATTTCGATACATTGAAAGCAATGATGGAGTCCTCGGCTCGTTACGATAGTAATAGTGAGGGGACAGAACATCGGCTGATCGAAGATGACTATCTGGAGGCGCCTCTCTTCCTCGAGGAAGTCGTGGACGGAGAGAGGGTATTCCTGGCTGGAGGATACGCATTGGTTGGGAAAGTGCTCGTGATCGCGTCTCCAATTTCGTTGCTGAAAGAAACAGTAGCGCGTCTGCGAAAGGATGGAAGTTTGGCTTCTCTGGCTGAAGAATCGGGATACAGAAAAGTACGGGACTGGATCGGGGAGGGCGATGTGGAGATATTCTTAAACTTGAAGCCGATAGTAGGCAAACTGGAGGCCTATATTTCGAAGTTATCCGCCACGACTTCACTGAGCGCACTGGGCATTACCCCAAATAACCTGGTTGAAGCCCTCTCAGTCGATGTCCTGGAATCCATTTACATGTCGGTCGGATTCGGCGACGATTTCACGGCCTTTGATTCGGGGATTTTCTTCAGGGAGAAGCGGGGGCTGGTTTCACTTTTGACCTATGAAAACGGTGATATTCCTCAACCCGAGTTTGTTCCGCCTGACGTGCTGACTGTCTCCGCTACCCGGTTCAGCTTGAGAGAGTTCTGGAAAAAGTTCGAGGAATTGCTAATTGGAGTCAGTCCCCTTGTTGGTGGAATTTATGCCGTTACGTGGGATCAGTTGAATGCATCGATGGGATTGGATTTTCGAGCCAATCTAATCGAAAATCTAGGCGATGAGTTTATTGTGTATAGCGGCTTTGGACAAGGAGAGGCAGGTTCCGGTCAGGAAGGGTTGGAAGATCTGAGCCAGGTCTACGTCATTTCGATCAAAGATCGGCAGGGGTTTGAATTGGGGATAGATGGCATTAAGAGGATCTTCGCAGGAGAAGGAGAGATTTTCGAGGAGCGTGAATACTTGGGGAACACAATATTTGTATTGAGGTCGGAGTATCGATACCCGGCTTACCAGACGCTGGGAATTCAATCGCTAGCGTATGCCTTGACGGATAGCTACCTGTTTCTTTGTCTCGGTTCGACGACCCTTTTGGAGGCTGCATTAGCGCGCCTTTCCAATGGGAAAGATTCGATTTGGGAAAGTGAACCCATTCGATCTGCGCTAGGGCGAATTCCGGAAGGGGGCGTGGAGATCGATTACTACAATCTCGGAGCCCTTCTGAGAACCTTGTTCATTGCGCTTGTCCCGATTGAGGAGACTTTAGGTGTGGGCCGGGATGAACTCGTTTTCTGCAATCCCGCGGCACTCCCGAAGGAGGTGGATTTCCCATATTTTCTGATCGGGAAGATCTATTCTGAATCAGACCGGCTATACGGAAAATCGCTGCTCTTGAGGAAGGAATAGGCTCTTACCTGGGGAAAAGAGAATTGAACAGAAGAACACAAAGTATTCTAGCCCGAACATTTCACAAACCTTCAACTACGACCGCGTATGTCACTACGTCTCAAAGCCTTCCCTTGCCCGGCGCGACCTCACAGGGTCCCAACACGCTGTCGCCCGCCGGCCTGCAGAAAGGCCTTGATACGCAGCAACCTACGCCGTCTCGCAACGAAGTGTGTGAAATGTCCAGGCTAGCGCAGTAGAGCTGCAACCAAAAAAGAAAAAGAGAACCGCAAATGGACGCAAATGAACGCGAATAAAGAGGAAGGCACCACGGATTCGAGAAAACCGAAGATTTGATGAAGAGGGATTCCCAACGGTTCGACAGGCTCGCCCCGAACTCATAAACAGTGAGGAGATTCTTGATCGAATCGAGAAGGTAACTCGGAATACCCTGGTAACCTTGTCCCGAACCTTGTCGACACCACAACATTGAATACCAACATGTTACACTCCAAAACGTGTTCAAAAAACTAAGTTATGACGGATAGTAATACAGAGAGAAAGAGGAAAGAGTTCTCACGCAAAGCTCCCGGCAAGCCGGGACAAAGGGGGAGAGGAAAAATCTGGCGTAGGGCAGACTCTACGAGATTGAGAGTTGAATAAGGAAAGCAGGAATGCAGGAAATTCAAAGTATTGTGGTCGAAGCGCCCCACCTGAACTTCAACCATTCAATTCTCCCGGCGCGCCGGGACCAGGAAACACTGAAACCTCACACCCGAAACCTATGACTTCGTATCTACTTTTAATCCGGACTGGACACCGCGGTGTTCTCGAATCCGTGGGCCTACTGCTCCTTCTCTTTTGCGGGGTCGGAATGGAGGCTCGACCCATTCACCTATCGGGACCTGAAGTAGCCAAAATCGACTGGAACACGCGATCTCTCGTGACGGGAGATCTCAATAATGACGGACTGCAGGATTTGGCGCTAATTAATAATGACCGAGCGAAAATAGAGATACTCTATCAGCAGGATCCGAAGAATCCACAGAAGACAGCGTCTCGAAGGGTACGGAAAAACCGTTGGGAACCGATTCTTGAAGACTCCCGGTTTCGGCGAGAGAGCATTATCAATGGCAGTTATCTCTATGCACTGGCGCTGGGAGATCTGAACGGTGACGAAACGGTCGATCTGATTTACACCGGTAGCCATGATCCCCTTACAGTACGCTATCAGGACAAAGATTCGTTTTGGAATGAGACATGGACCTACGGTGAGCTGGAACCGCTACAGTGGACTTCGACATTGCGGGTTTGGGACGTTAATCTCGATCAACGTAAGGACTTGCTGGTTCTAGCGAAGGAAAAAATCCTGGTATTTTACCAGACCGCGTCCGGCGAATTGTCCGAACCGGAAACGATCAGAATAGCCGAGGAGAAGAGTATTGGCCTTAACGTCTCCGACATAAACGGTGATCAATTGCCTGATATTTTTTATATCGTGGCAAACGATCGGAGGGCACTGCGGCTTCGCTTTCAACTGATGGGAGGAGGGTTCGGACCGGAACTGGCACTCCCGTTGGCGACGGCGACAGGGAATCTGCAGTTCTGGGAATTGGACAGTAACGGGGGGAGGGTATTCGCGCACATCCAGGCCAGAAGCCACCTGATGGAGATATTCTCAATCGAGGAAGTTGAGGGGGGTGCACGGGAGACGTTTCAACCCCGGAGTTATATGATCGGGACCACTTCACGTTCTCCCGCGATCTATGCGATGGGAGATTTCAACAATAACGATCGCCAGGATCTCGCAGTGGCTGATCCCAAAGGTGCGCGGGTTATTCTCTATTTGCAGGAGCCGGAAGGGACCTTTGCCGAACCGATATCGTTTCCCTCGTTTTCAAGTATTTCAGGGCTAGCCTCGGGAGATTTTGACGGTAGTGGGCGGGAATCAATCGTCGTTGTAAGTGAGAGAGAGGGGATAGTCGGTGTTTCCCAATTATCGCAGTCCGGCAGGTTCAGTTTTCCGGATCTCCTGGAATTGAAGGGTGAACCGGTTTGCGCAACGGCAGGCGATCTCGATGGGGATCAGGTGTTCGAGATCCTTGTCGTGGAGAAAATTGAAAGGGACTATGAGCTATCCGTTTACACTGCTTTACGAGGGAAATCCTACAGTCGCGGGAGCAGTCATTCGCTCAGCGAAACTCGGCGAAATCCGAACGCTCTGAAGCTTTTCGACCTGAATGGTGACAGCCGCCTCGATGTCATAGTGCTTGTCCCACGTGAGGCCTCTCAATTCCTCGTTCAGGAGAAAGGGGGAGAGTTTTCGGAAGTGGCCGTAAATTCAGCCATCCGAAAAGGCCTCCTTACGGATCTGCGGCTGGCGGACTTGGGTAGGGGAGACCTCGATGGAGATGGAGTCGATGAGCTAATCATCGCTACGGAAGGATTTGCCCGATCAGTACGGTTGAATGGGGAGGGCAATCTAGAGATAATCGATCAATATAACGCCCGCCAAAGTGACGACCGAATCAGAGGTCCTATCGTCCACGACCTAGACCGTGATGGGGAGAGCGACCTGCTCTTTTATCATCAACCGGATCAGTCGATCCAGCTGCTGAAGAGAGATGCAAGTGGAGTTTACCGTTACGACAGCTCATTTGAAGTTGGGGATATTGAGCTCGTATCGAACGAACTGGTAGAATTGGGAAAGGAAAACGAAACTCACCTTATGTTCCTTGGCAAGGATCGATTTTGGGTCGTACCCCTGAATGGCCCGCGTTGGCAGGTTGAAATGATCTTCACCTATGAGACGGAGCTTAAGGAGATCAAATATACCAGCCTGGAAATAGGGGATTTGAATGCCGATGGAATTAAAGAGGTGATGGCTATTGATGCGAAGAGCCACATCCTGGAGATTCTCAGGGAGGTTCCTGAAGAGGGATGGACGAGTGCCTTGCATTTTACGATATTTGATGAGGATTTGCACTTTAAGGGCCGCCGCGGCGCGGCGTTGGAACCGCGGGAAACGGTGGTAGCGGATCTAACCGGCGATGGAAAAGAGGATTTCGCCTTCCTGATTCACGATCGGGTGCTGCTGTATTACCAAGACTAGCGGAAACGGAGGATGCAATGGTAGCGTTGGGTTTGTGCCGCAGAGAGGCGGGGGAGATCGGCGTAGTGGGCGGGCGGAGCGTTGCTGCCTATAGCATTTCGGGAAGCGGCCTTTAGTTCAGACCAGCGTTTCCAGGGGTATTCCGGTGCGTTGGAGATATGGTTGAGGAGGCTGCGCCACTCCAAACCGACCCGTTCTATGTCGCCCAAAAGCATATCATTCTGTTCCGATAAGTTCATCTTTGATCCCATCGAAACGGATTCAGAAAGAACCTCGGCGGCGCCGTCTCCGTAATCGACCGGTCTACCCTTTTCGAGGTAACCTGGAAAAGAGTTACCGGAATAGGCGATCTGACAGATCGTACCAAGGCGGCTGCTGTAGGCTTCAAATTCGGTGAAACGGTGGCCGGCCCGTAGATTCGCGAGATCGTAGACAAGGTCCTGGATATCGTAGGATTCATCTTCCAATGCGGCGGTGATAGCGAGGCCTTCGCCGTAATTAAAGAAGCTGAATATGATTCCGCGGCGAGTGGGATGAGCGCGTCTATCGATCAAGCCGAGCTGGTACCAGGCGTATGCCGGGGATGGGGCGGGACCTTCCTTTCCGAGCGCCTTTTGAAAAGAGAAATCAAAGCCCTCGTCACGTTTTTTCTGGGGAGGGTTAATAAGACGTTTTCCCTCTGAGTCGGCATAGACGAAGAGTTCTGCTTCAGAGAAATCCAAGCGTGCGCTTATGAGGTCGGTTTTCTCTACCAGTTCGTGGACCCTGCCCCCGCCTGTGATTTGGATAAGGAGAGGAACGATCTCTTTTTTCAGGCGCGAGAGAGTCCATTTTCGACGGTAAATTCTCCTGTTCCTGTGATTGTGGCGTCCCTGCTCCCTGACTTTTCGGTGCAGCCATTTCGTGAGGATCAGCTCCCTGCCGTTCTCCCTTTCAAGGACAGTTGCCAGAGGCACTTCGCGACCATAGTTCACGCCCTCAGCCGTCTCGATTCTGCAGACACTACCGACCCGAATTCGGGTAATCGCGGCCGGAATTTGAAGGGCGGGTAACCATTGATTCCGGCTGTAGAAGAGCGCGTTTCCCAGAGTGTCTCTTACAGGCGCTTTGCGGCGTTCCCATTTGCCCTGTGAGTTGAGAATCTCGATCACGGTTTGGCGGGAGGGAGTAGTACCTGTGGAATGAAGATTTGTATCAGACTGAGAGGATTGCACTTTCAGGAATTCGTTCAGTCCAAGAGGAACTCTCTGATTGCTGAAAAGGCGCTCGGTTAAGAGTGAAGCGGCGCGTTCCGGGCTCCCATCCCGTTCAACCGCCGATCGCATTACGGCAATGATGGCGGGCCATTCGAGTTGATTAATTCTCTTGAGCTGCATCGGTCGTCCCTCACTCAGACGGGGCTTTCCAGGCGTAACAAGAATGAATCCTTTTTTGTCAAGGCCCCGGCGACCCGATCGGCCGAACATCTGCAGCAGTTCGTCCGGACGAATTTCGGAATAGAATTCACCCACCCGGTATTGGCGGTCGGTAACCGTCACGGAACGGAGAGAGAAGTTAATACCAGCAGCGAGGCCGGTTGTGCTCACGACTACGCGGAGTTGGCCCGATTTGGCCAGCGGTTCGACCAGCGCGGCACGTTGCCGGTAAGTGAGTCCACTGTGATGAAAAGCGATTCGGTTCTTGAGGAGTTTGGAGAGATCCTTTCCGGCGAGATGCTTCTGCTCACGGCTGAGAGGTAGAGTTTGGTCGATTGGCAGGGCCGAGGAAAGTTGGCGGGCCAGATTTTCGCTCGCTTGTCGACGTGGAGCGAAAACTAGAATCGGCCCAAGATCCGCCATGAGCGCTTTGGCAATCGTCCGCGGCCAGAATCCACGAACTCTCTCTGGGACGCGGCCGGGAAGCGCTTCGACAAAGCACTCCTCCAGGGGTACGGGTCTCTCCATTGAGCGGATGAGGGCAGCATTTCGGCCAATGCGCACAAGCCAGTCAACGACATGTGTCGGGTTGCCGACGGTGCCGCTTAGGAGCAGGAGTTGGGTCTGGGGTGGCGCCAGGGCGAGAATAAGCTCGTAGTTTACCCCGCGAGCCGGATCGGCGAGCATCTGATATTCGTCCACGACCAGAAGTCCGGGACCTTCCCCTTGTAGAAATCGCTGCTTTTGAGTCTCAAGAGTGGCGACGATGACGGGTGCATCGAGATTGTCTGATACGTCTCCGGTAGTTATACCGACTTCCCATCCGCGAATTCGCCATTCCAGTAGCTTGTCATTTGCCAAAGCACGCGTCGGAACGGTGTAGATGGCTTTCTTTCGATAGCCTCCCTGGATGAAGAGCTCAAAGATATAGGTCTTTCCAGCCCCTGTTGGAGCATCGACAATGACATCGCGGCCCGCCTTCAACTGGCGAATCGCTTCCTGCTGCCAGAGATCGGGAATTTGCAGATTAAACTCGAGGTCCTGCATGGTGACGAAATCCTTGCGGACGACATTGGACAATGTTCGGTATCCAGTGTCCAGTAATCAGTTTCGTTGAGTTCGCGCAATGGTGGCATTGTTCGTTATTCGCCGAAATACGAACAGACCTACGGCTCTGATTTTGGGACTGATGAATTTCTTTACATTTTTTTTAAATAAGTTTCATAAGTTATTGACTATGTTATACCTTGACAATATGAGGACTATGCCGATTAATAAATGGAACAATGAAAAGGAAGAACCGATACTCCAACGAGCCGACGTTTCCACACCTTGGTAAACGTTCAGCAAAAAAGAAGGGATTTTCCCTGGTTGAATTTATGGTCGGGTCAGGAGTAATGACTCTGGTATTAGCTGGCTGCTTCAGCGGCATCGGTCAGGCACTCCAGATCAGCGAGAATGTGAAGAGCGGCAATTTCGCGGCGCAGATTCTTCAGAGCGAGATAGATGAGATTCACACGTTGCAGTGGAACGAAGTCAATCAGCTACCGAGTAGTGGGAATTTTGATCCCAAGGCCTACTTTTCGATAATCCCGCTCAGAGACTACAGTTGCCAGCGCTCCATCACGGACCTGGGAAGCCTTCAGAAGGAAATTCGGCTGACGGTGTCCTGGACGGATCTGAAAGGTCTCAGCCACGATCGCGAACACGTCACTTATTACACCAAAGACGGTCTATACGATTACACTTACCGCGCGCTGTAAGCCCTTTCGTAGAGAAGAGCCAGCACCCATCTATCCTCACTGGGATTCCGCTTTAGGGCGTTTTCGCGTTTTTAGCAGGCATCCATCATGGAACGGGCAATTCGATGAAGTTTACGACGAGGATTGCGGCGAAGCGGTGTACCGAGCGTAGCGCAGCCGCAACCCAAAAAGAATAAGAGAACCGCAAATGCACGCGAATGGACGCGAATGAAGAAAAATCGACCACGGATTCGAGAATACCGCGGATTGGGGAAGCGGATCAAGACTGCTGAAAAGTATTAAAATAGAATGAGTGAGAGTGCTCTCACCCGTATAATTACAAGGTTCGGGACAGGGTTTGCGACGAGGTTTGTTGCATTGGTATCCCGAGAAAGTTGACTGGCAGGACATTTTTGATCGGATTTCGAAGGTAACTCCTACTTCCCTGGTAACTTTGCGTGCCTCGGCAAAGCGGAGATACGACGGGTCGCGAACCTCACGCGCGATCCCGCTGAGCGGGACGACGGTGTGGAGAACATCAACGGGTTATAGTTGCGGATAAAAGATTTCTTCTTAAGGAAACAAGCCCTTTCATGAACCGCTGCTCACTCTCCCCTTTCACGTGAAAGGCCTCCTTAGGACCACCTTCTTACGAAGGCGGCTACGCAGCATTCAACATCGAACGTCGGAATGAGGCGTAGTTCCAGAAGGATTATCTTCACAGACTCGCCCGCCCCCATCTATCCTCACCGAGATTCCTCTTTCGCGCGTTTTCGCGGGCATCCCTCTTCTCAGTAGTTCTGTGAAATAGGCTCTTTGATCAATCTCCTCACCGGGTTCTGATCCTTACGTTAACGGCAAGCCGGGATGGCCCTCTGTGGCCCCTCTTTTGCACTCGGATGTCTTTCAGAAGGGAAGAGACCCTAGAGTGTGTACAGGGAATCACGGGACCCGGTCTCCATTAATCCCTTTTCGAAAGATACGGGAAAGTCGCCATTCCCATGGGTGAGGATATGGCGATTTATACTCTCAGTATGAACAAAAATAGTCTTCTTCTCAAAGCCAACCGTCTCCTGGGGGCCGAATTGGTGCAGAACAACGTTGTCGAACTCAATGATCTTGAAACTGCAAATGGCCACTTTCTGGAAGATTTGCAGAGGGTGGAACGCCGAAAGCTCTCTCTCCTGAAGATCATGCTCTACGACCTACAGAATCTCAAAGAAGAAGATCTTATTCATTATCAGATGGAAGAAGTCGGTTTGGGATTTTGCCGGCTGTCGAGCTATTCGATGTCATCGGAGGCTCTTGAGAGTGCCGATCTGGATATTTGCTGGGCGACGCGAACCGTGCCATTCGACCGTGTCGAGGGTTTCTGGTTTTTAGCCAGTTCCTATTATCTCAGCCCGGTCGTAAAAAACTACTGGGAAGAGACGCTCGATGATACCATAATCTGGTACGCGGCCGAACTCTCGGAGATAACGGCTATCCTTGAGTCGCTCACCCCGGATATGGAACCGGAGGTGGAGACTCCTGAGAAAAAGGAAGAGGAGGCGATTGAGGCGGTAGCGGTCTAAGAGCCTGCCGGGCAAGATATGGCAGGCTCTTAGAAACAAGAAAATGAAACTGAATTTTAGTGGAAGAGTGCTTGAGATGCGGAAATCAGAGCATTTATGGCACATTTACGGAGAATATCATTCGCTTTCCTTGCCAGTTGATTACCTGGAACAAAAAGGAGAGAGTCAATCGGGCCAGAATTTCAGTTTCATTTTCTTCATAGGAAAAGATCTCGCGCAACGGTCTTCGACCCGCAAGCGGCACTACGCCCTGTCAAAAAGAAGCAAAGGGTGTCGGGAAAGCGAAAATTGGAGCGTTCAGCTGCCGGCGGGTTCCAGTGTTGCCTGATCTTTGAGGCAGTCTCGAACGAGTTCGATGATCTTTGAGGAATTCGGTGGTTTGGGAAGGAAGAGAAAGCCCTCCTCATTATCGAGATGGTTACCGACCTGCTCCTTATTAAAACCGCTGCTGATGATTACCTTGCATTCCGGGCGGTCCCGACGAACTTTTCGAGCCACTTCGAGTCCGCTGATTCCGGGCATCACAATATCCGTATAGAGCAGAGCGATTTCGTCTTTGCTGCGTCCCTAGATGTCCAGCGCGGCCTCACCTGATGCTGCTTCAATTACACAAAAGCCTTCGTCTTCAAGGAGAGTCTTAAGAAGGAGCCGGAAGTCTTTTTCATCTTCGACGAGGAGGATTTTAGCGTCTGATGAGTAGAATTCGGAGAAAGGCATCTCATCATCCTGTGAAGGCTCCTTCTGGGGGCGGGCTTTTGCGGAAAGGGGCAGAAAGATCTCAAACCTTGAGCCGTGATCAACCTCGCTCTCCACTTCGATCCAGCCTTTGTGCTCTTCAACAATCCCGTAAACGGTGGAGAGGCCGAGACCAGTGCCCTTATCCGGTTGGCGAGTGGTGAAAAAGGGCTCAAATATCCTCTTTCTGATTTCCTCCGTCATTCCATGCCCGGTATCTCTGATACTGATAAAGGCATGATCGCGAGGGAGGAATGGATCTTTCGAGTTGGGATGGGGCGGCGTCCGTTCTTTACTGCCTACCTCAAAATAGAGATCACCGCCCTGGGGCATGGCATCGCGCGCGTTGAGTGCGATATTGAGGATGACCTGCTCGAGGGCGCTTCTATCGGCCTGAACGGTCACTGTTTGGGAAGTCGTTGAAAGGTGGAGACGGCTGTTTGGGCCGAGCATCTTCTCGATGATTTCCTGAAGATTGCGTATCGTTTCATGCACATCGATGGGACAGAAACTGAGTTTCTGAGTGCGGGTAAAGATAAGCAGCTGTTTAACGAGGGAACCTGCCCGGCCGCTGCCGCGGCAGATGCGGGCGAGGCCTTCCTTGAATTCCCGATCCAGGTCCCGATTCCGCGTAAGCATTTCGGCGGAGAGTCTGATGACCCCGAGGATATTGTTGAACTCATGCGCGATTCCGGCCGAAAGCTGCGCGACGGCGAGTTTTTTTTGCTGTTGGACGAGTTGCTCCATCATCCTCTTGCGGTCCGTGATATCTTCGAGGCAGACCAGGAAAGCGGATTCTTCGTTCCATTCCGTTTTTATGGTGCGTATTTCGACGACAACGATCTCGCCGGTCGGTTTCGTGAAGTGTACTTCATTGCATTTGTGCCTGTCGGTGCAGTAAGCAAACGGTTGTCGAAGGAGGGATTCCCTCTCCTGGCCGAGAATTTTCCCGGCGGAGTGATTTGCATACACAACCGTATGCTGCTCATCGAGAACAAGGATTCCCCCGGAGTGATCCTCGATAATATGCTGAAGGCGGTCTTCGCTTAGTTTGAGTTGTCGAGTGTTTTCCTCTAACTGCAGCTGCATTCGATAGCGTTCCCGGGCATGCCGAACGGTACGGTCCAAAAGGTAGGGATCCATAATCTTGCCCTTGACGAGATAGTCCTGGGCGCCGTCCCGAAGCGATTTTTCGGCGATCCCGTCGTCGTCGAGTTCCGTCAGAAGTACGATCGGTACGTCATGGAGGATTTGCCGAGCAGCGTGATAAGTCTCGATTCCCTGACTGTCGGGAAGTCCGAGGTCGAGGAGAACAGCATCAAATGGCGGCACAGCCGGTTTGGCGGCGATTTCGTCGAGTCTCTCAGCATGCTCGATCGCGTAAGTCCGGTGTGGTACCTCTTTGAGAAGCTCCACAATGAGACGCGCGTCGCCAGGGTTATCTTCAACCAGGAGCAGGCGCAAATGCCTCCCGTTTTTGGGAGGCGTCTCTGAGTCCAGGTTCATAATCGAGATGCTTCCTGAGAGTTCCAGAAGTGTCTGATAGTATCAGCGGGCCGTAAACGGATGTTTTGCGTCAACCGCCGGCTGCTACCGCGACGGGGAGTTTTACAATCTCCAGCCAGAATTCTTCGATAGACTTTATCACCCTTAGGAAACTATCGAGTTCGACCGGCTTGTTGATAAAGCAATTGGCATGCCGCTCGTAACACTTGAAAATATCCTGCTCCGCTGTCGACGTAGTCAGTACGACGACAGGAATGCGCTTTAAGAACGGATCCGACTTTATCTCTTCCAGGACTTCGGGTCCGTTTACTTTGGGAAGATTGAGATCGAGCAATATGAGGTCGGGCCTTGGCGCATCGCCGAACTCTCCTTCTCTTCGGAGAAACTCGAGCGCCTTCGCCCCATCTCTGGCAACATGGAGTGTGTTTGAGACTTTTCCTTCTTTGAGTGCTTCTTCAGTTAACCGCACGTCGCCCGGATTGTCTTCTACAAGAAGAATCTCAATTGATTTTACGTTGTTGTAATGATCGGTCATGGTTCGCTAATTCCCAGCCATTGAGACGGTTATTTTGGGCGTCGATTAATAGGAAACTTGCGCAGGTTGATCTACGGGATTCAGGATTCTTTCGGACTTTGGGTCTGTGCCTGATTAGCCTGCTTGAGGGTCCGACGGTCGGCCTTCGGCGAGGCTCTTGCGAAGTAGGGCGTAACTTTACGGCAAAGGCCCAATGTACTCTCTGTCGTGATTAGACCGCTTCTGCCATCTGCAGAAGGTGATCTTCCTGTTCCTCGGCTTCACCGGAAAGGTCTGAAGTTGCCAGAGGAAGAGTAAATTTGAAGGTAGCTCCCTCTCCGAGTTTCGATTCCAGCCAGATACGCCCGCCATGCCGACGTAAGATCTTTTGGCAAATTGAAAGGCCGATTCCCGTTCCGGGAAGGTCCTCCTTGCGGTGCAGTCGCTGAAAAATCAAGAATATGCGGTCAAAGTATTTTGGATCGATACCAATACCGTTGTCGGATACAGAAATTCTCCAACCTGGGGAAATGATTGCAGGACTCTCTCGATCGTCTGTACGAGGGACGGGACGGATATCATTAATCGGGTCAGCCGATATGTGAATCGCCGGCGCATTTTCGCCGCGGAACTTAATTGCATTCTCGACGAGATTTTGAAAAAGCCGCATCAATTGGCTCTCATCACCGAGAACGTTGGGCAGAGGATCCGAAGTTACTTTTGCTCCGGAAGATTCAATCTTGCTCTTGAGGTTGGCAAGCGCTTGCGAAAGAACATTGCTGCAGGATGTGTGATTGAGAACTTTTCCCATTGTAGTTATTCTGGAATAGTTCAAGAGGTCTTCGATGAGTCTCTTCATTCTAGAAGCGCCATCTACTGCGAAAGTGATGAATTCATCAGCGTCGGTATCGAGCTTGCCCTTGTAGCGTAGAGCGAGAAGCTGCAAAAAACTCGACACCATCCGCAAGGGTTCCTTTAGGTCGTGAGACGCGACATTTGCGAACTGCTCCAGTTCATGATTGGAAGTTTCTAATTCCTGTGCCTTAGCCTTCAGGGCTTCCTCGGCTTTCTTCAGATCAGTAATGTCGGTAATACAAACCGGTACTCTGTCGAACTGCTCGATGTCCCTGGGAAAAAGCATCGTGATGAGAAGATTGCGGAGTTCACCCTGTAGGGTGAGGCCGACAAACTCTCCTTCGAAAAACTCGCGCCCTTCGGCGACGGCGATCAGCTCTTCCTTGAATACCGTTAGTGCCTCAGGGGGTAACAGTTTCAGTAAGACCTCAAACAGCTCAGCTTTGCTTGTTGCATCAAAGAGTTTTAGAGTAGCCGGGTTTACATCTGTTATCTTGATCTTTTTCAGGGCCGCTTCGACTTGCTCCGGGTGGCTGTCGAAATACGCTCTGAAGTTTGTAATGCCTTGAGACTTAAGCTTCTCGATATCTTTGACATATTCGGAAAAGTCCTCTTCCCAGATTGAAAAGGCTGTTGTTTCGAAGATGTTTTTGTATCTTGACTCACTCTGACGAAGTGACTTCTCCGTCTCTTTTCTAACTGCAATCTCGTTCCTGAGATTTTGGTTCACCGATTCAATCTTGAGAGCGCTCAATTCGGCCTGTTGAAAGAGATCGTAAGTGTTGCCAATCAATCCGGTGAGGACGCAGAAATAGCTCACTACCTTGAGTTGATGGGCTGAATCGAACATGATTTCGAAGACCTGACCGGAAAATGACATATACATAACCTGGGCCATCAGCCCCACAACGAGTGAAACTATAAGCCAGTGCTCAAAAATGTCAGTTTTCCAGTGTGCCTTCTTAAGAAAACCAACGAGAGCCAATAAAAAGAAGAGAGCCGAAACGAATTCCTGGGGACGGTGAAAAATAATCTCCGGAAAGTGCGCCCGTGGAAGCGGGACTAAGGCAAAAAAGATGAAACTGAATAACGTAAGAATTCCGGCAGCACAATAGATCGTCCCTTCTTTGAGCTTTCCTGTTTCACCTATTCGGTCCTCTCTACGCCAGGCCAGGAAGCTGAATAGCATCATAAGAGAGAGAAAAGTACGAGAGGCGTTCCAATTCCAGGGGATGAGGTAGGGGGGCGCGGAGGGAAAAAACTGGTCGAAATAAGATGAGGTTACGATGGCGTGGTAGCCATCAAGAAGACCGGTACCCAAAAATCCAGTCGCGATGAATAGTATGGTATTGTTCTTCTTTGTGTAAAAGCGCACGAGAGCGATGACACCAACGAGGAGAGCAATTACGGTCGCGACCGCCTCAAGCAGAGTGTGATACTGTTTATCGCTCTGCCATCCTGAGTTTCTTAAGAGGAAGTGACCAAGAAACAGGCTTAGGAACGTAATTAAGTATAGTTTCGCTCGGGATTTGGTTAGAGTGTCTGATTCGATGGGGTTTGGATGTATTGGAATCATCTATGTGTTTATTCCATTCTTTGGGAGGTGCATTTTGTCGGGGATCCTCGACGGAAGATCGAATCGGTTCGCGCTTCTCCCATCGTCACTCTTAACCATGATCTTCAGTCGATCTTCTCAATTCGCTCCGAGGACGATTACGAGAAGGATTGAGCTCGATGCGCACTCGAAAGTCGTGGTCGTAATCAATGGTCGATCCTATAGCGCGACTGATCTACCCCCCTTTCAGGGAGCTCTGTAATTCTTTGAGGCGCTCGTGTGCACACATCAGGTACTCGCCGAGCTGCTCCTGGGTGATTTTTACGACTTCGGTGGCTCTGGGGTCTGCCTTAAAAGCCCAGGCATTTTTTCCATGGTTAAGGCCGATATTGGCGACAACCCAGTTGGCGAGGTGGAGAGTGCTGGTGGCTTCTCTGCATTCGGGAACATCGAGGGGACGGTATTGGTACTGGATGGGGAGGTAAGTGTGGGATGCGAAATCCCATTGTTTCAGGAGGGAGGCGCCGATCTCGGCGTGATCGAACCCCAGGACTTCCCTCTCCGCTTCTGTCAAAGTGATACCTTTCTTTTCAACGATTTGAAAGACCTGTTCGTAGCAGTCGTTCAGGTAGCGATTAATGACAATCTTGCCGAGCGAATGAAGTAGCCCCGTAGTATACGAAGAACTGGGGTCCTGACCTGTATTCCTGGCCATATTTTCCATAACCAGGGCACAGGCGAGAGATTGTTCCCAGAGCTGACCTTCATCGAGAAAAAACACGGGCTGAGCATCGCTGAGCAGTTCCATGCCGCAGACCATGGCGACAAGCTTGTAAACTTCCCGGATGCCAATGCGGCTGACGGCGTCTTCAATATCGACAATTTGAGTGGCCTGTCCGTAGTAGGCGCTGTTGCTCAATTTCAAGACCTGCGCGGTAAGGGAGGGATCTATTCTTATGAGGGAGACAATATCATCGAAGTTGGAATCCTCGCTCGTCAAGAGAGTCTGCAGTTTTGGCAGGGTCTGAATGGTGGGGGGGAAATTATCCACCTGTTCGATTAGTGATTCTAGAGTCATCTTAGGCAGATCTGTCGGATGATGGTGGTTTTTACCTCCAGCAGGCCGGTGCTTAACTCGAAGTGAATCGTACGATTATTGAGGCCGCCCAATTCTTCTTCTGTAACCTGTAGATGCTCGCGCGCCAGGATGTTCTTTACTGCCTCGATATTACGCGCCCCGATATTGAAGAGTTCGCTTTCGCTGAGGTCCGATGCTCCGCCGGCCAGGAAGATCCTCAAGCTATTGCGGATTACCCCTAGGCGATTCAGCTCTTTCAAAAGAGCACGCATGCCGGTGTCGACAAAAATGGAAGGCTGAGAGAGAGCCCGCTCCGGAGACATGCTGGAATCGGGCAGCATGAAATGGGCAAGCCCGGAAATGATCTGAATTGGGTCGTATATCACGATTCCGAGACAGGAACCAAGGGCGTAGGTACTGAGGATATAGTTGGGTGAACTGGAGATGCCAAAGTCTCCAACACCGACAACGATGTTTTCAGTTGTGATATTCAGGGTTATGGGTGCTTCCGGCACGACTTTTTATACGTTAGTTCTTAAAGAGTCCTCTTCAGATCCTTCATGATACGGCTGATTCTACCCACGGCTTTACTCTAAATGTTGTGCGATTTTCGAGAGGGTGAGAGTTGGGTTTGATTCAGCGATTTCCTTCACCTGCAAGAGGCGATCAATACGGTGGGCGAGTTTTCCCAGCGGGCTTTGAGCATTAACCGTGAGCCCGTTCCCCACAGTGGTGGAGAGGATGATTCGGGAATCTTTCGTGCGTGCGAACCGGATTGAACCCTCCCGGATGAATTCATGCGAGAATCCCGCCAGAGCGGGATCGTTCAACAGATCACGAGTAAGGTGTAGTAGATTAGCGTCGAGATCGGCGATGTTGTATATTCGGTGGGTCCTGAGATATTGAATGAGCTCAGTGTCATTGAGAGTTTCATTCGTGAGGGTCAGTACTTTCTCAAAATCGGGCACCGTTGCGTTTCCGGTATCCGGGTTGACTCGCCTAACGCTGAAGAGGGATGATAGTTCCCTGCCGATGGCTATAGCGCTGGTCGCAAGTATTGGGTGCATTAGGAATCTTATAGTAGCTCCAGGTTATTCATCCAAGGGGCCGAGTGGAGCCGCAGGAAAAACTCGGCGAGGCCCCTTTGTGAATAACTTGGCCGATCAGTGGTTGGCGATGGGTCAAAGAGTTTGTTTGGCTAAGGGTGAAAATATTCAAAGGCAGCCGTCCACTACGAACTTAGGAATCAGTCCGAAGAGGACTTCCGACAGAATTTCGAGTGGACGGCCTGCCTGGATGACCGAAAACGAACACTCAGTTTACATCCTCATAACAGGATCCAACTATAAGGACTTCGCCTGGACATCCAGTGCCTTTGAAAAAAGCAAAAAGACAAACTAAAGGAACAAAGGGATGCAGAAAAGGGAAAAAACAAATCGATATAGTGTGGTGATAGGAATTGATTGGGCGGATCAGAAAAACGATCTGTGGATCATAGAGAGCGAAACGGGAAAAGGGACCCATCGACAGGTGGCGCAGGATGCGGTCAGCTTGCACGAATTTGCCGTAGAGATGAGAGAAAAGTATGCCAGCGTGGGCAAGCGCATGGCCATGGTGGTGGACCAGAAGCGAGGAGGGTTGATCAACTTTCTGATGGGCTTGGAGTTTGTCGATATCTATCCAGTGCATGCGGCCAGGGCGAAGGATTATCGCCGGGCGCTGTATCCATCAGGGGCCAAGAGCGACCCGGTCGATGCGCAAATACACGCGGAGTTTTTCCTCAAACATCCCGAGCTTTTTATCAAATGTTTCATACCTGACACGGCCCAAACACGGGAGCTGAACCTGTTGTGCGAGGACCGCCGTGGATTCGTCGATCAGGCTACCAGCCTCGAACAGCAGTTGGGCAGTTGTCTGAAGCAATATAACCCTTTGGTCTTGAAATTGTTCGATGATCTAGGCAGTGGCCTGTGCCTGCACTTTATATTGCGTTGGCCGACCCTCAAGAAGCTGCACAGAGCATCGGAGGGTGTCTTGCGAAAGTTCTTCTATAAGCACAACTGTCGCAGTGACGCCAAAATCCAGGAGCGTCTCGAATTGATCGGTAACGCACGAGCCTTGATCGAAGATGCAGCCATCATTGAAGCATCCAGCAGAAAAGCACAGACGTTGGCCGGACAGCTTTTGACCCTGTGCCCGCAGATCAAAGCGTATGAGAAGCGTATCAGGGAGCTATTCAGAAGCCATCCCGATGCAGCCGTGTTCAGTGGCATTCCCGGAGCCGGCGAGGTCATGAGTCCCCGGTTGCTGTGCGCGTTCGGGACCGATCGTTCGCACTTCGAAACGGCCCAGAACATGACCCAGTGGAATGGATCCGCTCCGGTCACGATCAACAGCGGGCAGGACAAAAGAACCGGACAACCGAAACGAATGGTCAACTGGCGGTGGGCGGCTCCTACCTTCGTGCGGCAAAGTTTCGTTGAATTTGCCGAACATTCGATCCGAAACTGTGCCTGGGCAAAGGCCTTTTACCAGATCAAAAAAGAACAGGGCAAACCCCGCCAAACCATTCTTCGTGCCCTCGCTCTCAAGTGGACCCGCATTCTGTTTCGCTGTTGGCAAAATAGCGAACGCTACGATGAGCAAAAGTATCTCCAATCGCTCCAACGCACCGGTTCACCGGTGTGGAAAAGACTTCAGCAAGCAAATGCCAACGCCTTGTAAACACAACATGAGAAAAAACTCAAAAAATCCCTTGACGGACTACCTCAGTTTTCTGTCGGACTTTGCATTATTAACATCTCCGTGGTCTGGATTTCACGGTGACAGATCGATAATCCGACCGGGATCAGACCGACAGATTCCTCTGAAGAAAATGAAACTGAATTTTGGGGACGCATTAACTCACTTTATCTGTTATTGACCTAGAAAGTGCATGACTCTTACCGGGAAAGAGACAATTTGGCCCTGATGCACGCATCGCGAGCATTCTTGGAGTTCGCTTCCACCAAAATTCAGTTTCATTTTCTTGTCTCTAGTCCCGGCAAGCCGGGACTAGCCCGCTTTTCTCACTGATAGACCAGAATTCTTTGATTAATTGGATCTACCAGATTGTGTTTTTGAATTTTCTCCAGGGTTCTGTCACTCAGTTCGCGGTCTTCCGGTATAAGAAGTAAACCGGTTGGGCTGTAGAGCCCTTTTGCCAGGATCATACCGGATTCCAACTCCGAAAAGAGTAGTTCTCTTACTTTGCGTGGGAGTTGGACCATGCGGGTCGCCTTGAGAAAAAGACGGACTGCCTCGGGTTCGAATGTTTTGCCTGACTGTCGGAGGATCGCCTCAATAGCTTCTTCCTTGGGGAGCCCGCACTCGACGAAGTAGACGGCAATTGCCAGAATCCGGGCGGGGCGCGGAATTGCCTCCCGGGCCAATCGGTCGGGATATCCTTTGCCGTCCCATCGTTCATGATGTGCGCGAATAGTCTCCCCGACCAGAGATAGATTATCGATAAAGGATGCGAGGGTCTGACCATAAATGGGGTGGTTGTATATGATCTCCCTTTCTCGCACACTCAAGGATTCCGGACTCTCCCTGGCTCTATGGAGCAGATCTCTGGATATACCGATGAGACCGATATTTTGCAGCCAGGCGCTGACGGTAAGTGTGCGCTGGTCTTTGGAGGAAAGGTTTCCCGAGTCACTGATTTGACGACAGATGTTGACAATTGCTTTGGTTTCCTCTCCCAGCACCGGGTGGTAAGCGTCAATAATGCGATAGCAGAGTTCGAGGGAATGCTCAAAGTTGGATTTAAGCGCCGTGTTCGCCTCGTCAAGGGCGAGCTTTTGTTGGCTCAGGATTTGATTCTTTTTTTTGAGTTCCGCATTCGAAAGGGAGAGCCTCTCGTTGAGTGTTAGGGTATCGGCTTGTAGTTTTCTGTTGACCTCAAGGAGTTGAAACCTCTGCACTGCGTTCTTGACCGTGGCGAGGAGTTCTTCTCGAATCCAGGGCTTTGCCAGAAATCTGAATATCTCACCTTTATTGACCGCTTCAATCACGGTGTTAAGGGTAAGCGCGCCAGTTATCAGGACACGGGAAGCATTTGGCTGCTGCCCTTTTACGAGGGCCAGGAACTCGAGGCCGGTCATTTCATCCATTCGTTGATCCGATATGATGACGGCAAAGGAGTCCTCTTTTATATACTCGAGAGCCTTTATAGGTGATAGGGTTTCGACCACCCGATAGCCCTCAGCAGTTATCGTATCATTGAGGGCAAGCAGAATATCCTCGTCGTCGTCGACAATCAGAACCGGACATCTCCCGATTTCGTTGACTCTTGGCGCGCCGTTGCTCTCGCGCGACAGATGCTGAGCCTGCATATCGGCGGCACTACCTTCCGCGGAGAGCGAGCTCATGATAATTGCAGGTTCGTGTTGATTCGCCATAGGCGGAGCGCTCTTCCGTGGGCTTTTCGCTGGAATGGGAAGGCTGGCTCATTCTCTTACTGATTGCTGATTCCGGAGAACCGGTTCTAATATAACGGACATCGGAGAGATATTTTTCGCGAAATTTTGTGTTCATTCGGAGGGATGCCCGGAAAAGACGCGAAAAAGCCTAGCGCAGCGTAGCCGCAACCAAGAAAGAAGAAGAGAACCGGTCTGCCGTTCGGCAGACCACGCGAATGGACGCGAATGAAAAAGAATTTACCACAGATTCGAGAAAACCGCTGATTGATTTAGCTTCCAGCTCCGAATTAGGTTTCAACCCGTTGGGTCCCGCTGAGCGCATTTGCGTTAACCTAAGGAGAAGAAACAAGAGAGGAAATCAAGTCGAGAACGCTTTTCATAGGTGCAGTGTTTGGGGATTTGTTTGAGCCATCGGGGGATGATCTGATCTTTGGGAATGTGAGAGAGGATGAAGAAGTAGGGAGCAAAGAAGCCAAACCAGTAGGAGAATTTAAGGATACTCAGAGGAGAGGACAAACTGGTATTCGAATAGTGTCTAAGGGGACCATAGACGAAGTTGAGTAAGTGGGTAATGAGGATGAGACGGGCGTAGATAAGAAGCTCAACCTGGTAGGGAGTAGTCTCTTTGACCTGACCGAGATTAAGATGTTGCTTAAAGGCCTTAAAGAAAATTTCGATGCGCCAGCGAAGCCCGTAAAAGCTCAGAATCTGCTTAGGGCTAAAGTCTTTCTGATGGAGGTTTGTAATAAAGATTTGGAAACCGAGAAGGAAGCTGGTGCGGCTGGTATATCGAAGTCTATTGTCGCGGTTTTGTCTATGCTCGCGGCGGCGTTTATGGGCCACCTTCTGAGGGAGTTTGACGGCGATCAGACGAACCGGAAGCTTGGCTTTTTTACCCACCCGAACGGGCATATCGAGAAGCTTTTGGCCACGTAAAAGTTTGCGTAGATCGAGCTCTTCATCGCCTTCGTTGGCTAAAAGGCAAGTGCCGGTTTTCAAACGACTCACAAAGAAGCAGCCGCGCTGATCGAGTTGCTTAAAGACATCGAGGACAAAATAGCCTAAGTCGCGCAGGATCAAGTCGTTGGGTTGAGCGAGAGCGAGAATGTCTTTGGAAGCAGCCTGATCGTTTTTTCGGAAGCTACTGAGGCTGAAGTCAACGAAGGATTCATTGCGCAGATCGTAATAGGCCTGAATCTTCAGTTGAGCCTGTTTGGAGCCTGTCTGATTGGACGCTCCGGGGAAGAAGGGGGCCAGGACCTTAGGCAAGCCAATCGAAGTGCTGTCGGCAATGAGAACCCGTTCAAAGCTCCTCATGCAATTTGGAACAGCTCTGCCCACAGGCCCATAAGCTTTAAGTTCTAAAAGCCTCAGGAGCACTAAGGTCATAAAAGCGGTGGCTTTTTTGGCGCACTTTTGGACCGCTTGTCTGGAAATGGTGCGGTTGGCTAAGAATCCAATAAGCTCGGCTTCTTTGCCAAGGGACAAGGCCCCCTTAGAAGCCATCGCCAGCAAAGCCAAAACAAAGTTCAGAGGGGAGATCTTGCGCGATTTCCTCTCTCTAAAACCACTCTGTTTAGCGAGGGCTGTGAGGTTCAACTTACGGAAGGTTTGACGGATACAATCAGCTTTTTTTATACTTTGCATCCGAAGGATAAATCCTATATATGAACGAATGTACAGTATAAAATGCTGCCAAAGTGAAAAAAAATGGGGTAGCCGGTAAAAGTAGAGAAGATAACCCGGCCAAAATGCACTCGCTCAACTGCGAATTTCCTCACCGCTGTGGTCGAAACGAAGCAAATAGAAAAGGGCGAACAAATGGAGTGGAACCTCGAGGATAGAGACACCCTCATACTCCGCCGCAAAATACCTCGCAAGTCTTTGAATCTGACTAAGTTGCGAAAATAAGGTTTACGCGTATGCGCTGAGCGGGATTGGACGGTGGATGTGGAAATACGCAATACATTGAATATCAGCCTCTTCTACGCAAAACCTTGCTATAAAAACACGGTTCTTCCGGATTGTAATACGAAAGGGAGGGGAACAAGTGCGAATAATCAGACAGGTTGTTTATCATTGCTCGCCGTGTCGTGAAGCCTCTCCTACAGCCTGGCGGTTGTCGTTTCGTCCAACCGTCTTCACCGAGTCAAGAGGGAAGTGCAGCCAGGAAAAAAACTTTGGCGTAAGCCTCGTCGTAAACTTTGTCGATTGATAAGAGGAGGTCCGACAGAGCATAGGACAAAGTTGACGACAGAAAATCGAAGGTGGTCGTCGACGCACTTCCGAGTTTCTTCCCCAGCTTTGTCGCAAGCTCTGTCGATTTTCGAATTTAGATCACGATTATGATTACGATTAAGATTGGAAGTGGACGTGCGCTCGAAGGCTGGTGGTGGCGTAGAGAATACTGTCGATTCTCTTTTCGATTTTCGACTACGATTATGACTACGAATTTCGATTAGGAATCGGCTCGAAGTGCGGTCGATTCGTGGGTTTGAAGGTAGGGATCGAGGCGTAAAGCCTCTCCTACAGCCTGGCGGTCGTCGTTTCGGCCAACCTTCCACTCGCTACGGAAACATTCGGCGGAAGATTCTTAGAGAAGGGGGAAGATAGTTCCATGTATTTGAGGAAGTAGAGGGCAAAGAGCCCGTCGGACTTCGCCAAAGAGCCTGTTTCTCGTTATCGAAAATCCCCCGGTCTCGTGCCGGGGATTCTTAGGTTATCAAGCTAAACGAGGAAGTTTTCTACCGTTGGCCCCGCCCCCTGTCCGACGCTCGCGAGCGCGAGCGTCGGACAGGGGGCGGGGTAATATTCGGCTGCGATTGTAGCTGCAGGAACCAGCGCAAACCCGGCATCCCGCTGAGCGGGGCCGGGGGAATCGGATACGCAAAGGATGAGACTGAGTACATACCTCACACCGACAGATTCCTGGAGAAACACGGAATTAGGCTGGTGCGTGGCACAGTGGTTGCTGTGAGCCGGAGCATGATCGAAGGAATTTTCGCGGATGGCAACTACCAGACGGCCAAAGCGCTACTCGACGCATCAGCTTTGAGGCACAAGGCGCTTGCGAGCAACCTGGCAAACCTGGAAACACCCGGATACCGGCGGGTTGAACTCTCGCGCTCTTTCGAGGAACAGCTGATTTCGCATGTGGAGCGGGGAGAGTTTGAGCGAATCTCTCAGCTGAAACCAACGCTGAGCGAAGATCCGAATAGTCCAGCGGTGAGGCCGAATGGAAGTAATGTTGAATTGGACAGCGAGCTGGTGGAAATCGGCCGAAACTCGCTTGAGCACGAAGTTCTAACGCGTTTTCTGAGCGGATCCCTAAATCTCTTGAAGAAGGCAATCACCAGTCAGAGTACCTGACGGTAAACGGGGGAATAGTGTCTATGAATTTAATGCCCGGAATCTCAATTACGGCCGATGCGCTCAATGCGGAGAAGATTCGGATGAATCTTGTGGCCCAGAATATCGCCAATGCGTTTACCACGCGTGGGGCCGATGGTGCAGTGTATCAGCGAAAGATGGTGTCCTTCGAATCGTTTCTTGAGAGAGAGAACGGGTTGAGTCGGGACATGCCGCAAGTGCGAAGCGTACGTGTAGGAGGAATATATAACGACGAGTCCCCCGGTAAAGAGATCTACAATCCCGACCATCCCCACGCCAACGATCAAGGCATGGTGACACTGCCAAATGTGGAGATATCGCGGGAGATGGTTGACCTGATAACATCGTCGCGCACCTACGAGGCAAATCTCTCAGTTATTCGAACCGCGCGCCAGTTGGCGCGTCAGGCACTCGCTATCGGCAGGCGTTGATCGGTTCTCCAGGAGGCTACAATGTCCCTTTTTGATTCAATCCAGGGAATGGGTAATTCCCTTCTTGAAAATCTGGGGAGGAACAAGCTCGCGGGAGAGGTGGGTTCGGCCGGTGGGGATACTCCTTTCGAATCGTTTAAGAAGGTGAGGAAACAGCACCTTGTTGAGGAGATTGATAAGTTGCGCGATTCGGCCCTCATTGACCAGCTGAGGTCAAACGATCATTTAGGAAGGTTCCTGAATTCGAACTTCCCTGGAAAGACCGGAATCGATAGGGGCAAATGTTGAATTCGATCGGTTTCAAACCGCGGGAGGCAGTACACCTTCTTTCCCTGAAATGCTCGAGGACCTCGTCAGAAGCGTCGACGCCAAATCGAAGGCGGCAGGAGTGGAGAAGGAGAAGCTCATGCTGGGTAAGACGGATAATATCCACCAGAGCTTTATCGCAATGCAGGAAGCGAGCGTTGCATTTTCGCTCCTTGTTGAGGTTCGAAATAAACTCATAGAAACCTACCAGGAGCTGTCGCGCATGCAGGTGTGATGAGTAAATTTCTGCAGCAGATTGCCGGTTTCTGGAGGGCACTGGGCCTCAATCAACGGGTGTCTATCGTATTTTCCATATTCGGCGTGTTTGCCGGAATGGTTGCGTTGCTGATCTGGACGAGCCGGCCGAGTCTGCGGCTGCTCTACGGGCGGCTGGATTCAAAGGATATGGCGGAAGTCATCGCCGCCGCGGAGGAGAAAGAGATACCGTATCGAATGGGTGCCGGAGGAAGCTCCATATTTGTGCCCGGCGATCAGGTCTACCGGTTACGTATGGAATTGGCCGCAAACGGAATTCCGAATGGAAGCGGGGTCGGTTTCGAGATCTTTGATCGCGGGAATTTTGGAATAAGCGATTTTGTGCAGCGTACAAACTATATTCGCGCGGTGCAGGGTGAGTTGTCGCGTACCATCAGTCAGTTGCAAGGCGTAGGTTCGGCCAGAGTGATGATAGTTGTGCCGGAGAATCGATTGCTGGTGACGAACGAAAAGGGTCGCGCCACCGCCTCGGTCTTTATCGATACGGGTGGGGGACAGCTTGCGACTGAGTCAGTGAACTCGATACGCTTCCTGGTGGCAAATTCCGTTGAAGGACTACTGATAGACGATGTTGCCGTGGTCGACAATCATGGGAATGTACTTTCGGAGGAATTGCGGCAGGTTGGAGTAGCGGGCGCCTCCTCCGGGCAGTTGAAGTATCGAAGGGGACTCGAAGAGTACTACACCAAGAAAGTGGAGACGATGCTCGGAACCGTGGTTGGTCCGGGTAATGTAGTGGCTCGGGTATCCGTGGAAGTGGATTCGGAGGCCTCCACGGTCCTGGAAGAACGTTTCGACCCGGAGAGTCAGGTAGCGCGGTCTGAGACGCAAGTGGAAGACACGACGGTTTCGAACGAATCCCGACCGAGGCAGACGGTTGGGGTGACGGCAAATGTGCCGAAAGAGGGAGAAACTGAGAACGCGGGATCGTCGAATGCCATGAGTACGTCGCAGGAAGTGCGGAAGAACAAGACGATAGCCTACGAAATAAATCGTTCCACCATAGAGACGGTGAAAAATCCCGGAAAGATTACCCGCATAAGCGCCGCGGTCTTTCTTGCCATGCGGATGGATGGAGAGGGCGAAAATGCCGAGCCTCTACCACGGACGGAGGAGGAGCTGAATTCGCTCAAAGCGATGGTCGGCAATGCCCTCGGGATCAATCTGGAAGCAAAGAATAGCGCCGGGTCCCTTATAACATTAGAAGAAGCTGTCTTTGAAGGACTGCCGGCACCGAGCGAAGAGGGATTTACTCTGCTCCAGGACAAAATCATGCGCTGGTACGAAGTTCTCAGAAATTTCATAGCAGTAGGCGTTGCCGTTATCATGTTCTTGATCTTCCTGCGTATGGTTAAGCGCCACCGGCCGGAGAAGTTTAATTTCGAGATAATACCGGATTCCCGACAGGATGGAGTCAACCAGGCCAGGGACGTGACACCTCACGTTACTCCGGAGCTGCTGAACAGTCTGATTCTCGAGAAACCGGAAAACGTCAGCGCGGCTCTTAAAACCTAGGCCGGGACGGTGTCGCAAGATTAAGAAGGTGCCATGGGAGTCGTTAATCTAGCGCCGATCGATTACGAGAGTCTCGGGAAATTGCAGAAGATGGCATTATTCATGATCGTGATCGGTCCCGAGGCCGCATCCGTCCTGCTGCGCAATTTTGAAGACAATGACATCGAAATGATCTGTCGAGAGATCGCGAATTACAAGATCGTGGAGAAGCAGATCCAGGAAAAGGTGTCCCTTGAATTTTCCGAAATCATCGCAGAAAGCCTGAGTGCAGTCCTGGGAGGTGCACAGTTCGCTCACGAAGCGGTGGAGAAGGCAAAAGGTGATTTTAAAGCGGTAAATATCCTAGGACGTATCTCGCCGATTGGAAACTCGTCTGAAGTTGTCCGCGAATTCAGCGAAATGGAACCCCGCCAGATATTCAATCTGGTTCGGAATGAGCAGTCGCAGACCATCGCGTTTGTCATCTCTCATCTGAGCCTTGAAAAAGCGACAGCTCTCATGTCCATGCTTCCGCAGGATATTCGGGATGAAGTGGTCGAGCGAATCGGGGGAATGGAGCCGACTTCACTCGAGCATGTGAGCAAAGTGGTGGAGAGCCTGAAGAAACACGTCGGAAGGCAGCAGCAGCCAACCATGCATATTAGTGGCGGAATCCGAACGGTTGCCGACCTGATGAATCTGATGAACAAGGATGTGAGCAAAGGCCTTTTGGAGAAACTGGAGGAACGCAATCCGAACCTGGGGATCCAAATCAGGCGGAAGATGTTCAGTTTCGAGGATCTGGTCCGTCTGCAGCCAAGCGAACTCCAACGAATCGCAAGAGAAATCGAAATGACGGACCTCGTAGTGGCCATGAAATCGGCCAACGCGGCCCTTCAGGAAGCAATATACGGATCCGTTTCGAGGCGCGCAGCGGAAACGCTAAAGGAGGAAATCGGAATGCTCGGACCGGTCCGGCTGAAAGATGTGGAAAGCGCGCAGGACCGCATCATTCAGGTGGTTCGAAGTCTCGAAGAAGAGGGAGAGATCACAATCGAGATGGGATCGAGCGACAGTGTCATACTTTAAGACCATATCTCTACCTGATCTCCTGAAAGGGTTGCGCGCTACCTACTTCGGGCCGCCACCGGTAAAGGGAGACGAGGTACCCCGGCTGGAGGAAGTCGCTTACAAAAGGGGACACAATGATGCTGGGACGCGCTATAACTCCCAGATTCTGGAACAGCGACGGGAGGCAAAGCATTTACAGGAATGCCTTTTCGAGAAATTTGAGGCCGAGTTCGAGAGTACCATAAAAGAGATCAATAAACGGCTTCCCGGAATCGTCATGGCTTCGGTTCGCCGGGTGTGTGCAGGAATAGAACCGGATAGAGTATTGGTCGAAAATATCATTGGCGAGGTCATGGATGAGGGCACACCGGATAGTGAGAATCTGGAGATTTTTCTCTCTACTGAGGATTTCAAACTTGTAGACGGCAAACTGAATTTTTCCCCGGAGCGGTTCCCAAAGCTTTCGATTGTGGAAGATCCCGACTTGTACGTCGGTGACTGTATGATGCGAAGCCGGTTTGGAATAGTAGATGGGAGGATGAATACAAAATTGAGGAGAATAGAGAGCGAGTTGGAGGCAGGATGAGTTATAGAGTCGCAGATAGCCTCCAATGGATCGAAGAGCGCGTCGCGGGAACAGGGCCTATCGAGAAAATAGGTAAAGTGGTCCAGGTTGCCGGAATCCTCATTCATTCAGAGGGTCCTGAGGCGTCGCTGGGAGAGATCTGTAAGATACGGTCCTCTCGGCGCGGTGTGTCAATGGATGCTGAGGTTGTCGGTTTTAGGGACAATCGACTGTTGCTCATGCCCCTCGGCGATATGCAGAACATTCATCCGGGTTGTGAAGTTTTTGCGGAGGTCGGTAGAGCAAGGGTTCCGACTGGTCCGGGACTTCTAGGAAGAGTCATCGATGGGTTGGGAAGACCGATTGATGATCTCGGTCCTCTGCGGGTGGAGTCGAAGGGTGGAGTCGATGTGGTCGCTCCAGATCCGATGAAGCGTGAGCCGATCAACACTCCCTTTGAAACGGGAGTACGTGCAATCGACGCCTTCACTCCCTTGGGACGCGGGCAACGAATGGGCATTTTCTCCGGTAGTGGTGTCGGGAAGTCCACCCTTCTCGGAATGATCGCACGAGGAACGGAGGCGGATATCAATGTGATCGCCATGGTAGGTGAACGAGGCCGCGAGTTGAGGGAGTTTATAGATAACGATTTGGGCGAGGAGGGACGGAAGCGTTCCGTCGTAGTCGTTTCGACATCCGATCAGTCGGCACCAAAACGGGTGAGGGCTGCTCTTTTGGCCACTGCCATCGGCGAGTCATTTCGGTCCGAAGGCGCGAGTGTCCTGCTTCTGCTGGACTCAATCACACGATTCGCCATGGCACAGAGGGAGATCGGCCTTGCCGTGGGGGAACCCCCCACAGCGCGGGGATATACGCCTTCGGTTTTCTCAGTACTCCCCCGCCTTTTGGAGCGAACAGGAGTGAGCGAGCGAGGGGCGATCACGGCGCTTTACACGATATTGGTCGAGGGTGACGACTTCAATGAACCGATAGCTGACGCGGTGCGTGGAATACTCGACGGTCACATCGTGTTGAGTCGCGACCTTGCCACAGCCAATTTTTATCCTCCCGTAGATGTGATCGGAAGCGTCAGCCGGTTGATTCTAAAAGTATGTTCCAAGCGTGAAATTGAGCTGGTCAACAGAGCCCGAGATCTCCTTTCGGTGCATCGAAGAAACGAGGATCTCATTAATATCGGGGCCTACGCAAAAGGCAGCAACGCGAAAATCGATGAAGCGATTGTGCGATACGATGCCATCATGGAATTTATCCGACAGCCCGTTGATGAACATTATTCGCGGAAAGAGAGTTTTTCCCGACTGGAAGGGGTGCTCGGATGAGGCGATTTCGTTTTCCATTGGAGTCGGCGCTCGTCATGAGGAGGACGGTTATGGAGGGTACCGCAACAGCTTATGCGAAAGTCGTTAAAAAACGAATGGAAAAGGAGGCTGACTTCGAACTCTGTGAGAAGGGGCTTGATCGGCTGAATCGGCAGATTGCCGATAGTCGAGCCTGCACCTTACGGGCAGGAATGGCTCTACCGTATTGCGAAGCAATTAAAGAAGCCACCTTTCGCCTCCGTGAACTGAAAGCCTCATTGCAGAGTGCTCACAAACAGGAAGAGGAAAGTAGAGTGAACTTTCTGAAAGCCCGAGCCAACGCCAGGGCATTGAGTCGATTGAAGGAGTGGCGATTGAGAGACTTTCTCGAAAGGGAGTTTCGTAAGGAATCCAGGCAGTTAGACGATCTAGTAGCATCGCGGCGAAAGCACACATTGGGAGCGGGAGGACCCTGTTGATGTTACGCTCGCTCTGGTTTCTGGGATTTCTGGCCATAATCGTAAATCTGGCGACGGTGGCTGCAGTCTTTATACGCAACCTGGACGAGTTCGCCTACACTCCTTCAGAGACGGACCTACTGGAAGGGATCGAAGACAAATCAGTTACCTGGAACTTTCGAACCAATGAAATTCAGAAGATGGTGAGGGACCTTGAAAAGGAGAAAGACAGACTGAGCCTTCGGGAGTCAGAAGTGGCCAAATGGGAAGCGCAGATCAAAGCGGAAAAGGGAGAATTAGAACGCTTAAAGAGTGAGATCGAGAGCTTTCGAAACGACCTGTCCCGGCGATTTGTTCTGATTGAGGAGAGTGAAGCGAAGAATCTGAAGATTCTGGTTACGACATACGCCAGTATGCGCGCAGATTCAGTCGTAGCAGTTATGGACGAGTTTGATGAAGTGATGGTGGTCAAGCTTCTCTCAATTATGAAACCTGCAGCGGTGGCGCTTATCTATGAAGAGATGCTTAAAAAGGAGGGAGACAAGGGGGCGGCCGCCAAAAGGGTGGCCCACCTGTCGGAAAAACTCCGGCTACTCCAGAAGTCCGAAATGGAAAAAGAGGGAGAGTAATCGGTGAACAGTAACAAGATGAAGGTCCTAGGTACTCGAGTAATAAGGTCCCCGGATAGAGAGAGTTTATAGTGCCGACTGAAAATGCGGTTGAAATCGCGGTGCTGTCGAGCGGAGAGAAGGTAGCGCCTGCCGGAAAAATTTCGCGATCCAATTCCGATAGCGAACTCAAATTCCTCTTACCGGTTCGAAGAGGTCCCGATTCCGCAAGCCAACCTTCTCCCAAAAGAATTGAAATACGGGAGACCCAGACAATCAGCGTGCAAACACGTCGCACAACCGATCTCCCACCAGAGTCTCCCGTCGAAGGAGAGAGTGAAGAGGAGGTGACTCGAGGGCCTTCGGCCGTGGCCGCAAGCGGCTCGACTGCCTTGGACTCTAATGCTCGCGTTGGAAGGGAGGCCACCCGAGCCACTCCTCACTCAAAACCTCCCTCCAAGGGATGGACTCATTTCTCCGATCGAATTCCCGACGGATTCCTAAATGCCGTGAAGAAATCGGCTGATGGGGCGGGAAGTCAGTCAAGCTCCCGACGGGCGGCCGGATCAATCATGGATGAATCCTCGAAACCACCATCCCCGTATTGCGTTTCTGAGGCTGCCCCGGTCTTGTGCCGGGGTGGCGTGCGGTATACAGCTACAATACGCGATTGCTACCGCGCACCCCTCCGCCGGTCCTTTCTTGCCCCAGCCGTGTCTCGGCTGGGGCAAGAAAGGACCGGCGGAGGGGTTGGTAGAGGCTCACGGTTCATAGCAGGGAACGCACGCCACCCCGGCACAAGACCCATCGTTCTGAATTTCGGTTGGCACGCAAATTGCGTGGAGTTCTCTGGTTAGAGCATGAAGAAAATGGGGAGCAGAGGGAGGGCACTGGAGTCGTTGTCAGGAGGCAATCCGATGGGGTTGCGGGTTTAAGGATTGATCCTGGCGATTACAGACTTCGAAGAGTTCCTCAAGGAAGTTTTCTTTTCGCAGGAGCTTTTTGGGCAATCGACCCACGGCGAGGGTTTTTCTGTTCGCCCGCCAGTGACTGAAGGGGGGTGCTTTCTGTGCAGCCTGGGCAAGCTTTTGGGGCAGATTATCGATACTGCCTAAAACCAGCTCCACATAGCGGGGATTGTGTAAGTTGGCCAGGAGCATGTATTCTTCGGGGAGCGCTTCAAAGTCGCGCGTCAGATTTTTGCGCCCGTGGGTTTGACGGCGTTTGCGCTTGGAGGTGCGCCAGGTGCCTTCCAGCTCATTGGTCGTGCGTACGCTGTCTGGATGGGCCGGTGGGGGAAGCAGCCGCTGCCAGTATTTGTCCAGATGAGTGACCACGGTGCGGTAGAGTTTGGCTTTCGAGGGGTTGGTCAGGGAGGCGCCTTTTTGGCGATATTGGGCACGCAGCAACTGGAGAGCCTCGGTGAGCTCAGCGGCTTGTCCTGCTTGCAACAGATAAGGGTCGCTTAAAGGGCAGGGGCCGCTGGCGCTGAGCCAAAGGGCATCGCGCAAAGCGCTGAAAATGCAAAAAGCGTTTTCATAGATAGTAGCGGCTTCGATGACGAGGGCATCAGCCAGATACTGCTTCAACCCGGTCGAAAGATGAAAGAAGCTTCGCAGAACAGAGCAACTGGCAGGAGCGCGGGCAAGCCACTGCTCCAGGGCGGCATGGGCGCGCACGACCCGCCGATGCCAATAAAGCAGGTAAGGATCGAAGGGAAAGCCCTGGCGGTGACCGTCGCAGGGATAATCCAAAATCCACAATTGCAGGGCCATGAGCAGTTCCCGTGCAAGGGTGGGATCGAAGGGCACTGCGAGCGCTTTGGCGGTGAGCAAATCGGCCAGGACGAGGGCGTGTTTTTCACGGAGGGCGTCACGGAGCTTTGCGGTGATGTGTTTGCGTTGCTCGCGCATGCGCTCCATGAGCTTCAATTGCCGCAAGCGCCCGTTGAGCATCTGCTGGGGTTTTCGATAAAGCTGTTCGCCCACATTGCGGGCGAAATGATAATGGCAGACGCCATGGGGGGCCTGGAAGGTTTCGCTCTCGCAGGCCTTGCTGATCTGAGCGCTTAAATCATGATAGACATGGTGGGGTTGGCCAAAAGCCCGGGCCGCCCGGGCAAAACAGCCACTGATCGTTTCGCTCTGTTCGGAAGGCATTTTCCAGCTGCCCAAAAGGATCCCTTCGTCGGCTTCCTGAACAGCGAAGAAAACCGGCGTCTGCGGTTCCACGGTCCCATCCACCAGCCAGCGCAGGCAAGGGCGAGCGCTCAGGTAATCTTTAAGCACCGGAGCGGCCGCGGCGTGCAGCCGACCCAGATAAAAAAGAAACTTCTGCTGCATCTCATAGAGGCTGCTTTGAGCAATCTGCAGCTGCCCCGGGCCCTCGCGCAGTTCCCTGTGCACCTCTTTGAGGGTGGCGCTTTCGCACAAACATCGCTTGCCCACATAGGCAATCAGATCGTAAGCGTAGCGACTATGCGAGGGCACGATCTGTTCCAGGCGAGCAGAACGGTAGCTGTTGCGGTGGCTCCCTTGCCCCTGCTCGCGCACAACTTCCACCGCCTGGAAGCATCCATAGGAGAAACTGACCACCTTGCGGCGCAGGGTCTTGCGCACCTCTGAAGGACCCTCTTCGTCCTCCCGGGCATCGAAGCGATAACTCGTTTGCGCAGGCACAGCCCCCACCGTTTGCAGGGCCCGTTCAGCCTCTGCCCGCAAATCATGTAACAGCTCCGCTACCGCGATCGGTCCGGTTTTTTTTTGAGCGAGTAAAACGCCATCACCCGCTCAATTTGCTCCCCGCTCAGCTCTACTCCCTGCTCTTGCATAAGCTCGACAAGCTCCTTGACCCCGGCCTCGGGATGGCCGATACAGGCGACCAGCAAAGCGATCACGACCATCGTTTCGAGCCCTTCGGGAGCTGCCTGCAAAGCGCCCCCGGGGTCCCCTGCCTGAACTTGTGCCGCTGTTCTTCGCCCTTGCCGCCGCTTTTTCTGTTCGGCCCCGCCCTGTTCCCCGGCCGAGACATACACGCAGTGACGCCCTTCATAGTATCGACTCAACCGCTTCTTTCTACAAAGCACGCTTATGGGGTTGTGCACCCGTACCCCAAGGAGGGTCTCCAACTCAGCCACCGTGTAGCCGCAAAGCGAAGCTCCCACCACCGCCTCCACGGTCTCCTCCAAGGTGCCGTGGCGCGAAAAGCGCCCCTTGCGAAAACGCCACAAACCGGCCCCGTCAAAGCGCGGAATGTCTTTCAAGCTCAGGTAGCCACAATTGGCATTGTAACTGGAGTAATGGCCATATTTTTGCAAAGCCCGATAGACCGTTCGCCGCGACACCCTCTGCTCCTTCATCAGCCTCCACACCGTGCTTACCCGATCCCGCCGTACCGCTTCGACCACCTCCCTCTCTTTACGCGAAAGCTCTTCTTGCATGCACCGGCACAGTATGGAAAGGAGGCAAAACTGCAAACTTTATTTTACATACAATGCCAATACCAACTTTCTCCAGCTCCCTTCGCTTCTACTCAATTGCCACCAGAAATCAACTCCCCGTTCAAAGCGCTTTTGTAACTGATTAATACTCAACAAGTTTCTAACTGAAAACAAACCTGCAGGAAAAGCTCTCTACCTCTAACGAACCCACACACAACAATCGTTGAAACTCCATTCTGGCATACTATGTAATCAATAGAATCTTGCAAGTGCCTGAATAACATTTACTTTGGGTTCTCCAACCCAATTTCGTAATTATGGGCACAAGACCGGGACAGCCAGCAATCAAAGGCATGCTGAACACATACAGTTCCCCTCCCGCGCAGGGGTTAGGGGTGGGTTCTTCCCAATCAGGTATTCACCTTAGAAATACGTTAGTCGACGCTCCGCCATCCCGAGTGAACAGTGAAGTATCAAGTCAACCGGAAGAGAGGCCGGATGGCTCGAACAGAATCTTGCGAAGAGTAGGGAAGGTAGTGGGTCCTGCCGTAATGCCGCCGATCAGAATGCCAGTTGCAAATGTGCAACAGTCAGGAAATGTGCGAGTTGCGGTTCAAGAGTTTGGGATAAAAGTGGCGCGAGGAGAGGGGAAAGTGCAGTTCGTTGGGACGAGAAAAGGCGCCGGATCTGAATCAGAACCTCAGGGAGAGGGTCTTCGAATTTCCCGGTCTTCCGGTGGCAAAACGGCTTCCGTTGGTTCAGCCGGTACTCGAAGTGTCACGGCGGCTGCGACCGGCAATCCGAGATCGGCCACGGCTCCTTGGGCGTCTACTCAGGATCTGGTACCTTTTCAAACGACAAGACAGGCGCGAAACCATGTCCTAACGGATATTCCGAGAGACAACCACGGCGGTGAAATGTCAAAAGAGATATCTAAAGGGCAGGATAGGAGGGGTCGAACCCGTAGAGAATTGCCCTCGTCAAGTGTAGGGAGGTCATCAACTCACCGGTCGGCTCCGGCTGAAGTGACCGGTTCGACAAGAGAATCTCCGCTTCACCATAGTCGATCCGCATTGGGAATTCCCCGAATTGCTCGGGGCAGCAGCCCCGCTTCCAGCCTGAGAGAGGGAATGGTTACGGTAAACCCGAGAAGTGAGGTGAAGAATTCGATCGGAGAATTGAGAGTTGGAAAAGTTGCTTATGAAGATGAGCCGTTCAGTGAAGCACTTCGAAAGACACCGCTGGAGCCGGAACGGACAACGGCAGTGAGGGGTGGCACGGGAGAACGCGGGTCCCCGGAAGTGCGAGTAAGGCCAGAACCAGCGAACAGGCGAACAGGCGGACAGAGCGACCGCCTCGCAATGATTACCCTAGCGCTCCCATTCGCGCCAGCCGCCAGAGTGCCACGGCACTTAACGGCGGAGGATCGAAAATGGAAAATATTTCCGGTGAACATCCTTCCCAATTCGTTTTCAAGGGTGGGGAAAACAGTAGCAGCACAATGGAAATGAACCTCTTACCCACTGAGTACGAACGAATTGTGCAGAGGGGCAAAACTCCTGGCACAGTAGATGCTCCCAGGTCCACGATGATTTATTACCCTAAACCAGGCACTACGAACTCCGATTCTGAAAAAGGTGTCGATAGGAATTCGGAGGGGGCGCCTCACTCGCATAGTATTATGCCGAGTAGAAGCAACCTGGGTGGCGGAGAGCAGGGATTTACGAGCAACGGTCGCTTAGGAAATGGCGGAGGGAATTCGCCGCGGGAGGAATATACGAACTCATCCACGGCCCTTGGAGGGACGCGAGGCGGGGCAGCTGAGTCGACCCTTTCAGAGGTTGCGCGCATCTTAGATCATAACGTCGCCTCTCATGCGGGGGTAAATCTGTCTGCAATTATCTTGAAGTTGTTGGAGAGAATGCGAAAAGGGCGAAGGTCCGCCCTTAAGGTTTCACGCGGCCTAATCGACGGGAGACAGCTTCTCCTGCGGTTGCGGGTACGAAGAGGCCAGGTTGAAGCGCAGTTTCAGACTAACTCGAAAGGTATTCGAGAGGTACTGGAGAAGGGATGGGAGCGCCTCGTAAGAGGAGCGGCGGACAAAGGTATTCGCCTTGCGGCTCCAAAATTTGAAAAGCGTTCTCGAAGTAAACCAGTCTAAAGATGAACATCGATTCCGTATTCTTACCTGAGGCAAGCGCAGATAAAGCACTGTTCGAGCCGCCCAGCGGCAAGACATTGGGAGCGGAGGACTTCATCAAGCTTCTGTCCGTACAATTGGCGAATCAGGACCCTCTGGAACCGATGAAAGACACTGCCTTCATCGCGCAAATGTCGAGTTTCAGCTCTCTCGAGAGGATGAAGGACTTGTCAATTGCCTTTCAGCAGTTCTCTCAGGAACAACAGAAGATCCAGGCTCAGAATTACCTTGGAAAAGAGGTTGCATTGATAAACGGAGGGGGAGCGGAAATTTCCGGAGTGGTGACTGCAGTAAGCAATCTTGAAGGTAAAACAAGAGTGAGCGTGGGAGGGGAAGAGTATCCGGTGGAGAGTATCGTGAGCGTGCGAATTTCAAATAGCAATTCAGCGGACAGCTGAGAAAAACGGAACCCAGAGTATCCTTATACTCCAAGAAAGGCGAGAAAGTCATGTCTCTAATTAGTTCATTAACGAGTGGCGTAAGCGCCCTGAAAAGTTTCACCCGTGGCATTGAGGTTATCGGAAATAACATCGCCAATGTTAATACGACTGCGTTCAAGGCTTCGCGGGTGGATTATACCGACAGTTTCAGTAACCTCCTGAAGCAGTCCAGTGTATCACCGAGTGGGAGTTCCGGATCGAACCAGGCCTCAAGCCAGGTGGGCACGGGAGTGCAGGTAGGAGCGATATCCTCGCGATTCACCCAGGGGCAGTTAAATTCGACGGGAATCACTACCGATCTGGGAATCGTAGGAGAAGGTTTTTTCAAAGTTGACGATACGATCAATAACCTGAGTCTGGCAACTCGAGCGGGAAATTTCCGTCTCGATGATCGGGGTTACATGGTTACTCCGGACGGCTTTCGCTTACAGGGTCTAACCGGCGGGACGATTACCTATGATGTCACCGACGTGGGTGGGGAGATAACCTTTACCCCGACTATTATCGCTCCCACGACGGTGGGAGACATCCGACTCGACTTCAGTCTCGCGGTAGGAGGTGGGCTGACCAATTCGACGGGAGGCGCCTTTACCGATGCTCAGGTCGAGGCGGCAGCGCCGGGCCTTAGGGGCATGAGCATCGATAAACTGGGAAACATTCAGCTTATCCTCAGCAATGGCGATGTATTTGATGCGGGAAAAGTCCTCCTTATGGATTTTAAGGATCCACAGGCTTTGGTGGCGGAAGGTAACGGACTCTATTCCGGCTTCGAAGCAGCCGGGATCATAGGAAGCGTAAATCTGACAGTGGCGGATAACTCGCCTGGCGGCAATTCGCTGGGCACTTTGCAGTCGGGCACCTTGGAGCAATCCAACGTCGATTTGACGGAAGAGTTCACAAATATGATCACGACGCAACGGAGTTTTCAGGCGGGCGCACGCATCATCACTGTTTCCGACGATATTCTCAATGAGGTCGTGAATCTTAAGCGTTAATTTCTAAACCGTTTGGGACTTGGAAATATGGCTGACGAAGCAGTAGAGAATCTCCCCCCGGCCGGTGGGGAGAGCGGAAAGGGCGGGGGAAATCCCATCCTACCGGTGCTGGCAGTTGTGATTCTCTTACCGGCCATCACTTTTGCGTTGAGTGAATTCGTGCTTATTCCGCGAATGAAGGAGGCTCTCGGGGTGACGGCCGGTCAAGAGAGTCACAACGGGGAAGGTAAGGAAGGTGGCGCCTATTTGGGACACGGTGATGTATTCACTTACGAATTTCCCAATATCGTAGCCAACCTTTCAGGGGCCCTGAAGAGCCGGTATGTAAAGATTAGTTTTACAGTGGAAAGTAAAGAAAGCGATTTTGTGGCGATCATGGAATCGAACCGGATCCGTCTGATCGACGCTACCCTGGGCGTCCTATCGGGATTGACATTAGCGGATCTGGAGGAGCCGGGAGTGAAAAATGTCTTGAGAAACAGTCTTCTTAACATTTTTGAAACGACCTTGAATTCAAAGATCGTAGAACAGCTCTATTTCTCGGAAATAGTTGTGCAGTAATGAGCGATGAGCCGAAGAATGCGCCATCAGAATCCGAAGCACTCGAACAGTCGGAGAACGATACGAAAGTGGCTGGCTCTGATGCAGAGCCGGCGTTTGCCGTATTTCGATCAAACGGTGAACATTTCGAATCTCCCGAAGAAATTTCCGTCGATGCTTACGACTTTCGAAATCCCGTCTTGCTAACGGAGGCCGAACTCCGTCCGGTAAAGATCAGACACGAACAGTTTATTCACTGTGTTGCGGCGCGACTCTCCCTGTTTCTCCGCATGGACTTTCTCTTGAAGATGGGGCAGCTGTTTACGATTCCCTACAGGAAATTCGTCGAGTCGATACCGAATCCATCCTATATCTCAATGTTCCAAGTGGAACAGCTCTCCGGTGTGGGGGTCTTCGCCCTCACCCCGCGTTTGGCCATGACAATGATCGATCGTATTTTAGGCGGGGAAGGCCAAACCGTAAAGGATGAACGCTATCTTACGGAGATAGAAATCACGCTCATTGAGGACGTAATCAATATCGTATTGGAGGAGTGGTGCAGGCAGTGGGAAGACGTCCTTGAACTGAATGCGATAATAACGGGAAGTGAAAACAGCGGAAGATTTCTTCAGACTTCGCCCCAGGCCTCAATCGTGCTCGTCATAACGATGGAATGCAATTTCGGAGATTTCTCTGAGCAAGTTCAATTAGCCCTTCCCTATCATATGATCGAACCGGTCATCAAGAAGCTGCAGGAAAAGGAGAGAAAAGATACAGGCTATCGTGAAAAGAAAGACGACGCCCAGTGGCGCGATGCCTACGCCGATGTAGATATCCCTGTTTTTGCCGATTGGGAAGCTTTCAAGTTAACGCTCAGAGATCTGGTCAACCTGCGTCCTGGAGATGTCCTTGAACTGCCTCGAGAGATAATCGGGCAGACCAGAATCTCCCTCATGGATACGCCCCGGTTTGTTGGTGAGATCGGACTGGAGGGTCAATATACGGCTGTAAAAGTTACTGAAGTAATTGAAAATCAGTGAGTTGAGATATGGCTATGGAACCTGATGCAAGAAACATGGATGTAGTTCTGGATATAAAAGTCCAGGTGACTGTACAGCTGGGATCGTGTGAGTTGCCTATGCGCGAGGTATTTTCACTGAATTCCGGTTCGGTCCTCCAGTTGAGACAACAGGCGAAGGATCCGGTCGGCCTTCTTGTCAATGGAAGACTGATCGGCTATGGAGAAGTGGTCGTGGTAGAGGACAACTTCGGTATAAAGATTACCGAATTGGTGGGTGGCTCGGGCTAATCCCGGCAGGCCGGGATGGGACTTTATGCATCTTTCGAAAGAGTTACTTGATTTCATTCCGATCCCGCTGAGGGGGACCAGAAACAAGAAAATGAACCTGAGATTTGTGGGAAAAAGGCTGCGGTGTGCCCTCGCTTGGGCTATCTGCTGCGGTCTTGGGGGACCTTCTCTTGCCCGGGAAAACGCGGATTTCCTTTATCCCGCGGAGACTCGTGGGTTCATGCAGGGGCAAGTGAGAGAGGATGTGTCTGATCCTGAATTTCCTCTCTTCAGCACCGTTCTGGTGGGAGCTTTGATCCTTTGCGGACTGATCGCGACG
The DNA here is from genome assembly GCA_965215885.1 of Candidatus Moanibacter sp. Lineage (GTDB taxonomy): Bacteria > Verrucomicrobiota > Verrucomicrobiia > Opitutales > UBA2987 > CBDCEW01. The sequence goes on from CBDCEW010000088.1 coordinate 92,215, forward strand.
GGACTTCAAATCTCGCGAAAAGGGTCGATTCTTCCAATCCGGCCCTCACGTGAAAACCGCCTGAAGTTATGTGAAACGCGGATGTTGGGCCACAGACAGTTTCTTGTAGTAGTGGAATACGAAAATCAGAAAATGCTCCTCGGCGTTGGACCTGGCACAATCGAACATCTCTGCTACCTGGAAATGCCGACGCCGGAAGGGGAGGTGGGCCAATCTCGATATGCCGAGGCGTTCGATGAAAAAGCGTGAAACGTAGCCTGAATATCACTCCCCTGATCTTCTTCCTGACGTTGACGATATTCTCCTTTCCGGTGTGTCTGGGAGCGGAGGAGAGTGTGAGCGAGGGGGTGGCGGGATCGATCTCGATAAGGTTGGATATCGGTGGCGGTGGGGTAAACGGCGATGTCAGTACGGCCATACAGATCCTTATCTTCATGACGCTACTCACGCTGGCGCCTTCCATAATAATGCTCATGACGAGTTTTACGCGTATAGTGATCGTCTTGGGATTTGTGCGCAACGCCTTGGGAGTTCAAGGGGCACCATCGAACCAGATCGTAGTGGGACTCGCCCTCTTTCTAACGGTTTTCATAATGGGTCCGATTTGGAACCGGATTCATACCGACGGAGTTACGCCCTATCGGGAGAAGGAGATCACTTCCCTGAAAGCTCTGGAATTGGCTTCCGGCGAATTGAAGGGATTCATGCTTAAGCAGACGAGGAGCAGCGATCTGGAATTTTTTCTAGGTCTTGCCGGCATGGGACCGACGCGGGTGCATGATTTGCCGATAAGAATTGTGTTACCAGCCTTCGTCCTGAGCGAATTGAGGACGGCTTTTCAGATGGGGTTCCTCATCTACATACCGTTTATCATCATCGATTTCCTGGTGGCGTCGACTCTCATGTCGATGGGCATGATGATGATGCCCCCGGTCATAATATCGCTCCCATTCAAACTCCTGCTCTTTGTCCTGGTGGACGGATGGTATCTCATAATTCGCTCACTGGTGGCAAGTTTCACCCTATGAATATTGAGATGGCAGTCGACATTTTTCAGATGCTGGTGGTGACAGCGCTCTTTCTGATTAGCCCGATTCTGGGTACTGCCATTGGGATAGGGCTGGTCGTGAGCCTGCTGCAGACGGTAACGAGCATCCAGGATCAGACTCTGACATTTGCTCCCAAACTGGTCGGGGTTGGGATCATGATGATAGTTGGAGCGCACTGGATGATGCGCAATCTCATGGAATTCACCATGTCGTTTTTTGAGCGGTTGGTGGAGATGGCGCCATGATCATGTGGGTAGATGAACTGATGTTGAGTCTGTTCGTCTTCATTCGGGCAGGCACGTTACTTTTCGCGATACCGGTATTCTCGGGCCGGCTTGTGCCGGTACCGGCTCGCTTAGCATTAGCACTGCTTTTAGCAATTATTGTTACCCCGCTACTCCCTCCCGGATTCTCCCCTCCGAGGACGCTCGTCGATGTCATATTCACTGGCTTTCAAGAGATGTTGGCGGGGCTGCTGATGGGGATGGCGGTGAGAATAGTGTTCTCTACGATAAATTTTGCCGGACACATCATATCGACGGAAATGGGACTGGTGATGAGTTCAAGCGTAAACCCCCTCAGTGAGGGATCTTCGACCACGGTCGGGGTGCGCCTATTCTATTTCGGGACATTGGTATTCCTCATTACGGGAATGCACTACGAGGTCATCTTTGCCTTCGTCAGGAGTTTTGGCATACTACCGGTGGGCGAGTCGGTCGCGAGAGCGATGGCGATGGATGTGCTCGTCAGGGAGAGTTCGAAGATCTTTCTCGTCGGGATGCAGATTGCCGCTCCCTTTATCGCAGTCAATTTCCTGGTGAATCTGACATTTGCGGTTCTGGGAAAGGCGGCACCCAAAGTAAACGTCTTCATGACGAGCTTTGCGGTGAGGATCCTGACTGGGTTCGCTATCCTCCTCGCCACCGTTGGGCTCATTGCCCACTACATCGTGAGGGAATCGATGGTGGCATCCGGGAACATGCTGGAGTTTCTTTCCTACTAGGAATCTGTCCGACTTAGAATTCCTCATATTCCCTGGTGCAGATTTCACGGTGACAGATGGACATTCCCACGCAAATGAGACCGACAGACTCCTGGGAGCCTGATGAATGGAGTTCAAAGAAGCCCGTTGGGCAGCTACCCGAAAATCCCACTCCAAAGAATGACTTGGAATTCACTCCCGTGAAGGAACAGGTTGGCATTTGATATGGCTGAGCAGGACCAGAGTTCCAAGACTGAGCAGCCGACTTCTAAGCGGCTTAGGGAGGCGCACAAAGAGGGCAATTTCCCTCAAAGTCAGGAGATTGGAACCGTCTTTGTGTTGGCTGCCGCCTTTCTCGTGTTGGCCTTTCTCGCAAAGCAGAAATCTATCGAACTGGCCCTCCTGGCGTCGGCCGTATTCAGCAACCTCACAGTATCGGAAATTACTGTTGAAAGAACTGTCGACGGCCTCCGCTATGCCCTGAATGCGACGCTCTTTCTGCTGGCGCCTGTCCTCATCGGGACGGTCATAGGGGCGGTGTTGGCAGGAGGGATGCAGAGCGGGTTTAGACTCACCGCCGGCAAGTTGGAGCCGAATCTGGCGAAATTCAACCCCGTCAATGGAATGAAGAAACTGTTCAATGCGCAGAGCGCTGTGCAGCTGGCAACGGACCTTCTCAAGTTCATTGCCATTGGAGCGATCCTTTACGGATTGATCCGGGAAATTATGAGTGACGACATATTCCACTCTCCGGTGCCACCCTTCTATCTCGGAGAGTTTCTATTTGATATAACCCTTCTCATGCTGGCCCGTCTCATCATCGCCATCGGGGTAATCGCGATTCTCAACTACCTCTATCAGCGGCACAAGGTTCGCAAGGACCTGATGATGACCCGCCAGGAAGTAAAGGATGAACGAAAGAATGCGGAAGGTAATCCGGAAGTAAAGTCGGCGCAGAGGCACATGGCGCGCCAGATCCTGCAGAAGCAGATGCTGAAGTCGATTCCTCTGGCGGACGTTGTGGTAACGAATCCGACCCACTTTGCGGTGGCGCTGAAATATGAACAGGGCAGGAATTCGGCTCCCGTGGTGGTGGCGAAGGGTGTGAATCTCTTCGCATTGCGCATTATCGATATCGCAAACCGGCACGGGGTTCCGCGGATAGAGAACCGGGGGGTTGCTCAGATGCTTTACCGCCTGGGAAGAGTGGGAGAATCGATACCTGTCGAGCTATACGAAGTGGTAGCCAGCATTCTCTCCCATGTCTATCGCTTGCACCGCTATTATTTCCATCGCTTGAAAGCGAGAAGATTGGGGCAGTAGCAGAATGAGTATGCAGAGCGAAACGGAAAGAGGGAGCTTCGGCCAGGTGCTTCGAAATGCGGACCTTGTCTTTACGTTCGGTCTCTTCGGCACCGTCATCCTGTTGGTTCTCCCCATTCCACCGGTGTTATTGGATCTCCTTCTTGCGGTCAGTATCGGTATCTCTCTCCTCATTCTACTCATTGTAATTTACGTACACGAGCCGCCCGAATTCTCCGTATTTCCCACCATGCTGCTGGCCGTTACTTTATTCCGGCTGGGTTTGAATGTCGCCTCCACGCGACTCATCCTTCTGAACGGTTATGCGGGTAATGTAATCGACTCCTTCGGAAACTTTGTAGTGCACGGCAACTTTGTTGTTGGGGCAGTCGTCTTCACCATTCTCGTGATCATTAATTTCGTCGTCATTACAAAAGGGGCGGGGGCGAATTGCGGAAGTAGCTGCGAGATTCACCCTGGATGCAATGCCGGGGAAACAGATGTCAATCGATGCGGAGCTCAATGCGGGAGTGATTGATGAAAGGACGGCCACTTATCGGCGGATGAAGATCCAGAAAGAAGCGGACTTCTACGGATCCATGGATGGGGCAAGCAAGTTTGTTCGAGGAGACGCCGTGGCAGGCATCCTCATAACAATCGTCAACGTGTTGGGAGGGATCGCCATTGGAGTTCTTCAGAAAGGGCTAAGCATTTACGATGCTATGCAGAAGTATACGCTCCTTTCGATTGGTGATGGCCTTGTAACTCAAATACCGGCGCTGATTGTGTCTGTGGCGGCCGGGATCCTGGTTACGCGATCTTCAGAGAGTTCCAATCTGGGTTCTTTCATCGGGAGACAGCTGACCATATATCCCAGGGCTATTGGCATTGCCGGCGTCATGTTGGCAATATTCGCGATCCTGCCGGGAATGCCGATGGCGCCATTTATGGTTCTCGCTTCAAGCTGCTGGATCAGTGCTTATCTCATGAAGCGGAAAGGGCTGGGCCGGAGCGTCTCGGAAAGCGAGACGGATGAGTTTCTGCCCGCTTCTTCACCGAAAGGTCTACCGGGGCATGAGGGTTCGGATGAGTCGTCAGCTGTTGAAAATCCGGCGCTGGATTTTGAAAGAATCATCCAAATTGAGACTCTCTCAATGGAGCTGGGAGACGGCTTACTCCCCCTCACCGATAGAGATCAGAACGGCGACCTTCTTGGTCGGATTACGGGTGTGCGCAAGAGCATTGCCAGGGGGATGGGAATTATCGTTCCCCCGATATCGGTTCGCGATAACCATGATTTGGAATCCAACCACTACCGTTTCCTGATGCGCGGCAGAGAGTTCGTTAACGGCATGGTAATGCCAAATCGTTGGATGGCCATGAACGTAGCGAACAGCGGCATCACCCTCCAGGGTAGCCCAACGGTCGAGCCGGTATTCGGATTGGAGGCGGTCTGGATTACGGATGAGGAAAAGAAGACAGCGGAGATTCATGGGTACACGGTCGTGGATGCTTCTTCGGTATTGATCACGCATCAGTCTGAAACCCTTCGCGAAGTGGCACACCTCGTTCTTGAGCGTGAAGATGTGCAGAAATTAATCGACATGGTTAAAGACAAGAATCCGACACTGGTGAATGAACTATTACCAGATCTTGCAAGCGTTGGCCTAATCCAGCGGGTACTACAGAATTTGTTAAAGGAACGCATTTCCATAAAGAATCTTCCCTTGATACTGGAGACTATAGCGGATTTTGCCGGGTTTACGAAGAATCCGGACGAACTGTCGGAACAGGTGAGAAGGCGGATAGGGGTATATTTCATACAGGAATTTGAGAGCGAGCCGGGAACGATAAAAGCACTCACTCTGGAACCCAAGATCGAGCAGAGTCTAGTATCCCGGGTGAAGCGGAGCCAATTTGATGTTACGTTGATGATGGACCCGACATTGGCTCAGCACTTTCTCAATGAGTTGGGGCCACGCATCGAAGAAATGCTGGATCAGGGGCTGCCGCCGCTTCTTGTGGTTACGACGGAGATACGGCTCGCCTTCAAACGTTTCTTCGAGCCGAGTTTTCCGCGTCTTACCGTTATCGCATATCAGGAGATGCCTAGTAATCTTGAGATTCGGAATTTTGGTATGATTGGGTTGCCACCCGGAGGTGTGCCCGAGATGGAGAATGAGGAGGTGCCTGAAGCGATACCGGCCTAGTCCCGGCTTGCCGGGACTAGAAAGGAATCTGTCGGTCTCATCTGGGCGGGAATATCGATCTGTCACTATGAAATTTTCACCCCGGAGATGTTAGGAATGCTAAGTCCGACAGATTCCTAGCCTGCAAATTTCACCGCCTTGGCGCAAACGGAATTAAGATGATGATGATGGAGAACGAAGGAGACTTCATATGAGGATGGATACAGGAGCAAAGCGAGGGATAGTAGCAGGCAAAAAGTACCGCTTTGAAGTGCGCTCCGCGGAGGAAGCGGTGCGGACAATTCAGGAGCGGATGGGCAAAAGCGCTCGGGTGCTCTCGGTCAAGCAGGCTGGCGGGAGAGGAATGGCTCGTTTCCTCTCTTCACCTCGTCTGGAGATCATCGCGACGGTTCCTCCACCTCCCCGGTTATTGGAGGAGAACGAGGTGGAAGAGTGGCCCGCGCCGAATTTTGAAGAAGGAGGGCGGGAAGCAGAAAGAGAGGGGTCCTCTTCAGTGAAACCGGGTGTAACGGGCGTGATGGCTTTGGGAAGGGAAGAGGAGATGATTTGGGACCTGCTAAAGCGGTGCGGCTTTGGAGATTCTCTGCTATCCGGATTCAAATACTCGCCGGAATGGCGAAAACTGCGACAGCTTTCCCTTCCTCAGGCACTGGCCGAAATCGCAGAGTGGTTAAGAAGAAATCTCGAGGGACTTGAAAAGCGCCCGGTGGGTAATCGGATTGCGTTATTCGGTGCTCCGGCTGTGGGAAAGACTACGGTGCTTTGCAAGCGGCTCGCCAAGGATGTATTTATACATCGAAAGCATGTGCAGGTGTTGAAACTGGAAAGTGATACACCCAATCCAGACGATGCCCTGAGCGTGTTTTGCGAGGTACTGGGAGTCAACCTTTTGAGGGAGCCGTTTGATGAGCGCTCTCTGAACGAAGGAGACGTCCTGTATCTCGATCTTCCGGGAGTAGGATTGTCGGAGGAAAGCGAATGGAAGGCTCTCCGCCAACGGCTTGACCTGCTGAAGGTGGATACACGGGCGCTCGTGGTGAATGCGGCGTATGAATCCGGGCTCATCAGCGAGGCATACGAACTCGGACACAGGATTAGTGCCACTCACGTCGTGTTTACGCACATGGACGAAGTGAGGGAAGTTTCCAAATTATGGCAATTTTTACTGAAAGGCGGATTGACACCGCTTCTGTTCAGCTTCGGCCAGAACGTGACGAGCGATTTTTCGGAAGACGTTGTAGGTTATCTTTCGGGGAGGGCATTTCCGTTCACCTTTCGGATGAACAACAATCCAATAAAATTTAATGGCTCGGTGGACGCTCCCCTCAGCGTGCCGGGACAATCAGACCGAAAGTAGGAGGAAGGGAACATGCCCGCAACAGTTACCAATCCCAAGTTTTTTCTCTCTATAGGAGGTTTCTTTGGCTTCATGGTAGCCCTGGCAAGCGGACTATGGGCCGAAACGGAAATGAGTCTGGTCATTCGCGACGCCTCTTTTGGCTGCGTATTGGGAGCCTTCCTGATGAGGAATCTCCTTCATGTTGTAAACAGCAGCATAGGCGCCGCGGTTGAGGAAAAGAGTAAAGAAGATGGGATGGCGGACGATAACTCAGATGCGAATCCGCAGCCAAAGTACTAAGCCTGTGGGTGGGTTGAAATAGTGTACTTTTGAAAGTGAACGGAGTGAAACCATGAATCTGGTATTTACGGAGAAGCCGGTAGCGTCGAGACAGCCTTCTCGAGGGCGAGGCAAAGGAACGGGTAGCGGCGAAAACGTATCAAGATGCGGGGATGGAAGCCGAGCCGCGGTGGGAGCTGGTTGAAAAGTATCTGCCCTGGTCAAATCAATTGTGGCTCGAATGAGAATCTATTTTCCCCAGGAGGTCGACATCGAGGATATTTATAGTGTCGGGATATCCGGCTTGATCACCGCTACCTGCCGTTGCGACCCGAAAAAGATTAAGTCCTTCGGCAGCTATGCCACCTTGCGTGTGCGCGGCGCAATACTTGACGAGCTGCGTCGATTGGACTGGATGCCGCGCGCTAATCGGGTGATGGCCAAGAAGTATCGGAGGGTTATCGAGGAACTCGAACA
>CBDCEW010000089.1:0-78620 GCA_965215885.1 Candidatus Moanibacter sp.
TAGTGGCGCATCCCGCGAAAGGGTCGAGAACCATGTCTCCGGAATTAGACGTGGTCTTGATTATCCTTTCATACAGTGCCAGAGGCTTTTGAGTGGGATAGCCTATTCTCTCCGTGGACCCTTTGGAGAGAGGCTTTATGTCGAGAATCATATCCTGAACGGGCGAGCCGCTGTGGCTGCCGAAATACCTTTTGTATCGCGGGACTCCGCCTTCCTTTCTCGGCCAGTAGATCAGCCCTTGTTCGTCGAGCAAGTCCAGCCTCTTCCTCGCGCTAAGCTCGGCGTAATTCTCCGGGAAAACGAACCAGTCAGGCATCGCCCTGTCCGGTGGAACTTCCCAATGCCTTCCCTTTTCCATCGGGTCGGTCCCTCGCCACGGCATTCCGGTATCCCCCGTCCGTGGTCCCGGACCAAGAAGATTGTCGACCCCGTAGCGTCCCCTATCATCCGTATATCGGTAGAACGACTCCACGTAGTCGCTCTCCAGCGGTTGCAGGACGCGATTCCATGTGAGTTTCCGCCCCTTGGAATAAAACAACAAAATGCCGTGAATTGGTCCCCACCGCTTTGCTCGATTGTGGCTGGAAGTCCGTTTCCAGATCACCTCGTTCCGAAAATTCCTCATTCCGAAAATGGCATCCATCAGTCCCTTCAAATAATGGGAAGCGGTCGGGTCGCAATGCAGATAGATGCTTCCCGTGGACTTCAATACCCTATGCATAGCCAACAGACGAACAGCCATGAAGCAAAGGAACGCGGCCATGTCGTCGTCGTAGCTTGAACGCGAACCCTGCACGACGTTCATCACGTTTGGATGGTCGTCCGTTATCTGGTCGATCCAATCCTGATGCACATCCTGTTCCCATGACCATCGGTCGTGGAACTTCGCACCAGCGGCGAGGCTATCCGGAGTGGCGTGGAAGTCTCGCCCCTTGTTGAATGGCGGGTCCCGTGGCTATGAGGTCGACGGACCCGCTGTTCATCGCCCGCATGAAATCAAGATTATCGCCGTGGAACAGAGTCCGGTTTTTCCAGTTCGGCTTCATGTCTTCGGCATCCTTTTCGAGGCAGCAACCTAGACCGTTGTCAATTTGGCGTCAATCATGAGTGTGGAGTCAACGATATAATTCTCAATATTTAACCCGCCCCGCCGTGGTTACTTAAGTATATAATTCCCTATTTTTAGGACAATTTTATAATAATATTTGTCTCAAAAATCTCAGAGTTCCGGGCCCCCTCGACCACCGAATCAAAGATTCTTGGGCAGCAGGTATCGCCCGTCCTTCTTCTCCATCGGCGGCAGTTCCTCGCCCTTCGGGACGATCTTCCAGAACTCGTCTGCTTCCTCGACACTCTTGAGGTCGAGGTAGTGCTTGCGGCTTACAGCTTCCGAGTTGCCCGCCTGCAGGGCCGTGTCACCGACCGACCGGAAGGCCCCGACCGTCATCGAAATGAAAGTGTGCCGCATTACGTCATACGGGAGGTTACGCCCCTTGCGGACATCGACCCAGAGGTCGCGCATGCGGCGCGGAATGATCGGATAATCCCTGATCGGGTATTTCTCCAGCCAGCGGCGGAGATTCGGCTGGAGCTTGATCGTGCGCTTCTCGTTGACTTTGGAAATTTCTGGTTCGATCAGGATCACGTCGGTATCGAAGCGGATGTCCTGCGGGCGCAGCTTCCCGATCTCGCCGTCTTTGAAGTCGGGCCGGATGCCGGCGAACAGCGTGAGTGCGAAGTAGGGCACCATGCAGCCCGGTCGGCCCCACCACGAGCCGTCCTTGTTCTGCTTCCCGCGATAGGTCTCCAGCCAGTACATGAATTCCTTCGCTTCCGCAGCGGACAGCGTCGCCGCCGTTCCGCGGGCTTTCTTCACCTTGAATTGAGGCACATCGAGGATCGGATTCTCGGCGACGTATTTCTTGGCGAGGCAGTATTTGAAGAAGGTGCTCAGGTAACCGCGCCGGTTGTTCCAGGTCTTCAGGGATGGCACCGCCTTCGACCGGCCCCGCGTTTTGTCCAGGTATTCCCGTAGTTCATCGCCACGGATTTCCCCGACAATCCGTCCCGCGAAGTAATCCTTGAGGTTGTCCATCTCGATGCTGATGGCCCGCTCCTGGCGACGGGAAATGATCCCGCGCTCAAACTCCCGGGACCTCTCATCGGTATATTCCTCCACGGCAGCTTCAACCGCCATCGTTTCGGCAGCTTCCTTGTAATGGTCGAGGAAGTATTTGACGGCGAAGGTCAACGACTTCCTCGAGTTCGACTCTTTCAGCAGATTGACCGCCGCAATCGCGTCGCGATTTTGATCATGCGTCAGGGTGGTCCAGACGGTCTGTCCTTCGGACTCTCCTTGGAGGAACTGAATTTCCAGCTCCTGACGATACGCGACCGCATCGGATCGCGTCTTGAAATTCTTGCGGATGCTCTTGCCATCCAGCGTGCCCGACACGCGGTAAGCTTTGCCGCCGGAGGGATTCGTGAAAGGAGAGATTTTGAAACGATGCTTGGACATGACTTTTGAAATTTGCAGATTTGATTCTGCAAATTTAAGCCATACCCGCATGAATACTAGCCTAAAATGGCGGGATAGACGGGACTCGAACCCGCGGCCTCCGGCGTGACAGGCCGGCGCTCTAAACCAACTGAGCTACTACCCCACGCTTGAATTCGGGGTTGTGTGAAGTTAGAGGATATGCGGAATGTGTCAAGTGGTGTTTGGGGAAGGAGCCAAATGACTGGATTGCTTCGTCATTCTTCCTCGCAATGACATGTTTGGACGTTCGTTGTTGGATGTTTAATCAAGCCGAGATGCGACATTAGATCACGATTGAGAGGCACGATGGGAAAGGGAAAACTGTTAGATCCTCTATGGCGGGTCATTTACCGTAATCTAAATTCGTTCTTTCAATCAACGACCGCAGATCACGATTGAGAGCACGACAAGAGATCGCTGGGAGGGTTCGTCATCTGTCGTGATCTAAGGTCGTTCTTTGGTTGTCTCGATCCCCTTTTCCACAATCCGTGGTTTTCTAAAATCCGTGGGCTACTCTTCCTCTCATATTATTCTTCGTTTCTCATTTTTTCCTTCTGTTCAACTTTCCGTGGTCCTCTGTGCTTCTTGGTGGATCTCTGTGACCCTCTTCCGTCTTAAAAGAAAAATCATCGAAAAGCTCCCGCTTTCCGCTACAGTGCGCATTCGCGTGTTTATGTATTTTTCAGGAAATCGATAATTCGATGAGTCCGGATCGTGTCAGAAATGGGGTGGGGAACCGGCTCCGGGTGATTCCTTCGCTGAAAATTGGACCTTTCGCGATTGCGTTGGCGCTTCAGGGAATCCTGCTTTTGGGCACCGCATTTGTTGTTGTCTTCGTTCCGAGCATGAAGACGGAGCCGGAATTCAGCACGAGGAAGACGATCTATCTGCCGCAGCGGGAGCTCGAACACCGCATGGCGGTTGCGGAACACGAACAGGCGGTCAGTCCACCGGTCATGCTGGAGAAATTGACGACTGCCGCCCTCTTGCCGGATACCCTTCCAAAGCTTCCCTCTATGCCGAGGATCGAGTACAATTTCAACGATGATTCGAATCCTGCGGCAGAGATGGATGTCCTGCTCGGTGTGTCCGGTTTGAACGCGGCTCTGAGAGCGCTGAATTCGGAGACTTCGAGGGCATCTCTTTTCGGTATCGAAGATTCGGGAGAGCGTATCCTCCTTCTTTTCGATGACGGGGGTTCGGTGATTAACAAAGCGCGAAGGAGCGGAGTGCCGATATCTGCAATCCGAAAGGAAGCCATAAGGGTGATCGATGGACTCAATGCGAACACCCTTTTCGGGTTGATTCGCTTTGTCCGGCGGGTTGGGACTTTTCAGGACGTTCTCGTGCCTGCCACTCGGGAGAACAAACGGATAGTTAATGAGTGGATTGAAAATAGGTTGGCCACCGGTAAGAAGAAACGCACCGATTTGACGGTTGCCGGTAGCGGCGTGGAGGCAGCTTTGGAGGTCGCCTTCCAAATGGAGCCGGATGTCATCTTTTTGCTGTCCGACGCCGATTTCCAACGTTATGCGGCGGTCACCGGGAAAGGAGAAGAGGTGCCCTGGGATGACGTTTCGGATGCCCTGAGGCGCCTGCGAAGAGAAGCGTCTAAGAACGTGCGGGTAAACTTTATCGGGTTTCAGGTAAGGGACGATGATCGTAAGGAAATGCGCCGGCTGACGAGAAGGACGGGGGGGAAGTATCGGGAGTTTTGATGGCTGGAATCAGGAGAACCGCGGATGGACGCAGATGGACGCTAATGGTGGAGGAAGGGTCATGGATTGGAGAAGAAGGTGTCAGGTGTCAGCTGTGACTTGCTTCGATTCGGAATAGAGTTGCCTGAGAAGCAAGAGCTGAATTCGAAATTCGGACAGAAACGTCCTAACGGATTCCGGGATGCTTGGAGGGCCCTCCAGAGTTGCCGTAGGGATATTCGCCCGCTAAACACGCGAAAGAACGCGAAATTGAGAGAGCCCTCTTGGTTAGAGTGGAGAAGCTTCGAGTTCATTTAGGGAAGGTTAGTGCAATGCGTGATTATTCGCGCAAAACGATTGGGGTGAAACTCTATCAATTCACGCATCTGAAACCAAGTCGGCATTAAATCTTGGACCGACAGATTTTCTATCCGTGGTACTGCGGAGCTCCCGGCGGGCCGGGATGGGCCACTTTTCCTCTCCGTTTCTCTCTGTTTCCTCCTGTTCGATTCTCTTCTCCGTGTGAGGACCAATCCGTTCCGCTGCGGCCGAAGTATTTCTTTAAAGGAATAATATCGAAAAGCTCCCGCTTTCCGCTACATTCGCGTCAATCTGCGTGCATCTGCGGTTTTTCCCATCTTCCCGCTCAGCGGGATTCCGGTTGCGTTTTCTAGCCCGGACATTTCACACACTTCGTAGCGAGACGGCGCAGATCGTTGTGTGTCAATGCCTTTTCGAAGCACGGCGGGCGACAGTGTGTTGAGACCCTCTGAGGTCGCCGGGCAAGGGAAGGCATTGACAGGCGGTGAGATCCGTCGTCGTAGTAGAAGGTTTGTGAAATGTTCGGGCTAGTCCGCTTATTCTCCCAAGTTGGCGGACTGAGAGCAATCGAAGCGGAGAATGGAGCCGAGCGGATTCGAACCGCCGACCTCTTGAGTGCGATTCAAGCGCTCTTCCAGCTGAGCTACGGCCCCTTCATCAAGATAGACGAGAGGGGATGGTTTAACGATTCGTTCCCGCGAGTCAAAGGAATCTGTCGGGCTCTGTTTCTGTTTAGCGTGCCGGACTGAATCTTCGGGGTCATTACTCCGAAGAACAACCACTCCTGATTCGGGCGAAAATTCCCCCGTTCTTGCGAACGCGGCTACTCTGCCGTACGGCAGAGTAAGTCGTTGATATTTGTAGCCGCGTTCGCAAGAACGTGGGCACGGATTCCGAAGAGTCTTCACCCGAATTGACTTGGTAGTTCCCCGTCCCGGCCTGCCGGGACCGGGTCGCTGATTTTCTCAAGCATCATCGTGCGCGGAACGCCCGATCCACCGGTAGGAAGGATGTTTGAGGTGGGACCCGTCTTCGTTGCCCGAGCGCAACTACGCCGAGGCAGGCGGCCCCCTTGCCACGCCGTAGATCTGCCCAGCCGATTTCTTGGCGGTGCGCAGGCGGGTCCGGGGACGCTCGTTTCAACTTCGAGAATAGCATAGGCAATTGCGTTCCAAATGGCGAAAGAGTTAGATACCCCGTCTTACTGTTCGGAAGGACTGCGGTGAGTATTCATTAAGTTACGCTCTGCCGCTCGGCAGAGCGATTAGGAATTTGTCGGTGCTGGAATCTGCCGCGATGTGCGATCAGATCCGAATGCTGCTATTTTTCTGCGTATTCCGAAGGCTGATTCCGACAAATTCCTAGGGATCGTGAGAAATCAGCATCAGCTCCCGCCGAAGGATCTGGGCGGCTTCCTCATCGGAGGTCGCTCCCAAAGCGGAGAAGCTATGAAAATGAGTTACTCTTATTTCGATTCTTGTAAAAGGCATAGGCAGATAAAACCCGTCCCAGCTTTTGAGGCGCCGGAATTTCTCTATGGAACCGGATACGAGCATGATTGGGGTCTCCGCCTGCTTCGCTACGCGAACGGCTCCAGGTTTGAATTCGTAACAAGGCCCGCGAGGACCATCCGGGGTCACGGCAATATCGCTCCCGTTGTTCAGGCAATTCAATAGATCTCTTGTCGCGCCCAGGGTGCGGGCGCTGCTCGAACCCCGAACCGAATCCACATTCATAAGCGAAAAGAAAGCGGCGAGCCAGGCACCATCTTTACTGGCGCTCACCAGACCGGTGACTCTCCGGTTACGACGGAAGCGACGGTAGACATTGGCGGCCATCAAGAGCCGGTTATGCCAGAGAATGATAACCATCGGTTGACTAGTATCTGAGAGGAGCTTTGCTTCATCGGGGCTTATTCGAATCCGCATGCTCGCGCACCACAAACGGACGATTATACTTAATGGCCAGAGAGCCAGATAGCGCCAACCGGAGATTCGGTTAATCTTGCTTTCGTCCTCATCGAGGGACGGTAGATCAGGCTCTCCTGACATGGAATTGATACCCTATCCTGCGTCTTATCAGATTACAGCAGAATGTTCTTTTCGGCACGCAGTCAATTGCCGGCCAGGAAAAGCGGGCTATCGTTGTTCCAATCGATTTACCGTTTGCACAAAACGCATACCGAGGATTCGAGCGAGATTCAGGTAGATACGAGAGGCCAGGATCGGCGCAGTGTACCTGATTTTTACGAGCGAATCCCAGTCGATGGAGAGTAGTTTTGCATCAGTCAGGGCCACGATGTCCGCCGTTCTCCTGCTCCTCGCCACGAGGGCGATTTCAGCAAAAGCATCACCAAGCGTGAGTGCATTCAGTACCGTCTTCTTCCCATTGATATCTTTCGAAACCTCCAATTCTCCCTCGATCACAATATACATATCATTACCCCATTCACCCTCTTTGATGATCTGCGCGCCCGCTTTGTATTCGACCATCTGCGAGAGGAGGATGAATTGCTTAACCTGTATCCGACTCATACCCTCAAAGAGTCGGGACTTCTCGCGAAGAGCTTTGCGCAGGGGAAATTCCAGAAGATCCCAGAGTGTAATCAGTCTCACGGTAGAAAGGAGGACAGGAGTCAGGATGAGGTCGGAGATAACGGCGATGCCTATTACCAGCGCACTCAGGACACCGAATTGCTGAACCGGGACGAAACTGGAAAAGGCCAGAACCAGAAATCCCCCGGCTAGCCCTAAAGAGGTGACGAGGACGGGAAGCATTTCGCTGCGAAGCGCTCTTTCGATAGCTCTCTTTTCATCTTTTAGATTCTTCAACTCCCGGTTGTAGCGCACCATGAGGTGGAGCGTGTCGTCGACTCCGATTCCCACGGTGATTGCTGCTACCATACAAGTGCCGACATTCAGCGGGATGTCGAGGATACCCATGATGCCGAAACCGACCGCGATGGAAAAGAGGTTTGCCAGAACGGCCAGGAGCCCACAGCGCAACGAGATAAAAAGAGTCGATACGACAATAAAGAGCAGGCCCGTGATGCTACTCAAAGAGGTTGTCTGGCTGGAAACTATCTTGTCAACGGATGTCGAAACGAGAAGGGACTTGCCGGTGAGAACATAGACTTGCGGGCCGAATTTTCCACTATCGAGCATTTCGCCTATTTCAGACACCAGGGTGTTAAACCGGGTGCTGTTCGTGATGCCTGTTCTCATGACGACATTGGCCTGAGAGAAGTCGGCGTTTACAAAGGATTCAATATCGTTGCGGTGAAAAAATAGAAGGTATTGGGCAATCAGGGAGTCGTTGTCGGGAATTGAAAAGTGGCTTGGATCACCATCGTGCATTTCCTGATTGACCAGAGAGATGTAATCGGACAGGGAGACTACCGAATCAAACTCCTCGTAGGAGCGTAATGTATTACTGATCTCGAATAGCCCTTGCAGATTGTTATGTTCCTTAAAATCCCCGGGAGCGCCTTTTAGTGTGAGGTAAATCACCTTAGGTCCCGAAAGTTTCTCAGAGACGGTTTCTATCCTCTTTACGAGGGTGGATCCCGGTCGGAGGAATGCCATAAGATCGTTATTTAGATCGATCTTCAATGCGAGGAAGATACTGGGTGCGGCTATGAGTAAAAAAACGGAAATGACCGTGAATGGTCGCGTGACAAGAAACCGCATAACCCAGGAAGTCAGTCTGTCCGACAGCCGCCTGGCCCAGGAGGTCTCCCTTTCACTCCCCGTGCCCGGGCGAAAGCCGGACTCGAAAATGCGCAAGTATGCCGGAAGTAGAGTGAGGGTAGTGAGAAAACGACATCCCATGCCGAGGGCGGCTGTGATGCCGAATTCGCGCATCACCGGAATCGATGTCAACCCGGTGGCCGCGAATCCGAGGATGGTAGAACAGGCTGTCAGGAAAAGGGTGAGACCGATCTTTTGCCCTACCCGAATGATGGCGTTGGAACCGGATTCCCCCTTTAATTGCGCCTCCTGAAATTCCACCAGGAGATGAATATCTTCGGTGGCGCCCACTACGAGAATAATGGCAGGGACCACGTAGTTAAGCATATTAACAGGAATATCGAACAGTGCAATCAGCCCGAGGGTCCAAATCGAGCCGACGATCGCATTGAGCACTGGAACGATGGCCATGTGACGGTTTTGTAATGCAACGCCCATGAGGAAAGAAATAAGCAGGATCGTAAGGGGCATTAACAGGATTTGATCATCGACAATGTATTCGAACATGCGTAGCTGCAGGGCCGGTGAGCCGATCTGATAAATCTTATCGAAGGTATCTTTATATTCGTCGAGGACCTCTTCGATTTCCGAAAAGATGGCACGGCTGCCTTTCAATTCTCTGGCTCCCGACGTGGTATCCGCGCCCGTCGTTACTACTGGCTGTGCCGACGAATCGCTGGACAGGTAGAGGGTCAGAAGTGTCGCCCGCCCGTCTTTGGAAATGATCGTGCGCAGAAGTATGGGGTTGCTTGTCGCTTCCCTTCTTATTTTCTGAAGAGCATCGGGGTCTTCCGGAATTTCATCGAGAAGCGGACCCACCTTCAGCCAACCGTCCTCTCCTTCGATGTGGCTGATCGTGACGAGGCTGTCTATTCTCTCAACCTCAGGGATTGCGACCAGTTTCTCGTTCAGCGACCGCAACGACTGGAGGTGATTGTGAGTGAAGAGATTATCGTCCTCCAGGTATACGGCAGCGATCGTATCCGAACCAAACGTTTCCTTTACTCTTTCATATTCTTCCAGCAGAGGACTGTCTCTCGGTAGAAGCTGGTCTGAAGAGACGTCAACTCTTACCCGAGAACCCGAATATCCCAGGACAAGGGTTAATGCGCCAATGAGGAAAAGCGCCGGTATCGCCCTATCGTAGCTAAACTTGAGCAATCTCGACATGAAATCTCCTGGGAATCGGTCTCACTAAGTTCTCAAGCGAAAAAGTTCGAAGCGCAGTCTTACCCCTGATTGTGACGACTGTTTCAAATCGTCGGAATCGGAACCAACTTCGCTCCCGCTGAGCGGGGCTACGAAGGTCAAGAGCGGTCCTGCTACGAAGTCTTACGAGTTATTGGCATGTGTAGCTGGATCGCTTCCGATTCAGTTAAATTCCGTGTGTGATTGCGCCCTTTTAAATCGCCCCAAGCTTGTCGCAATCACATCACAATGTACACCGAAGGGACCCGAGAGTATCTTATCCCCGAACCCGACAGATGTTCCAAAAATCTTTATTCGAGAGTTTGCAGGGTAGCAGCGTCGTATTCCGTTTTCCAGTTGCTTATGGCCTCCTCTGAAAAGTAATCCAGCGATAGAGGGGCGTTGTAGTTACATTTCGTGACAGCGAAAATAGAAGCAGTCTTTCTCACATGGTGCTTCATTTCGAGCCTTCTGGGCAACACTAGAGAGTCGTCGGGAGGAACGGGTTCGAATTCGGAAAATACGAGTGTTTTGATGAGTTGGCTCTCGGTTTTATAGAAGTCAACTTTCAGGATCCGATAGTCTTTCCTCGATACCCAGAGTTCACGTTTAGCATACCCACTTGATTTCTTCGCCTTGTCCGAAGCCGGGCGCGCCGTAACACGGAAGCATTGAACGTCATCGAGGTAATCATCCTGACCGCGTTCGTATTCGAAACGACTCGTATTTTCCGGCTGCAAATCTTCGAATGCGAAATCCGTTCCCATGAAATAGCCCTTTTGCCCCGACCCGGCGATTTTCCTTACCCTGCCGAATGCAGGCATAAAGAGGTATTGCATATCTCCTTCCGCCGTGTCCGATTTGCTGAGCAGCGCCACACCTGATATCTCGGGAGGCTCCCGAAAGCGAAAGAGTGTGGCGCGGCCACCGTCTTCCGCGGTCTTGGCCAGATAGAGAACCTCCTGTGTCGTAATGTTTCCCTTGCTGTCAATAGTGACTGATTTTATCAGTTCGACCGCTGAGGATACCTCATAACGATTCTTATTTTCCTGAATTATTTCGAGACCTGTGGTGGATCCGGCCCGAAAACCGGCTAGAAGCATCGATAAACACGCAAGCGCGACGAATTGAGCAAAGAGCGCTGATTTTGCGGAAACCTGACTCCGCAAGAATGACCGTTTGGCTTCTGGTTGCATGGTAGCGAGATATTTAAACCTGCACCTTGCTAAAAGACAATCAATTTGTGAAAATCTGCCTGGAAGATTGTTGCAGGTAAAGAAGGATCTTTCACAGCTTCTTCAACGATGAAGCCATTTCTTTTTGGATTACCCTCAATCCGGACTCTAACGGGATATACATCGTCGTATATGCGAATTGGAGTGCCGAGTCCCGAGCGATTTTTAGTCCCCGCAATTACACTAGCGACCTGCGTAAATGCGCTCTGGTCTGCGCCGAGTCATATCTATCTCACCTGGCAGGGAGAACCTTCTACCAGCGTAACGGTCAATTATCACACCCTTGAGAGTGCCCAAGCGAGCGAGGTGCGATTTGACAGGGAGAGCCGAGGAGGCGAATTCGGGGCCTACCGATTCCGCATTGCGGGTTCGCGACACCGGATTTCCGGCTTGGAGGATAGACGAACGATTAACGTGGTTGAATTGACCGGTTTAGAGCCGTCCACAGCCTATTTCTTTATCGCCGGCGACGAAACAAACGGTTTTAGCACAGAATTGAAATTTCGCACTGTTCCCGATGACGATCGGCCTGTTCGTTTCGTAGTGGGAGGGGACATGGGAATCAGTCAGGAAGCGGCGCAATTGATCGGGATTGCCGGAGAAAAGGATCCGTTATTTGCCGTCATCGGCGGTGATCTCGCTTACGCCAACGGAAGACTTTCGTCGCATAGGAGGTGGGATCGCTGGCTCGAAAACTGGCAGGAAAATTTCGTCTCTCCGGACGGCTTTATGATACCGATGGTGCTCGCCGTGGGAAATCATGAAGTGCGTGGGGGCTACGGGCAGCTGCCCGAAGATGCGCCTTTTTACTTCGGATATTTCAAGCAGGCGGGAGGAGAGAATAGAGCCTATTTCTCGATGAGATTCGGCGCGAATGTCGCCATCTATGTGCTCGATAGCGGGCACGTTTCTACCCATGGAGGCGAACAGGCTCACGGTATTTTGATTCTCGGAGCATTAGGTGATGATATTGATGGCCTTATGTAAGTTAAAGACGAAATCATCACAGAGTGCGGGAGTGGATTCAGCGCCCATGGAAGACTTGAGGCTGAGAACCAGTTGCCTGCATGCAGCAAGAATTCTGGCTGCGTTATGATTACGGATCATACATCGATCTTCATCGAAGAAGCGATCCCTGGGGTAATGATTTTTATTTTCGATCGACCAATGGTTGCGAATTTTCGAGAGGAACTGTTGAGGGCTCAAATCGGCGGGATCGAGACTGCTTACGTAGTAAGAGCGTTCAGAGGAAGGTTCAGCTTTGTTTGGATAATGGAAGGTGCGTTGCACACAGGCGAACTGGCGGGCATGGGGCAGGCCGGCAGAGGGAGCGCTTAGAGAATGGGTTGCTATTTGACGTATTTCGAGTCGCCCATGGTCATTGTCCACGGTTTGGTGGAGAAAAAGGGGGTGGAGCTGAAGAGATTCTGAGCGTATTGATGCATGTTGGGCTGATTGTCTTTAATTTGAATAACATAGTCAGCACTGAGTTCTTCGACGACGATGTGGGCAGTTTCTTTTTGATTATGCATGGCGTCGAAGGTGAAGGTGGAGCCGTCCAAAATGGGCATCTTTCGCAAGAGAGTCTGGGCGGCGGTGATCGCGTTGGATTTATCGGCGGTAGCGACTTGGGCTAAGGTTTGAGCGCTTTGGTGATCGACTGCGGCCACCAGGTGCAGAGCCTTTGATTCTTCGGTGTTTGTGCCTTTGAGGGTCTTGCCGTCGACGGCAATATCGCGGGGCAAACAGCCGTCTTGTAAGCAGATGAATTCGGTGAGGGTTTTATCGAAGAGCTCGGCCTTTACGTTTTGCAAGACCCGATAGAAGACATCATAGCAAGGGGCCTTATAGCGGCCTGTTTTGGGGTTTTTCCAGGAGCGTAAGGCGCGCAATTGGGCTTGATTGAGATGATGGGCCAGGCGCACGATGCCCTTGAGGGTCTGTTTGCCGCACATCGTGCCGAGCACAATCATGCTCAGGACCGTGGCGAGCCGATATCTAAGGCCCGCTTTACGACGGAAGTCTTCTATCTGATTGAAGCGTTCCCACAGGCTGCTCATCTGTTCCACTTTGAGGCAGACCGCATGGGAGTTATCGGTTTCATTGAGCGCCTGGCTCTGTGCCGCGGGCAATGGCCCTGAAGCGCGCAAAAGCTCAAGGGCATTAGCCTTGAGGGGTTTGACCCAGATCTGCTTGGGACGCTCATGGCGTTGATAGAAATCTTCGCGTTGGCGGCCATATCCCGCGCTCAAGCCCAAGGGCGTCCACCCGCTCGCTTCGTAGCAAGTGCCCCGGTGAATCTGTGGGTCCACGAACGTTTCCGCTACTAAGGGACGATAGCCAAAAGCCTCCTGCCAGTGATCGGCTAAGACTCTCAGGCACATACCCAACGTCTTGGAGGCCAAATTTGCAAGATCCACCCCGGGCAAAATCAGAAAACGCCGGTTCTGTACTACCAGTTTCAATCGTGCATGCCGTTGCGCCCCGTCCCTCCCGATCCATTCGTCTCGATCCTTCAGCCGGTAGGATGCGGCCCCCCACAAGAGCAGGCCCATCCATTGCCCGTCGATCTGCGCCACATAGCGCAGGGTCTCTCCTGCGCTGCCCGCACTGTGTAAATAATGATGTTGTTTCAATAGATCATTGAATCGCTCCTGCTCTTCGGGCAGGACCAGACGCAGAGTTAAACGATCTATCGAAGGATTCAGTTGGTAAGATTTTTTGTCTTTCATCCCATCTTAACATGACTGATTCCCTCGGGTTTGTTTAGCTCTTTTTTTATCTTCTTGCTTATCAGCTAGTTGCTTCCTGGAATCCTTTTACCCTGCGAACAGGCTCGCTGGCTTGAGAAAGAGATGGCGGAGGATGATAATGTGCCCTATCGTTTGGCGGTCTACCATGTGCCATTGTATCCTGCGTCCCATCCTTTTGACGGCGAGTATCACACTGAGGGGCGGAAACACTGGTTGCCGATCTTCGATCGCTACAAACTGACCGTGGCGTTTGAGAATCACGACCATGTTCTGAAGCGGACTTTTCCCCTCCGATCGGGAGAGAGAGAAGAGCGGCACCGTTTTCCTGGGTGATGGGTGCTTCGGCAGACGAACCCACAAGCTTCGTGAGCGTGATTATTTAGCCTTCAGCCGCCAAATTCGCCACTTCTGGTTGGTTGAAGCGACGAGAGAGCGGATTACATTCAAAGCGATTGATGAAGAGGGAAAGGTGGTGGATCGGTATTCCATTCAAAAGGTAGAAAGGTAATCTGAAGAACGTAATCTAAGGATTCGTTATGATCTGGAACTCTTGGCACTACCGTCCCCGAAGCTAGGAAGGCGATCCAAGGTGAATCGTCGTAGAATGGTAATTCGAAGACCGTCAGGTGTAGGAAGGCCGCTTGCGGCCGAAGGGAACGCCGGTATACTTGGATCGCTCGCAAGCGAGCTTCCTACCCTAACGGTGAAACCGGGTTGAATGCCCGTTCTAACCTGATGAAGAAGGATGATCTCTTATTTTCAGTACGGAAGTCTCGCCTTCAAAACTGACTAAACTTCGCCGAGATTTCCTGCTCAAGCGCGTCGAGCACTTCCTTCGCGTTCCCGCTACGTTCGAGCTTCTCGCTCCAGTGCCATTGGTCGAGATATTCGTCGCTGCCGAAGAGTCCCTCCTCCATGGCAACGCGATCGATCTCGGTCTGGAAACGCTCTGGCAGTTGACGCGATACAGGGCGCCGGCCGTCAAAGGCTTTCAGCTGCGCTGGAATTTCGCGCCAGTAAAGAATCTGGTATTCAGCCATTGTTACGAAGTTTCTTTGTCATGACACCAGTTCCCCTTTACGAAATGCTTTCAGATAATTCTTGCAGTAGACGTCCCTTCCGAGGAGGAGGTCTTCGGCGAGCCGGCACGGACTTGAAGTTCGATCCATCGTGAAGGCGCGTTCAACTTTCGTTGCGATCGGATCAATGATCCCGGAATCGGCTCCGGCCTCCACAGCCAGATTCAAGAAGGTGTCGTTGATGAGGCGCCTGCAAGGCAACCCGAAGGAGACGTTGCTGAACCCGCCGGTGATGTGAATATCCGGCCCGTAGCTTTCCCGCAACCTGCGTATGGCGTTAAAGCAGTGGTTGCCAAATTCGCTATCGACGGAAATGGGAAAAACGAGCGGGTCGACGAAGATATACTCGATCGCGATACCCTTTCCCAGTGCCGCGTCCACCATCCTGGAGGCGTGGTCGACCCGCTCGTCATCGTTTTGTGGCATTCCTGATTCGCCCGCCGCGGTCACGATGACGCAGGTATCAAAGGTTTTGGCCAGATCGAGAGCGTCGATCCGCTCGAGCGATGCCGAGTTCAGTAAATTCCTGCGGCCATTCCGACTGCAACTTTCCAGGCCTTTCTGAATAATCTCTACATTCGAAGAGTCGATCGAAAGCGGGGTGTCAGACATGGACTGTACTGTCTGCACCAACCAGGCCATGGCCTCCTTCTGCTCTTCGAGTTTCAGCGAAATCTCATCGACGTTGAGATCGAGAAAATCTGTCTTCGCTTCAACCTGCCGTTCCACCAATCGTCTGAGATAGGCGATACCGTCGCTCGCATCCGGCTCGTTTCCGTCCATAGCCGCCTGAATGGCAATTTTGACGTGCTTGACTCGGCCCTCCTCATAGTCCTGGGTCCGCTTCGCCTGTTCAGGGATCGCCAGATATCGGGGTTCTGCTTTTGCGTCTACGAATCGCACGGACTCGTGCCCCTCCGGGCTGGTCATAACGAGTTTCCCCCGCCGCATGACGATTCGCGTAGTATGAACGTTTTCACCAATTATGCTGAATCTACGAGTGTGATTGTCTTCTTTCATTGCTTCTTTGTCTCTCTGTCAAATCACCAATGCCTCAGTAGAAGGCGCCAGTTCATTCGGCATGGGTTTGAACTGACAGGCTTCCACGAAAATCTCGAAAAAGTCCGGCGTCGTTTCCAATTCGATGTGCTCTATCTCTTTGACTAATGAGTCAATCGACTCACGGACAGACCGCGATAGCAGAGCTTCCCTCGCGCCCTGCAGGGCGGCATTACCAATTTTTGCGATACGGTCCTCCGGTATCGGCGCCAGAAAACCAATATCGATCGCATTCCCTACATTCACATAGTTGGCAAAACCGCCGGCCAGGTAGAGTTTGGTGACATCGCGCGGATTGATACCAAGACTGCGGAGGACGATAAATTGGCCACAATAATTGGCCGCCTTTGCCTGGGCCAGATTACTGGCGTCTTCCCGAGAAAATGTGATGCCGTGCTCCGGGACGATATCGAGTTCGTAGGCCTTATCGGCGAACATCCCCTTGGGTTGCATGCGCCCGTGTCGGCGGAGTTCGGCGAGAAGATCGATTAGACCAGATCCGCAGATGCCTTCCGGCTCTTTCTCTCCGATAGTCTCGTACTGGTAACCGCGTCCATTCCAGCGAATCGACTCGATGGCCCCTTCATAACCCGGCATACCGTACTTAATCAAACCACCTTCAAAGGCGGGGCCGGCGGGGCAAGAGGCGCATACGATTCGACCGCGGTGGCCGAGAACTACCTCCGTATTCGTCCCCACGTCCACAAGCATGACGACTTCGTCCTTATTCGCCATTTCAATGGCTACGAGGTCCGCCGCAACATCCGCGCCAACGTGACTGGCTACAAGGGGCAAACTGTAGACCTTAGCGTGAGGATTCACTCGAATCCCGAGTCGTCTCGCCCCCTGGGTAAGCGCAGTAGTATCTCTGACTCCCTCGCGATACTCGTGCTCGACAATCGACTTATAGGGTTTCTGGCCGATACTCTGGACATCAATTTTGAAGAAAATGTCACGCATTGTTGAATTCGCGGCGATGACGATCTCATAAATCTCCTGACGGGCGAATCCGCGTTGATTCGCAAGCTCCTGGATCTCGAAATTAATGCCGCTGATGATGGCTTTGCGGAGCTCCCCTGGATTTTCGCCGTCGTAACTGATGCGGTGCATGATGTCGCTTCCGCCGAAACGCTGTGGATTCTCGAAGGAGCTGACGCAGAGAGTTTCGCCATTCTCCAAATCCACCAACGCCATCACGACGGTGGTCGTTCCCACATCCACGGCGAGACCCAGGAGATGTCCCCGGTAACGATCGATTACCTCGTCTCCGTAGTAAACCTTCTCTCCCCGCCGTCTAACCTGGGGCTCTATCTTAAGCGGATTCTCCAGTGAGAGAGAGAGGATCTTCGGTGTGCGCCGCAGCGGAGTGAATTCTATGTCCGCGGAATCGTCTTCAACGACCGCTTGACAGGCCAGACGATAGTTCTCCTTGAGAAACGACTCCTCTTTCGTGAGAGGCCCTAAAGCCTCCATACCCTTCTTTATCTCCACAACACATTCGTGACAGTTTCCCGTTCGCCCGCACGAGGTGGGTACCTGTACTGCCAGTTCGTCGGCGTAATCAAAAACCGACTTTCCGGTCTTCAGGCTGCGTACTTGCCCGTCGTGAGAGATTCTACCCATGGCGCCGCTTTGCCCAATGGAAGGTACCTATTAAGCGCATTTTGAGGCTCCCCCGGCCTTGCGCCGGGGTGGCGCCCGGTTTGCAGCTACAAGATGTGACTGGGACAGCCGCCCCGCTCCGGGCATTTCTTCCCCAAGCCACCGGAAAGGCTTGGGGAAGAAATGCCCGGAGCGGGGGGTCGTTGGGGCACGTGTTCTGTAGAACGGAACCAACGCCACCCCGGCGCAAGGCCGGGGGAGCCAACGACCGAAAGGATGACGCGAAACACGAACTACGGCAAAGCACAAAATTGCGCCTTCCTGTGTTATGGATTTTATGAAACACGGCACTATATCCGCGCGAATCACACTTGCGAATTGAATCGCCTCGTACGATCAGCCCTGCTCCGGTTCCTTCTCCCAGGCGCTGCAGTAATCGACATCGTCACCGGCGCTGCACAGGAGTAGCTTTCCCTCCTCATCGGGCGCTCGTTGAAAGTGGCAGGAGAATTTCGCGGTGCATTCATTCAAGCGATTCTTGTAGGGGCAACGCCGTGTAGAAATTGCGTCGGCGTGGATGACCATACCGGTAAACAGTTCCGTTAGGGTGTCGAGCCGTCGCTCGTAGTCCTCCTGTTTAATTTTTTTCATTTAGCGCCAGCTTCGACTTTGTACTCTACCATGAGACGCTTTGCCAGTTCTACACAGGCCAGTGCGTCCTTACCGTAGCCATCGGCGCCCATGTCATCGGCAAATTCCTGTGTAACGGGCGCTCCCCCCACCATGATCTTAACGTCGTCTCGAAGATCGGCATCGATAAAGGCATCGATTGTCTTTCCCATATTCGGCATGGTCGTGGTGAGCAGAGCCGACATGCCCAGGAGGGGCGCCTTGTGCTCCTCCACTGCTTCGATAAATTCGTCCGGCGAAGTGTCCACGTTCAAATCATGCACAATGAATCCTGAGCCGCGCAGCATCATGATACAGAGATTCTTCCCGATATCGTGCAAATCACCTTTCACCGTGCCCATGACGACGGTCCCAGCGGGTTCGACACCGGAAGCAGACAGGATCGGTTCGATATAGGCCATCCCGGCCTTCATTGCCCTTGCGCAGGCCAGGACCTCCGGCACATAGATAAAATTGTCACGAAACTTGATGCCCACAACGCCCATTCCGGCGATGAGACCGTCGTCCATGATCTCGAGTGCCTCGATGCCGTCATCCAGCGCCGCTTTGGTCAGTTTATCGACCGTGTTGTTGTCGCCGTCGATAAGCGCTGCGGAAATATCCTGCATTCCCGGACGGGCCTTCGCGAATGTGTTTACGGTGCGTTCAATTTCCTCGGGGCGCTCAATGAACTCTTCGATCTCGTCACGGATAAATTCGTTTGCGATATCTGCAATTTCCGGCATTTCGAATGCTCTTCCTTCTGGTTGGTCTTTGAGCCGCCTCAAGCGGCGTGATCCCGGTGCCAATCACGCACCGCATTTGGAATTTCCTTCAAGTTTTCGATGGAAGTCTGAAGAGGAATCGCGCATTCCGGCCCGACCAACTGCACTCCGGCATCAAGATTCTTACACACTTCTTGCCGAACCACATCAGGCCCTTTCGAAAACAGAGTCTCAGGATTGTTAATGTTTCCCACTAGCGAAATTCGTTTTTTTATCGCTTCCATCGACTCGTCCGGTTCATTTTTGGAATCGAAATGAAAGGCGGCCATCCCCGTCTGTGCGATGTAGTCCATCCTGTCCACGGTACGTCCGCAGATGTGCAGGATCAGGGGAATGGGAATCCTTTCCACAAATTCGATGTGGAGATCCTTTAGAAATCGTTCGTAGTATTCGCCGCTTACAAGATCCCCTGTGGCGTGGTCCGGCACAGTGAGGGCGTCGGCGCCCGCTTCAATCTGGGCTACTCCGAATTGCACGGTAGCCTCTTTCATTTTGTCCAGACAAAGCTTAGTCTTTTCCGGGTCGTCAAGGGACAAGAGCAGGAATGGTTCCACGCCGAAGCAGTGATAGCCCAGCGACCACGGCCCCATGGTTTTTCCGATAATCGCGACTTCGTCGCCATACTCCTTCTTCAGGATCCGGATCGCATCCAGAACACACTTCGTATCCGGGTGTGTCAGAAAATCCGCTGGGATCTTGATGTCTTCCGGCTCCTCCCAAATCGGCTCGCGCATCTTTACCGTCGGCCAGTTATCCTTCTGTTCCCATTGGATCTTACAGCCAAGCGCCGAGGAATCCTGGATGATGGTATAGACCGGCATGATGCTGTCAAAGCCCAGCTCCGTGTAACCGGTTGCTGCCAGCCTGGCCATCTTTTCGGGGTCGCGATTCGCTTCCGGAAAGTGAGCATCCACCAGATCCATCAGCTCTACAGTTGCGATTGAAGTTGGATTGCAGCACGGTGTCCTGTCTACAGGCTCCCCTCGCAGTGCGGCCAAGACGCGGTCACGACCCTTCATTGGTGCTACTTTTTCAGTTTCCATGGCTATTCTCCGTCCCTTTCTCTATTTCTGTTGACTTGGCGCTGCCAGCATACCGCGCGACGCCGCTGCCTCCTGCTCCCGTAAAACCGCACGAACATTGGGCGCCCGAACGAGCAAAAGACCGACCAGCGCATCGTGACTGTGACCGCAAGTGAAGGCCACCTGATCGATTTTCCTGTCCTCCATCTCCCCGAGTTTAATCAGCCCTCCCGCTATCAATTCGATGCGTTTGTCCACTCTTTCGCCTTCGCCTTCCGCTCTCACGTCGTAAACACCTTCTCCCAGGCTTGTCACGATGACGTTGCACCCGGCCTTTTTGTCAAATATCTGCATGGGACGCGCTTTCGCGCCTTCGCTCGGGTCTATTTTGCACGCCTCAACAAAAAGCCGCTTTATCGGTACTTCGTGAGCCTCCCCACAGGGAAATCGTAATAGTCCATCGTCTGTCGCCTCCAGTCCGCCCAATTTCTGCATCGCCTCTTTTGCGAATTCTAGGCGCTTCTGGACTCCTTCCAGGGAACTGTATGTGTGGACTAAATAGACTGGACCTTCGTTTCCCTCCTGCTGGTAGAGCGCAATCGAGATATCGCGATAATGCGGGTCCATTGAAACCAGCTCAATACGCCGCCCAATTTCCAATGTCTCTCTCAATGTCTCCCTATCCTTCTCTTCTTTGCCCTTGCTTTTGTATCCGAATCTTACAGTCTCGCCCGATTATGCTGATGGTCAGACCATTGACATATTGCATTTAGGACCGTGTGCGAACCGTTGTAAAGTGAAAAGTATCGCGAAATTCAGAAAAGAGCAACGAGACAGACCGGGCGCCTCTCCCAGGAGGGGATATACTCTGATGGTCTTACGAGCGATAGTTCCCCTCCTCCGGAGGGGTTAGGGGTGGGTTTACTGATCTTCTACCACGAAGTAAAGTGCCAGCCGAAGAAAAAACGACTACAGATCGAGCGATTGACGGCATCCAGCCCATTTCACGCACATCGCTGAGTGGAGAGATTGTCGAGCAGATCATTGATCTGATATCACGCGAGGTACTGGTGCCCGGAGAGCGACTGCCGGCGGAGCGAGAACTGTGCAAGATGTTTGGAGTGGGGCGCACGTCGCTTCGGGAGGCTCTGCGCTCGCTTACAGTGATGGGCATCTTGGACGGTCAAGTGGGTAAGGGCACCTACGTTTGCAGCAACAGTAATTACCTCGAAAATACCCTCCGATGGGGCTTGCTGCTCGATCAGAAGACGGTGGAGGATCTGATCGAGACCAGAATGATGCTGGAGTGCGAGACCGCATCCCTGGCGGCGCAACGCGCAAAAGCCGAGGATCTTGGGAAAATCCAGGAGTCCCTGGAAGAGATGAGCGAATCGATTGAGTCGCCAGAGGAATTTCTCGAGGCCGACCTCAAATTCCATCTTTTGATTGCACAAGCCACGCAGAATTCGCTTCTCGACAGCCTCCTGCGTATGACGCGTTCCTATCTGCACGAGTGGATAAAGGGCAGCCTGGCGGAACCGACCGCCGACGAGGTAGCGAAGCGTGCCAGACTATCCCACAAGCAGCACGAGGAGATCCTCGAGACCCTGAGAAAGGGTATGCCTGACGAAGCGAGAAAGGCGATGGGTCGTCATATCCTTTCCAGTAGCGTGGACCTGCGGAAACATATCGCCACTTGACAGACACAAATTCAGTTAGTACTCAGTTAGTACTATGAAACGAAAACTGTTGAAAGTCGGCAATAGTTTGGCCGTGACATTGCCGCAGGAGATTGTCAAGGAACTCAATCTCAAAGCAGGGCTGGAAGTTGATGCGACAATTGACCCTCGGACGGGCAGTTTCGTTGTTCGAGTCGGCGTGAAAGAGTTTGAGGGCGGAAAAGTGACCCGTCGTTTCAAACGAATGGTAGACGAGCTGATCCGAGAACGCCGGGAACTTTACGAACGGCTTTCCTGACGCACGTTTGAAAGCTGCGGATGACCGAATACCTGAGCAAGAATCAGGTGCTGGTGCTACACACACTGATCCTAAAGGAGACGGGTGGGCAAACGGGACTCGGGGATGAAGGTCTCCTGGAATCCGCCTTGGGCAGGCCGCAAGCCTCTTTTGCCGGTCAGGACCTGTATCCTTCTCTCGCCGGAAAAGCGGCCGCGCTCATGCATTCCCTTGTCAGTAATCATCCGTTTGTGGATGGGAACAAACGAGTTGCAGTGGCCTCTGCTGAACTGTTTTTGTTGATCAATGGCTACAGAGTCGAGGCCGACAATGTCGCGCTGGAAGAACTGACTCTGGCTTCGGCGCGAGCTGATATAGGACAAGAGCAGATCCGAATATGGTTCGATCAGCATATAGAAGCGTTGCAATGATACGGAAAGAATTAACAGGTATTCGGGCAATTGACGGACCCGCCGAATCCTTTCGAGGTGAGTAGATCACGCGACCAGTATGGTTCAAATGTTGAGACGAAGTTAGAGTGTCGACAAAGATGACGACGAAGCTTACGCCAAAGAGAGAAGGTCGTAGCCTCGTCGGTAATGCACTGGGGGGGGGACATCGAGCAGACCCGAACGACAAAGTCGTCCGGCTACGGGACTTGACACTCATTACTTACACCCTGTCCAGCCTCGCGGGATCCGTGGGATATCACTCTCCCTCGAACCAAACGCCGAACCCGGGACGATTGTTGAGAGTGACCTCACCGTTTACGATATCGGGGGTTCCCTTTACCCATGTCATCCACGGGCGACCGGATTCAGCTAAGGGATCATCGTCCAGGGCGTTGATTGCGTGAAGCGACCAGGCCTCGGCCCCCCGGTGCGGACACACCTCGACTCCTGTGCCCTCGGCAAGCTTATAGATCTTCAACAGTTCCGTCATTCCTCCGCACCAGGACACATCGGGTTGAACGATTGCATGCAACCTGTCCCTGATGATCGGTTCGAAGGCCTTCGCCGTGTATTCGTGCTCACCGCCCGCTATCGGGATGGGGCATTCATCGCGTAATCGGGCATACCCTTCGAGTTCGTCCGGCGGGAGCGGTTCCTCGAGCCAGCGAAGATTATAGGGTGCCAATCGTTCCGCGATACGCAGGGTTGAATCGACATCGAATTTCATGCCGGCATCACCCATCAGCTCGATCTTCGGTCCTAACGCTTCCCGAACACGTTTGATGTTGCCTACCAGATCGCCCAATCCCTTATCGGGAATAATCCCGACGTGAAACTTCAGGGCCCGAAATCCTGCCGACCCGCTCTCGATCACCTCTTCAGGCGTGAATCCAGTTTTGTAGGCGGGGATAGGATTACCGATCGATCCACCTAACACTTCAGTGATCGATTTGCCTTCTCGCTTCCCGCGCAGATCCCAGAGGGCGAGGTCGACTCCACTGATCGCCATGATCGCGATTCCCTTTCGTCCAAAGGCCAGGGTCGTTCGATACATCTCCTCCCACAGCTCCTCGACATGGGATGCCTCCGCGCCTATCAGGACTCGACTGAGGACAGTTTCGATGACATGAATCGCGGCTTTTCCGCCCCCGCCAATACCATATCCACTGAGACCTTCATCGGTGTCGACAATCACCTGAATCTGGCCCATCGAGCGCCGCCAGTCATCCGGGGCGCCCTCAGCTTCCTGTTGAACCGCACTTATGCTCTCTATTATCAAAGGGGTCAGGCCTTTGTTTTTCTGTCAGCAATTTGAGGAACGGACAGCGTTTCCGGCAGAGGCGATTGTAAGCGTTTATGTTCGCACTTACGTATGCAGGAGAGCCGAGATTGAGATTCTTGCTCAGCCACCCGTTGCCTACGGCGGAACGCGATTTCAGAAAGGCTGCCAGCGCTATTTTCCACTCTTCGCATTTTCTCGTATACGGTATGTCTTCAGCTCCCTTTTTCAGAATCTTCAGTCCGTGTTTTAACTCCTGAGTCCAGGCCACCTCACCATATTTTGACCAAATGACTGCAGCCTTCATGCGGGTTTGCTTTTCAGTTAGCTTCTGCAGAACTTGCTTGCCGTACTCGTCATTTCCGATCAACCAACCTTTACACAAGTCTTTCCACAGATTCTCCCGTTTCCTGGGATCGCCTTCGTCGACCGTGGATAGGTATTTTCTGTACTTTCCAAGCCCTTTGGCACTATCGGACCAGCCTCCAGCCTGAGCCAACCAGAGCGCACAGGTCAGGCATTTGGGACGCCATTTCTTGCGAAAAAACCGGGGAAAGCTACTAAGCGGATAGGATCTCAGATCGGCTACGGTCAGTAGACCGGCCCGAACCGGATTCAGGTGTATGTAATTCACTACCCTAAGTAAGGACTGACCGGGTTCGATGACCAGCGCCTTGTAACGTCCCTGAAAGACGTGACCCTGCTGGCCTGCGAATTTGTTGAATCGATTGGCGAATGTACTTTGCAGCCACTGCATCCCGATTTGCAGGTTTGGTTCAATTGTCTCAAGGGCGAGATGAAAGTGATTACTCAAAATACAATAAGCGTGAAGGCGCCACCCAAACCGTTCACACGCGTCGAAAAGGGCGTTCTCAAAAGATTCACCTGTGCGATAAATATTGAACAAGTCCTGCCTGTAATTTCCTCTGTTCATTACGTGATAGAGTGCTCCGGCAAACTCCAACCTTGGTTTTCTCGCCATTCCTTCAATCAGGTCGAAGTTCCTTCTCATTGTCAATTAATAATACAAAGGCCTGACCCTTTATCTTCGCGCCAGGACAGTCAATATGTCGACCAGGCGAAGATCGGGAAGAAGGAGAAGCACACTGAGCATCTGCATCTCGTTACGGTGTGGGTTCCACTGGTTGAAGCAACGGTGGAGAACGGCTGTTGCTGGGTCATTCCAGGGAGCCACCGTTGGGGTCTCCTGGAAGGTGCCCGGGGTGACGACAACAACGTCCGGATGGAGGAGGACGTGGAAGCTCGAGGCACCCCGGTGGCGGTTCCGCTCATGCCGGGTGGCGCCCTTTTCATGTCCAATCTCTGCATTCACACCAGCAAACTGAACACCGCTCAGGGCTGCCGCTGGAGCATCGACTTCCGACACTTCCCCACGCCGGACCGGGCCGTCCTGACCCAGGAGCAACGCGAGGAGGCCGAATTCGTGCAAAGCAAAACCCTGAAAGGCGGCCGGGTTCCGCTCATTGTTCTCACCGGGAGCCACAAGCCGATCTGGGAAGAGTGGGAAGCTGAGGTGCTCAAGTTGAAAACAGCTTAAGGATCGGATTTGATCGACCTTTCAGCTGATTCTAAGGGGTCAGGCCTTTGTTTTTCTG
The DNA here is from genome assembly GCA_965215885.1 of Candidatus Moanibacter sp. Classification (GTDB taxonomy): domain Bacteria; phylum Verrucomicrobiota; class Verrucomicrobiia; order Opitutales; family UBA2987; genus CBDCEW01. The sequence goes on from CBDCEW010000089.1 coordinate 25,002, forward strand.
ATCATCATTTTGAAGAATGGACATCTATGGCGGCGCAGATGAGACCGACAGATTTATTGCAGTCTGATGAAAAGAGTTCGAATAAGTCCGACGGGCTGCTAGACTGAGAATTGGGGCATGATTCGCGGAATCCACCATACCAGTTTCACAGTGTCCAATCTCGAGGAGGCCGAGAAATTGTTTGTCGAGCTCTTCGGAATGAGGAGGATTGGAGGCGGGCGTTATGATTTCGAGTATATCGGATGCATGGTCGGATCTCCGGATGCTCACCTGGAGATCGCCGTTCTGGCTTATGAACCGGAAGGAGAAGGGAGTGATCGACAGATTCTGGAACTCGTCGAGTACAAGCACCCTCGAGGTGATCCTACGGACACGGAATTCAACCGGCCGGGAAATGCGCATCTCTGTTTTCTGGTGGACGATATTGGGGCCGAGTACGAACGACTTCGAAGCAACGGAGTCTGCTTCAGGTCGCCGCCGCAGGAAATAACGTATGGGATCAACAAGGGTGGTGGAGCCGTCTACTTTAATGGATTGAGCCTGGTCGAACAGATTTTAATAAAATAGCCGGCCCAGGGCATCGAGTTTCTCATCGCTTAGGCGTAGCCTGTCGAAATCGTCGATTGGTCCGTAGCTGGTAACGGGAACTCTGGAATGCAGACGGGGTCCGAAAAGCTACTCGCCCGACTTGAGAAAAATCATTTTTTGGCTTGATAAAAAGTTCGCAACATGCTGTTTAACAACCTAAGATTAAGAAAGGAGTTGGATTGGAACTTCTGCAACGACCTGGGGGGCGAGATTGAGCCTGGTCGAACAGATTTTAATAAAATAGCCGGCCCAGGGCATCGAGTTTCTCATCGCTGAGGTAGGCGTAGCGATTGATCCATAGCCGTTCCTTAGAACCAGAATAAACCGATTTCGCCCGGGCCACGAAATCGTCGATTGGTCCGTAGCTGGTAACGGGAACTCTGGAATGCAGATTGTCGAGAAGCGCTTCCACTCCTTCGGGTTGGATGAATTCTGGAAGGACGGTAATTCCTAGCAAAGGAGGCATGGTGACGATTCCGCGAAGTTTTACTTTTATTGGCCTGGAAATCCTGGGAGATTTCCAGGCTATTCCGAGTCGTAGCCGTATTCCCTCAATTCATCTTTGAAGCATGAGAGATTGGTGTCGATCTCACTACCTTTGTAGCGGCCTACTGAGTCCGAGCGCATGTCGATCCTCGCCAGCGGAATACCTAGAAACTCTTCCAATCTTTCAAGTGTCCTCTCCTGCTCCAGCACCATCTCTTCGAAGCGCACCTTGATGAAATGTCTCGGCGTTGGCGTTTGTTTTACCAGTTCGTGCTGGTACTTCCAACTGATCGCGCGTCTTTCGTAAACATCGTCGGTGGGCGGATAATCAATTCCAAAGTCCGCCAGATCATCGGTTTTATGTGTCTTCAGGATTCCGTCGCGGGGATTGCGCACCCAGTAAATGTAATGGATTTCGGGAAACATCCTTACGATCCAGGGAAAAACCAGTGTCGTTTCGGGTATCTTCCAACCCCGCCAGGGCGCGTCGCTTTCGAGGACGGACGATAGAAATGATTCGATCAGTCGCGTGAATGCGGGATCGATCGGGCCGGTCTGCAAGTCTGAAAAGTCCCACCGTAGGTCACCGAGGTAGGTGACGCGTCTGGCCATGACGCGACAGGCCTCGTAGATCGCCTCGGGTGGTAAAAGATCGCCGGACTGGTTGAGTCGCTCTCCCATGTATACACCACTTTCGCTGAGGGTGTGAGACATGGCCCGAGTCCCTGAGTGTCCGCGCCCGATGACGGTCACGATTTCCATTTCACTCTTATCGCATAACGGGAATCCCGCCAGACGGGATCATCAGTTATGGCTACCAATCTTTCTTCCTTACACTGCGATATTAACAATCTGTCGAATGGATCTCGATGGACGAAAGGTAACCGCATAACTCCGGTTGCATGCTCGTAACGAACATCAAGTACTTGAAAGTCTTGTTCTTCAAGTTCTTGCCTGAATTTTCCACCTAACCCTTTCGGCAATTCAAGTGTTCCTTCGCATGGCTTCTATGACACGATCGTTGGGGCGCCGTGCTCTTAAGCTGTCTCCGTCTTGTCCCGACCTTTGAGTTCGTCTCCTATCTGCTGGAGATATTCGTAACTGTAAATACCGGTCCTGTGGTCGTCCGAAAAGTGGAATCTTATCGCGTAGTTACCAACATATTCCCAACGCTTGACTTCGACACCCGGAAATTCGCGGGGTCCGTCTCCACCATAAAGGTTTCCCAGTATATCGCGCTCGCCAACGTTTTCCGCACTCGGCGAGCAAGCACGAAGGGTCTCCATGGGGTAATAGTCTTCTCTTCCGCCCTCCCAGAGGATCGCAACCTCGCGACCGATTATCTGGATGTCCTTCGGTGGGTTCATCAAATCTTCTGTTTGGGCCAAACCTCAAGTCGAGCGCTTTGGATTCGTTGGTGCCCGTTGGGCAAAAATTGCGTCTTTGAAGTCATAGTTCAAGTCAGTCGGTCCAAGGGCGCTTGCCGGATCAAATTCTGCCGTACGGTAGAGTGAAATTATCGGCGTTGAGGAGGACGAAAAGCTTCCGCTTTCCGCTACCCTCTTGGATTCGGCATGTAAATTGAAGTATAAACCCCAATGTCGCAAACGCCTTCGAATGGGCGGATGTTTTATTGTTTATAATCAGAATGTTATGAAATTTTCTGGGTGTTTTGAAACCCTCACCGAAAGTGACAATTACGGCAGGCTCATTCGAAGGCTAAAACCGACAAGCGCGAATAGCTGCGTTCCAGCCCGCAAACCGCTTGGTTGCGTAGGCTACTACGCGCCTGCGCAGGTTTGCGGTCTGCGCCTTGCTCTTCATCACTTCTCGATTTTTTGCAACAATGGGGTAAAGTCAGATCCAAATTAGGTGTCGAGCGCTTGTTTCAGGCATTCCTTCAATCCGGCCAGCGTTTGGCGGGTGCAGTCTTCGCGGGTCATACCGGGTTCGGACCAGTGTGTTTCTACTGTCACTACCCCTTCATATTCATCAGACAGGAGAGCACGGAGTTGGCCGACATAATCGACGCCCCCACTTCCGATGCATTCCCATCGGGTAAGTCCCGTCTCCTGATCTTCCACGACGGCATCTTTGACATGAATTTCTCCAATGTGGGACTTTACAGCCTCGTAGCCCTCTGGAAAAGGTTCCCCACCCGAGACATAGCAGTTAGCAGGATCCCATATCGCCATGAGGGAAGAGCGATTCACCGCGTTGACGATCCGCGCGAGGTTGGCGCCGGAATTTCCCCAGCAGGATCGGACGTTTTCCAGCAGCAGCGTCATTCCCGCCGCTTCGGCTTCACCGGCAGCGTATTGCAAACCCTCTATGACTTTCTCAAAGATATCTTCCGGAATCTCACCACCCTGTGGAAGTCGGGGAGAAGGATTGCCCATGGTTTTCATGTCGCTGCGTCGAAATGAGAACATTCGTATCTTAGAAACGCCGAATATTGGCGCCAGTTCAAAGGTTCGTCGCAGGATATTCATATGTTCCTGAAAGGCAGGATCTTTGGCGACTGAACCCACACTCAACTCATCTAACAAAACCACTTTGAACGCGGGAGGGCAGAGGGCAAACGTTGCGAGGCCATGGTCCCGAACGAGAGCCGCCAATTCTTCCGCTTCGGAATCGCTCAACTCCCAGACGTTTCGCTCGCCGACATCATTGAAGTCGACATACCGAAATCCCATTTCCTTTGCCAAAGGGATCGAAATTGAAGCATCCCTGTGGATCTCGTCGGTGATCACTCCGAGAGAGAAGGGAGCTGTTTCGAAAATTTTGGAGCTCGGTGGAGAATTCATTGTGTTTTAAATCGGAATACATCCGCGCAAGTTTCACTCTACCAATCAACTCTAACGTCAGGATAAGACTTTATCACTGGATCAGGGGTTGCGATCCGTAGCCCCATTACCTGCGACGTGGCGATGATTATGCGATCGCAGGGATCTTGATGGATATTCGGCAACAGGCATGCCTTTACTCCAAGTTCTATTGTTACCGGTATCTCTGTAATGCCGTGATGTTCTAGTGCACGTCGCAACCATTCTAACGGAGATTGCGGTAGTTGCAGCCTTCTCTTGGCGTATTTCACCCCTATCTCAAATCCAGATATTGCTGACAAGTATAAGCTATCGCCATTCCTTCGAATGACACTCTTTGCCTTTCCTGAGATTCGGTCGTCCTCGCCAACAAGCCAGAGCAGCGTGCATGTGTCGAGCAGCACCATCGCTATCTTCCTCTCTTACCGCGCCGTTTTCGGCCATTCATCGTCTTCAAGAGGGTCCACTGGATCGTACCCGATCGCAATCTTACTTAGCTCCGGATGTTTTTCCAACGGGTCACATTTCTCTCTTGCAGCCGATATCAATTCCGCCACTGGGCGACCGTTGCGACAGATGCGAACCCGCTCCCCTTCCTCGACCTTGGCAAGCAGAAACGAGAGCTTCGATTTCGCCTCGTGGGTATTTACAATAATCACCCCGTCAGTATTTAGCTAAATTTAGCTAAGTCAATAAAAATGGCTGTGAATTCGAAGAGGAATGAACGAAAAACTCAGATTCTGTGCCGATCACGTTGGATACACCTCGGCGAAACTTTGAGGTCATGTAGCCTTGGGTTTCAGGCCGGTGGCAGGGAACAAACCATTGATAAATTAGTGTTCCGCCAATCGGGAGTGGCAGTGAAGGGTCAAAGTGTCAGCGATCACAGCGTCGCGGATCATTGCAATCCTGGATTGCTTCGTCATGCTTCCTCGCAATGACAGGTCTCGTGTGGTGTTTTAGATGCATGATCCAGTATTGTGCGATTTTGGCGCGAATGATGGTAGAGGAAGGAAAGAGTACCTAAGGTCATTAGTTGGTATCGAATTCAATCTGAACCCTGAAAACCCGTCAGGATGTAGGAGAGGCTTTAGGCCTCGATCCGAGCTTCTTCAATCGCGGGATCAACCCGCTCCTACAGCCCTCGCGGGTGTTCGAACAGGAGTAGGTTTTCAACGGAGGATTCGTCTTCAATTCGCCCTACATGGCGAAGATGGAGGCGTAGCAGAGCGAAACGGGAAAGGTTGTGAATCTTATGGAACAAAGGTTCACGACCTTCCAATACAGTATAGACTCTCGCCCGTCCGTATATACAGCTTTCCTTGCGAAGCGACGATGGAGGAGCGGCAGGGGTACTCTCCCATCTCGATTCTTGATAGGATCCTGAGTTCATCTGTGGCTGCCAGAACAACGACTTCACCATCTGCGCTGATACAGTAGATTTTTCCATCGGCGGCCATTGGCGAAGCGCGCAGAAAAGTTCGCACTTCGAGTGGAGTCTGCCAGATGACTTTTCCCGTTACCGGGTTCAGGCTCGTGATAACCTTTCTCTTACCCGCCAGTAGGAAGAGCCGGTCCTTGTAATAAACAGGGGTAGGAATATCCGCTGTGGGATGGTCAAAGGTCCAGGCCAGTTTCGGAACTTTCTCTCCAAGCCGCAAGGCATAGAGAGGCGCCAATTGAGGCGCGTTTATGTAGACGAATCCGTCTCCCACCACTGGAGATGCCACGGCCCGGAAATTCTCGCGTCTATGTGGATTAAGTGTACCCCATCGCCAGCGCTCCGAACCTGAGAGTGGGTCGTGCGCGGTCAAATGGTCGCCCCCAAGAATCAGGATGAGTGATTCCTTACCGTTTCGGAGTGGTAGTGGTGTCGTGTAGGCCTCGCGAGATTCCGCGCGGGCGTCTGATCTCCTTGATATTTTCCAGATATTCTCGCCCGTCGCCGGATCGATGCAGAGCACATAGGCATCGCTTCGATGCAGGACCTGCACGTAGAGCCGATTATCATAAAGAAGCGGACTACTGGCATAACCCCAGTTGATACTGAACTTCCCATACTCGTCCTGAAAATTCCGGTGCCAGATTGCGCGGCCGTTCAGGTCAAAGGCCGCCAGGTCGCCTGTGCCAAAGAGGAAGATGGCCCTCTTTCCATCGGATACTGCGGATGGTTCAGTCATAAAGTTTTCGCGTCCATAGCCCTGATTCAGTTCTCCATATCCAATTGGAATATTCCATAAGACTTTGCCTCCTTTACGGTCCAGGGCCATAGCGGAAATTTCGGACGATGTGCGGTCGAGTGCGGTGATGAAAATGAAATCACCAACGACTGCCGGGGTTGCGGAACTCGGCCCCGGCAAAGGCGTCTTCCATAGGACATTCTCCGTCGTGCTCCAATTTACGGGGAGATTGGTTTCGTTTGTGGAGCCGTTGAAATCGGGCCCTCGAAACTGTGGCCAGTCGGCTGCTTCGATACCGTAGAATGAGCATGCAACGATGATCGTAGTTAGGATTTCCCTCTTCATGATGGTAATCGGAAGTTTGTTCTATTCGTTTGTTTGACGTCGACTTTTTGAGCCTTGCAGCTTTCCGTGAAAGCACCATTACATACCGGGCGAGCGACGACATCAACACAATTTGCCCACCTACATCGATGCCCCTTCCTAGAGACCTTCCCCTCCACACCGTGACGCTCAGGGTCGAACAACTGCGGGAGGTGGGAACTCGATTACTTCTTGCGCCGGAATTGGGTGTAGATACCGAATCTGCGCAGGCGGTCACGGATGAGTTGGTTAAGGCGGAGATGGCTGGGTATCCAAGCCACGGGTTTTCCCGGTTCGTGCGATATGTGCAATACATTCTTGGCGGCCATATCAATCCGAAAGCCGGCATCGAAGTCATTCCAACGAGGAAGAACGGCGGCGCCATCGTGGACGGCAATTTTCATTTTGGACAGGTGATCATGCGAAGAGTCGTAGAGGTCGCACTCGAAGGGATGAAGCAAAATGCCGTCTTCACCGTAATCGTTAGGAGAGCCAACCACATCGGCCGTCTCGCATCCTATTTAGAGATGGCTGCCGAAGAGGGATTTATTGCCAAGGCCGAGGCTAATGTGGTCGGTCAGCCGAGAGTAGTGCCCTATGGGAGCATTGAGTCGCGCCTCGGGACGGAGCCGCACGGTGCGGCAGTTCCTTGCGGAGATGATCCACCCCTCGTCTATGACGCCTCAACGGCCTCCATCGTGGAAGGGAATTGCAACATCCTGCGGATGGCGGGTTTGCCGGTGCCGAAGGGTCTGCTATTGGACTGTTGTGGAATTCCGACCGTCGATCCAATGGTTTTATATCTTGACGACGAAAAGCGCGGGGGAATACTCCCACTCGGACTCGCGGAGCTGGGATACCGCGGATCGGGACACGCTGTTCTGATCAATGCCGTGACTGGAATTTTAGCCCAAACCGGTTTCGGCAAACTTCAGCGTGTAACCGGGACCAACGGGGTGTGGTTCAATCTGACCGATTTGCGAGAGTTTGTCGATTATGATGATTATGTGCGAGATTTGAAGAGCTACATCGATTATCTGAAGAGTTCAAAACGAGCGGATCCGAGTGTGCCGATCCTGCTCCCCGGGGAAGGATCGAGGCAGCGCTCGGCTGAGGCGGAGGTGAATGGCGTCCGGCTCCCTCATATCGTTTGGGAGGAAACAAAAAACACGGCGAACCGAGTGGGCGTTTCGCTCGATGACATCGTCCCAATCTCGGAGTCGACTACTTGAATCAAATGAAGAACAAATTCACGCTGAAATACGCGCCGCACTTTGGTATGTTTAAAGAGAGCGCAGGCGACAGTCTGACTGATCAGCTTAAGTTTTCGTCGGATGTCGGATTTTCCGCTTTCGAAGATAATCAGATGCCGAAGCGCGAGGTTTCGGTGCAAAACCAGGTTGCGTCAGAAATGGAGCGACTCGAAATGGAAATGGGAGTATTCGTGGCGTCGGCGAGTTTCACGGACGTGACCTTCGCAGGGGACGATAAAGATGCGAAGGAGAGAGTTGTAGCCGATATGGAAAATGCCGTCGAGGTCGCCAAGAGAGTGAACGCCAGGTGGTGCACCGTCGTGCCCGGTCTCTACGACCTGAAGCTGGACTGGGACTATCAGACCGTGAATGTCGTCGATCTTCTCAAGCGTTGTTGCGAAATATGCGAAGAAACAGGTCTCGTCATGGTGCTGGAGCCGCTCAACCGGCTCATTAATCACCCGCGTGTGTTTCTCGCCAAGGCTTCTCAGGCATACATGATTTGCAAGGCGGTCGATCACCCATGTTGTAAGATTCTTCACGATATCTATCATCAGCAGATTACGGAAGGTAATCTGATTCCCAATATCGAGCAGTGCTATTCCGAAATACCGTATTTTCAGTCTGGAGATAACCCCGGGCGTAAGGAACCGACGACGGGAGAGATCAACTATCGAAATGTATTTCGGTTCATCCATGAGAAGGGTTACGAGGGTCTGGTGGGAATGGAACACGGCAACAGCCGCCCGGGACGGGAGGGAGAACAGGCTGTGATTGATGCCTACGTGGAATGTGATGCTTTTTAAACTTGGAGATTTCCAATTCCGACTCACCGAGAATGGGTAGCTGACTTGACTTTATTATCATCGTGCGCGGGTACCTGTTTAGCGTTTCTGAGGCTGCCCCGGTCTTGTGCCGGGGCGGCGCACGATATTCAGCTACAATACGCGATTGCCACCGCGCACCCCTCCACCGATCCTTTCTCGCCTCAGCCGGAACACGGCTGAGGCGAGAAAGGATCGGTGGAGGGGTTGGTAGAGGCACACGGTTTATAGCAGGGAACGCGCGCCACCCCGGCACAAGACCCATCGTTCTGAATTTCGGTTGGCACGCAAATTGCGTGGAGTTCTCTGGTTAGAGCATGAAGAAAATGGGGAGCAGAGGGAGGGCACTGGAGTCGTTGTCAGGAGGCAATCCGATGGGGTTGCGGGTTTAAGGATTGATCCTGGCGATTACAGACTTCGAAGAGTTCCTCAAGGAAGTTTTCTTTTCGCAGGAGCTTTTTGGGCAATCGACCCACGGCGAGGGTTTTTCTGTTCGCCCGCCAGTGACTGAAGGGGGGTGCTTTCTGTGCAGCCTGGGCAAGCTTTTGGGGCAGATTATCGATACTGCCTAAAACCAGCTCCACATAGCGGGGATTGTGTAAGTTGGCCAGGAGCATGTATTCTTCGGGGAGCGCTTCAAAGTCGCGCGTCAGATTTTTGCGCCCGTGGGTTTGACGGCGTTTGCGCTTGGAGGTGCGCCAGGTGCCTTCCAGCTCATTGGTCGTGCGTACGCTGTCTGGATGGGCCGGTGGGGGAAGCAGCCGCTGCCAGTATTTGTCCAGATGAGTGACCACGGTGCGGTAGAGTTTGGCTTTCGAGGGGTTGGTCAGGGAGGCGCCTTTTTGGCGATATTGGGCACGCAGCAACTGGAGAGCCTCGGTGAGCTCAGCGGCTTGTCCTGCTTGCAACAGATAAGGGTCGCTTAAAGGGCAGGGGCCGCTGGCGCTGAGCCAAAGGGCATCGCGCAAAGCGCTGAAAATGCAAAAAGCGTTTTCATAGATAGACCCCATTCGAAAAGCCTTTCGAGCGGGCGGTTTAAGGTTCTCCGCCACGGGCGGACCAGCCTATGGCTGGCAGGTTTCGGGTTTTAGGCTGCCGGCGCTGCCGATGAGCAGGTATTGAGCGGCCATCGGCGTGGCTTGCTGCACAATACGTATATTTGCCGCTGTCTGGAGGCATACTCATCCCGTGGTGCTTTTTTCTCTGAGCTTCAAAGCGGTCAGATTCAGGCTGCCTGTTCCAGTTCCTCCCCTCGGCGTTTCTTCATCAGTATGATGCGGCAGAAGTTGTAGGCCAGAACCTTCTCGAGCAGTTCATCGCCTACCGCATCGATGCCGCGGCGGCCGAGTTCGCCAAAGGCAAATCCATCTTTAATCGTGAACATCAGCGACTCCACTGCGGAGCGATCGCGGCGTGCCTCGCGATACGCCTCGCTCTCCCAGTCCTCGGGGGTGGTCAACTTCTTGCCCTTCGCCCCACTGATACTGATCTGCTTTACCCCCATGCTCAGCACCTCCTTGCGTCCCTTCGCCGAAGCATATCCGTCATCGGTGCTGACCAGTTCAGCAATGACACCGGTGCGCTTGATCGAATCGCCGATGGCCGGCGCCAGCTCAATGGAGTCTGCCGCGTTGCCTTGCGGTACGATCAGGCTGGTGACAAAACCGTTTTCGCTGCGAACCAGTTGTGGCTTGTACCCGATCACTGGATTGCGGCTGCCCTTCTTGATGTAGGCCGCCGATCCGTCCGAGAGGCTCAGGACCTTCTGTGTGGACGGTAGCTTCTTTTCGTGAAACACCCGATCATGAGCATACTCAACAACCCGCTTGGCGTCGGCAATATCGCCCCTGATCTGGCTCAATGCCCGCTCCAGAAGCTCCCGGCGAGTGGGAGGCAGTGAATCCATCGACAGGCCCTCTTCAAGATGGCTCAGTTCCCCCGTTAGTGAGTCGGCCGCCTTGCGGCCCCGCTTGAGCAACCGCCGGTAGTGTTTCTTCAGCTTGCCCTTCGACTTCGGTTTGCCCGCGGCCAGACAAATCTGAAACTCCAGCTTGTCCATTTCCTCCAGCCAACGCCCAACCCATCCCTTGCGAAAATCCTCCAGCCCGAAGACATGCAACTTCTGACCCAAACGATTGGCCCGCATCAAAAGACCGCTCAGAATCTTCCCATCGGTGGGCCAGCAGCTGTTTGCTTTCACCGAGGTGCTGTCGATCGTCAGCTTCCCGAAATCGTCCCATTGCTCCTGGAGGATAAACCCAATCTGTTTATCAAAGATCAACTCGCGGGTCGTATGGCTGACCAGGTTCACGTTCTCCAGAATCGTCGTCACCGCCGGCATTCTCAGTCCCCCGCTCTGCAAAAATCCGTACAAGCTCATCGACTCGCGCACAAACCGCCGTGCCGGTTTCGTGGTCAACGAACCCAGAAACCCTCGAATCATCACGAACACGTATACCGCATAAGCCGGCATCCGCGGCCGGCCTGCCCCAAGATTCAATTCAGCAGCCAGAATATTCTCCTCCTCGATGTCCAGCTCCGGCAGCTCCGCTGTGCGCCCTTCAAAGAACCTTCGATCTTCCAATCGAAGTTTCTTCTTCTCACGCGCATGGGCGTCCAGATCCTTCTCGATCGCCTCGATGATTTGCGCCGCGAACCCGGCCAATTCTTCAACTTCATCCAGAAAATCACGGAAATCCGTGTCTGGAACCGGCAGAATGAGGTTGCTAAGGGGCGTCTTATCGCTTTTGTTCTCCTCTGTCGCACATGTTGGCATGTTTAACTCATTTCTTAATCTTAAGTTGTTAAACACTAGCATATTGCGACACTTTTTATCAAGCCAAAAATGATTTTTCTCAAGTTTTTCTTGCGCCTTTTGCGCCTCTTTGCGGCAAATCAGTAGCTTTTCGGATAAGGTCATTCTAGACCCCATTCGAAAAGCCTTTCGAGCGGGCGGTTTAAGGTTCTCCGCCACGGGCGGACCAGCCTATGGCTGGCAGGTTTCGGGTTTTAGGCTGCCGGCGCTGCCGATGAGCAGGTATTGAGCGGCCATCGGCGTGGCTTGCTGCACAATACGTATATTTGCCGCTGTCTGGAGGCATACTCATCCCGTGGTGCTTTTTTCTCTGAGCTTCAAAGCGGTCAGATTCAGGCTGCCTGTTCCAGTTCCTCCCCTCGGCGTTTCTTCATCAGTATGATGCGGCAGAAGTTGTAGGCCAGAACCTTCTCGAGCAGTTCATCGCCTACCGCATCGATGCCGCGGCGGCCGAGTTCGCCAAAGGCAAATCCATCTTTAATCGTGAACATCAGCGACTCCACTGCGGAGCGATCGCGGCGTGCCTCGCGATACGCCTCGCTCTCCCAGTCCTCGGGGGTGGTCAACTTCTTGCCCTTCGCCCCACTGATACTGATCTGCTTTACCCCCATGCTCAGCACCTCCTTGCGTCCCTTCGCCGAAGCATATCCGTCATCGGTGCTGACCAGTTCAGCAATGACACCGGTGCGCTTGATCGAATCGCCGATGGCCGGCGCCAGCTCAATGGAGTCTGCCGCGTTGCCTTGCGGTACGATCAGGCTGGTGACAAAACCGTTTTCGCTGCGAACCAGTTGTGGCTTGTACCCGATCACTGGATTGCGGCTGCCCTTCTTGATGTAGGCCGCCGATCCGTCCGAGAGGCTCAGGACCTTCTGTGTGGACGGTAGCTTCTTTTCGTGAAACACCCGATCATGAGCATACTCAACAACCCGCTTGGCGTCGGCAATATCGCCCCTGATCTGGCTCAATGCCCGCTCCAGAAGCTCCCGGCGAGTGGGAGGCAGTGAATCCATCGACAGGCCCTCTTCAAGATGGCTCAGTTCCCCCGTTAGTGAGTCGGCCGCCTTGCGGCCCCGCTTGAGCAACCGCCGGTAGTGTTTCTTCAGCTTGCCCTTCGACTTCGGTTTGCCCGCGGCCAGACAAATCTGAAACTCCAGCTTGTCCATTTCCTCCAGCCAACGCCCAACCCATCCCTTGCGAAAATCCTCCAGCCCGAAGACATGCAACTTCTGACCCAAACGATTGGCCCGCATCAAAAGACCGCTCAGAATCTTCCCATCGGTGGGCCAGCAGCTGTTTGCTTTCACCGAGGTGCTGTCGATCGTCAGCTTCCCGAAATCGTCCCATTGCTCCTGGAGGATAAACCCAATCTGTTTATCAAAGATCAACTCGCGGGTCGTATGGCTGACCAGGTTCACGTTCTCCAGAATCGTCGTCACCGCCGGCATTCTCAGTCCCCCGCTCTGCAAAAATCCGTACAAGCTCATCGACTCGCGCACAAACCGCCGTGCCGGTTTCGTGGTCAACGAACCCAGAAACCCTCGGCATCACGAACACGTATACCGCATAAGCCGGCATCCGCGGCCGGCCTGCCCCAAGATTCAATTCAGCAGCCAGAATATTCTCCTCCTCGATGTCCAGCTCCGGCAGGTCCGCTGTGCGCCCTTCAAAGAACCTTCGATCTTCCAATCGAAGTTTCTTCTTCTCACGCGCATGGGCGTCCTCCTTCTCGATCGCCTCGATGATTTGCGCCGCGAACCCGGCCAATTCTTCAACTTCATCCAGAAAATCACGGAAATCCGTGTCTGGAACCGGCAGAATGAGGTTGCTAAGGGGCGTCTTATCGCTTTTGTTCTCCTCTGTCGCACATGTTGGCATGTTTAACTCCTTTCTTAATCTTAGGTTGTTAAACACTAGCAATGTTGCGACACTTTTTATCAAGCCAAAAATGATTTTTCTCAAGTTTTTCTTGCGCCTTTTGCGCCTCTTTGCGGCCAATCAGTAGCTTTTCGGATAAGGTCTAGATAGTAGCGGCTTCGATGACGAGGGCATCAGCCAGATACTGCTTCAACCCGGTCGAAAGATGAAAGAAGCTTCGCAGAACAGAGCAACTGGCAGGAGCGCGGGCAAGCCACTGCTCCAGGGCGGCATGGGCGCGCACGACCCGCCGATGCCAATAAAGCAGGTAAGGATCGAAGGGAAAGCCCTGGCGGTGACCGTCGCAGGGATAATCCAAAATCCACAATTGCAGGGCCATGAGCAGTTCCCGTGCAAGGGTGGGATCGAAGGGCACTGCGAGCGCTTTGGCGGTGAGCAAATCGGCCAGGACGAGGGCGTGTTTTTCACGGAGGGCGTCACGGAGCTTTGCGGTGATGTGTTTGCGTTGCGCGCGCATGCGCTCCATGAGCTTCAATTGCCGCAAGCGCCCGTTGAGCATCTGCTGGGGTTTTCGATAAAGCTGTTCGCCCACATTGCGGGCGAAATGATAATGGCAGACGCCATGGGGGGCCTGGAAGGTTTCGCTCTCGCAGGCCTTGCTGATCTGAGCGCTTAAATCATGATAGACATGGTGGGGTTGGCCAAAAGCCCGGGCCGCCCGGGCAAAACAGCCACTGATCGTTTCGCTCTGTTCGGAAGGCATTTTCCAGCTGCCCAAAAGGATCCCTTCGTCGGCTTCCTGAACAGCGAAGAAAACCGGCGTCTGCGGTTCCACGGTCCCATCCACCAGCCAGCGCAGGCAAGGGCGAGCGCTCAGGTAATCTTTAAGCACCGGAGCGGCCGCGGCGTGCAGCCGACCCAGATAAAAAAGAAACTTCTGCTGCATCTCATAGAGGCTGCTTTGAGCAATCTGCAGCTGCCCCGGGCCCTCGCGCAGTTCCCTGTGCACCTCTTTGAGGGTGGCGCTTTCGCACAAACATCGCTTGCCCACATAGGCAATCAGATCGTAAGCGTAGCGACTATGCGAGGGCACGATCTGTTCCAGGCGAGCAGAACGGTAGCTGTTGCGGTGGCTCCCTTGCCCCTGCTCGCGCACAACTTCCACCGCCTGGAAGCATCCATAGGAGAAACTGACCACCTTGCGGCGCAGGGTCTTGCGCACCTCTGAAGGACCCTCTTCGTCCTCCCGGGCATCGAAGCGATAACTCGTTTGCGCAGGCACAGCCCCCACCGTTTGCAGGGCCCGTTCAGCCTCTGCCCGCAAATCATGTAACAGCTCCGCTACCGCGATCGGTCCGGTTTTTTTTGAGCGAGTAAAACGCCATCACCCGCTCAATTTGCTCCCCGCTCAGCTCTACTCCCTGCTCTTGCATAAGCTCGACAAGCTCCTTGACCCCGGCCTCGGGATGGCCGATACAGGCGACCAGCAAAGCGATCACGACCATCGTTTCGAGCCCTTCGGGAGCTGCCTGCAAAGCGCCCCCGGGGTCCCCTGCCTGAACTTGTGCCGCTGTTCTTCGCCCTTGCCGCCGCTTTTTCTGTTCGGCCCCGCCCTGTTCCCCGGCCGAGACATACACGCAGTGACGCCCTTCATAGTATCGACTCAACCGCTTCTTTCTACAAAGCACGCTTATGGGGTTGTGCACCCGTACCCCAAGGAGGGTCTCCAACTCAGCCACCGTGTAGCCGCAAAGCGAAGCTCCCACCACCGCCTCCACGGTCTCCTCCAAGGTGCCGTGGCGCGAAAAGCGCCCCTTGCGAAAACGCCACAAACCGGCCCCGTCAAAGCGCGGAATGTCTTTCAAGCTCAGGTAGCCACAATTGGCATTGTAACTGGAGTAATGGCCATATTTTTGCAAAGCCCGATAGACCGTTCGCCGCGACACCCTCTGCTCCTTCATCAGCCTCCACACCGTGCTTACCCGATCCCGCCGTACCGCTTCGACCACCTCCCTCTCTTTACGCGAAAGCTCTTCTTGCATGCACCGGCACAGTATGGAAAGGAGGCAAAACTGCAAACTTTATTTTACATACAATGCCAATACCAACTTTCTCCAGCTCCCTTCGCTTCTACTCAATTGCCACCAGAAATCAACTCCCCGTTCAAAGCGCTTTTGTAACTGATTAATACTCAACAAGTTTCTAACTGAAAACAAACCTGCAGGAAAAGCTCTCTACCTCTAACGAACCCACACACAACAATCGTTGAAACTCCATTCTGGCATACTATGTAATCAATAGAATCTTGCAAGTGCCTGAATAACATTTACTTTGGGTTCTCCAACCCAATTTCGTAATTATGGAGTCTTGCGTGGGCCATCCGGATCAGCATGGTGCTGCTGGTTGTCGCCCAGATTCTCGGCATCCTGATCATTCTTAACGGCATTCCAAAAGTGATCGACTTCCAGACTGGGGAGTTCATTAGCGGGGGCACCAGGTCTGCCTACATCTTCGGTGAGGCGGGCGACATGAAGGTACCCCATGCACTCACTTTGCACGCCGTGCAAGTGCTGCCGGTGTTGGCTTGGCTGCTGCTCTTTACAAACTGGAGAGAAATCCGACGTACCCGGGTCGTCATTGTGGCAGCTCTAGGCTACACCGGGCTGGTTGCGGTAAGCGCCTTTCAGTCGTTCAGTGGATTGGCAACGTTTGATCTGAACCTGCTGGCTGCACTGGTGCTTGGGATTGGTTTAGTCAGCCTCGGGGCTGCCTACGTCATGGCGCTGATCGGGGTCCAGCAGGCCATGGCGCAGAAAGCACCCGAGGGGGCAGTTGCGGGAAACTAGGAGAAGCCACAATGGAAACGATATTCTCACTGAGCTTCTTGCTCGTCGCGCCGTTTTGGTTCCTGATGATCCTTGTGCCCCATTGGCACTGGACATCCCGTATCATGCGATCGCCGCTAGTCGTCGCGCCGGCTGCCGCTTTCTACCTTGTGCTCGTGCTGCCGCAATTTGTCACAGTCTTCCTGGTGGTGCTCAACCCAACACTCCCTACCGTTGCAGCACTGCTCGGCGCTGAGACCGGCGCCACGATCGCCTGGGTGCACTTTCTGGCCTTCGACCTGTTTGTGGGGCGCTGGGCCTACCTCGACAGCTTGGAGCGGAGCATCAGCGCCTGGGTCATGGCGCCAGTACTGTTTTTCACGCTGATGTTAGGGCCAATCGGTTTCCTTCTCTACCTCGGGTTGCGAGATGTGTTGAGGCGGAATCGATAGTGGCGCTTTAAACCATTCCCAGGTTCACGCGAACGGTCAGCTAGTGGTTCAAGCTTCTCGTTCAGACAGGGTTTTCACTGGAACATGTGGGGGAGCCACGACCTCACCCCAGATTTTGCATTGCAAAATCCCTATAAATTCTGTGAAACAGAATTTATCATGAATAAATTCCTTCACACCCGTATCCGCGTGAGCGATCTCGAACAATCGATCAGGTACTATTGCGACAATTTCGAATTTCGCGTATCGAGGCGGAGCGACAAGTCGCCCGCCGGCAACCAGATTGTCATGCTCGAACTTCCGGGGAATGAGCATCTTCTGGAGCTCACTTACTCCCCGGATTATGAACTCAACGTCCCGGAAGACCTGATGCATTTCGCCATCGGCGTGCCCGATCTTATCGAGTATTGCGATCGACTGGAGAAGAATGGCCTGGGAATCTGGCCGGATAATTGGCGGGAGGAGTTTGTCTCGGGGCTGAAGATGGCATTCGTTGACGATCCCGACGGTTACGAGATTGAGGTTCTGGAGAGGAAGGAAGAAAGGGCCGAGGATAAATTTCTGAATGATTGAGGGTTAACCCGGCCACGGCTGACCCGCACTTTCTCTGCCGTACGGCAAAGCGGGTTTCCGGGCGGGATTTTCAGGCGTTTCGAGGGCGAAAATTGCCTGTTTGGTGGATCAACTATCGTCCTCGTTCTCGAAGATTCGGAAAGATCGAAAAGCTTCCGCTTTCCGCTACATGTTCCGGTCCAGAACGTAGCGGAAGGCGGAAGCTTTTCGTCTTCCAGGATGCCCGAAGTTTCCCCTCCGATTGGTCCGGCAAGTGCCATCGCGCCGGGGGCACCAGTAAATTGAAGCTTCCCTGCCGTCCGACAGGCGGTTTTCCGGGTGTTCAGGTGAGATATCATTTTCGTAATCGTGCTCGTTCTCGAAATTGGACGAGAACGATTATCCCGCTGAGCGGAAAGCACGATTGCGTGGGAACGGTAACAGTAGGTCAATGTGGTTACGGATTTTCGGCCAGGGAAACCGGGATCCGACCCACCCCTAACCCCTCCGTGGGAGGGGAACTGTCCAAGGTAGCACCGTACTTACTTATTGGGATACTAAAGGAGAGGCGGCCTACTTTTCGTAGAGCTTGTAGATTGCCTGGGTTCCGTAGTCGCCGCCACCCTCGGCCGCGAGTTGGTCGTATTTCCGTTTTGCCATTTGAAGTCCCGTTAAGTCCAGATTCAGTTCTTCGGCTACTTCCAGGGCGATTGTCATATCCTTGATAAAGTGCTTTACAAAGAATCCGGGAGCGAAATCGCCTTTCAGGAATCTGGGTGCAAGGTTGCTGAGTGACCAACTTCCGGCCGCCCCGCTCTCGATACATTGGATCACGCGATTTGGGTCCAAGCCCGCATTTTTTGCGTATGTCATAGCCTCTGAAATCGCGATCATACTCGAGGCGATGGCGATCTGATTGCTCATCTTTGTATGCTGACCTGCGCCCGGGCCGCCCATCAACATGATGTTTTTTCCCATGAGATCGAAAATCGGTTTCACCCGATTGAATGCCTCTTCGTCGCCGCCGACCATGATCGACAGGCGCGCTTCTCTGGCGCCGATGTCGCCGCCCGATACGGGAGCGTCGAGGGAGGAGACACCCTTTTCCCTGGCGGCATCGTAGATCCGTTTTGCCAGGACCGGACTCGAGGTGGTCATATCAATAATGACCGAGCCCGATCGGGTATTGGAAACGATGCCGCTGTCTTCCAGATAGACTGCCTCCACGTCGGCGGGAAATCCGACGATCGTGATGATGACCTCGGAGGCGGCGGAAACCTCACCGGGCGAGTCTTTCCAGACGGCTCCATCCGCGACGAGACCATCCGTCTTCTCTCTTGTGCGATTGTATACGTTTACGGGATGGCCGCCCTTTAGCAAATGCCCGGCCATGCTGCGTCCCATGACCCCCGTTCCGATGAATCCGATGATTTCCTTGTTTTCCATAGTACGAGACTGTAAAGGAGTTTTGGCGTCTGCCAAGGAAATCTGTCAGGATGGGAGAACGAAGGGAAAGAGAATTAATCTCTCACGCAAAGCCGCAAAGACGCAAAGAGAAGAGGTATGGCAACGGATCAAAGGACAGCAACGGATTTGCTTTAAAGCATACTCAATGAGATTGGGAAAAGGGGATCAAGACAGCTAAGAAGAATCAGAAGAGAATGAGTGGGAGTGGTCTCACGCGTCTCACTCGACGAAATGGCTTGAGTATCTTGATAGAGCGGTACTGCATGGTTTGGCCAATATGAACCCAATCTATATAATGAAAGAGAGTCAAAATGTTTAACGAACTTCAACCTATCCTTATCGGCGGAGAGTGGCGCCATTCCTCAGGGAGTGGGAGTTTTCACGCCACAAATCCGAAGACCCGTGAATCGCTTCCCGAGGAATTTCCAGTAAGCCCATGGGATGAAGTGGAAGAGGTCATCAATGCAGCCGCCGAAGCCTTTGAGCAGCTTCTGGAGGTTTCACCCGAAGAGATCGCAAAGTTTCTCGAAAACTATGCGGATCGGATTGAAGCGAGAGGCGACGAGCTGACGGAACGGGCCCATACTGAGACTGCTCTACCCGCCGAGCCGCGGCTAGGATCAGTCGAATTACCGCGCACGAGTAACCAGTTGCGTCAGGCTGCTGCCGCTGCCAGAGAGCGATCGTGGGCGATTCCGACAATCGACACTGTGAATAACATTCGGTCACTATGTCGGGCGATTGGGCCAGTCTGCGTCTTTGGTCCCAACAATTTTCCTTTTGCCTTTAACGGTGTGGCAGGGGGAGATTTTGCGGCCGCCATTGCAGCGGGAAATCCCGTAATTGCGAAGGCTAATACTTCGCATCCGGCGACTTCGAGGATCCTGGCGGAAGAGGCGTTTGCGGCGGTGAGTGAGTCGGGATTGCCCGCCGGAACAGTACAGATGATTTACCGAACGAGTCATGCGGACGGTGCGCGATTAGTCTCCCACCCACTCATCGGCGCCACGGGTTACACCGGATCGAGGAGGGCGGGACTGGCATTGAAAGAGGCTGCCGACGAAGCTGGTGTACCGATTTATCTGGAATTGAGCAGCATCAATCCGGTGGTCGTACTACCTGGAGCTCTCGATGGAGACTCGGATCGAGTTGTTGATGATTTTGTGACCTCCGTGCTGATGGGCACGGGACAGTTTTGCACGAATCCAGGCCTTGTCGTTCTTTTCGACGATGACTCTTCCGCCTCCTTCATTGAGAAGGTTAAAGTCCGATTCGAAGAGGCTCCACCAGGAACTTTACTGGGCGAAGGAGTCGAGAATTCATTGCGCTCCGGAATCCAGGCTTTGCAGGACGCGGGAGCTGAAAAAATCACCGATGAACGCGAGGGAGGAGAAGGGTATTGTGTCGCTAACACCCTCCTTAAAGTTGACGCAAAGCAATTTCTTCAAAATTCACTCGCCCTTCAGGAGGAGGCATTCGGAAACTCCAGCCTTCTGGTCGTTGTCAGCGATCGTGGCCAAATGAGAGACATTCTTCATTCTCTGGAAGGCAATCTTACGGGGTGCATCTACAGTGATAGTGGCGGCAGCGATGACGCAATTTATGCAGAGATCGAACCGATTCTCCGCCGCAAAGTGGGTCGAATTCTCAATGATAAGATGCCTACTGGAGTAGCAGTCTCACCGGCCATGAACCACGGCGGACCTTTTCCGGCGACCGGACACCCCGGTTTCACTTCAGTCGGTTTCCCGGCTTCCCTGCTCAGGTTCAGTGTTCTTCAAAGTTACGACAACGTTCGCCAGGATCGTCTCCCGCAGGAACTTGCGGATAAGAACCCCACGGGAAGAACCTGGCGCCTCGTCGATGGGAATTGGACACAGGAGGACGTGCCTTAGGATTCGGGGTAGAAGCAATTCAGAATGTAACTTTGAAGTTTTGCGAGCAGTTCCGGCAAGCTGGGCTTCATCTCCTCATAACCCTCAAAAAGTCGCGCCCCGGCGTTTTCCACAGCGACTAACTCGAGTCGTGCTTCCAGTCTTTCAGCTTTTTCTCTGAGCCATTTTGCCTGTTCGAAGCGCACGTCTTCCCTACCGGCGAGAAGCAGCACTGGCGGCGATTCGTGGGTTAGAAAGTTAACCGGGCTGGCATCCGCGTAATTCTCCGGAACTTCCTCGATACTACCACCCAACCCCATTCGCAATTGGGTGCGTACCTTCTTTTTATCTTCCTCGTCCCCTTCTGCTACGTGTTCGGCTATGCGCACGAGATCAGTGGCAGGAGCAAAGGCAATTATAAAAGTAGGGGGATAAGCGGGCAGGTTCTCCTGAGTGTCTTGCTTCTCGGATTTCGCGCCGCCGAGGCCCAACATTAGCGCAATATGCGCACCACTTGTTTCTCCCATTAAGCCTATGCGATTCGAATCGAATTCGTATTCCGTCGCTCTTGTGCGGAGCCACTCTCTTGCCTTTCGCGCATCCTCAAAGAGATTCCTCAGGGGATTCTTTTTACTCGCCTTGCTATAGTTTATTGAAGCGACGTTGATCCGACCCTTTTCAACGAGGTCAAGTAGAGTTTCCCTCAGGAAGGCAATCTCCAGAATCTCTTCCTTCTTCCCTTTCCGATATCCCCCACCATGGAGATAAATCAGAAGGGGAGGGGAGGAGTTCACGAGAGCCTTCGCCCTATAGAGATCGAGGTGCAGGGGGCGCTTGCCCGACTCGTCGTAAATCAGATTCGAAATCCTCTGCACGCCCGGAGGAACCAGTGCCTCCTCCTCTGACCCGATTGATTCTTCTTCGCCCGAAAGGTACGTAAGAAGTGCCAGGGGAAGAAAAGCAAGTAAGCGGTACCACTTCATTTTATCCTGAGATTGAAATTAAGCCATCAGTGTTCCACAGGTCTAGCAGCCTGTCAGACTTATTCGAGCACTATTCATCAGGTTGACCGGACGAAATGCTTCCGTCCCGCCGAGCGGGACTACGATCGGAAAGGAAGCATATAGCGGAAAGCGGGAGCTTTTCGTGTTCTTGCGAATTATCGAGAACGAGGACGAGAACGAGGACTAATTCTGATCTGCCAGACAGGCAGTTTCCGTCCTCGACAGGACTGAGAATTTCACCCTCACGCTAACTCGCTCTGCCGATTTGCTTTGCTTTCGTAACGGGATCGGTATCAATGTTTCTCGGTGTCTGAGAGGAACTCGTGCCGTGTCCCTTTAGCAATTTCACCCAGGCAGGAGGGATTCTTTATACTATGAAATGTAAGCTATTGTCTTTTGGAATTATCGTAATAAGCATGTGCCTTTTCCTTATTTCTAAAAGAGGTGAGATGAAAGAGGTAGAGTTCGAGGCAGGATCGGACGATCCCGCGGCAACGGATGAGGATCGGAGACATATGAACCGGGCCTACGAGCTTGCTTCCAGTGCTGTCGAACACGGAAACCATCCATTCGGTGCGTTAATAGTGAGGGACGGAGAGATCCTCTTAGAATTCGAAAATCAAGTCATTACTTCAGGCGATGTCACACAGCACGCCGAGACCGGATTGATCAGTCTGGCGACTCCGAAATTTGATCGGGAAACGCTCTCTCAATCGACTCTCTATACCAGCACGGAGCCGTGCATCATGTGTTGCGGCGCGATTTATTGGGCGGGGGTCACTAAGATCGTTTTCGGGACAAGTGCGAGGGAGATGGTGACGAAGGGACTAAAGAGTGAATACCGGGGAATACCCAGCAGGGAGGTTTATTCCCGTATCGGACCGCACGTTGAAATCATAGGTCCCATAAACGAGGAGCGTGGCCTCGAGATTCATAAAGAGGGTTGGCCAAAAGTTTTCAAGGCACGCAGCGAAAAGGAAAATGAGTAGCAATTGATGGAATAGACATGCCACTTTTCCTGGTCCAGCACGGTAAGAGTCAGACAAAAGAGGTGGATCCCGAAAGAGGACTTACCGAAGAAGGGGCTGCAGAAGTAAGAGGTGTTGCCAGGGTTGCCAAAGAGTGTGGCATTCGACTTTCGAAGGTCAGACACAGTGGAAAGAAGAGGGCTCGAGAAACGGCCGAAATTCTCGCGGAGGCATTGCTGGATTCGGAGGGATCTGTAGCAGCTATCGAAGGATTGGGCCCGTTGGATGATGTTTCTGTAATCGCTGCTCGAGTTTCTGAAGAGGCCAGTCTGATGGTAGTGGGGCACCTGCCATTCATGGAGAGACTGACTTCATTCCTGATCACCGGAGATGCCGAAAAGCCGGTGTTAAAATTCCAGAATGGAGGGATTGTTTGCCTGGACAGGGAACCGGATTCAGAGGCGTGGGTGGTTAAGTGGGCCATCGTAGCGAATTTGACTTGAGATATCGCGCAAAGCCGCAAAGAACGCAAAGGGTGTGTTGAGTTTGACTTGGCGTGGCAGAAAAGTATTGAGGGGGAGCGGGCGAAAGGCCAGATTCTGGTGACATGGCAGAGTCACGCGTTCAGCGGCTTCTCGACGAATTGGGCACGATTGTATTTCCGGGTGTCTACGACTCACTCTCCGCGAAGATTGTAGAGAATAACGGGTTTCCTCTGAGCTTTATTTCGGGTTACTCGGTTTCAGCGAGCTCGATTGGTGAGCCTGATATGGGTTTACTGACACAAACTGAGATGCTGGAACGCGCCAGGCAAGTGTGCCGGTGTGTGAGTATCCCGATTATCGTCGATGCCGATACGGGTTATGGGAATCCCTTGAACGTGATGCGCACGGTTGAGACTCTGATCGAGGCGGGTGCGGCGGGTTGCTTCCTCGAGGATCAGCTTTGGCCGAAGAAGTGCGGCCACATGCGAGGGAAAAAGGTAATCGAGCGAGAGGAATACATTCAGAAAATTGGGGCCGCTTCGGAGGCGCGAGCCGGCCGCGATTTTTTTATAGTATCGCGCACAGATGCTTTGGCGGCGGTAAGTCTTGAGGAGGCGTTGGCGCGTATGGAAGAAGCCCGTGAAGCGGGAGCCGATGCCAGCTTTGTAGAAGCGCCGGGATCAATCGAATTTCTGGAGGAAATCGGACACTCGGCACCGAAGCCGATGGTTGCGAATATGATCGAAGGAGGAAAAACACCAATCCTTGAGCGATCCCGTCTCGAAGCTATGGGTTTTCAGTTGATATTGTATCCTCTGGCGGGAATTTTTGCCGCCGCTCAAGCGATGCACTCCGTCTTCAGGAAGTTGAAAGATGACCAGACGACCCTCGGTGCGGAGGAGCAGCTCTTCTCTTTTGAACGTTTTAACCAACTCGTTGGAGTTGAAGAGAAATTTGCTTTGGCGGAGCGTTTCGGGGCCGAGTGACGAGGATGGATCGATTGGCGACCCCAGAGGAAGAGGCTGAGCAACTTCTCTCCCTGACGAAGAATGATCTCATGAAGGGCATTGAGACCATTGAGCGGCGCAATTACAAGACAAAGGCATATTGGATGGGAGGTAAGGTTCTCTGCGTCGGTCTCATTCTCTACTGCGCGTCGGTTTCTTTAATGCTTCTTAATCCGCATTAACTTATGGATTCAGATAAGATAGGTATGAACTTGACAATTCTAACTGGTCATTAAATCTAGTCATTTATGGAAATTTCAGCAACAGAATTCAAAGCGAAGTGTCTTGCCATCATTGACCAGGTTCATGATAGCGGGGAACCGGTTGTGATCACAAAACGTGGCAGCGTTGTAGCGCGCCTGATTGCCGACGGGGATGTCGATGAAAAACCGTGGCTCAACTTACGTGGAAGTGGTCGCTTTATTGGCGATCCGTTTAAACCAGTAGTGGTGGAATCCGAGATTGAAGTATTAAAATAGTGGACACGCTTCCCCTTCTCGATACTCACGCGTGGGTCTGGTGGATCATTGGGGATAAGCGCCTCAAAAGGAAGCATCGAGAAGGATTAGATGCGATGCCACCAATGCAGAGGCCTTATGTTTCATCAATTAGTCTGTGGGAAGTAAGCATGCTCGTTGAGCGGGGACGACTCGACCTCGAAATACCACTGCTGGAATGGCTGACACTTGCGGCTCACCCGCGAACCGTAAGGCTACTTCCGATAACCCCTCTGATTGCTTCCGAAGTGGCGAATCTTCCTACATCCTTTCATCGTGATCCAGCCGATCGCCTTATTGTCAGCACCGCTAGAGTAAGAGAGCTTGAAGTCTTGACCAACGATAAGAGCATTCGCACTTCCCGTTTGGTTAGACTCTGGTAGACAGGCTCTTATTTTCCCTCTTCTCCCTCGGTGTCCGCCTCGCTCTCCTCGGAAATCTCAACAAGCTTTTCAAGGGCATCGTTAAGCTGGTTAAAGGTGTAGTCGGGATAGGTGAGCGAAACTTCCTGCATGATGTCGTTTAAGCGGTTTTCCGGATCGATCGTGGAAAAAAAGATAAAGACTGGGCCCGGGTCGGTCATTTCCGGTTCTTCTTCCGAATCATCGGTTGTTCCATCGTCACCGGCTTCTTCAGGCTGGGTGACATCTTCCGACCCAACTTCGGTTCCCTCTTCCTCACTCTCTTCTTCTTCCTTTTCGACAGGTTCGGCGGGCCGGCGTCCGAACGATAGACTGTAACTCTCGCCGTTGAAGAGAAACAGCTCGATTTCACGGCTGTGATCAAGGGCGGCAAGAGCGTCAGGATCCTCTCTATCCACCACTTTGCTGAATCTGGCATTTATGAGAGTTCTCAGAAGATTCTTAACTTCGGTGTCGTTGATCTTTTTGCTCTCCTCCAGTTCACTGGCAGTAAATGGCGATTCGGCGGATTCGCGATAAATCTCGAGCGTAGACTCCCTGCTCTCAATTCCACTTAGCCTGATATTTTCTACTTCTTCGCTTTTAAAAGAGAGCAGTTTTTTCTGCGGCCAGTTCTCATGGTTAGTGTCAAGATAGAGGCTGAGATCGGCGAGGTAAGCTTCCTCACCATCGTTCAATTTTACAAAAGTACCTCCGGAGGGACCTCGCTTGCCGGTTTCCAATACCCAAAGAGATTCGCTTGCGGCAGATTTGAATTCGACCCGGTTTTCGCCCAACTCCAATCTTTCGATTCGACTCGGATCTTTTGTCACTGCACGAAGCACAGTAGCATCGAGGAGGGAGCGGGTGAGGGACTCAAGCTTTGAGAAATCGGCTGGAAAGTTATGATATTCGGGAAGAATCCAGTTATTATCATCGGCTTTGTTCAAGAGGACTGCCTCACCGCTCGAAGGATCTGAAATAATAATCTCGGTTGTCGCCTCGATGATATGCGGCGAAATGAGCTCTTTCCCCACCAAACCTCCGGGGCTCTTTTCTTTTGGCTTTGTAAGCCACCACCCAGCGAGAGCCAGGAGACCTAAAACAAGAACGCAGATTAGAATGTGTTTCAGCTTCATCGGGAGTCTCGCTTTTGCCGTTTGCTGCGAATGATAAAGAAGTTTATCCCAAAAAACCCGACTAGAACTGGTACGGTCAGGAGGTTAAAGAGAACCAGCCTTCGTTCGAGACTCTCGATATCCTCACGGAGTTTCTTGCGAATTTCTCTGAGGGCCGCGCGTTTGTCAGCTTCCTGTTTTCGATAGTCGCTTATTACATCGCGGACAT
The DNA here is from genome assembly GCA_965215885.1 of Candidatus Moanibacter sp. GTDB lineage: Bacteria > Verrucomicrobiota > Verrucomicrobiia > Opitutales > UBA2987 > CBDCEW01. The sequence goes on from CBDCEW010000089.1 coordinate 51,093, forward strand.
CCTGGCTCGCCACGAGTTTGCCACGCTCGCTCTGTTCTTTTAGGAGTTCCCTGAGCTCGTCTTGCACTTCGCTCAATTCCTGCTGAAGTGCGTTGTACTCATCCTGGAAACTTTGTTGTGCTTTCAGTTCGAGTTCCTGCACGACCTTGAATGGGCGCACCGCGGTGCCCTTTCCTCGCAGGGAAATGAGATCTTCACTTCCTGCGAGATACTCCGCAATGTTGGATACGAAGCTGAGGTTATCGTTGAGTGGGCTCATTGTTGAAAGGCCGAGAAAATTCATCCTCCTTACGCTGAACTGGTCAGCCAGAAAATCGGAATCGGCGATCAGAACTACCGTACTGGTGCCGCTTGATTCGGATAATCCCTCTTCCTTTTCCGGCAGAAGGACCGATGGCCTGTCGGAATCTGTGTCGTCATCGGAATCTTCAGAATCGGTCTCTGGCTTGGGTCTGCCTTCCGGGAAAGCAGTTTTGAAACTCCCCCGAACAATTCCGGCCAGTGTTCGGACTTGCCCAGTGGGTCTGATCTGACGCGTTAGGCTTTCCGGTGTTGAGAAATTGAGCATGCTCGCGGTGAGACGGTCGCTTCGATCGGAGCTGGTAATGAGTGGCACGAAATCGAGCTCACTGCCTTCTTTCAATTCAAAGCTCCCCGATTCGACCAGCAGCATCGTGTTTAACTGGGCGGTGGCGGGAGAGTTCGAGTCAAGTGAATCCAGTGACACCCAGGCGGGATAGCGAACCTGACCGCCACCAGTGCTTACGGTCGCAGCATATTTTAGATCCGCGACAAAATAGAGAGGGTCATATTCAATACCCCAGCTCCTGAAAAGGCGGGGCAAGTCGCTCGAAGTTAAATTCATTCCTCTCATCATCGCCTGTTGGCCCATTTGACTCTTCTGCAAATATGAGGAGGGATCGACCGCGATGAAGGCGGGTTTTCCCGAAAGGACAAACTGGTCGATTTCGAAGAGAAGACGGTCGGAGAGGTTTTGGGGATGAATGACTGCGAGGACGTCGATCTCTTCAGAAAGCTCGTCTTCATCGGAGGAGATTTGCTCTATTTCGAAGCTGTTTCTCAACTCTTGAATAAATACCCAGTCCTGGGGCATCTGCTGCCCGGGCATCATTCCGGGGACGAATTGGCTGATGACCGGCAGGCTTGAAACGACTCCGAGGGTGGGCAGATCATATTGCTGGACGCGATGAACAGCTCGGGATATGTCGTATTCAAGCAAGGATTCGCGTTGGATATTGAACATGGGAATAGTCTCCTCCTGGTCTGCCTGAACGACGATCAGACCGAAAAAAAGTGAGTCTCCGGTGGGAAGACGCTGACCGGAGATTCCGGAACGTATGGCCGCCTCTTCCTCTTCTGTATCCGGCTTCGGATCGATGATGGAGAGGTCAATGTTGTCGTCCGCTGCCTTTTCGTATTGGCGCAGGAGCGCTTCCACACGAGAGGCGTAATTCTTCATCATGATCGGAACGTCCTTAACGCTTCGACTGAAGTAGAACTGTAGGGTGATGGGGTCCTGAATCTTCTTCAGGAGGGATTTGCTCCCGTCGGAGAGAGTGTAGAGATTGTCTTTTGTAAAGTCGGCCTGACCGGGAATAAAGCCGGCGATAATTGAAATTAGAATGAGCCCGGCGATAAGGAGGCAAAATGCGACCAGTTTAGAAACACGCTTCATGATTTACCGATAGAGTTTCACGTTCGACAGCTGATTAAGGCAGATCTTCTAAGGCACTACGCTGCTCAGCGTTCCAGTACGAGCACGTTCACAAACAAGGAGAAGGCGCCCAATGAGAAAAAGAAGATTATGTCGCGTAGGGTGACAAGTCCCCGAACCATTGGATCAAAGTGTGTTATGAAACTGAAGTTGGAAAATGCGTCGACCATCCATACTGGAAAGTGTGCCGAAACCATGAGATCGTTGAAGACGCTCCATCCAAGGAAGACTAGAACCAGACAGGCAAATACGCTCAGAACAAAACTGATCACCTGGTTCTTCGTCAGAGCTGAGGTAAGCGAGCAGATGCTGAGATAGGTGCCAGCCATGAGTATGCTTCCGAAGTAGCCACTGAATATCGGACCCCAATCGGGGTCTCCCAAATAGGCCACCGTCAGGGGCATGGTAAAGCTCAGCAATACTGCCAAACTGAGAAAGGCCCATCCAGCGAGAAATTTACCAAATACCGCCTGGGTTACCGAGAGGGGAAGGGTGAATAGCAGCTCCCATGTGCCGGATCGCTTCTCCTCCGCCCAGAGGCGCATCCCGACTGCCGGAATCAGAAAAAGATAAATCCATGGCTGGAACATGAAGAAACGTGTTAAGCTGGCATTGTTGGTATCGAAGAATCCGCCCAAAAACCAGGTGAGTCCGATCGCGGCGACGAGAAATATGATGAGAAAGACATAGGCCACGGGAGATCGGAAATACCCGAAAAACTCTCGTTTAAAGACAGTGAAGATTGCTTTCATGCCAGACTTAGTTCGATTCCTGTGTCAACTCCCAGAAGACCTCCTCCAGTCGGACGGGGGGTTTATCGATGCTTGCCAGTTTCCAGTTGTTCTCCTGGGCGATAGAGAAAATTGCTGCGTCGATGGCCTTTCCGCTCGCCGGAATGGCTATGAGTTGCCCATCTTCTTCCAATACCTCCTCTACGAAATCGAGTGCTTCGAGGGTTCTCCTTATCGGATTTGGGTCGGTCTCGTTCAAAGATATCCGGACTGCATTATAATGGCGGTGCCTCTTGCGGAGGTCCTCAGGGGCCTCGTCCACCAGGATCTTTCCACGCGCGATAATGGCGACGCGATTGCACATGGCTTCGACTTCCTCAAGAATATGGGTCGAAAGGATTATCGCCTTGTCTTCTGCCATCGAGGAGATAAGCCGCCGAACTGCCTGTTTCTGGTTGGGATCGAGACCGTCCGTGGGTTCGTCCATGATCAAGTATGGGGGATCGTGAATGACCGCCTGGGCCATACATACTCGTTGACGATAGCCTTTGCTGAGAGTCTCGATAGTTTGGTTAACCACCTCCTCGAGATGGCAGATTTCCACGACGTTGGATATGCGGCTGGCCTTTGCCGCGGATGAGCGGTAGCCCCGCATTTCCGCGATGAAGTTCAGGAATTCCATGACCGTCATCTCCTGGTAGAGTGGGCCGTTTTCAGGGAGATAACCGAGGAGTCTCTTCGCTTCTATGGGATTTTCGGTGATGTCGTGCCCGCCGATTCGCGCGCTACCTTCCGTAGGGGGCAGGAACCCGGTGATCATTTTCATAGTCGTCGATTTTCCAGCGCCGTTAGGTCCCAGAAATCCGAGGATATCACCTTTCTTTACTTGGAATGCAATGTTGTCGACGGCTCGGATGGAGCCGAAATCCTTAACGAGGTGTTCAGTCTCGATCATAGTGAGAGGCGGAAATTTAAAGATCTAAGAAGTGCGGATGTAAGTGAGCCGCGCGATTGTAGTTTGTGTTTCGCTCGTAATGTTTCTCAGAGAATTCGGGAATTCAGGACTGTCAATCTTGGATTTTCACCTGACCTAGGCTGAAGAACACACCTGACCCGCTTCTCTGGCAGCCTGTCGGGCTTATTCGAACTCTCGGATCAGTAGGCCACGAGTGGCAGCCATGTAACGAGACCCGGAAAGAAGAAGACAAACACGAGGGCAACAAGCTGGAGGATGACAAAAGGAACCGCTCCCCGGTAAATGTGGCTGATCTCAATTTCAGGAGGACAGACCCCTTTTACAAAAAAGAGAGCGAATCCGACTGGTGGTGTCAGAAAGGAAGTCTGAAGGGTTACGGCATATAGGATTGAGAACCAGACGAGGCCCGCCTTTTCCAGTGGCGACTCTGAGACCGGACCGAGATCCAGCCCCGCCAGGACCGGCGCGATAAGTGGCAGAATGATAAGCGTGATTTCTATCCAATCGAGGAAGAAACCAAGCAGGAAGATCACTCCGAGTACCAGGACGATGAGAAGGTTGGGGCTTACGTCGATGCCCAGGAGAAGACTCTCGATCAATTCATCTCCACCGAGAAAGCGCAGGACGAGTGAAAAGCAAGTTGCGCCGATCAGAATGGCGAAGAGAAACCCCAACGTTTTCAGGGTTTCCCTCATCGCTTCGCGGAGAATGCGGAAGTTTAGTTTCCTGTTAAATGCGGCTAACAGAAATGCCCCTGCCGCACCCATGCCGCTCGATTCTGTCGGTGTAGCGATACCGAAAAAAATAGAACCGAGAACGAGCAGAATGAGGAGCATCGCGGGCACGATGGCAAGGGCGAGTTCACCACACATTTTCCAGGTGAATGGTTTCCTGTTCTTCGGCAGGGGAGCAACTTCGGGCCTGAGGAGCGAGTAAATTAAAATATAGAGAACGTAGAACGATGCCAGCAGGATTCCCGGAAATACCGCTCCCATAAACAGGCTGCCTACGGGGAGTTGGAGCTGATCTGCCATGATAATGAGCATGATGCTCGGTGGTATGAGGATTCCGAGAGTTCCAGCGCCGCAGACTGTTCCCACCGCCAACTCCTTGCGATAGCCTTGTGAGAGCATCACGGGAAGGGAGAGAATGCCCAGGAGGACGATTGAAGCGCCGATGATACCCGTCGCGGCAGCGAGAAGGACGCCGATAACTGTTACACTGACCGCGAGTCCGCCATGGATGCCACCAAGGAGTTTCTGCATCGATTGCATGAGTTTCTCCGCCACTCCCGAGCGGTCGAGCATATGCCCCATAAAGATGAACATTGGCAGGGCGACAAGGACCCAGTTTTCCATCAGGGCGAATATTCGATTTACTATCAGGGAGAAAGTCCTGAGATCGAGACCGATAAATGTCCCGGCGAATCGATCGCACAGCATCGCTATGAAAGTGAAGATGACGGCCAAACCACCTAGAGCGTATGCCACCGGAATTCCGATGAGCAGAAATGCTACGAAGCTTACGAAGAGGGCGATTATCAGGAAGGTGGTAAGTTCCATGCGCTTTCGCTTTCTCGAAGCCTGTCGGACTCATCCCTTTCGGGATCTACTTTTCTCACCTAAAATTCCGTAGCTCAGGGATGCTTAAAACGCTAAGTCCGACAGGTTCCTAGTCTGTGGCGTGCTATTTCTCACCTACCACGACACTTCCCGTGTAGAGTCGAATCACTCTGGCAAAGGAATTCAGGAGAAGATATATGGCCCCAATAGGAATGAATGCTTTTATCAACCAACGCCAACGCAGTCCTCCCGGCGAAGGCGATTTCTCTCCGATGCGAAAAGCATCATGGGTAAATTCGCAACCATACCAAAAGACGATGACAAAGAGCGGGACAAAAAAGAAAAGGATGCCGACGATTTCGATTATTCTCTTCGCATTTGCCGAAAAAATACGGTGAAGCAGATCAACCCGCACGTGGGCGTCCTCTTTTTGAGCATAAGATAGGCTGATCGTCACCATCACGGCATAGAAGTGCCATTGCAACTCGCCCAGCGCCACCATGTCTCTGCTGAAAACGTAGCGCAGAACAACCTGCACAATGATGTTGAACATGAGCAGAACGGTTGCCCAGGCGAAGAAGTGTCCCGAGATTTCCACGAATCTCTCGACCCGTTCGGCGAGAGCGTTAAGCCTGTTCAACATGCCGAATCGTTTCTGATCTCAAATGCGGCGGAGATAGAAGAAGGGCTACTCAGCCCCTTGCGAACGTGGCAGGTAGGCTTTGCTTCCCCAGATAGCGTAGCTTTTTCGAAAATCTGAATAATCCTCGTAAACCTTCTTGAAGAAGGGATCAGCGGCGGACTGCTCATCGATGACTTCCCGCCACTTTTCCCTGAATATCCGCAGCATCTCGGGAGACCAAGTCATATTGTGTACGCCGCGTTCCTCTCGATTTCGAATCATGACAGCTGTCTGCTCCGCCTCCGCTCGGGCGATAGACGAAATGATTGTTTCGTGGCAGGCCAGGTCGATTATCGACTGTTGGCTCAATGAGAGTTCGTTCCAGACCTCATTGTTGATAAGGAGTTCAAAGGCGGAGGCCTGTTGGTGCCAGCCCGGAAAATAATTATACTTTACGATTTTGTAAAAGCCGAGATTTTCGTCGCTGCTCGGTAGCGAGTACTCGGTAGCATCGATGACTCCTTTTTCCAAAGCCGGAAAGATCTCGCCCTGAGGCAACAGGTTGACCGAAACCCCGACCTTTTCCATGACTCTGCCTCCGAGCCCAAAAAATCGCATCTTGATTCCCTTCAGATCATCAGGGGAAGTGATTGCATGGGCGAACCAACCCGATGTCTCCGGTGGAATCATTCCGCAGACGAGCACTTTTACATTCAATCCGTAATGATCGTACATTTCCTGATAAAGTTTCAGCCCGTTGCCGGCGAAGAGCCACGCAATCAGTTCACTCGTATCTGGACCGAACGGCACCGAGGAAAAAAATGGGGCGGCAGGCATCTTGCCCATCCAGAAGCCCGCCGTCGAGTATCCGGCGTCGACTTTCCCGGCCGATACTGCGTCCAGCACTTCCAAAGCGCTGACCAATTTTCCCGGATCGAACACTTTTATTTTGATAGTGTCCCCACTGGCTGCGGCCACCCTTTCCACAAAATGCAGGATGTTTTCACCCACTATTGGCGTGCTCGTCGGGTAAGAGGCGGCCAGTTTGAGCTCTACCGGCCTTGCCTTGCCTACTCCTGCATCAGACTGCGTTTGCTGCTGATTTGAGCATCCCGCTGACGTGAGTAATAGTGCAAGTAGACAGTACCAACCCTTTAAATCGCTTCGACACTCTGTTCTCAAGACGTGATTGAACACTATTGATCTCAATTTTATTGAGAAGTCCTTTCTTGACATCGCCTACACTTGACTCTTGCGACAAAGTCCCGCCTGAAAACGCCTCGTTCCTTTGAATCAGCCAGACACTGCGGGCCGGATCTTGCCCAAATCCCACCTTGGAGCAAGCTAAAGATATTCCTGTTTCTTCTGGACTTCTGTTCCTACCCCATTCCTATTAGGAAAATAGAATATAAGGGACAGGCTTAAAATACAATTCAGAGTGAAATAATCAAAGGACATTATTATGAGAAAGAGGAGATTGAAGGTACTTGGTAGAGCTGCTGTATACCATTGTGTAACACGGACAGTAAATAAGGAGCGGTTGATCGATGATTTAGCGAAGGAGGTGCTTCGCAAGCAGCTATGGCAGGTGGCCGACTTTAGCGGGGTGGAGGTGATTACCTATTGCATTCTGAATAATCATTTTCACGTCATGATTCAGGTTCCTGACCGGGAGAGTGTAGTAATTTCTGATAAGGAGTTGATGCGACGATATCGAGTGCTGTATCCGAAGCCGACAGCGTATCAGCAGGCCGATGCGAAGGTCTTGGAGATAAAGCTGTTAGAAGATGGAGAGGAGGCAAAAGCGTTGAGGAAACAGCTCTTGGATCGAATGCATGATGTCTCGGAGTTCATGAAGACCTTGAAGCAGCGATTTTCGATCTGGTATAACCGAACGCACGACCGCGTTGGGACACTGTGGAGTGAGCGATTCAAGAGTACCCTGGTTGAGGGGACGGATGCGGCGCTGCGGATCACGGCAGCATATATTGATCTGAATCCGGTGCGTGCTAAGATCGTGAATGACCCGAAAGAATATCGGTGGAGTGGTTATGGGGAGGCGATGGGCGGGTATGCAAGAGCCCGCTTTGGGATCATTGAGAGCATCCGGCGTTTTGAAGGGGAGAATTTGAGCTGGAGGAAAGCGGCGAGGGAGTATCGCAGGTTGCTTTACTGCAAAGGGGCTTCACCCTCGCCGAGTGGTGGTGCTACGATTCCAGAAGAAGAATGGAGAAGAGAGATGGAAAAGGGCGGGGAGGTGCCGGTAGCAGAAGCATTGCGGTGTCGGGTTCGGTATTTTACAGATGGGGCGGTACTCGGATCGCGGGAATATGTGGAGCATGTGTATCAGGAGTTTCGTGATCAGTTTGGGCAGAAGCGAAAATCGGGACCGAGGCGGATGAAAGGAAGCGATTGGGAGGGATTGATGGTGCTGAGGGACCTAAGGAGGGAAATTTTCGGTTAGATATTGGCGAGGAATTCGTCGGCGCGAATCACTTGCAAAATCGGGGGGCGAAAAGGGGAGAGGTGTGACCCTTCTGGGTAATCCTCGAGGGGCGCAATGGAAGGGAAAGAGTCGTTGGTGTATGAATGATGGGTCGCTTATTGTCTATAGAGAGGAAGAGTGAGCTTCCGTCCCACCGAATCGCGTAGGTCGTTAGAAGAGCATCAAAAGAAGGTTTCACTGGGAATGGAACCTTCGGTGATTCCTCCTGACTGAACTCGACTGATGCTGATTATCATATGCGATTTCGGTTTTAAGATAAAGAACCTGTCCCTAAAGAACCTGTCCCTAATAAAGAGATAGCTATGGTAGAGGTTTTGCTGGGGTTATTGGGGGGCTTGTGGGCGAGGAAGATAGGCTTTGCTGCCTCAGACGGCGTATTTGTTCCGAAAAGTCGAGTAGTCGTCATAAACTTTCTTAAAGAATGGATGGGCGGCGGACTCTTCGGCGGCAACTTCCTGCCATTTTTCTCTAGGCATTCGCAGTAGATCGGGTGGCCAGGACATATTGTGGACACCACGCTCTTGGGCGTTGCGAGACATTACGGTTGCTTGAGTCGCTTCTCCCCTGGCGATGGAAAAGATAATGGTGTCACGGCAAGCGAGTTCGATGATGGCCTGTTGGCTGGGCGAGAATCTGTTCCAGACGTCCCTGTTGATGAGCAGTTCAAAAGCAGAGGTTTGCTGGTGCCAACCGGGGAAATAGTTGTATTTTACGATTTTATATAAGCCCATATCCTCATCAATACTGGGCATGGCGTATTCAGTAGCATCGATAACTCCTTTTTCGAGAGCGGGAAAGATTTCTCCGGGAGGGAGAAAGTTTACAGCCACTCCGAGTTTATTCATGATACTCCCGCCTAAACCGAAAAAGCGCATCTTGAGTCCTTTCAAATCGTCTGGAGTACGGATCTCATGGGCGAACCAACCGGAAGTCTCGGGAGGAGAGATAGCAGAGACGAAGACCTTAACATTAAAACCGTAGCGATCGTACATTTCCTGAAAGAGCTTCAAACCGTTGCCGGCAAAGAACCAGGCGAGATATTCGCTGCTGTCAGGCCCGAAGGGGACGGAAGAAAAGAGAGGAGCGGCCGGCACTTTACCCATCCAGAATCCAGGTGAGGACCAACCGGCATCGACCTTACCGTTGGAAACGGCATCAAGGATCTCGGTAGAAGCGACCAGTTTTCCCGGGTTGAAGATCTTGATCTGGATGGATCCTGCGCTCGATTCAGCTACCCGATCAATAGAATGCACAAGACTCTCACCCTGTATAGGTGCGCTCGTATTCCAAAGGGATGCGAGCTTGATCTGGACGGGACGACTAGTGGGCGCCATTACATCACCTTGAGGCGAGGGTCCTGGCGCACAACTTCCACCGATAATGATAAGCGCAACAAGGCCAGCAAAAATCGCTGTTGATTTCATCATTTATTGAGAATGAGAGGGGCGAGGCAGATAAGCTTTGCCGCCCTATATCGCGTAGTTTTTGCGAAATTCGGAATAGTCTTCATAAACCTTTCGGAAGAAGGCATCTTTGCGGGATTCTTCCTCCGCAACTTCAAGCCATTTGTTTTTCAGGATTCTCAACACCTCAGTCGACCAAGTTATGTTGGTAACACCCCTATTCTCGGTGTTGCGAATCATGACGTCTGCCTGACTCGCTTCCGCGAGGGACATTGAATAGACTATAGTGGCGCGAGAAGCCGTTTCTATAATCGCCTTCTGGGCGGGAGAGAGCTTGCTCCAGGCATCCTTGTTGATAAGCAGTTCAAAGGCGGAGGCCTGCTGATGCCAGCCGGGGAAATAGTTATACTTGGCGATCTTATGAAACCCAATATCCTCGTCGACGCTCGGAAGAGCGTATTCGGTGGCGTCGATCACTCCATTTTCCAGTAGCCCGAGGCGGAGAATCCTGCGTCGACTTTACCGGTGGAGACTGCGTCGAGCACTTCAAAAGCGGCCACCAGTTTATCGGGATCGTAGACCTTGAATTTTATGGTGCCAGCGCTGGCGGCATCGATGCGATCAACCAGATGAAGGAGGCTTTCTCCGTGGATAGGAGCTGTAGAATGAAATGAGGAGGCAAGACGCAGCTGAACGGTTTTCGTTTCAGATTTGGAAGAGAAGCCTTCTTGCGGATCGCCGCCGCAACTTAAGAGGCAAAAGGCAATGGCCGTTAGCCAGGCAAGTTTCAGCATTTGTATAATCGAACGCATTGTCGCTATGTGTATTTCTGTCTAAAGCGGCCAGTTGTCGCAGGGAAAGAGTTCAGCGTTATTCGGGCTTGATGCAATCAATTCTCATAGGCAACAATTGTTGCAGGGCTGTTGTCGATGAATCGAGCTGACATAATCATTGTGGGGGGAGGAATTGTGGGTCTGGCGGTGGGATATCGTATCCGAAGGGACTTTCCGGAAAAACGGATAGTTATCCTGGAGAAAGAGAGTGAGATCGCCAAGCACCAGACGGGGCACAACTCAGGAGTGCTTCACTCAGGGATCTACTACAAGCCGGGTTCTCTCAAAGCGAAAAATTGTCGCGAAGGAAAATTGGCGATGGAACAGTTTTGCCGGGAGCATGGGATCGAATACGAGATATGCGGAAAGGTGATCGTGGCGGTGAGCGATCGCGAGGTGCCCAGGTTAAAGGAGATCCATAGTCGGGGAAGGGCCAACGAGGTGGAGTGTGAGATGATCGATCGGGAGCAGTTAAACGCACTGGAACCGTATACCGCGGGGATACAGGCGATCCATGTTCCCGAAACGGGAATCGTCAATTTTCAGCAGGTCTGCAGTCGGCTTGGCGAGATTATTCTAGAAGGGCCGGGGGAGATGGAAATGAACACAAGGGTTCTGGATTTGCGGGAGGAGGAGGATAAAGTAGTCGTCAAGAGTACGAGAGGAATCTATGAAGCGGCTCTGGTAGTGAATTGCGCGGGACTGTATTCGGACAAGGTCACAGCGATGACGCAAAAGTGTAAAGCAAAGATCGTTCCCTTCCGCGGGGAGTATTACCGTTTGAAACCCGAGGCTTACTATCTATGCCGAAATCTGATCTACCCGGTACCTGACCCGGCTTTTCCCTTTCTGGGCGTGCATTTTACTCGCCTGATCGGCGGCTCCGTCGAGTGTGGGCCCAACGCGGTGTTGGCTCTTGCCCGCGAAGGCTACAGAAAGACTGACTTCAATTTGAGAGAGTTGATGGATACGCTTACCTACCCCGCGTTCTGGAAGGTTTCGGTCAGGTATTGGCGCACCGGATTGGGTGAGATATGGCGTTCAATCAGCAAAAGGGCCTTTGTGAAAGCCCTGCAGCGACTCGTCCCGGAGATTCACGAGAGTCACCTTGAGGCGGCGCCGGCGGGTATCCGTGCCCAAGCCCTGGCACCTGATGGAAATCTGGTTGACGACTTTCTCATCCAGGAAAGCAGGCGGGTGGTAAACGTATGCAACGCCCCTTCTCCGGCGGCGACTGCATCGCTGAATATTGCGAAGTTGATCGTAGAAAGGCTTTCAATTCATTAGCAATCTTTCGGACTCAGGGTCCGACAGATCGCTAGTAGAAAAAACGCTGTGCATTTGGTGGAACGACAGTCCCCCGCGGGTAAGAGAGTATTGCTGATGGCGACCTGCCTGTGCGACGCCTTTTTCGACGATGTGGGCCGGGCGACGGTTGAAGTGTTGGAGCATCTGGATTGCGAGGTGGCGTTTCCAGAGAACCAGACATGTTGCGGGCAGCCGGCCTTCAACGGAGGTGATTGGGAAGCATCTCGAAAAGTGGTGCGGCATACGGTCGAGGTGTTCAGGGGAGTCGAGCCTGTCGTCATTCCTTCCGGGTCCTGCGCAGCCATGATGTTTCACGGAGCTCCGCTGGAGTTTGAAGGGGAGAAAGATCGCGACGAAATAGAGGAGATCGCGGGCAGGAGTTGGGAATTAGCCGATTTTATTGTAAACGGTCTTGGAGTGAACCATTGGCAAGGAAAATTCCCGCACCGAGTCGCGTTTCATGGTTCCTGTCATAGCCGCGGCACGGAGGCGGCGAACGCAGCGAAGCAGCTCTTGAGTTCGATCGAAGGATTAGAATGGCTCGAGTATGGAGAAGGAGAGCAGTGCTGTGGGTTCGGGGGAACATTTTCTGTAAGCTTTCCCAATACTTCCGTATCGATAGGGCGTCTCAAGATCGAACATATCTCCGCCTCAAAGCCCGATATTCTAATATCGGGAGACATGGGATGCCTCCTGCACCTGGGAGGGCTGGCAGAGAGAGAGGGTCTTAGTCTACCTCGACTTCACGTTGCTCAGGTATTGCGCGACGCGCTCAGGAGCGAGGCATGAGTATGAAGACGGCACAGCCGATCGAGCAATATGCGCGCGACCATTTCGGTGAAGACCGACAGAGGGCGGTTTATTTGGGGGCAAAGACGACTTCCGAGAAGCGTTACAATGTCCTGGCACGGGACTATCCCGATGCGGACCGATTGCGGCGTATCGCCGGCAACATTAAACAACATGCCCTCGATCACCTCGATCATTACCTGGAGATGGCGGAAGAGAGTCTTCGCTCCAAAGGTGCACAGGTGCATTTCGCGGCAAGAGGAGAAACCTGCAATCAGATCGTTTTCGACATCATGCGCCAGGCGGGAGCGCGGAAGATGGTCAAAAGCAAGAGCATGCTCGGGGAAGAGACCGCCCTCAATGACTACCTGACGGATGAAGGAATGGATTGCCTGGAAACGGATCTGGGGGAGCTTATCGTTCAGTTGGACGATGATCATCCCAGCCACATTGTAAGACCGGTCATGCACAAAGACCGACGAGAAATTGCCCGTTGCTTTGAACGCGAGGGTCTGGGTGATTACGATGATGACCCCACCGTGATTACGCGACGGGCCCGGGTATTTCTCCGAAAGAGATATATGGAAGCGGACGTGGGGCTTACCGGCGCCAATTTCGTAGTTGCCGAGAGTGGGCGCATCTGCCTGGTGACAAACGAAGGAAATGCAAGATTCTGTATGGCAGCATGCCGGATTCACATCGTGATCGCGGGAATTGAGAAAATCATTCCGAGGGATCGCGACCTGGCGCTCTTCCTGAATCTTATTGCGCGTTCGGCAACGGGTCAGCAACTGTCTGTGTATAATCAATTCATTGGGGGGCCACGATCACCGGGAAAGCCGCATGGGCCGGAGCAGATGCATGTCATATTCGTCGACAATGGCCGCACTGAAGCGCTCGCTTCAAATTGCCGTGAAATCCTTCGCTGTATTCGCTGTGGGGCCTGTCAGAATGTCTGCCCTGTCTATCGGAAAGTCGGTGGGCATGCTTATCGCGGCACCTATGCGGGACCGGTGGGCGCCGTTCTCAGTCCGTTGTTGGCAGGTGATCGTTTTGCCGAGATGGCTGATCTTCCAAAGGCTTCAAGTCTATGTGGCGCCTGCAATGAAGTCTGTCCGGTGGACATTCCTATTCCAGACTTGCTGCTCCGATTGAGGCACCGGGGGAAGCGGGAAGCGGCCAAGCGAGCTATGGTGGGCACACCAGCGATGGGACCGTGGGCGCTGATGGCGACTCAACCGGTCCTTTGGAAGGCGGCCCTGGCAATGAGTAATTCATTGAATCATCTTCCCCTTTCGATGATTCCGGTCCCGGCTTTGCGAATCTGGCTGGATGCTCGAGAGTTGCCCAGGTGGAGGGGCGGCAAACTTCGGAAGTGGATAAAGGAGCGAAGGCACGAGAGATGAGTCAATGGCAAGTATGGTGCCTGGTCTTTGACGAGGGCGGAGCAGTCAGAGGCTTAACATTAAGGTAGATGAGGGATCGCGAGAGGATATACTCAGATATCAGGCGTGCGTTGGAAGGCCTGGAGAATAAAACCCCGTATCCGGACTGGGACGACGCGATTACGGTAACCCGAAATCAACCGACCCTTCCGACTCTTTGGGAGATATTCAGCGTCAAGCTGGAGCAGGTTAATGGGAGGCCGATGAAGGGTCTCAGAGCAGTCGCCGACTTCCTGCGAGAGAGCGATCAGCTAACCGGCTATTGCGATCCGGAAATAGCGGAAGAGCTGAGTAGGGACCATGACTTTGACGGCATAACCCTGCACACGGAGTATGACAGAGCGCGATTCGAAGAGTACTCGTTCGGAATCTCGAAAGCAACGGGAGCCATCGCAGAGTCCGGAACGATCGTTCTAAACGACCGCGATACTGCGTCCAGGCTAGGTGCGCTTACGCCTTGGACTCATGTCGCATTGCTTCGAACTGAGTTCCTGTGGGCGGACATTCCGACGGCCTTAAGGGCGGTGATGGACGATGACCCCTCCATCATATTCGTAACAGGGCCTTCCAAGACGGCCGACGTGGAAGGGATCCTGATTGAAGGGGTTCACGGACCCGGAGTGCAGATATGTTGCCTTTATGATCGCTAAAGGAACTAAATTTCTTGCAATGAGGATCAAGTTATCTACTCTCTTGCCAAAAGAACGGTATCAAATCTTAACGAGGCGCGCTGACACGGCAGTGATTTTGAATTTGAGCGCTTGCAGAAGCGTTTGAAATGCGAGGAAAGGGTATGCTGTCGATGGCACACCGAAAATTGAAAGGAAACAAACGATGCAGAAAACTTCCTGGCCTTTAATTGCTATTGTGGTAGTAGTGGCGGTATTGCTGTGGTTCGGCGCAAAGGCGGTCGTCACGGTACCGGTCGGCCACGTCGGGGTGGCGAGTCTTTTCGGCAAAGTAGAGAGTACGGCGTTTGTGGAAGGACTACATTTTCCCGCGAATCCCCTATACCGATGGGAGTTTTTCGATACGAGGCAAAAGACATTGAAGGACACTGCCAGTGTACCTTCGCAGGATCAACTGCAGACGAAGATCGATGTCAGCGTGCAGTTTCGGCTTATTGGTGAAATGGCACCGAAAGTGTTTAAGGAGACGGGGAGATTCACAGACGCTGTAAACGTTCACTTGATACCGAAATTGCGCTCTCTATTGCGTGAGCAGGGAAAATCGATAAAGCGTGCGGAGGACTTCTTCCTCGAGGACACCCAGCAGGAATTGCAGACCTCGCTGGAGGCGGGGCTATCGGAATATCTGCTGCCCAAGGGTATCGATGCGCAGGCCGTTTTGATTCGGGACATCAACCTGCCGCCGGCCATTAGCAAAGGCATTGAGGCGAAGAAGGAGCGTGAGCAGGAAGTTGAAAAGCAGAAGGCTGAACTGGAGCGATTTGCAACCGAGCAGCAGCAGAAGGTAGTAGCTGCCGAGGCGGAGAGAGCAGCAGCTGAGCAGGAAGCACAGAAGCGCCGAGTATTGGCCGACGCTCAAGCCTATGAAATCAACAAAATAAACGAGGCCATCGCTTCGAATCCGGCGTATCTTCAATTACAGGCCCTGGAAGCGCTCAAATCGATCAGCAGGGATCCGGCTTCAAAGTTGTATTTTCTGGACGGCAACAGCCCTATGCCTCTTCCCCTGATGAATATCGGAGACCCGTTGATGTCAAAGTGATTTGACGGAACTAGCCCGAACCTTTCACAAACCATCCGCTGCGATCCCGGCGTGCCGGGACGACCTCAGAGGGTTCCGACACGCTGTTACCGGCTTGCCGGGACTGCGGGAAGTCACTGATACGCAGCCCCGGCAAGCCGGGACAGTCTCGCTACGAAGTATGTGAAATTTCCGGGCTAGCGCTGCTTCGATTTAAGCCGAAGTTCAGGAATGAGAGGAGTTCCCGACTGCTTCTTTTCATGGATCTCTTTGATTGTATCTTCAAGAGAAACGGATCGCTCAGGACTCGGCGGATGCGTGGAAAGGATCCGCTTTCGTATGATTCCTGGATAAACCGTCGCCATGCGCCTCCAGAATTCGGGAGCGTCTTCGATAGGCATTTCGGCGAGCGCCATGATGTAGAGACCGACGTAGTCGGCTTCAGTTTCGAATGCCTGTACTTGGGAGTAGGCAGCGGCGGCACCGACTGAATTGCCTGTAATAATCCCGAGACTGTTAGCGGCAACGTCGACGAGAGTGCCCAATGTGTAGTTCGCTAGTACGGCCCTTATGTGTTTCATGACGTTGTGGGCGATCTCGTGGCTGATAACGATAGCAAGTTCATTGTCGGTTTCAGCAAATCGAAGCAAGCCTCGATTGATGATGATCTTATTCCCTGTGGCTCTAGCGTTGACGGTTTGCTTGCCGCTCAGAATTAAGTGGTAATCAGCGATACCCGCTGGAACCACTTCCAGGTCGACGAGCCTGTCGTCACGAGAAACAGTCAACAGAATAACTTGCTCCGGGATGAGGTGGCGGTCAAAGAAATCATCGATTTCGGCCGGCGCGTCAGGTCCCACCGGGAGTTTCTCTCCATTTATGCGGATGAGTGCGTCCCCGGGCAAGAGACCACACTTATCGGCCGGGGATTCGGGAATGATATCGAGAACAGTGAGTTCCTGATCAACCCCGTAAAGCTCTTCGGCCGTATCCCGATAGATTTTCGAGAAAGTGTATTTGTTGGCGAAATAGATGCCCAGAAACGGACGGGCCGGTTTCCCTGTGTAGGGAAGCGCGGCTTCGAGCAATGGATAGGAAACACGGTTTACTCGAATCTCGTCGAAGAGGAGGCTCTGCATGGCGACAGTGCGCTGTTTACGCTCCTCTTCCTTGAGACGCTCTTCGTCGATTCCGTGGCGCAGGGTTTTAGGCGTTACACAACTTGGCAGAAGTAGCGCCACGCCCAGCAACACTGACAAAACAGTGTAATTCACTGATCTCGCAATCCTCAGGTTCATTTTCTTGATTCTAGTCCCGGCCTGCCGGGATCGGAATGCAACCGAGTAAATCCTTCGGAAGAGGCATTAAGTCCGACAGGATGCCAATTTACTAAATCATACACTCCACAGTATTGCAAATTCATTAATGGTGCAGGGAGGGGGCAGGGTAAAAGGATTCCAGGAAGCAACTAGCTGATAAGCAAGAAGATAAAAAAAGAGCTAAACAAACCCGAGGGAATCAGTCATGTTAAGATGGGATGAAAGACAAAAAATCTTACCAACTGAATCCTTCGATAGATCGTTTAACTCTGCGTCTGGTCCTGCCCGAAGAGCAGGAGCGATTCAATGATCTATTGAAACAACATCATTATTTACACAGTGCGGGCAGCGCAGGAGAGACCCTGCGCTATGTGGCGCAGATCGACGGGCAATGGATGGGCCTGCTCTTGTGGGGGGCCGCATCCTACCGGCTGAAGGATCGAGACGAATGGATCGGGTGGGACGGGGCGCAACGGCATGCACGATTGAAACTGGTAGTACAGAACCGGCGTTTTCTGATTTTGCCCGGGGTGGATCTTGCAAATTTGGCCTCCAAGACGTTGGGTATGTGCCTGAGAGTCTTAGCCGATCACTGGCAGGAGGCTTTTGGCTATCGTCCCTTAGTAGCGGAAACGTTCGTGGACCCACAGATTCACCGGGGCACTTGCTACGAAGCGAGCGGGTGGACGCCCTTGGGCTTGAGCGCGGGATATGGCCGCCAACGCGAAGATTTCTATCAACGCCATGAGCGTCCCAAGCAGATCTGGGTCAAACCCCTCAAGGCTAATGCCCTTGAGCTTTTGCGCGCTTCAGGGCCATTGCCCGCGGCACAGAGCCAGGCGCTCAATGAAACCGATAACTCCCATGCGGTCTGCCTCAAAGTGGAACAGATGAGCAGCCTGTGGGAACGCTTCAATCAGATAGAAGACTTCCGTCGTAAAGCGGGCCTTAGATATCGGCTCGCCACGGTCCTGAGCATGATTGTGCTCGGCACGATGTGCGGCAAACAGACCCTCAAGGGCATCGTGCGCCTGGCCCATCATCTCAATCAAGCCCAATTGCGCGCCTTACGCTCCTGGAAAACCCCAAAACAGGCCGCTATAAGGCCCCTTGCTATGATGTCTTCTATCGGGTCTTGCAAAACGTAAAGGCCGAGCTCTTCGATAAAACCCTCACCGAATTCATCTGCTTACAAGACGGCTGTTTGCCCCGCGATATTGCCGTCGACGGCAAGACCCTCAAAGGCACAAACACCGAAGAATCAAAGGCTCTGCACCTGGTGGCCGCAGTCGATCACCAAAGCGCTCAAACCTTAGCCCAAGTCGCTACCGCCGATAAATCCAACGAGATCACCGCCGCCCAGACTCTCTTGCGAAAGATGCCCATTTTGGACGGCTCCACCTTCACCTTCGACGCCATGCATAATCAAAAAGAAACTGCCCACATCGTCGTCGAAGAACTCAGTGCTGACTATGTTATTCAAATTAAAGACAATCAGCCCAACATGCATCAATACGCTCAGAATCTCTTCAGCTCCACCCCCTTTTTCTCCACCAAACCGTGGACAATGACCATGGGCGACTCGAAATACGTCAAATAGCAACCCATTCTCTAAGCGCTCCCTCTGCCGGCCTGCCCCATGCCCGCCAGTTCGCCTGTGTGCAACGCACCTTCCATTATCCAAACAAAGCTGAACCTTCCTCTGAACGCTCTTACTACGTAAGCAGTCTCGATCCCGCCGATTTGAGCCCTCAACAGTTCCTCTCGAAAATTCGCAACCATTGGCTCGATCGAAAATAAAAATCATTACCCCAGGGATCGCTTCTTCGATGAAGATCGATGTATGATCCGTAATCATAACGCAGCCAGAATTCTTGCTGCATGCAGGCAACTGGTTCTCAGCCTCAAGTCTTCCATGGGCGCTGAATCCACTCCCGCACTCTGTGATGATTTCGTCTTTAACTTACATAAGGCCATCAATATCATCACCTAATGCTCCGAGAATCAAAATACCGTGAGGGAGGGGGCGAAGTGCTAGCCCAAACATATCACAAACCTTCTACTGCGATCCCGGCTTGCCGGGACTGCGGAAAGGCATTGTCAGGCAGCGATTCCCGGCGCGCCGGGATCTCGCTACGAAGTGTGTGAAATGTCCGGGCTAGGAATCTGTCGGACTTAGCGTTCGAAATTCGCGGGAATAATCCGCCATCTGGGAACAATCGTGGATTGCGGGGGATTCGACCACCGACAGGTTCCTAGTAAAAAACATTGCGATCCATGCTTCGATATTGGATCGCCTCGAGGAGGTGGGGTTCCTCGATTTCTTCCGCGCCGGAAAGGTCAGCAATTGTGCGAGAAACTTTAAGAATCCGGTCGTAAGCGCGCGCGGATAGATGGAGCTGTTCCATAGCCTGCTGGAGGAGATCGCCGAGAGAATTTCGGAGGGCGCAATATTTGCGAATCTGCTTTTGGTTCATCCTCGCATTACAGCCGGTTTTTCGGAAGCGAAAGCGCGCCTTCTGCACCTGCTCCGCGTCGCCGATGCGGGCGCGAATAGCGGATGACGGTTCGGAAAGACTGTGGTCGCGCAGTTCCTCAATACTGAGAGCGGAAGCTTCAATGTGAATGTCGATTCGATCGAGAAGCGGGCCACTTATCCGTTTTCTGTAACGTTGAACCTGAGTAGAGGTGCAGCGGCATTCACGGCCCTTATCGCCGAGATATCCGCAAGGGCATGGATTCATTGCGGCGACAAGCATGAAAGAGCATGGGAGAGTTACTTTGCCAGCGCTTCTCGAGATAGTGACATCCCCGTCTTCCATGGGCTGGCGCATGACTTCGAGGGCGGATCTCTTAAACTCGGGTAGTTCATCCAGAAAGAGCACGCCATTGTGGGCGAGCGAAATCTCGCCGGGTCCGGGTATAGTACCGCCACCGAGCAGCCCGACATCACTAATGGTATGGTGGGGTGAACGGAAAGGCCTTTGTAGAAAATTCAACTTGTGGGTGAGAGTCATTCCGGCGGCGGAATGAATCATCAGTATGTCGATGAAATCATCCAGGCTTGGATCCGGGATAATGGTCGGTATTCTCTTTGCGATCATCGACTTCCCGGTACCAGGCGGACCGAGCATGAGCAAATTGTGTCCGCCCGTTACGGCTACCTCAACGGCTCGCCGAACTGCCTGCTGACCCTTAATCTCGGAGAAATCACTCTCATAGGCCGATTGGTAGGATTCGGAGGAATGGAGAGGAGGTGATTTTACGGGAGTAATATCGAGATCGCCCTCAAGAAAGCGGACGGCCTCTTCCAAAGTGCGCACCTCAAATACAGGCAGGCCTTCCACCAGGGACGCTTCATCGGCAGAGATGGGAGGAAGAAGAATTCCTGCTTTGCCTTCGTCGCGTGCAAGCATAGCCATGGAGAGAGCACCCTTAATCGGTCGCGTTTCACCGGAAAGGCTCAGCTCCCCGCAAATCAGGTAGTCACGAAGGCGGGGCGAACTCAACTGCTTCGAAGCGGAGAGAAATCCCAGGGCGATAGGTAGATCATATATGGGACCCTCCTTGCGCAAGTCTCCGGGCGCCAGATTAATTGTTGTTCGGGTGTGGGGCACCCGCAAGCCGCTGTTTCCGAGAGCCGAAACGACCCGATCGTTCGATTCCCTTACGGCGGTATCCGGCAGTCCGACGAGGATAATTCGGGGATCTCCAGATTCGTAGGTATTTACCTCTACTTGAACTGGAGCGGCCCTGATGCCCTGGAGCGCTCCAGATGACACTTCCGCGAGCATGTAGCGGTTCTAATGCTTGGTGGTCAGGGCTGTCTATCCCAAAAGGGCTTGCCGATCAAGAATCGCCCTCTTCTTCGTACATCTGCCGGACACTCTTAATGTTTTGATCTATTTTCTGGAGATAGGGATTGATGCCGTCCGGATAGGGCTCGGCCAGGTACTCATGGAGAGCACTGCAATCTTTTTCGAGTTTTGGAATAACAATCTTCTCCCAGAAAAATGGAGTTCCCCGAAGGAGTGCTTCACAGCTCTTGAAAATTCGATCTTCTTTCGGGATGCCGCGAAAGTCGTCCGATTCTTCGAATTCTTCGAAGAGCACGGGGAGCTTTGAAATATACTTGGGATCACTCATTTGCCCAAGATAATCGGCCGTGCAGACTGCCTCACCCATAATGCGTTCGAGGTCATTGATAAAGGGAATAGAATCGATCAAACTGCGTGGGCCGGTGCAGCTGATGAGATGCTGGACCGCGAAAATCTTCTTTTTGGGCCACCCTTGCTCCTCAAGGTAGATATCGGCAAATTCGCAGCTTCTGCGCTCATGGACAAAAGTAAACTTCGCTCCGGTTCCGTCATGATCGCCCTTTTCCTTGAGATAGCCTACATCGTGCATCAGAATTCCCACAAAACCTTCTTCGAAGTCATCCGGCGTCATCATCGGCTCGATTCTCAATCGATGGCGGTTTACCATCATGCGCACCCAACAGAGAGTCGCCTGCAAAGTGTGTTCGAGGTCATGGTAGACAGTATCCATGGCCTGGTAGTTTTTATAGGTACCGGCAAACATACCGGCAACGTCTTTATAATACCTTGGAATATAGGAACCGTCTACCTCCGGAAAAATCTCTCTCAAGAGTTCCAAGGTAGCGTCCGACACCAAGTGGTAATCGCTGGTGTCAAAGTCATCGAGGGTATAATTCGGCTTACTACTCGTCCCCATTTCTCCTACAGACATACAGGCATTAAATGTAGAGGGAACCGAATTGTAAACTGAAATTAGCATATTGCAATGAAAATCTGGTCGACATTTGTGCGATGGCTCTTAAAGTATCCCGTTGCTTCTCATTGAGGTTGAGCAACTTAAGTTACTTCGGCTTCTTAGAGTAGTAACGACTTCTCAAAATGGTTATTGGACTAACGGGGGGATTCGGCTGCGGAAAATCGACTGCGCTGGGAATCTTCGACGAAAATGGAGCCCGGATAATCGATTGTGATAGCATCGTTAGGGACTTGCTTGAGAATTGTGTGGAAGTGGGCGAGGAGGTCAAAATCCATTTTGGTGATGACGTGTTCAATGATAAAGGAAAGGTTGACAGGAAGAGCATCGCAGCTATTGTATTTGAAGACTCCGCTGAGCGGCTCTGGCTGGAGCACCTCCTTCATCCCCTCGTAGGCAAACACTGGAGATCTAGGATTGAAGAGGCACCGCAGGCCTTTTGGGTCGTTGAAATTCCGCTACTTTTCGAAAAAAAACTTGAAAAACTGTTCGATTTTACCGTTTGTATCTCTTCCAGCCAATCGAATCAACTCGCACGGTTGAAGCGAAGAGGGCTTACGGCAGATCAAGTTAACGCAAGAATTTCGCATCAACTGCCTTTAACTGAAAAGATTCAGCGCGCTGATTTCGTTATTTCCAATAATGGGTCAGTTGAATTTCTCAGTAAGCAGATTGTAACCCTTATATCGGATCTAGGATCTACTTGAAAGGGTGGGCCTTGGGGTAATATTTTTTCCTGAGGGCCATTCTGGTAATGCGGTCTTCAGAAATTCTCATGTCTGAATCAGAGAGAACCAAAGTAATGGAGGAATCAGTCGTAGAAGTCGCAGAGGAAACGAAGCGTTCGGGGCCGGGCACTGCTAATGAGGCTGCCCCCCCCAATATTGGAGAGCCCCGAAGGCGTTCTGCCCGGAATAATGTGGGTGGCTCGAAATCAGGAGGGGGCTACGAGCCGAGATCGTCACGGGGGGGGCGATCCTCAGGGCAGGGGTATCAGAAAAGGCAGAAAAAGAGGCCGTCCCAAGGTTCGGCTCCGAAGAGAGGAAAAAAGAAGGCGAAGTCCCGCAACCGCGCAATGCTGCAGGTGAGCGATGATGGCCCCTCCCTGAATATCGGCAGCTTAATGAGTTACGAGCTATTTGAGAATCCGGATGAGATGGAGGCGCTGGCCCAGGAGAGATCAAGCGGAGGCGAACCCTTGCAGCTCAATCGTTTATATGGAATGCCGCTATTGCAGTTAGTGGACGAGGCGAGATCGTTTGGAGTGGAGGTGAATGCTGCCGCGAATCGCATTCATCTCATCGACAGGGTGGTAGAAATTGGATTTGAGCGCAGAATACCCATCTCCGTGAGCGGCATTATGGAGATGAGCGATGACGGCTATGGAATGCTGGTGTACGAAAATGACAACTATCGGGTTCGCCCGCAAAACGCATTTGTCGCGAAATCGTTCATAAAGAAGCATGGGCTGAAGAGAGGGCATACGGTGGAGGCCCAGCTTCTCCCTCATCGGGAAGGAGAGACATGCCCCTTTATAATCCGCCTCAATTCTGTGATGGATGCAAAGGTGGAGGAGAATCTTAAGGTTGAGCCTTTTGAAGATCTTGTTCCCTACTACCCATTGCAGCGAATCCTGTTAGAGACGGACCCAGACGTGCCCTGGGATAATCTCTCTATGCGCGTTATCGATCTCTTGACACCGATCGGGTTCGGTCAGCGGGGCCTCATCGTTTCGCCTCCGCGAACGGGCAAGACGGTCTTGTTACAATGCATCGCAAATTCGGTTGCACAGAATTATACTGATGCCCACCTTATTGTGCTTCTGGTCGATGAGCGACCCGAGGAGGTCACGGATTTTGAGCGGCAGGTGAAAGGGGAGGTAATAAGCTCCACTTTTGATCAGTCGGCTGAAAGTCACGTGCACGCCGCCGAGATGGTCATCGAGAAGGCGCGCCGTATGGTCGAGGCTGGTCGTCATGTCGTGATTCTACTGGACTCGATAACGCGATTGGCACGAGCCTATAACACGCTTATGCCGAGTAGCGGGAAAATCCTCTCGGGCGGTGTTGAAGCCAGTGCCCTGCAGAGACCGAAGCGCTTTTTTGGTTCCGCTCGGAACATCGAGGGTGGAGGAAGCCTGACGATAATTGGAACCGCCTTGATTGAAACGGGTAGCAGAATGGACGAAGTGATATTCGAGGAATTTAAGGGCACGGGAAATATGGAGTTGAATCTCGATCGGGCATTGGTGGACAAGCGGATATTTCCGGCGATCAATCTTGAGAAGAGCGGGACGCGCAAAGAAGAGCTACTCTATCATCCGGATGAGATGAACAAGATTTATTCATTGCGCCGCGCCATGAAGGGTGTGCCTTCGAACGAAGCCATGGAGATGCTCATCGAGCGGGTAAAAAAAACCAGCACCAACGCCGAGTTTTTGATGGGTTTGAACAGGTGAGCATTGATCGGAGTTTTCGTGATTACTTCGAGCGGTTATATACTGCGGCTTATCCAGAGAAGAGACCTTGTAAGGAAAGAAATTCTCGATTCGATTCGGGAGAAGACGGCTGCCGAGAAAGATGGTAGCGTTTCCGAAGCTGCTTTGATCCGTCGTTTGGTTCATGAGGGATATACTTCGGATGCGGCCATAACGGAAGCTCTCGCCGGGGAGTTCGGAATGGAGGTCGTCGACCTCGACGAGTATTCAGTTTCTCCGCGGGCGCTTGAGAAAATTACCCGAGAAGAGGCGCTAAAGTATGGGGTGTTACCGCTCGAAATTAGAGGCAGCACAATTGAGATCGCAATCAGCGATCCCCTGGACCTGGATGGAGTTGACAGTCTGAACCATATCCTCGGCCTCTCAATAAATACAAGGCTTGCTCCGCGCGAGGCGATCGAAAAGGCCATCAGGCGCACCTATGGGAAAGCTGAAGCAGTTGAGGTGTCGGAGCTTGTCTCCGAGGATTCGATAGATCGTGAAGACGTCGAAGGGGCTGAAGTTTTCACCCTCAAGGAAGAGCGAACCGATGGGGAAGAGGCTCCGATAATCCGTTATGTTCACAAGCTGATCGGTGAAGCAATTAATCAGAGGGCTTCCGATATCCATCTCGAACCGATGGAGAAGCGTTTCCGCGTGCGTTACCGCGTAGACGGTGTCCTGATGGAAGTAGAAAACCCTCCGCAAAGGTTGCGGGCGGCAATCGTTTCTCGTCTTAAGCTGATGGCTAACATGAGTATCGCGGAAAAGAGAATTCCCCAGGATGGGAGGATAAGCGTAGAGGTGGGAGAGAAAGAGGTAGATCTTAGAGTATCCAGCGTGCCTACGGTTTACGGTGAGAGCATCGTGATGCGTATTCTGGACAAGGAGGGGCTGAGGCTTGGCCTTTCTCAACTCGGCTTTCTCGAAGATGACCAGGAGGTGTTTAAATCCCTGGTTTCGCTCTCCGACGGAATTCTTCTCATAACCGGCCCCACCGGTTCGGGAAAGACTACTACGCTTTACGGCTGTCTCAATTTTCTCAATAAACCGGATCGAAAAATAATCACGGTGGAAGATCCGGTTGAATACCAAATTACCGGAATCAATCAAGTCCAGGTGAAACGTGAAGTCGGTATGGGATTCTCCTCTGCTCTACGCGCTATGTTGCGGCAGGCTCCAAACGTTATTATGGTAGGAGAAATTCGCGATCTCGAGACGGCCGAAATTGCGATAAATGCGTCGCTCACGGGGCACCTTGTGTTTAGTACTCTGCATACAAACGACGCGCCCAGTGCGGTTTCACGGCTGACGGATATAGGCATCATGCCGTTCTTGGTATCGGCTTCGATGCGAGCGGCCATCGCCCAACGCCTCGTTCGCACTGTCTGCAAGCACTGCAGGAGCGTCTACTCCCCGGCGGAAAGGGAGTTAGAGGCGATTGGAAATAACGCGGGAGAAGTGGAGTCAATGTCTTTTTACCGGGGCGCCGGCTGTGCCCACTGCAGGGGCCGGGGTTTTTATGGGCGCAGTGGGATTTTTGAGATTTTTCGCGTTACCGAGGAACTCGAGCAGATGATTTATGAAAACGTCCCACTTGTCGATCTTCGACTCAAGGCGCGACAGTTGGGAATGCGCACGATGCGGGAAGATGGGGTGAGAAAGGCATTGAGCGGTTTGACCACGATTGACGAAGTGTTGGCTGTAACGGTGGATCGGTAGTCTCGATAATTCTACACCTCTTGGTTTGACTCGTTGGTCCTTTGTCGGTTTAGTTGTATGCTCAAAGCAAAAAAGGAGGTTTCACGATGAGTTATGAGATGAATGATCTTTTGGAGTTGATGGTCGATCAGGGTGCGTCCGATTTGCACATTCAGGTCGGTCAGCCGCCCACGCTCCGTATGTCAGGTACCATGACACCGGTGGAAGGGCCAAACCTCAAACCGGAAGCCACGGAGGCGCTCATGCAGTCAATCGCTTCCGAGGCGCACCAGGAAAAAGCCAAAACCGATGGTGGGGCTGATTTCGGGTTTGCCTATATGGGCAGGGCACGTTTTCGGGTGAGCGTGATGAAGTCGAAGGGCAACTACGGGATGG
The DNA here is from genome assembly GCA_965215885.1 of Candidatus Moanibacter sp. Lineage (GTDB taxonomy): Bacteria > Verrucomicrobiota > Verrucomicrobiia > Opitutales > UBA2987 > CBDCEW01. The sequence continues at coordinate 77,396 of CBDCEW010000089.1, forward strand.
TGTTGCGGCAGATACCTAACAAGATGTTTGGGCTTCGGGAGATCGGACTGCCCGACAAAGTAAAAGAACTTCTCTGCCGCCCTCGGGGTCTTTTCCTCGTGACCGGTCCGACCGGTTCAGGAAAGTCAACCACCCTCGCCTCCATGGTCAACTGGATCAACGAAAATCGCGATGGACATATGATAACGATTGAGGATCCGATCGAGTATTACCATGAGCATAAGCGGTGCATTGTCACGCAGCGCGAGGTGGGGATTGACGTGCGCACTTTTTCGGACGCTATACGCGCCGCCCTGCGACAGGATCCGGATGTGATTCTCGTCGGGGAAATGCGGGATCTGGAGACAATCGAGGCGGCGGTCAGTGCGGCGGAAACCGGTCACCTCGTGTTTGGTACCCTGCATACGACCGGTGCGGCACGAACGGTCGATCGTATCGTCGATGCGTTTCCAGCCCACACCAAAGACCAGATTCGGACGCAGTTGGCTTCTTCAATAATTTCGGTGATCTCCCAGGTGCTCTGCAAGAAAATCGGAGGTGGTCGTGTGGCCAGTTACGAGATCATGATTGCCACCACTTCGATTGGAGCTCTCATCCGTGAAAATAAGACATATCGGATACCATCGGATATCCAGACGGGTGCACAGATCGGAATGATTTCGCTCGATGCCCACTTGATGAGTCTGGTCAATCGGGGAATGATCGAACCGAACGAGGCAATGGAAAAAGCGCAAATGCCTGAGAGCATGCGCGACAGTATGGTGGCTGCCGGAGTGCAGCTGCAAGAGGCTTAGGCCGAAAAATTAAGAGCCCGCTTTTCCTTTGTGGGTGAGGGTCATGAAAATCCGGAAGTCGCGATGGAGCCGAATCGTTCCTCGGGAATCTGTCGGATCCATGCCTGTCGGAATCTCGATCCTTCACCTAAGAATCCGTAACTCAATGATATTTGGAAAGCTAAGCCCTACAGATTCCTGATTCGATCCGAGCATGTTCGAGGGAAAAACGCGGTATTATTCGATATATTCTCGGGAGATGATACGATCGATTCGGGGCGGCTCGGTGAATTAGAGAAAGGGAGTCAGGATAGCGGCGCCTCTTTAGCTGATCTTATCGTCGAATCCGGGATGGTTGGGCGGGATGAACTGTTCCGGGTAGTTGCGGATTATTTGGATTTGGAGTGTGTCTTAGACCCCCCTACCACTATAGAGGAGAATCTCGCTTCGGA